>NZ_JANUYG010000002.1:0-615010 GCF_055700915.1 Gardnerella sp. c10Ua_31 | reverse complement strand
ACGCCACGCAACCACACACCAACAAAAACACAACAAAAATAATCCAAAAAAACAAGAAAAACACCCCCAAAAACCAAAACACGGGAGTGTCGCGCAATCAACATAAGCAAAATACAAAATACACAACGCAAGCAAAACAAACAATATATATGCACACAACATGTGTACGTGCTATACCTAGGCGTGCTATATATAGGTATATGAGAAATAGCGAGAAAAACAGCAAGAGCAGCGCACACAACAGCGTACACCATCACATTGTTGCACTAACAGGCGCAGGAATATCTACAAGCGCGGGCATTCCAGACTTTCGAGGCCCAGATGGAGTTTGGACTAAACACCCAGAACAAATGAGCGTTTACGACATTGACGCGTTTTTAAGCAGCGAAGAAGAACGCATTTACTCTTGGCGATGGCAAAAAGAGTCGCCAGTTTGGAACGCTCAGCCTGGAACAGCGCATAAGTCGCTAGTAAAACTTGAGAAAGCTGGAATGCTGGACTTAATCGCCACTCAAAACTTTGATGCGCTTCACGAAAAAGCTGGAAACAGCCCAGGTATTGTAGTGAACTTGCACGGAAGCATTGGAACATCACACTGCATGAGCTGCCACGCGAGCTATAAAACTGCGGATATTATGCGCGACTTAGACGCGCACCCAGACCCACATTGCAGGCGCGCGCTGCCGTACCGCGGAAACATGCCTTGCAACGGTCTTATAAAAACGGACGTTGTATATTTTGGGGAAGCTCTGCCCGAAGGCGCAATGGAACGCAGCGCGCAGGCGATTATGCACGCAAGCGAGCTGTGGGTTATTGGCTCCACTCTAGAAGTGTTTCCAGCCGCAAGCCTTGTGCCACTAGCTGCTCGCGCAGGAGTGCCGATTACAATAATGAACCTGGGCGCTACGCAATACGATCATTTGGCAGAGCGCATAATACGCGAAGATATTGCAAAGGCTCTGCCAAAGTTAGTAGACGAAACTATTGCAAGCTAACAGCGATTCCCTCCCAAGGCGCAAGCGTGCCATTTTTAAGCGATTTAAGAGCATGATCTGCGCTGTACGTAGAAATCATCACATCGTCATACGATGCGCCGTTAGAGGCGATATTACGCAACAATTCGGCACTTTGAGCAGGTATTGCTACAGAAGAATCCGTCATATTTATCATTACGAGCAACTTCTTTACAGAAGCACAAGGCAAATCGCCAGCAACCGCGCTTGAAGAATTCACATCATTCTCAAGACCTGCCACATTTGCCACATCTGCCTCACATGCCTCATCTGCCTTAGCATTCTCACAAGTCTGCTCAACCTGCTCAACCTGCCTAACAAACGCGTAAACGCACTCGTCATCCGCATCAATCAAATTCCAAGAACCAGCCGAAACAACAGGCTGCAAATGGCGCAACTCAATCAAACGCTTGTAGAACGAATAAACAGAATCCGAATCTTCCATCTGCTCGGCAGCATTAATATCTACATAATTAGGATTCACGCTAATCCAAGGCTGCGCATTATTTTGCGACGGAACATTAAAAGGCATAAATCCTGCATATTTAGACGCATTCCACTGCATTGGAGTTCGAGAATTATCGCGACCGCGCTTTGCGAGCGCATCCATCATAGACTCCGCAGACTGAATATGCGCTTCTTCTACGCGCTGCTTAAACATATTCAACGCTTCCAAATCGCGATACTGCTCGAGGCGCGTAAAGTGCGCGTTTGTCATGCCAATTTCTTCACCCTGATACACATACGGAGTGCCGCGATGCATGTGAAGAAGCATTGCAATCGCCTTAGCGGAAAGCACACGCATCTCATCGCTAGCCTCGCTACCCCAGCGAGAAAGCGCACGCGGCTGATCGTGATTATTAAAGAACAGGCTCGCCCAACCAGCCTCGCTAACTGCTTGCTGCTGATCTGCCATTGCACGCTTTAATGTCGTCAACTTAAGAGGAATAGGATTCCACTTAGTTCCATTTGCGCAATCAACATTAACTTGATCGAACAAGAAGAGCATGTCTAGCTCGCCATTAGCAGGATTTGTAATATAAGTGTTTCGATGCGCGGAAATTCCAGGAGCCTCGCCAACAGTTAAGAAACCTTCGCGACCCTTGAAAACCGCTTCGCGCATCTCGCGCAAAAACTCGTCTAAGCGAGGGCCATCGGAGCAGAAGAAATACGGCGAAGAGTAGCCGTCGTCACCTGCTGGCGCATCTTCAATCTGCGAACCGTATTCCCCTGGCAAACGCCCTTCGCTATCTATGCGCTTAGAAATTTGCGTAATTACATCCATGCGGAAGCCGTTAATTCCGCGATCCATCCACCAATTCATCATCTTGTACACGGCAGCGCGAACGGCAGGATTTTCCCAATTCAAATCTGGCTGCTTTGGCGAATACTGGTGGAAGTAATATTCGCCACGCTTTGGATCATACGTCCACGCCGAGCCGCCAAAATACGAACCCCACTTATTTGGCTCCGCACCTGGCTCTCCAGGCACATGCCCTTTGCGTGCTGGCCTCCACCAATACCAATCCGCGTAGTCGCTAGAAGCATCTCTTGAAGCCTGGAACCAAGCATGCTCGTCGGAAGTGTGATTTACTACTAAATCCATAACAACTTTAAGGCCGCGCTTGTGCGCTTCTGCCAAAAGCTCGTCCATATCTTCCAAAGTTCCAAAAAGCGGATCAATATCTTGATAATCGGAAATATCGTAGCCGTTATCGTCTTGCGGAGACTTGTAAACAGGGCTAAGCCAAAGTACGTCAACGCCTAAATCTGCCAAATAGTCAAGACGAGAAGTGATTCCCTTCAAATCGCCAATGCCGTCGCCGTTGGTATCTTGAAAGCTTCGCGGATAAATCTGATACACAACTGCATTTGCCCACCAAGGGTTTGGCGTAGCGCCGTTTGTGCGCACGGATTGCGGCAAGTTTGCTCTATTAAAAGTAGTCATACATTCCCCATTAATTATTTTTATTACCTATATTTACTATTCTATATTTTAGCTATCTTTGGATTTTAGGCGTCGCTTTTCACAGTCCATTTAGATAATCCATCATGTTGGAAGCAGTATGTGATTCATGAGTAAATTCGCGATTTTGAACTTGCCTACGAGCTTCCTCGTTTTTATTTTCGATAGCTTCTTCAACATACTTTTGAAGTTGTTCCTCGAGCGATTGGTAATGCTCAAAATCTTCACGATTAATAATGAAGTACATTGGTTGATTATTTTTTAACACTGTAACTGGCATACCAGAACTTACCTTGGCAAAAGCCTGTGCAGATTTACCATTACTAAAAGCGCTAATCGGAACCATAGTGCTTATAGGAGCGACTGTAACCATGAGAATTACCTTATAATCTATATTAATATTCAATACATGTATATTTACTATGCGTTTTACAAGTATATATGAAAGTCATTGTACTTGTAAATATTATAGTTAAAAGGATATAAAAAGCGGCCCGCAGTAAAAACTACGAGCCGTGCCTCCTTCTCATTCATTGTAAGAGCTATAGAGATACTATCTAAATTATTGCTGATTATGTAATTTAAATGCAAGCTCCGCCAAATGAACTCCGTGAGTCAAGAACTCGTGAGTGCGGCAAACGTAGTCATTTTCGCGACCAAGCTTTGCAATATATCCGTTTATATAATCAACTTCTGTCTTTCTACCACGACTCATATCTTGATACATAGAAGGATAGTGCAAAGGATTTGCCACGCGACTTACGTAGTCAATAGCCTCCAGCTCCTGCTGACGCGTATTAACCATACGAATTCCTGCACGATCGCACACATCGTACGCTTCGTTGATAAGTTGACGAGCCATATCCATAGCTCCTGGATACGAAATAAACTGACCCATCTGAATCTGATACATTGTGCACAAAGTGTTAACCACGGAATTAAAAACTACCTTCGCCATGCATGTGCCCTTAAAATCTTCCGTAATAGTAGGATTCAAGCCAGCAGCTTGAAAATCATCACGCATAGCAAGCTCAACATTGCTCACTTGCTCGTTCAACGCACACATATTCATTGTACCAACGCCAACTTTACCAATAAAATCAACGTCTCCAGGGCCATTCAGCACAGTTGCAATCATTGCGGTACCGCCGTAAATTCGATCGTCTGAGAAATATTGCTGAAGCTTTTCAAAATGTCCCCAACCGTTCATTGCAGCGAACACAACCTGACGATCCTTAAACAAATGCTTGCATCGCTCCAACATCTCCGCAAGCTGCATCTGCTTCATAAACACAATCCACACGTCTGGATCTCCGTCATAATCTTCTGGAGTATACATATTGATTGGCACAAGATGGCGATTCTCGTGGTCACGGCTAACCATTACACCGCCCTGCTCGCGAACCTTATTCACATTTTCATCCCAGGCATCAATGAAATCAACATGAATGCCAGCCGTCTCCTGCAATAAAACACCATAGCGATAACCCATAGCTCCAGAACCGATCATTGCATATTTCATGTCACTCATATGACACCTCCATGTAGGCTTGTAAGTAAAGTGGCACCAGGCATAAATCCATAAATTTTCATTTACATGGATTACGCGGAAGCAACCACGAATATAACAAAAAGCAGAAGACTGAATGAGTGAAAACAATCAGTCAACTGCTCTTTGGTTTTTATAGCATATTACACAGTTTTTTGAGAATGTCAAAATTTTTCTAATTACATCTTTACAGCGTTTCTAATTAAAAAATTATTCAGTTTTATCTATGATTTTCGAAAAAATTACGCAATAACTGCACACACTGCGATTCACAAACGGAGCCAAAAACTTGCGGATGCGAGCCAATATGAGGATCTCGCAAAATATCCCAAACGGATCCACATGCGCCAAGTTTTGAATCCCATGCACCAAAAACAACGCTACTAATGTGCGTTTGTAAAATCGCGCCAGCGCACATTGGGCAAGGCTCCAACGTAACAACAAGCGTGCAATCGCTAAGATTCCAAGACTTGCGCACCTCTGCTGCCTGCCTAATCGCAAGAATTTCTGCGTGAGAAAGAGGATCCGCGTCTTGCTCACGAAGATTAGAGCCGCGGCCAATAATCGCACCAGAACCATCTACAACAACAGCGCCAACTGGAACTTCTCCGCAATCGTAAGCGCGCTTAGCAAGTCGCAATGCCTCTTGCATGAGTGGAACATATTCGCGCGCGCGCAAAGTCACATTAACCCCGAAGAAATATTGTGCAAAGCAAGCCAAGAGCGAATATCGCCAAGTTCTTCCATGTGAACTGCGTGGTCAAGCCCGCGGTAACGCTTCTCTTCCAGCCAGGTATGCTCCTCAAGCCAGGCTGCAGCTGCCGAAAACTCGTAAGGAGCAATAACAGCATCATCCAAGCCGTAGCCAAAGAAAACAGGCGTATTAAGATCCGCAAGAACGTCGTCGTTAAGAGAAATATCTTTAGCAATATTAGGAGCTACGAAGCCAGAAAGCGCAACGGATGCGCGATAGCGATCTGGATTAAGCCTAAGAACATGAATCGCAAGAGCCGCACCTTGCGAAAAACCGAATGGCACAACAGCGCGGTCTTCGGGAACATTCGCCGCAACCCACTCATCAATCGCAGCAGCCGCAGCATACATATCTCTGTCTAAGTCATCTCCGTTAGGCACAGCATCATGGAACCAGCTGTAAGCGCCTTGAGCCAAGCGAAGTGGAGCACGTAAAGAAATCGCATCGTTATAAGGTGCCACAACGCGCATTAAATCAAGCAAATCGTCCTCGTTTGAACCCCATCCGTGCAACAGCAAAAGAAGAGGCCTTGTGGCATATGCAGCTGCTTCGCCTCGAGAATACTTAGCAACGCTTACATGCAAATCTTCGCCAAATCTGCCTGGAACAACGCTTGATTCACGGCCAGCATGAAGGCCATTCGATGCGCCATCAGCGCTATCTTCGCTGCCAAAATCGCCATTATTGGCGTTGCTGTTGCCGTTATTGCCGCCGCCAAAATCACCGCCGCCAAAATCATTATTGTTAAATTCGCCGTTGTCGAACTCACTAGAGATCACACCGTTATGATTAGTCATAATTACAGCATACGGCACAGCTTTGGCATTTACACAGCGAACACTGCATAAAAATTTAACCCCAGCCGATTGGACTGGGGTTTAAATTTAAGGAAAAATATGAATAAGCTTTCGTGAATTACCTTTTAAGTTTTTCACTAATATTATGAAAACACATAATCCTTAGCGCTGCTAGTGAACTAGCTGATAACTTGCTGAAAGTTTTCTACTTTTCCCCTGATTTTTCTTAAAAATCGAGACTAATCAAGACTAATCAAATCTTAATTAATACTAATCTTCCAAATTTGCGCGATAGAAGTTCTCGTAAGACCTAGACGGCGTTGGGCCGCGCTGACCTTGATAGTGAGATCCGTTAACAGAAGAACCGTAAGGATTTTCGCATGGAGAGCTTAGCTGGAAGAAGCACATTTGGCCAATCTTCATGCCTGGCCACAATTTAACTGGCAGAGTGCTAACGTTTGAAAGCTCCAAAGTAATGTGGCCTTCAAAACCTGGGTCAATAAAGCCAGCCGTGGAATGAGTTAAAATTCCAAGACGGCCAAGCGAGCTCTTGCCTTCTAAGCGCGCAGCAATCGTAGAATCCAACTTCACATACTCCCAAGTGGAGCCAAGCGCAAACTCGCCAGGATGCAAAATCCAAGGCTCATCAGGCGCAACCGAAAATTGCTCAGTAAGCTCGCCTTGATTTTCTGCAGGATCCACGTATGTGTAAGCGTGATTATTGAACAATCGGAAGAATCGGTCAAGCCGCACATCAATCGACGCAGGCTGCACCATTTGTGGGGTCCATGGAGTCAAATCAATATGACCCTCGTCATGAGCTTTGAGAATGTCGCGATCAGACAACAGCATAACGTC
This sequence comes from Gardnerella sp. c10Ua_31, assembly GCF_055700915.1. Taxonomy (NCBI): domain Bacteria; kingdom Bacillati; phylum Actinomycetota; class Actinomycetes; order Bifidobacteriales; family Bifidobacteriaceae; genus Gardnerella; species Gardnerella sp. c10Ua_31. The sequence continues at coordinate 608,073 of NZ_JANUYG010000002.1, read as the reverse complement.
AAATCTCCTTGCGATAAAACTTCGTAAAACAAACACTTAAACACACTTATATGCCAAGTGTAGCGCGTGCCGCGGTCGAAAATATTAGGCAGATATTGCAACAGAAGAAGCAGCTTTGCGTTTAGCAATAAATCGCAAAACGCACTTTCTTAACTCCGAAGCAATAAGCACAACCATTGAAAGCCCAAGGCACTCCACCCACTCCATAAAGTCGAGCGGAACTGTGCCAAACGGACCATTAAGGAATGGTATATAAATTACAGCAAGCTGCAACACTACGGAAACTGCGATTGCGCCCCAAAGCCAACGATTTGCAAACAAGCCAACAAACACGCTTTGCAAATGCGAGCGAGACGCAAGAGCATTAAGCATTTGCGCAAACACAAGAATAGTAAAGCCCATTGTGCGCGCGTGAGTCATTTGAGCGGCATGAGTTAAAACAGTTGTGGAGCGGTCTGTAAACAATCCGCCAGCCAAATGCATATCCATGCCAATCAGCGTTATAGCTGCCATAATCACGCCAATAAACACAATGTCTCCCCACATTGGCTTATCAATAACGCTATCCGTAAGTCTTCGCGGACGCCTATTCATAACGTCATCCGTTTGCGGATCAACACCCATTGCGAGCGCAGGAGCCGCGTCCGTAAGCAAATTAATCCACAAAAGCTGCGTTGCGAGCAAAGGCAAAGTCACGCCTACAGAGTTTGGCTGCGTAATTCCCAAAGCGCCAGCAAACACTACACCACCAAACACGGTGAACACTTCGCCAACGTTGGAGCTAAGCAAATATCTCAAGAATTTACGAATATTGTCGAAAATTCCGCGACCTTCGCGCACAGCTGCGACGATTGTAGAGAAGTTGTCATCTGCCAAAATCATCTTGGCGGATTCTTTAGTGACTTCCGTACCCGTAATGCCCATTGCAACGCCAATATCTGCCGACTTTACAGCAGGAGCATCGTTTACGCCATCACCAGTCATAGCAACAATATTGCCTTGCCTTTGTAGCGAGGAAACAATCGCAAGCTTGTGTTCTGGAGCAACTCGCGCATACACGCTCACTTTGCTAATAGCATCGTCGAAAGCAATATTGTCGTCATCTCTAGAAAGCAACTCGTCAAGCTCATCGCCAGTAAGAGCATGCTCATCTTTTCCAATAATGCCAAGGTCGCTAGCGATTCGAGCAGCCGTAAGCGGATGGTCGCCAGTAATCATAACAGTTCGGATTCCAGCACGATGCGCTTGAGCAACGCTATCTCGAACTTCGATTCTAGGAGGATCAATAATCGCAACCATGCCGTTCCAAATCAAATCAGATTCCAAAACGTCGCTTTGCTCAGCAACATCTGCGATTTGGCCAGCAGCATTAGAAACCATGCCGCTAACTTTAGCTAAACTATCTACGCCAAGCGGCCTATACGCCATTGCAAGCGTGCGATAAGCTTCGCCAGAGAGCTTTTCCACATTTGCAAGAATTTCTTCGCGGTCTCCTTCTGTAAGCGGACGAACAGCGCCAGCTACTGCGATTCGCGTGCAATAAGAAAGCAAAACATCTGGAGCGCCTTTTGCGCAAACAATAAGATTCCCAGAATCCGAATCGTCTTTAACAACAACAGACATGCGTTTGCGCTCAGAAGTAAATGGCACTTCCGCAACGCGACTAAGATGCGCGTAACGCTTGTCTGCCTTGGTTTTGCGAGCCGCAACAATAAGCGAAACCTCGGTAGGGTCGCCAACTGGCTGCCATGCGTCAGACGATTCATTGTAGTGCAAATCGCCATCGTTTGCTAAATACCCAGATCCGAGCGCACCAATCACCTCTGTAGCTAGAGCTGGAGGAACCGCCAAATCCGCATCTAAAGAACCCAGCAAAACCATTCGTCCTTCTGGCTTATACCCGCTACCCGTAAGCTGTACTTGGCCGCTAGGCGTTATAACGCGCTCAACAGTCATCTCGTTTCGAGTTAAAGTACCCGTTTTGTCGGAGCAAATAACAGATGCAGAGCCAAGAGTTTCTACAGACGAAAGCTTTTTAACAACAGCATGATGCTTTACCATGCGCTGAACGCCCAAAGCAAGAACAACCGTTAAAATAGCCGCTAAGCCTTCTGGAACAGCAGCAACAGCAAGAGAAACAGAAAGAAGCAAAGAATCTATAACGTCTTCAATAGTGTGGAAGCCTTCAAGAGCCCACATAGACGCAAGCACAACGGCTGCAATAATACACACTGCGATTCCAAGAACCTTAGATACGCGAACCATCTCTTTCTCGAGAGGCGTGGCTTCTTCTTGCGCGCTAGAAAGCATATCTGCGATTTTTCCAACCTGAGTTTTCATGCCCGTAGACGTGACGATTGCGCGGCCAGTGCCTTGCGTTACGGCAGTGCCATTAAACACCATGTTTGTGCGGTCTGCCAAAGACTTTGGCGAAGCTAGAGTTTCTGGACGCTTGCTAACGGCAACCGATTCTCCCGTAAGGCTTGCTTCCGCAACGCGCAAAGAAGCTGCTGCAATAAGCCTTGCATCTGCAGAAACAGCATCGCCTTCGCCAAGAACCAAAATATCTCCAGGCACAACATCCGCTGTATCTATGCGCATAACTCGCCCATCTCTAAGAACAGACGTTTGTGGAGCGCTCATTTTTGCCAGCGCCTCAACCGCTTCTTGCGCACGCGACTCTTGAATATAGCCCAAAACTGCGTTTGCTATAAGAATCACGATTATAACTATTGAGTCAAACGGCAAAACTTCGCCGCCACTTTCGCCACCATGCTGTGCGCGCTCAACAAACCATGCGATTGCGGAAATAATAGTTGCCGCTATAAGCAAGTAAACAAGCGGATCTTTAAACTGTTCGAGGAACCTCTTCCACGCTGGCGTTTTAGGAGCACCAGCTAGAGCGTTCGGGCCAAATTGCGCGAGCCTTCTAGAAGCCTCATCGCTACTTAGACCAGTAGGAACGTTTACATTAAGCGCATCTGCAACACTTTGTGCGTCTTGCAATGACGGATCTTTGGATTGATCGCTTTGATCAACCATATTTTCCCCCTTGGGAGCGCCGCGGAGTAGTCAATAATCAAGATTTTATGCAAAGTCAACTCAAAATCTTGATTATTGCGCGGTTGTGGATTATTGCAATAACAATAATTAAGTACCGTTCTATTATGCCACATAAAGCGCCAAATACTAATGCCTCGGGGGCATGTGAAAATAAGAATATGGCTATGAAAAAAGGACCGACCAAGGGGTCGGGTGGAAAACATCGTAACGCATTGCGCGGCAAGGGGCCTACTCCTAAGGCAGAAGACCGCGTTTACCATAAAGCTTATTTCGCTAAAAAAGCTGCGATTAAGCGCACTTTTGCAGATCCGCGTTTGGCTGCAAGACGCAGAGTAGATAAGTTGGGCACAGATAGCGATGAGTTGGTTATTGGGCGAAACGCAGCTCTTGAAGCTTTGCGCGTAGGCGTTCCTAGCACGCAGCTTTATGTTGCAAATCGCATTGAGCACGACGATCGCACGCGCGAAATCGTTAAGCTTGCTGGCATGCAAGGCTTGCGACTTTTGGAGGCAGATCGCCTGGAGATGGATCGCATTGCTCACAGCACTAATCATCAGGGCATTATTTTAAAGGTGCAGCCTTATCAATACTCTTCGTTGCAAGAGCTTGTTGATCGCGCAGAAAAGAAGGCTCGCGCTATGGAAGCAGCGGATTCTGCATCTGCACGCATTAACGCACGCCCATTGTTTATAGCGCTAGACGGCGTTACCGATCCGCAAAATCTTGGTGCCGTTATTCGATCCGCAGCCGCTTTTGGCGCAAATGGCGTAATTTTGCCAGAGCGCAGGAGCGCATCTGTTACGGCTGCCGCTTGGAAGGTTTCTGCAGGAGCCGCAGCGCACTTGCCTGTTGCTCGCGTTGTGAATTTAAACAAGGCGATTCAAGGTTTGCGCGAGCGTGGATGGTACGCGATTGGCCTAGACGGCGGCGGAGACAAGCTTGTTGGCGAAACTGGCTTTGAAACCGATCCGCTTGTGGTAGTTCTTGGAAGCGAAGGCAAAGGCATGAGTCGCCTAACGCGCGAAGCTTGCGATGCTATTGCTGGAATCCCAATCTCTAGCGCTGTTGAATCGCTTAACGCATCCGTTGCTGCTGGAATCAGCTTGTATGCTGTTGCTAATGCGCGTAGGCTTGCCGCTTTAAGTCAAAATTAGCAATTGTTTGCAATTACGAGTATTTGCGGATTTAAGAGTTAACAGTAATGCGGATTTTAAAGCTACGCAATTTACAAAGCTCACATAACGCGCGCACATTGGTACAGCTATTGGCTTTTGTTCTATACATTGCGATTATTGCAATTGTAATGTGTTTCCACGAACCTTGGTTTGACGAAGCTCAAAGCTGGCTGATTGCGCGCGATTCGCCAATCGCAAGCATTTTTAGCGTTAGAACGCATTACGAAGGTCACCCTCCTTTTTGGAATCTTTTACTTGCAATTGCAGCCAAAAATGGCGTTCCATACGAGTTTGGAATTAAGGGCATTCAGCTGGTTTGCGCAAGCTTACTTGGCGCGTGGCTTATTTTTAAGTCGCCTTTTAAGCACGCAAGTAGCCTTGTAACTTTTCTTATTCCGTTTACTTATTTTGCTTGCTTCCAATACGGAGTTACTTCAAGACCGTACGCTTTGCTTTGCTTAAGCTTGCTAGTAGCGGCACATTACTGGAATAGTGCGGATTCTAAGACTTCTAGCGCTTGCAAACTTGCGATTAGTCTTATGTTTATGTGCCTGCTTAGCGTGTATGGAATCGCGTTTGCTGCAGGATTTACGATTGCTTGGATTTGGCGAGTTTTTAGCAAGAATATTAACAAAAACCTTAACGAAGGTCTTAGCAAAACTCGCAATAAAACTCTTGATTTTAATGCAATTTTTCACGCGATTAAGGCAACAATTATACCGTCAATCGCATCAAATTTGGCACGACTTATATCTTGGGGATTAATCGCCATTTTTGGCGTTGCAAACCTTGCTCTTGCATGGCCAGCAAAAAACGCGTTCGCCACTCGCGCAACGATTGATGGCAATTCAACAATCGCAAAATGCTTTGCTTTTATATTCGTAATGCCTTCCGAAAGCATGTTTACAAGCTTTTATGGCGATATTTCAATGCGAAGAATGCCTTTTGACTTTTTGCCAATTGCAATATGCACGCTGTTTAGCCTTGCGATTTGGGCATTTGCAATTAAAATCACCATGCGAAGAAAACTTCTTGCAGTTCTTGTAATCCCTTATCTCGTTCTTACAATCGTAGCTGTTCGCTATTTTACGCTTCACCACGCAGGTCTAATCTTTGTGTTTTTGCTTAGTGTGCTTTGGATAAGTCACATAAAAGAGCCACTTAGCAGCAAGGATATTCCTGCGATTTTTGTTAAAATCGCCCCTACTAAATTCAGATTTATAAAAAACAAAGCTTTGAAAATTAACGTGCTAATTTCAATAATTCTTGCACCAAGCCTAATTTGGAACGCGTTTGCTTGCGTAAACGACATTCTGTTTGACTATTCGCCTTCTAAAGCCGTAGCGCAATACATATCTAGAAATCACTTGCAAAATAAGCGTTTTGTAGCATCTTGGCTCCATAATTACGAGCAAGTTGACGAAAGTGGAAACGTTATTTCGCACGAAGAAATCGACACTCACCAATATTCGTGGCTTTTAATAGGTGCAAACCCTTATTTTTCTAAGAATCTTATAGATTGTGCATACAAAAACAAGACTTTTATAACAAACGAAAGCTCGTCTGCAAGTCAGCAAGAAAAAGAGTTGGCAGCATGCGCCGCAAAGGGCGAGCCAGAGTTTTTTGTTAGCGAATCCAGCCAGCCGTGGTACTACTTCTTGGCATTAAACTACAACATTTCGCACTACAACGCGCACACTGTTTCCAACGTTAAAACGTCTTGGAAAGCTCTTGTTTGGGAAAGCACTGCCACTATTTACGAGCGAAAAGCGCATATAAAATAAGCAAAAGCTGTTGTTTAGCAATCACTAAGCAGCCGATAAGCAACCACTAAATAACCGCTAAACAGCCGCTAAACAATCGCTACAGCAGCTCAATCTTTGGATGCTCGGCTCTAAACTCGTTTGTATGCGAATCGCTAGCATACCCAAGCGCAAATCCAGTTAAAAGCTCCATGTTTTCTGGAACATCAAACTCAGCATCTAACGGATCTCGCCAAGTTGCCAAAACGCCAAGAGGGCAAGAGTCAACGCCTAAATCTTTAGCCGCAAGAAACAGCGTTTGCAACATAAGGCCAGCGTCCATTGCAGCAAACGGCATAAAATCACGCCTAGCTAAAACAAAGCCAATAACAGGCGCTCCAAAAGCCTCGAAATTCCTGCGCGTATGGGCGTTCCTGGCTGCAAAATCGTGCCTTTCAATTCCTAAATGCGAATATAACGCTAGACCGAGTTTAGCGCTTCGCTGCTTTAAGTCGCTAGGGTACGGATTTGCAACAGGAACGTCGCCATTAGGCGCTGACTCTTGAGCAAACTGAGCGCGCTCAGATTCACTCAAACTCTTATCTTTGGCTTTAAGCATTGCATTGCACTTATCTAAGTAAGCTTTTACAATGTTGTCTTTTTTGCTGCCTTGTGCAATCGCAAGCGCATAAGCCCTTGTGTTGCTCCAGCTTGGCGCAAGCGAAGCGGTGTGCAATATTGACTCTAAAACGTTTTGCTCAATCGGCTTGTTTAAAAAGTCGCGTGCAGAAAACCGCTCCGATGCAAGTTTGCCAAAATCTTTGTAAGTCATGCTATCAGTTTACCAAAAACCGAATGGGTCAAAAATGCCGCCATCGTCGGAATCGTCGTCTCCGCCTCTAGGAAGCTGATCCAAAGGATCGTCGTCGTCATCCGAAGAATCGCCGCCGTCACCCTTTTGTCTCTTATTCTGGGAAGAATCAGGCTTCTTGTTGCCGCGCTTTCTTAGCGAGCGAGGGTCTTGGCGAGTTGCACCATTAACCGCAGCTTCTTCTTGGTTAAACTTAACAGTTAAATTGACGGTTCCGTTTCCACGAACAACCGTTATTGTTGCTTTATCTCCCAAAGCGGTAGCGCGCACAAATCCAAGCAGCGAGTAGTTGCTTGTAACCGACTTGCCATTAAACGCTACGATTGTATCTCCAGCACGCATTCCCGCCTTTGCAGCAGGAGCACCAGGCGTTACAGACGCCACTTGAGCGCCTCCGCGCGTAATGTTATTTTGCGTTACGTTTACGCTTTTAACCATAATTCCAAGAGCAACGTGCTTTACAGAACCATGCTTAATGATCTCGTTTACTACGCGCTTAACAAGGTTAGAAGGAATAGCAAAGCCGATTCCAATAGAGCCTGCTGTGCCACCTCTTGCAGAAGTTGCTGCAATAGACGAGTTAATACCAATCACTTTCCCAGAAGCGTCGAAAGTTGGGCCGCCAGAATTACCTGGATTAATTGCTGCATCAATTTGTACAGCATTTGTAACGATTTCCGAACGACTTTGATCGTCCATAACAGAAACTGGGCGATTAAGCGCAGAAACAATGCCTGTTGTAGCAGTATCATCGTATCCAAGCGGATTTCCGATTGCCATTATTGGCTGGCCAACTGCGAGCGCGTCCGAATCCGCAAAATCAACTGGCTTTATGCTGCTAGGCAAACCGTCTACTTTAAGCACAGCCAAATCAGTTGTTTTATCTGTTCCAACGAGCTTAGCCTTGTAAATCTGACCGTTAGAAAGCGTTACTTGAAGCTGTTGCATGCCAGCAATAACGTGGTTGTTTGTAACAACGTGACCCTGCTTGTCGATTATTGCACCCGAGCCTTTGCTCATGTTTTTGCTGTTGCGCGCTTGAATAGACACAACGCCGCCAGAAACATTTTTAGCAACCGAGCGCCAATCGGGAGACTGACCGCCTTTTACTACGGCTGTTCCTTTTGAAGGACTTTGCGCACCCACATCTGCAAGTGTTCCAGCGCCTGGAATAGGAATCAAGCCTTGAGTAAGAACAAACGCCATTACAACAACGCACACAATTGCAGAAATAATGGACGACACAATTGCCACCATTATTGTCGAGTTTTCTTTAGATTCCGCCTTAAACCCGCGCTTTTTATAAACCACATTTGGAGTTTGGCCTGGCATTTGGCCTGGCGCTTGATTTAGCACTTGATTTGGAGATTCAGCAGGCTGACTTTCCGCGCTATTATCAACGCTACTATCCACACTATTATCCGCGCTATTGTCATCGCTTAAATCGTAAGGATTGCCGAATCTAGTTCGCTTTTTCTCGCCATTTGCATTATATGGATCGCCATATGGCAAAAATGGGTTATCTAAACCGTTTCCGTATTCTGAATTTGCATAATCACGGCTATTTGCGCTATTCGCTACACTTGCATTACTCGCGCCAATTTGCTCTTGATTTTGCAACGATTCGCCAGAATGATTAGAATCACCGCTATTTTTATTTGCATCACCATTATTTGCATCACTCGCGTCTACAGGACCATACGCTCCGTATTCTGGAGCTGGTCTATAAATCTGCTCTGACTCCACATGATTTTCCTGCGCGCTCGTTGGCTCCGATTGGCTTTGTGAAGCATTGCCATTATGCTCTTCACTAGAATCGTAGGCCTTAGAATCGTAAATATCGTCAGCCATTAATCCTCCTTAAATCTTTTACAAAGCATACTCTAATCTGATTACACAAATTCATACAAGCTAATATGCAATTAATGTGCAATTTTTACACAATTTTGCGTTTACAATACGAGTTAAACGTGCCGCTCTTAAAATTACCTGAATATTTAGTAGTATAAATGCCGTATAAATACCACATATAACCCATAAATTAGCTAACTATTTTTATAAAAATTATAAAAACACGTAAAATTTAACGAACGGCTGCTTGCGACTTTTCCGCGCGCAATGCCGCAACTTATGCGCGTATCGTCATGCCTTCTAATAGAGTAAAAGGTATGACTAATCTTATTGAACACCCACGCGGAGCAGAGCCTGGTAAGCCAGGAGATCGCAGCGAATTCTCGTTTACAACAAAAACACGTTTAGAAAATGCGGCAGACGGCAAGGGAAAAGATGGAGCCAGATACGGCCGCACTGGCGTGATTCGCACGCCTCATGGAGATATTTGCACGCCTGCATTTGTGCCAGTTGCAACACAAGGCGCAATGAAGGCCGTGCTACCAGAATCAATCAAAGACTTGGGCGGCCAATGCATGCTTTCTAACGCATTCCACTTATATGAGCGCCCTGGTGAAGACATTTTAGACGAAGCTGGCGGTCTTGCAAAGTTTATGAACTGGGATGGTCCAACTTTTACGGATTCTGGCGGATTCCAGGTGCTTTCGCTTGGAGCGGGATTCAAAAAGACGCTTGCAATGGACGTTACTGGCATGAAGTCCGACGACGTAATCGCAGCTGGCAAAGAGCGCATGGCATTCGTTGACGAAGATGGCGTTACTTTTAAGTCTCCTCTAAACGGCTCAATTCACCGATTCAGCGCAGAAATCTCAATGGGGATTCAGCACAAGCTTGGAGCGGATATTATGTTTGCTTTCGACGAGCTTACAACGCTTATGAACACTCGCCGCTACCAGGAGGAGTCTGTTGAGCGCACTTTCCGATGGGCTAAGCGTTGCGTTGAAGAACACAAGCGATTGACCGAGGCACGATTAGGAAAGCCATATCAGGCGTTGTATGGAGTTGTTCAAGGCGCGAATTACGAGGATTTGCGTAGGCGCGCGGCGCAGCAGATTGCTTTGCTCGACTTTGACGGCGTTGGAATTGGCGGAGCGATTGAAAAGCGCATTATTGGAGACACTTGCGCTTGGATTTGCGATGCTATGCCAGAAAATCGCCCTCGCCACGTGCTTGGAATTGCTGCAGTAGACGACATTTTTGCTTGCGTAGAAAACGGCGGAGATACGTTTGATTGCGTTGCCCCTGCGCGATGCGGGCGAAACGGCGCGATTTTTACTCGCCACGGACGCTACAACGTAAAGCGCGCAGAATTTAAGCACGACCAGGGACCACTTGAAGCTGGATGCGATTGCTACACTTGCACGCATTATTCGCGCATGTATGTTAGCCATTTGCTGCGCGCTAAAGAGATGAACGGATACACGCTTGCTACGATTCACAACGAGCGATTCTTTGTTAAACTTCTAGACGACATTCGTGCGTCGATTGACGGCGGATATTTTGAAGAGTTCCGCGATGAATCGCTTGCGCACTACTACGAGAATGGCTCGCGTGCGAATCGACCTGCATGAGCGCTTTGACTGAGCTTGAAATTGCATAACGCATTTCAAGCTCCTTCAAAGCGTGATTTGGCTTAAGGCATAAAGTCCAGTGGACTTTATGCGCCAAATCAGCCGAACGGCTACTAATAGCCGTGAGGAATAGCGTAGCGCGCGAATGCACTTCGATTCGCTGAGCCGCTCAAACAGAAGCACTGCTTCTGTGCGGCGAAGGCGTTAGCGCGCTTAGACCGCGCTAACGATACATCTCATTCAGGGCGAAAAATCTCGAATCTCTACCTAACTTGGCAGCGCTATCTAATCGATTGCGTATAATTTGCATAAACACACAAGTGTCAATATTTGCTAAAAGCGCGCAAATATGGTAGCTTTGTGGTCTGTATGCGAACGTGGCGGAATGGTAGACGCGCTGTCTTCAGGTGGCAGTGAGTGTATACTCGTGCGGGTTCAAGTCCCGCCGTTCGCACTCTTTAAGAACGTTGATTTTTCAACGTTCTTTTTTATTTTGTGGCAACGACTGCAACATCATGTGCAACAATTGTGCATTTGCTTAAAAATGTGTGATAGACTGAATAGTGAACGTCATAAGACGTCATACGTGTTAAAACATTGGTGTTTTAATTTTTACGGTCATGGAGGACTAAAATGGAACGTCGTTCAACGAAGACGACGAACCTGGGTGAAGAAATTGCCAATATCGGGGGTTCGGCACACACGCGATTCAATCATGCCGTAATAAAAATTACACCATCTAGTGAAATCAAAAAATATAGCGAAAGCGCATCGAGCATCAATCGTAAAGATAAAAACGATGAAATAAATAAGAACGAAGGAATAATAAGGTTCAAATTTGTAGCAAATACGGATTGCGATTTATTAAATATTAAGCCCGCGCAAAAGTCGCAAGCTTCCGCGCATCAAGAGCACGCAACTCCAATAATAAAAATAAGTATTAAAGAAGATGCTCCACTACTTGTTGCGCAAAATCTTTTAGAAGATAGCGCAGACGCAAACGGTGCGAAAGAAATTGCGCTACACATGGAAGATGCGCTAGGCGCATGCGATGGGCGCGAACACGATTTTGCAGTAACGTACGGCAGTTTTGGAAGCCGATTCTATTTAGACGGATACCAATGCTTTGCGAGCGCAACGAATCTTGGACCGCAAAGAGTGAGCGAAAAAGCGGCCGAAGTGTGTGCAGCGCAGGCAGAATCTTCGCAAATCTACGACTTTTACTACTCAAACCACTTGCCAAATCCAGAAGAAATCGCGAATTCGGCCACACAGGCACAGCCAGACATATGGTTTGCAGGACCTACGATTTGTGCAAGAGACATAAAACGCGTATCTTGCAAGTCGAGCGGAACTTTGCACATTCAATTTAGATTGCGAGGCCCTGGCCAACACGGAGTGCTTTTTGCTGCTGGAACTGCTGGAACTGTTGGAACAAAAACTAATCTAGAATCTAGCGAAAAAATAAGCGTGTACGCAGGGCCAGAAGGCATAAAAATCACGCTAATCGACGACGAAACGTGCATAAAAAGCGTAATCGAAGCAGCCGCAAGCGTTGACGACGGCGAATGGCACGACTTGATTATTCGCGCAAATCGCGGAGCAACCGACATTTACGTAGACGGATACAGCCAGTCGCACAACATAGGGCAATTCTGGTTTGCAAACATACCAGAATTAGACGCCGTAAGCATTGGCGAAGACTTGCGCGGAGTGCGATTAATGGGCGAAGCTAGAACAGGCGGAATCTACTTTAGCGCACTAACCGAAGGCCAAATCCAAAGAATATCAAAAGTAAAGCCACTTGTAACAACTGCATTATTCGACACGGGATATGCAAACTCGCGCAGCTACAGAATACCTTCGCTTGTAAAAACGCACATGGGAACGCTAATCGCAGGAGCAGACCAGCGAACAAGCGTTTCAAACGACGCTCCAAACCACATAAACTTTGTGATTCGCAGATCCGCGGACGGCGGCAAAACGTGGGGGCCTTTGCAAACCGTAATCAACATGCCTGGCAAAAACCTTGGAAAACTAGGCGCGAGCGCAATCGACTCCTGCCCTGTTTTAGACCCAGAAGGCAAAAGCGAAAGAATTAACGTATTAATAGACATTAATCCTGGCGGAATTGGGCTAACAAATTGCAAAACCGCTGTAGGCGTAGACGAATGCGGAAGAATCAAGCTAATAGACCGCTTAGGCGGCAACTACGCGGCAGCAATGGACGCAAGCGCGGCCGTAAAATTGCCATGCGATTCTAGCGAAAAAGAATGCGCAACAAAGTGGCTAGTTTCCCCAGACGGAAGTATAAAAAATTGCGATTCGCATGACGATTCAAAAATCAACTCGCACAGTAATCAAACTTGCGACTGTTCCACGTGGAACATATGGAAATCGCCAGAAATTGCAAGCGAAAGTCAGCCATTATTTGCCGAAAAAACGTGTTATATAGCGCAAATCTATTCGGACGACGACGGCAAAACATGGAGTGCGCCACGCTTAATCGACCACATGGTTAAGGAGCCGTGGATGAGCTTTGCGGGAGTGTGCCCAGGGAACGGAATTGTTATTAGACACAGCGAGAAACATTACGGCAGAATACTCGTGCCATTTTATTGCAGCGGCCAAAGCAAATCGCACTATTCTTCGGGAGCACTTATTTCAGACGACGACGGCAAAACGTGGAGCCGAGGCAAAATGATTAACGAAGGGCGATTAATCAACGGAAAAATCGTAGACCCTGCAACAATGCAAGACGACGATGCAACAAGCTCCGAAACTGTGTTTGTTGAACGCAAAAATGGCGATATTCTAGCTTTCTTCCGCAATCAAAATCGCTCGGGATGTGTAGGCAAAGCCATTAGTCACGATTGTGGAGAAACGTGGAGCGAGCTGATTTTTGACACAAGTTTGCCAGAGATATTCAGCCAGCCGAGCGCAACCTGCTTTAGCAGCGAAAACGATAGAAACGCACAAAACGCAGACTGCATAGCATTTGCAAACGCAAGCCAAATGATGCCGTACCGCGGTCGCGGAGTTGTGCGATTTAGCTACGACGGCGGCAAAACGTGGGCAAAAAGCGTGTGCATAAACCCGTTCCATCACGTTTATCAATGCCTTAGCTCTAGCAATAAACGAACTTTGCAACTACTGTGGGAAAGAGAGACTACTGGAATTTATATAACAGCAATAGATTCCTCGCTTTGACAGCAAGATAGTTTGCACGCAGGTTTCAAAAACAAAGTACACAAAAACAAAGTACACACAAACGAAAAAATGGAAGATACAAAAGAGAGAAGACTCAAGCGAACTGAAAGGAGCCAAAATGGAAGAGACATTTAGCAGCCGCGAAGACGATGAGATGACAACACTAGACCGCTTATCGTTATTGCAAGCAAGCTCTAACTCCGCTCCAATCGCAGCAAGAAAGCGCTGCGATGAAACAATGGACGCAATCAGATCGCTTATTTTAAGAGAACGCTTGCAACCAAAAGACATGCTGCCAACTGAGCCAATGCTATGCAATTTGATTGGCGCATCAAGATCATCGGTGCGCGAGGCGATTCGCAAGCTGGAAGCACTTAACATTGTGGAAGTTAAGCAAGGAAAAGGCATGTTTGTTGGCTCGCTATCTCTTGATCCAATGGTGGAAACACTCGCTTTTCGCTCCTTAATCTCCATTAATAAGAATTTTGAAGACTTGAATAACGTTGTAGAAATGCGAAAATTCCTAGACCTTGGATGCGCGGATAAGGTGGTTGAGTCACTTAAAGGAACGCAGCATCCAGAGCTGGAAGCGCTTTCGGAAATAATGACTAAAGAAGCGCATGCTGGAAAAACGTTCTTGGAACAAGACATTGCTTTCCACACAGGCATTTTGCGCGCGGTAAACAATACGATTGCAGAGCAATTCGTGCGATGCTTGTGGCTTGTGCATATGGCTGTTTTGCCACAATTGGGGCTGGAAGTTTCGGACGAACTTGAAAAAACCGCTAGAGCGCACGAACTTATGCTTAAAACGGCTATTGCGGGAGACGCAGACGGATATAGGCAAGCTGTAAATGACCATTACGAGCCTATTCAGTCGATTTTGCTTAATAGACTGCAAAAGCACTAAATAAATGGAAGAACCGCTCCCTAACTAAACGAGAGCGGTTCTTTCATCTTCAATGGTGATGCCTGAGTACTACAGCATCACGATTAATCGCAACGATACGATTTACGTTACGAAATTTTATGGCCGTCGCACCAAACATGCTCAACTGCCAAAGTTCCTGGATTAAGCAAAAGCAAATCGGCTGCGTACCCCTTTTCAACTAAGCCCAAAGGAGCACTAGTTATAGCATTCGGCTTATCTACTCCAAGCGCGCGAGCAGGAACAATAGTCGCAGCAGCAATCGCCTCTGGCAATCCGATTCCAAGCTCTTTAACAGCGCGCTTAATAGCAACTTCTAGAATCAAAGTAGATCCCGCAATAGCGCCATTAGAAACAAGCCTTGCGTGGCCGCCTGTAACAGTAACGTCTAAAGCGCCAAGCTTATAAGCGCCATCTGCGCATCCTGTTGCAGCCATAGCATCCGTTACAAACGCAATCCTTCCAGCCGCTGCCTTAAACGCCATTCGCAAAACTGGGTTTTCAACGTGGAAACCGTCGTTAATAAGCTCAATCGTTACGCGCGAATCCTCCAAGGCTGCAGGGATTGGACCTGGCTTGCGGTGATGAATGCCGTTCATAGCGTTAAACATGTGAGTCATAAGCGTAGAGCCAGCGTTAAAAGCCGCGCGCGCGGTTTTATAATCCGCGTCGCAATGCCCCACTGCTGGAATCACGCCAGCTTCTACAAAGCGCTTAATCGCCTCCATGCCATGTTCTCGCTCTGGAGCCAAAGTAATCTGGCGCAAAGTGCCATCCGCCGCCTCAAGCAACGCCTCAACGCGCTCGGGAGTAGGGTCCACTAGGCAATTAGGGTCGTGCGCGCCTTTTCTAGAAAGCGCCAAGAACGGCCCCTCTAAGTGAGATCCAAGCACATCTGGTCGCGTTTGCATAACGCGCTTAACAGTACGCAAATTCTCTTGCATTACGTCAAGAGGGTTTGTAATCAAGCTAAGAACTTGCCTAGTTGTTCCATGAAGCATGTGATACGCGCGCGCAATGGCAATCCCTTCAGCACCATCGTCAAACGAATGCTCCCATGCTCCGTGAGCGTGCAAATCAATGTAGCCTGGCGCAGCAAAACAGCCACGCCCGTCTACAACGCTTAAGTCAGATGCGCGCAATCCGCAAGCATTAATCGCAAGCGCAAGATCCTCATCTAAAATGCCCGTTTCTATAATCACGCCATCTTTAACCAAAATCCAAGCGTTAGGAACAATTCCGCGCACGTCTACAACGCTCACGTTACGCACTACAAAATTGCGCCCCTCACTTGATTTTAGTGAATCATCAATCTTATTTACGGCGTCTAAATATGCATTTTTTGACATTTCACTCACCTGCGATTGTGCTTTTGAAGTTTGTGCTTTTGAATACGTTACTTAATTTTAGACTTGAGTATCAGATTCCTTGCCAAGATGGCTTATTTGCATACACCCAACGATAGTAGTCTGCCAGCTTAAGCTTGCTTGCTGCATCTTCGTCTACAATCACAGTTGCGTGCGGATGCATTTGAAGCGCGGAAGCTGGGCATAGCGAGCTTACTCCGCCTTCTAGCGTTGCAGCTACAGCATCTGCCTTATTTGAGCCAAACGCAAGAAGAACAAGATGCTTAGCGCGCAAAATCGTTCCAATTCCTTGCGTTATGCAATGAGTTGGAACTTGGTTAATATCTCCGTCGAAGAATCTGCGATTATCTACGCGAGTCTGCTCGGTTAGTGTTTTAACGCGCGTACCTGACGCAAGCGAAGAGCCTGGCTCGTTGAATCCAACGTGGCCATCGGAGCCAATTCCCAAGATTTGCACGTCAATTCCGCCAGCAGCAGCAATAGCAGCATCGTAGTCAGCTCCAGCGTGCGCAATCTTGCTGCCCTCGCTTAATGGCGCTCCGTTAAGAACATCTCCTGGAACATGAACTAAATCTGGGTTTAGGCCGATTAAATCGGTTACGGTTCTGCGGATTGTGCTGTGGTAAGACTGTTCGTGCTCTAACGACAATCCAATGTATTCGTCAAGAGCAAATCCGCGCACGCGACTTACGTCAACATTATTTTCTTTAACAAGCTTTGCAAGATGTTCGTAGGCCTTTAATGGGCTAGATCCCGTAGCTAAGCCAAGTACTGCATCTGGCTTGCGACTAATCAAATCTACAACTGCTTTTGCGTAAAGCTCGCCAGCTTCATCTTGATCTTTTACAATAATAACTTCTGCCATCTTTGCTTCTCCTTTAAAGCTTTAATTAGCATAATTAGCAATTTTTAAGCAACATTAATCAGTAATTATAAGCAATTATTAGCATTTATTAGCATTGCGGCATACGAATTAACGCACACCGCAACGCTATTTACTTACTATGCCAATAAATAAACGAATTATTTAAGTGATTTATCTAATAAATTATTAATCTAATAAAAACCGCTTAAGACGTTACTTTGTGGAATCGCTCACTTCTTGCGGAGTCTTTGCCAAAGTCAAGCCAACTTCCTTAAGAACGCCAGCAACGGCTTCAACGTTTTCTCCCTTAAGTGGGCAAACTGGATCTGGCATCTGATTTGTGTCAAACACGCCAAGCAACGCCATTGCGGTCTTAAACGCTCCAACGCCAGCGCCAAAGCCTGCCACACCGCTAGGAACAGTAACGATTCGCATCAAAGCAGCAAGCCAATCCTGCTCCTTCTTAACCGTTGCCCAATCGCCAGCCTGAGCAGCCTTCCACATGCGCACGTAGCCAGTGGCCTCAACGTTTGCAAGTCCTGGAACAGAACCGTCTGCGCCAGCCATGTATGCGCCGTCAACAACAACCTCTTGACCCGTAAGCAAAGTCAATGGGTGACCAGCCTTATTGTTGTCGTCTACAAGGAACCTGAACGACACGTCGTCGTTGGAAGAATCCTTAACGCCTGCAAGAACGCCATCTTTACCAAGCTTTACAAGCAAACCGCCTGGAAGCTTTGTGTGCACGCAAACTGGAATATCGTAAGCAAACAGTGGCAAATCTGGAACAGCTTCGTGAATAAGACGGAAGTGGCGCTCAACTTCTGCCATGCCGCCAAGTGCGTAGAATGGCGCTGTTGCAACAATCGCAGAAGCCCCAAGCTCCTTAGCTTCCTTTGCATGCTCAATAACGCGGTTTGTTTCCGTATCGATGCACCCAACCAACACTGGCACGCGGCCGTCAACAATGCGCATTACGGTTTCAATGATTTCGCGACGGCGCTTATCTGTGCTAAACGCAACTTCGCCAGAAGATCCAAGCGTAAATAGGCCGTCTACGCCTGCCTCAATCATTCGGTTAAGAGAGCGCTCAAAGCTAACAACGTCTACTTCGCCGTCTGCCGTTAATGGCGTAACTACTGGTGGAATAACGCCGTGGAATTTTTCTGCCATGATTAAACTTCTTTCGTATTTTTTATTATTTATGACTTATTGATTTATGATTTATGACTTTAGATTTTGCAATTAATGGGCGGCCTGCATGGATTTACTGCAAGGTCTTAACAGACCGCCCGCGCATTCAAGCTAGCGACTAGCGACTAGCGCTTGCTCGCACCGCTCACACTATTTGCACTCTTCTTCCGTTGGGTGCAAAAGCGAAGGAGCCGCGCCCATCAAAATCTTTGTGTACGCATCCTGCGGATTGTTAATCACTTGGTGAGTTTCGCCGCGCTCAACAATCGTTCCGTGATTCATAACAACAACTTCGTCGGATATGTATCGGATTGTTTGAATATCGTGGCTAATAAACACCATTGAAAGATTCAGCTTCTTCTTTAAGTCGGAAAGAAGATTCAAAATCTGAGCACGCACAGAAACATCCAAAGCGGAAGTTGGCTCATCTGCGATTATTGCATCTGGATTAAGCGAAAGCGCACGAGCGATTGCCACGCGCTGACGCTGACCGCCAGAAAGCTGACCTGGCAAAGCGCCAAGAACAGAATGAGGCAAACCAACCATTCGGATTAGCTCCTTGGCTCTAGCATCGCGCTCAGCTTTGCTTCCAATCTTGTGCACAACAAGCGGGTCAATCAACTGGTCAATCACACTCATGCGCGCATTCAAAGCCATTGCTGGATCCTGGAACACAACGGAAACCACGCGTCCAATATCCATGCGCTCTTTTGCAGTTCTATGCGTAACGTCTTGACCTTTGAACAAAACCTTGCCGCTTGTTACTTGCTGGAGTCCGCACATAATGTTTGCAGTAGTAGACTTTCCGCAACCAGATTCGCCAACAATACCAATCGTCTTACCTGGCATAAGCTTAAGATTCACCTTGTTTACGGCCGTAATCTTGTTCTTATGGAATAAGCCAGATCCTGCTCGAGTAGTGAACACCACTTCGGCGTCGCGCAGCTCGATGATTGGAACATCGCCATTTTCGCTTTGAGTTTTGTTTGTTTCGTTAACATTCATGTTCATCGCACATCTCCTTTATCGGAGTTGGTCAAAATTGCGGAAGGCACATCCGATTCTGGCTCTGGAGGCGCAGCGTAGAAGTGCCACGTTCCTGGAATGCGCTTCATTACTGGGCGCACGTCAAGCCCTTGATCTGGATGAGAAGAACGCGGAGCGAATCGATCTCCCTTAGGGAAGTCGGATGGGCTTGGAACCGTTCCTGGAACCTGGTGCAATCTTGGAGCACCAGCCTCAATGGAAGTTACGGAGCCAAGCAAGCCGCGCGTGTACTCATGATGCGGATCGGTGAGGATTTCCTTAGTGGAGCCTTGCTCAACAACCTGGCCTGCGTACATTACGGTAATCGAGTGCGCAACCTTAGCAACAAGAGCCAAATCGTGGCTTACAAACACCATTGCGAATCCAAGCTTTTCGCGCAATTCGTTAAGAAGGTCAATCACTTGCTTTTGAACAGTAACGTCCAAAGCGGTTGTTGGCTCATCTGCGATTATCAACTTTGGATCTCGCGTAAGTGCCATTGCAATCAACACGCGCTGACGCTGGCCGCCAGAAAGCTCGTGCGGGTAGGATTCAAGCGTACGCTTTGGATCCAAGCCTACAAGCTCCAGCAACTCTTCGGCGCTACGAGTACCACCTCTAGAAGTTAGCTGCTTCATTTGCGCTTTAATAAGCATTGATGGGTTTAAGGAAGACAACGCATCTTGGTAAACCATTGCAATCTCGTGGCCACGCAAAGCATTGTGCTCCTTTGGGCTAAGCTTTACAAGATCCTTGCCATTAAAGAGGATTTGTCCGCTAATCTTAGCTTTTGGATCAAGCAAGCCCATAATCGCAAGCGAAGTGATTGACTTACCGCAACCAGATTCACCAACCAAGCCCATTGTTTCGCCTGGACGAACAGAGAAGCTCAAGTGGTCTACAACATTTACGCTGCCGTAGCGTGGGAACTGAATGCACAAGTCTTTAACCTCAATAACTGGAGGCTCCGTAGACGTTGGTTGCAAGCGATCCGTGCGCTTTAACTCTGCCTCGCGAAGCTTTGCCAAAGACTCAACCAAAGCATCGTGCTGCTCATTGTACGCTGCAACTGGATCGGTAAGAATCCTGTCTTCCTTGCGAGCAGCATCCGCATCTGCAGCACTCTTAGCTACTGGAGCGGTTGGAGCTGCAACCATTGCATCCGTAATGCCCTCAGAAAGAATGTTAAGGCACAAAACGGTAATCATGATTGCTAAGCCTGGGAACAGTGCCTGCCACCAATATCCAAAGATAACGCCTGCCTTAGCAGAAGACAAAATGTTGCCCCATGTTGGCGTTGGCTCTGGAATACCAGCGTTGATGAAGCTAAGAGAAGCCTCGAACACGATTGCGTCTGCAACAGAAAGCGTTGTGAACACCATAACTGGAGCTGCAATATTACGCGTTACATGCTTGAGCAAAATCCAAGGTGCGCGAGCGCCAGAAACGATTACTGCACGCACGTAGTCTTTTCCATATTCGCTTATTATGTTTGCGCGCACAATTCTTGCGATTTGTGGAACGTAAAGCACACCAATGGAAATGATGATACCAATCATGGATTGTCCAAGAATTGCAAGGCACACAGCTGCTAATGCGATTCCTGGGATAGACATTACTATATCAATCAATCGCATTATAAGCTCAGATATCCAAGTGCGGCTCACAGCTGCAATTGCGCCGATTATTGCGCCCATCACCAACGCAAAGAGCACAGACGACAAGCCGATTACCAGCGAGTAGCGAGCGCCGTACATAACGCGCGAGAACACGTCTCTACCAAGGTTATCAGTGCCAAACCAGTGCGCGCCTGTTGGCGGCTGATAATTTTGCGTAATCTTTACTGGGTCGCATGGCGCTAGGAATCGCGCGAATACTGCGCAGAACGCCAATATTGCAATCACAATAAGCGAGATCTTAGAGCCTAAGCTCATGCTCTTAAATCTGTTAAATTTGATGCCTGGCTTAGATGCGGCATCTACTACCTGACTTTTTCCAAATAGCATGTCACACCGTCCTAATTCTTGGGTTGATTAGCACGTAAAGCAAATCAACAATAATGTTTATAAAGATGAATGCGATTGCAACAACCAAAACAACGCCTTGCACAAGCATTGGCTGGTTGCCATTAATGCCGTCGAACATTGCGGTACCCATTCCTGGTAGTGCAAAAATAACTTCGATAACGATTGCACCACCCATAAGGTAACCAATCTTCATGCCAAGAGTTGTGATTGGTGTAATCAAAGCGTTGCGGAACACGTTTCTAGCAACAACCACGCTCTTTGGAATACCTGCGCCGATTGCGGTTCGCACATAATCCTTATCCAATTCCTCTACCATAGAGGTTCGTATGATTCGCGTAAGCTGACCTGCTACTGGAAGGCCTAGTGCGAAGCAAGGCATTGCCATTCTTGCAATGTACGCTTCTGGATCTTCAAAGAACGGTACAAAATCGCCAGAACCTGGGAGCCATGCGAGCTTGATTTGCAAGACGTAAATCAAAAGAACGCCGAGCCAGAAGGATGGAGTTGCGATTGCAATAATCGAAAGCACGCGAACCGTTTGGTCAACCCAAGTATCGCGGTAAAGCGCTGCAAAAACGCCAAAGATTACTGCAAAGATTATTGCGATTAACAAACCGATGAAAGTTAGTTGCAAGGTAATTGGGAAGGCGTCCGCTACTCGTTGAGCTACAGAATCCTTGTTTACACCATAAACACCCATGTTTCCTTGGAAGAGTCCAACTATATAGGACCCAAACTGCTCCCACCATGGCCTATCGTAGCCCATTTCGTGTCGGAAGGCTGCCAGAGCTGCTGGAGACGAGTTTTCGCCTAATGCTGCAACTGCTGGATCGTATTTAGAAAATGACATAAGGAAGAATACGAGGAACGTAACACCGAATGCCATGAACGGCAGGGCGATTAGTCGCCTACCTAAAAGTCTAAGAAAATTACTCATAAGACATCCACACATCCATTGAAGAAAATTATTATTTTGCATAACAAAACCGACCCATCTGCACAAAGGCGAGAAAGGTAAACAGTTGGGTCGGTTTTGCGGTTAGAGGTTAGGGAAAATGAAGTTTGTTACTTTGACTTGCACCTACTTTGTTAGCTTTGCTTTTACAAGGTTGATGCCAGTGGAGCCGATTGCATTCCACTCAGCCAATGCGCCCTTCTTTACAGCGGTCGTAGTCTTACGATGGAAGAGTGGGTACAGAGGCACTTCGTCGCTAATCAAGTCGAAGCACTGGTTCCAATACTTCTGGCGATCTGCTGGCTTGGATGCTTCAAGAGCTTCGTCCATAAGCTTGTGGAGCTTTGCGTATCCTTCGGAGTTCTTCCAGAATGTACGCTGACGGGTCCAAGCGTTGTCACCGTACCACCAGCTCATAAGCAAGTCTGGGTCGTTGCCAAACACGGATGGATCGCCTGGGGCAAGAACCATGGAGTAGTTTGCGTCGTCGCGGTCGGTAATCTGTGGGTAAAGTGCAGAAGACTTCATAGACTTGATTTCTACATCCATACCAATCTCAGCAAGATCATTCTTGATTTGTGGAGCGAGCTGAGTAATCCAAGTGTGGTCTGTTGTGTAAAGAGTGAACTTTAGTGGGCCACTTACGCCAGCTTCCTTAAGCAAGCTCTTTGCCTTAGCAACATTCTTGGTGTAAACGTTCTTTGCCTTGTGGTAATTTGCGTAGTTCTTTGGCAAGAAGCTTGTTGCTGCCTCGCCCTGGCCGCTCATCTGGTTGGTAATAAGCTTGTTTACGTCAATTGCGTAGAGAGCAGCTTGGCGAACTCGCTTGTCGTCGAATGGCTTCTGCTTTGTGTTGAACATAAGGAATGGAAGAGTGAAGCCCTGTGCGGTCTTAAGCTCGGATCCAGATGCCTTCAAAGTGTTGAATGCCTGTGCTGGAACCATTTCCATTACGTCTGTCTTTCCACCTTGCATTGCGGTTACGCGAGCAGTATCGTCAACGGTTACATTCCAAACCATCTTCTTGGTCTGTGCCTTGTACTTGCCGTTGTAAAGATCGTTGCGCTCAAACTTTACTTGGTTATCTGTAATCGATACGTACTTCCATGGGCCAGATCCGATTGGCATATTCTTAAGATCTGCATCAGACTTTGCAGATGGAACAATCTGAATCAAAGCAAGGCGCTGCTTGAACAGTGGGAACGCCTTCTTTAGCTTAAAGATTACGTGACGATTGTCTTTTGCTTCTACAGAGTCAATAAAGTCGAGCATAGAGATGTAAAGGCTGCCCTTTGCGGTTGTGCGCTTAAAGGAAGACACTACGTCTGCCGCTGTTACTTCCGTTCCGTCCGAGAACTTAGCAGCATCGCGAATTGTTACTTCGTATTCAGTATCGGAAATCTTCTTTGGCTCACCTTTTGCAAGAGCGTTGAAAACCTTAAAGTTGCTGTAATCAAGAGCGTAAAGTGGCTCTGTAACGTGCCAGTTTGCTGCCATTGGCAACGCGCCAGAGGTTGTAGACGGCGCAAAATCACGGCTTGCGTATGCAACCTGTGCGGTAATCGTGTCTTTAACAGCAGTCTTTGCTTTTGCTGCCTTGTGGGATTTAGCTCCACCGCAGCCAGAAAGCATCATTAATGCGGCCACACCAGCGGCGATTGCCACGGTTAGCTTCGAGTTAATTCGTGCCATATTTTCTCCTCACCATTGAGTTTGGGTTTTTTGCATTTCGTCTTCGAATGCGAAAACATATTAAATTATAGCGCGTGCGTTATTTTCACGTTACTTCAAACATAAGAGGTCTGATGTCTGATGTCAAGTTATGCGTGTGTCGAATTTGTGAAAATTTTGATTATTTTTTACTGTACAAAAAATTAGAACAAAACCGCACATAATCGACACACATATAACCACTATTTTTCTTTATTTGTTACTTACGCGCGCTAGGCGAATCTGCGGCTGCTTGCGACTTTTCCTTAACGCACTCAACCGCATCCGCCTGCCAACTCGCCGCTTACAACTTTGCTGCAAACCAGCGCGTAATCGATGTTGGGTGCGTAATCGCAGTTCCAACAACAGCAGCCCAAGCGCCCATTTGCATAACCTTGTGCAACTGATCTGGAGTATGAATACGCCCTTCGCAAATAATTGGATAATCTGGGAAAGCTTGCAAAATCTGGCCTAAAAGCTCAAAATCTGGGCCGTCCGTTTTTGGCCTTCCAGGAGAAGTGCCAGCCAAAGTGGTAGATATAATATCTGTTCCACAATCCGCCGCGCGCTTGGCATCATCGAAGTTTCCGCAATCTGCCATAACCACTATGCCTTCGTCGTGCAAAGCGCGAACAGTTTGCTCGTAAGTGAGCCCATCTGGGCGCGGCCTATCTGTAGCGTCAATCGCAATAATATCCGCTCCAGCAGCAGCGCAGCAACGCGCATGACGCAAAGTCGGAGTTATGTAAACGCCTTCGTGACCATCTTTCCAAATGCCGATTACAGGAACATCAACTTGTCCTTTAATCGCAGAAATATCCGACAATCCTTGGCACCTAATGCCAACAGCTCCGCCTTCTACAGCCGCCATTGCCATTTGTGCCATTGTTTCTGGGTGCCTAAGCGGCTCCCCTGGGTACGCCTGGCAGCTAACAACTAGGCCGCCCTTGATTTTTTCAATCACAGGATTCATATAGATTCCTCCTTTTTTCAAATATGACTAAACTAAACAAAATTAAACATATCTAGGCGCAATCAAACGCGATTAAACGCGATTTGAGTGAACAGCCCAAGCTGCGCCAATCAAAGGAGCAGACCCACCAAGCTTGCCCTTAACAATCGGCGTACTTTTAATCAACGTTAAAGCAGAGTCTTCAAACCCAGCGCGCATAGCATTCCACCAAATATCGCCAGCTTCTACAACAGACCCCGAAAGCACAATCACATCTGGATCTATAAGATTCGCCATTCCTGCAACGCACTGCCCCAAGGCCCTGCCGCTTCTAGCCAGCGTTTCTTTAGCGTGCTCATCCTGCCCAGAATTTGCGCGCACACAAACCTCGTAGCCGTTTTGCGCAAGCTCGGTTCCTTGTGGAAGATTGCTGTTGTAAAGAGTCGCCAGCCCCGTTCCCGATGCCACTGGCTCAATGTGACCCGCATGCGCTCCGCAAGAGCAGTCAAAGCCAACTCCCAAATCACTAACAACGTGGCCAGCGTGGCCTGCAACTCCGTGCGCGCCCGTAAACAGCTTGCCGTTTACAATAATCGCGCCACCAATTCCAGTGCCTATGCCAACAGAAAACACAATCGACTTTCCGCTGCCTGCTCCGTAAATCGCTTCTCCAAGGCCGTGACCACCAACGTCGCCAATCATATAAACTGGCAAATCGGTTACGCGCTTAAATGCGTCGTAAATTCGCTGACCTCTCCAACCTGGCAAAATGTCGGTAGCTGCTACGATTTCGCCAGTTTTACTATTTGGCACTCCTGCAGCCGCTATTCCAATTCCGCTGATTTTTTTGCCACTTTTCGCCGCATCTTCCAATATTTGCTTTGCGCGCGCTACTAGGCGATTCTTTATATCTTCTCCGCCTTTTGCAGCTTCGGTTGGCATAGAGCCATAGTCTTCTACTGTTGGAGACGCACAATCTGCGCTTTCTTTGCCAAAGTTAGACTCTGCGGACCCTGTAGGCCCTGGTAAAGTCACCAATCCGTACGCGATTTTTGTTCCGCCTATGTCAAAAGCAAGATACGTAGAGCGAGAATCTTTTACTTCGTCCATAACAATTTCCGTTTTCTTTCTTGCGTTTGCGACCTTATTTTTACTATTTACTCGACTTTACCTATTTACTCACCCTGCGCAGCGACCACAGCATCATGAATGCGCGCCAAATACCCCAAGCGCTCTTCAACGCTCGCGTCTTGCGGAACGCACACTTTTGCGCCCAAATAGTCGATTGCGTAATCGTCTTTTAGCGCCTCACGAGTGGTTTCTTGAATTTCTTTAGACGTCATTAACGAAGTCGGCTCATCTGGGTTCATTGGCAAGTGGCCATCAATCCACTCGTATCCGTATTGTGTTGCATCTGGACCAGCTCCCGAGAACATTAATCCTTGCAGAACGCCAGCCTGCCTTGCAGCTCGCACGTGCTCCACTGCCGCTTGAGCATTTCGCTCTTCTACAACGCTTCTTCCCCAGTTGACTGTGATTCCAACTCCAGCATCTTTTGCAATTTGAATCTCTTCTTCTAGAGGCAGGAATCCTTTTTCTGGATTTTGGCTTTCAATATATCTATCGCAATGCTCAATCACTAGCTTTGCTCCACACCAATCGAGCTGCGCGAGTTCTTCTAACGACTTTTTCATTGCATCCGCCTGAGCTAAACGAGTTGGCGCTGTGTGGATTTCTACATGAGATATATCGCAGCTATCTCTAATGTCTACAACGTTTGCGATTGCTTCGCGAATATCCTTAAAGAAAGCCAGCGCGCGATGCCTGCCTTCTTCACTTGGGCTTGCAAGTCCAAATTCTGGGTCTGGGTCAAAGTTTATGTGACGCATTGTTCCTGGAATTGCCGTAATCGTATTTGCATGCCAATGCGATGGTATTGCGCTTGCTAGCCACGCGCGATTTTTTGGATCTGCCAAATCTCCTGGGTATGGAATCTCCGTTCCGTCAATCCAGCTTTGCTTACCCAACAAATCGTAGTATTTTTCTTGATCCTCGCGAGTTTTTGGCAACGATGCGTATGCGCCTACAACAAATTTAGCTTTCAGCATGATATCCTCCTTGAAATCGTAGCTGATTTGTATTCTGATTTGTCTTTCGACTTATCTTTCGATTTGTCTTTTGATTCGTAGATTACACCAATATCACTACAATTCGTCAGACGTCTGATAAATCTTTGTACTTGCGACTAAATTGTTTTCAAACTAAAGCAGCTTTTGTAAAAACATTAAATTTGATAAATTTGTAAGGTTGAGTCAAATTTATTGAATTGCTCTCAATAAGACTTTCCAAATCGTCAAAATAAAACTGTATAAAGTAAGGATTGTGGTATGAGAAAGGTAAGTACTATTCGCACAATTAGTGGAATTGTATTAACTTTTGGATTGGTTTTTTCGTCACTGCTTGGAATTCCCGCGTTGACGTCAACAGCAATTGCAAGTGAGACATTGCCATCTACCACACCTCTTACCGCACAAACCGCTCACGACATTTCAACTGGCAGAATTCGCCTAGAAAATGGCCAAATTGACCAATTGTTGTATGGAAAGCCAGCTCTAGATCCAAATGAAGACAGCGATGGCGATGGCCTTAATAACAGCGAAGAGCTTTACACATACACAAAAGATGGACGAACCTACTACGGATACAAGTCACATCCTTTGATTAAAGACACTGATGGCGACGGATTAGACGACAAAGACGATAAAAATCCTCGCAGGTGGGATATTAGCTCTCGCGATATGGCTCTGTTTATGGAACTTGCGTATAGGGAGGATAATTACGTAAATAAAGTGCTTGACGACAAGCATGAGCTTACAGAGATTTACAAAGATCGCAACGAATATAAGCTTATGCATAACGAGCTTGCGCCATATTGGAAAGTAAAGAAAACATACCACGAGTCCGATGGCTTTGACGCTGTTCTTTTTGAAAATGTTAATCCTGAATACCCATTTATTGAGCAAAACGGCGTGCAAGTTCTTGGAATCCGCGGAACTCAAGGAGCAAAAGATGCAAGTCTAGACTTAAAGCTATTCTTTGGCGGCGAAATTAGCCAAGCAGTTACTACAGAAAAACTTATGGATGAATTAAACAATAATCATTTAGCAAGCAATCTGTACGTTAC
This sequence comes from Gardnerella sp. c10Ua_31, assembly GCF_055700915.1. NCBI lineage: Bacteria > Bacillati > Actinomycetota > Actinomycetes > Bifidobacteriales > Bifidobacteriaceae > Gardnerella > Gardnerella sp. c10Ua_31. Next base: position 580,322 of record NZ_JANUYG010000002.1, on the reverse strand, counting down.
TGGCCATTCTTTAGGCGGATATTTAACAGAACGTGCGCTTGTTTATGCTAAGCGGAAAAATTACGATTGGTTTACTAAAGCTTATACATTTAATGCTCCAAAAATTAAGGGAAGCATTTTTAGGCCATCAATGAAGAAACGAGCCGAAGAACTAAACGAACTTACTAAAAAAGGTTACGCTGAGCATTATGCCACAAAGAAAGATACGCTTATAAGCTTTATTGGTCATGTTGATGGTGCAAAAATTATAGACACTGGAAACAATGGTCACAGTTCACGTAACTTCCTAGATAAAAAGATGGACAATCAGCCAGGATTTACCGTTGGAAACAGAAAACAGATTGATAGCACTGGAACAGTAAACCCAGGCGTTACAAAAGTTAAAGAAACTCCAAAGCCTGCAGAAGTAAAGCCTTACGAAGAAACTTACAAGCCAGAAGTTAAAGAAATTCTTCTTGCAAACAACGAGCCTTTACCAAGCGATTTTAAGGATGCTTTAGCAAACGCTAAGAATCTTCCCCAAGGAGCAACTTTTGAAGATGTTACAAATCGCGATTTAATTAACATCTCTAAAGCTGGAGACTATACAGGCAAGCTTAAGATAAAAATAAATGGCACTAAAACGATTGAAAAAGAATTTACTATACGCGTAGTAAATATGCCAGAAGTCACCGTTAAAAGCGATGCCAACCTTCGTTTTGAGCTAAATTCTACATTCCCTAACGATTTTGACGCTAAGAAATATCTTGATGGAGTACCTAGTAACGCTAAAGTTTCTTTGCTCAATACGCCAAATATGAACACTAAGGGCGTACAAAACATTACTGTAAAAGTAAGCTTTGTTAACGGCACTAAGCGAACGGTAAAGATTCCCGTAAAAATCTATGAAGCAACGCCTTGGGCAAATTTGACTCCAGCACAAGAGAGCATTCCGTGGACAGAACTAACTCCAGCAAAGAAATCAATACCGTGGACGGAGCTAACGCCAGCGAAAGAAGTAATCCCATGGATCAACCTAACTCCAGCAACGCCAGTAACGCCAACACCAGCACCACAACCAGAGCCTAATATTCCTACACCACCTCAACCTCAACCTCAACCAAATCCACAGCCACAACCAGAGCACCCACAGACTCCAGTTCCACCTACACCGCAACCAAATCCAGAGCCTGCAAACCCTACAAACAATACAACGCCGCAGACTCATCAAACTCATCAGCCAACCCCAAATGTGGAATCTCATGAGCCGCCTAGCGAGACTAATAGTCCACAAACTCCTAATGCTAACAATAACTCACCAAGCAAAAGCTTTGTGGAAATTAACAACAATACAGAATCGCTCACAAATCAGAAGCAGGCACCAGAATCAACAGAAGTGCCAGAAGCACCAAAGAGCATTGCTGATTTGCTGCCAGAATTAACCAACACTCTAACTGTTGGAAACAATAACATTGCTTATGCAGGAAAGAACAATCAGATTACTGTTTCTCTAAACACAACAGCAGAATTCATGCGTAAATTGCAACTAAACAAAGCAGTAAAAGCATACGCATACATTTATTCAAGCCCTAAGCTTCTTTATAGCGTAAATGGAACAAGGCATGTAACAGTTCACATCAACAAACAGGGCAAAGCAATATTTGATGCGATTATTCCACAAGAATATAGCGGCAATCACACTATTGTTCTTATCGACGAAAATGGCAAGCAAGTTGCATGGACTAATGTGTTAGTAAAGAAAAACGAATCTTTGCAAAATAATTCTTCAAGTGGAATTGTTTCATCGCAAACACATAGTGCTAGTGTAAACAACAAGCTTCCTAATACTGGAATACAAGTGATTCCAGCTGTTTTTAGCACTGCATTAATACTGTTTGTTTGCACAATCATTACAGCTGCAAAAAAATCACATCTAACTAAATAGCTAATGCAAAAAACTAAATACTAGATACTAGATAAAGACCAGCTTGCAAACAACCAAGCTGGTCTTTATTTATTCACTCAAATGCATTGCATTCCCACAGCGCGCTTAATGGTATTGCCCACAGATTATCTGCCCACTGCATAATTTTTTGACCCATATAAACAACATATCCGCGCTTAAATTCAGGTTTTTTAGAAAGAGCTACAAGCCCCTTAAAATCGTTACGATTCACCATGCTAGAGCTTTTTACTTCCACTCCAACCAGATTCCCACGGAAGCTTAGCACAAGGTCAACTTCTTTAGGACTGCTACCAGTTTCACGCCAGTAGAAGCAATCTGGATGCGTTTTAGACCATTGCACAGCAGGCATAATCTGATTTACAACAAAGCTTTCTAGTAAGTTCCCATACGTAACGGGATCTTCCAAAGGATTATGACCCTTACTGATCATTGTTTGAACACTTAAAGACGTATCGACTGGGTGTATTTTTGCTCTAGTAAAAGTTTGACGATTTGGCGCAGTTTTTATATTCGGTAGATAATTTATTAAGAATCTACGCAAGAATACGCTAATGTAACGCTCAATGGTTCGCCTATCTAAAGCAAGATCTTGACCTATTGAACTCGTATTAAGAATCCCACCAGGCTCACATAGCAACTTATTAAGTATGCTAACAGCCATGCTTCTGTCTAATCGTTCTCCTGGAAGAATGGTATCTCCCAACACTGCAAGAATATCGTTTGAAACAAGCTTTTCTCTCTCCCAAGCCTCGTAAGAATCATATGATTGCTGATATTCTGGGAATCCTCCCGCAGCCATAATTTTATATACTTCTTCTCTGCTTATTTCTTTTTCATATTTAAGATTTGGATTACTTTCTATAAGACTATCTACAATATTTCTACTATTTTGAGTAATTTCACACTGCGTAAAAGGACTCATTGTAAAATGCTGAGCGCGTCTAGCAAGAGGATCTTGACCATCTAGTCCATTGCGATTTATAAGTGCACTACCTGTTAAAACATATTGAAGACTGTTTTCCGTTGAATTATCAACTATTTCTTTTATTGCAAGAGGCAAATTTGGCAGCCTTTGCGCTTCATCAATAACAACTGGAGTACTAAGATTTTTTAGCCAACCATATAAATCTGTTGATGCAAGCACAAATGTATTTTCATCCGCAAGGCTCACGTATGAGAATCCTTTAGATACAAGCTGACGCTTTGACATCATAGTTTTACCTACAGCTCTTGCGCCTTCAAGAATCACGACTTTTCGTTTTGATTGAAGAATAGAATCAGCAATTGGTCTAGGAAAATATGCGCTCATAAAAATAAGTGTACACAAAAACGTATTTTTTGTACATTCAATGTACAATTTTTTATACATCCAATGTACAAAAACTACGATTTACACATCTCTCGTCTAATATCACACACAAAATTCATACCAAAATCAAGGGCCCGAAGCCCCAAAAGTGTGTAAAAAAAAATCATGTCTTAGACCTTGCAATACAAGCGTTTTGCCACAATCGAATCTGGGCTATTCTTTACTTGCAAAATCATTCTAAACAAAAATATTCAAACACTTAGCACAGATTCACGTTACTAGTTTTATCAATCACTATTGTTCCGATAAATTAAATATGTTATTCCGCTACTGTTTATGTTATTCCGATAAAACGTTAAAATATAATAAAATGCAACAATGATTAAAGGTATTTTATGTACATAACAGTAAAGCAAGCTGCTGAAAAATGGGGCATATCAGATAGACGAGTAAGAATTCTATGCTCCGAAGGGAAAATTCCAGGAGCATATCAGGAAGGAAGATCCTGGAAAATACCATATGACGCATCAAAGCCAACCGACGGAAGATATAAAATTAGCGAATCGCTAATTCCAATCATAAAAACTAAATTAGAGACCCTTAAAACAAGAAGACCTCTAACTGAAGGAGAATTAGAAAGACTTAATGAAGAATTTCTAATAGAATATACATACAACTCAAACGCAATTGAGGGAAACACTTTAACACTGCGCGAAACAGACATGGTTCTTAGAGGACTTACTGTTGATCAAAAATCATTAAAAGAACATCTAGAAGTTATTGGCCACAAAGAAGCCTTTGATTATGTAAAGCAGCTTGTTAGCGAAAATAAGCAGATAAATGAAAAAGTTATAAAAGACATACATTATTTAGTTTTAGCCAACAAGAGAGAAGATAGAGGTGTTTATAGAAGAGTTCCCGTTCGAATTATGGGAGCTACACATGAGCCACCACAACCATATTTAATCGCTTCAAAAATGGAAGAATTATTGAAAAAATACAAAAACAGCAATGAAGATATTGTTACTAAACTTGCTCGTTTTCATATAGAATTCGAAAGCATTCACCCTTTTATTGATGGAAATGGAAGAACAGGAAGATTGCTGGTCAATTTGGAGTTGATGAAAGCAGGGTACCCACCAATAGATATAAAATTTACTGATCGCTTGAAATATTATGAAGCTTTTGATGAGTATCACGCAAAACATAACGTGTCTGCCATGGCAAACATGTTTGCAAGATATTTAAATCAAAGACTTGATTTGTATTTGTCTATTTTAGAGTAGTGGCTATTTTTAATTAAAGCTACGCGCAATTGGCTTTACTGTTATTTTCTCAGATAGTTGACTGAACTATTAACAGCACTGTGGTCGAATCTCAGACTTGGCCACAGATTCTGATTGGCCTATAATCCAATATTTATACAAATGCATTGCGCTGCAAGCGCGCGATTATAAAACTTGTATACACAGCACATTCAATGTACAAAAACTACGATTTATACATCTTTTGTCTAAATATCACACACAGAATTCAGACTGAAATCAACAAATCACAATCAAACCAAACACAACATATAACAAACATAGCCTTCTGAATCTTAATTAAACTCAGAAGGCTATTATTATTTGATAAACTGTTTAATCTAGTTATTTTACATAGCTATTTTTTTACTCTTAAAAATAGTTATAGCAGCAATACTTACAACAAGAACAGCAAGAACAATCAATGGCGCCGCAAAATAATTTGTGTAGAATTCACGCACATCAACATCTACGGAATTGATAGTCGCAGCATAAGTTATATACGACAATACGCCTAATACAACATCAATAATTGCATATGAGCACGCGTTTTTATACAATTCTTTAACTGATTTGCTGCTTTTAACCCAAAGCATTACAGACAAAACCAAGCCTATTAACATTGATAAAACCGCAACAAGTGCAAACAACATATCTAACATAAAAACCTCCTGCCCAATTAAATCCTCTTCCATAGAGGATTTAATACGATTTTAATTTAACTAAGATTTTCGTGTCAATATTAAAAAAAAAATTATAGAATTTTGCACATTATTTTCACATTTAACGTACTTCTAAGACATAAGAACAAGCCACAAACGTTGATATATCAACGTTTTCTACATGGAGCGGACAACGGGAATCGAACCCGCCTCTGAAGCTTGGGAAGCTTCCATTCTACCGATGAACTATGTCCGCATGTTCGGTTGCTTGCGACTAATCCTCCAAAATAATCTGCCTGCAAACAAGCAAATAAGTGCCAAAGAATCAATCTAAAAAGCAAACCATCTAAGAATATCACGCTCCGCTAACCGCTACAACTCCGCCAGAAACGCCTTTGCTGTATTCAGCATCGTATTTAGTGCCATTCTTAAAACGAAACACGCTATCTCTATCTGGCTCAACGTAATCTACTTCTCCACGTGCATCTTCTTGCACAAGACTTTCCATCTTACTAGACATAAGCATTAAAGAGTCAACTCGCTTGTTAACATCTGGCTGCCTAGAAAACAGCTTTAAAAGCTTGGAATCGTAGTTTGCAAACGGATTTACAATCATCAGTGAAGCAATAGCTTGCACTCCCCCGAATGCAAATCCATCTTATGCATCTTAACTCCGTAGGAAATTTTGTTTAGAGCAGAAGCTAAAGCCGCAGGGTCGCCAGTAAGCATACTTGCACTTCGATCTGCATCCAGCTCGCGCACTCTAGAAATCGCAAGCTTAACAAATAGAGAACCAAGCGGCACAAAAATGGCACTTAAAACCTTGCCAATAACTTTTAGTACAGGGCAACGCCTTTTAGCAGATTTTGCACACTCACTTCCCGAATACATAAGCACGTACCCAAAATACGTAACAACTGTTGCGATTGCAGATGCAACCGTTGAATTCAAAATATCGTGATTATAAACATGAATAAGCTCGTGGCTTACAACGCCACGCAACTCGCGCTCGTTTAGAATATTCAAAAGACCACGAGTGCAGCAAATTGTTGCGTGACGCTCGCTTCTACCAATTGCAAAAATATTCGGACTATCTGTTGGAGCAACATAAATGCGCGGCATAGGCTTTTCGATTTGCGCAGAAATCTCGCGAACAATGCCGTATAAAACAGGTTCGTCATTCTCGCTAATTTCGCTAGCACGCATAATGCGAGTGGCAACTTTTCCAGAAAGCCAATAAGCACATAAGCTTAAAATTATTGCAATAATTGCAAACCAAACCAGCATCGACAAACGCAATCCAGCAACAATCCACAGCAAAGCAGCAAATAGCCATATTAGCGAAAACAACACTACTGTTTTCAAATTGTTGCAATAGCGCATACCCATGTTGCCAAACATGATTTTGATTTTAATAATCGCAACTGTAATTTTGCTGAATGAAAACTGTATATTTAATGTTTATGATTTAACACACTTAAAACAGATGAATAAATGTTGAAAAGTGGCCACTTTCTGCGCAATTTGGCTACAGTTTAATGGCCACTAATCAATGTTTACTAATCAATGCGTACACTCAATATAAACTATTGTTTAATTTCCGCTATATCCATAAGCATTTGTTTAGATACGACTTTTTTGCGAGCGCGATTTTCCGCTAATCCAGATTCCACCTCGAAAGCATCAATCCTCTTCCACCCTTCAAAATCAACCACTTTGACTCCTCTAGATTTAAGAAGATTTTCAATAGACTTAGGATCTCTATCTGTTGCCAATCTTCCAGGAAGTGCAGGAATCTCAGAAAGCGCAGGAAGCGCGGTTTCACATTCTTCGGTCGAGCTTTTTGCCAAGTCTTCCAGCATATTTTCAACAATTTGCAGAGCGTCCGACTTTGTAGAGCCAATCAAACCGACTGGTCCTCGCTTAGCCCAACCAGTTGCATACAAGCGCGGGCAAACAACCCCATTTTGCGCAGAAGTTAAAATCCTGCCATCGCTGTTTGCAAGAAGCGCACGAGAAGAGTCGTAAGCAACTCCACTAACCTGCGCAGGCTTATATCCAATCGCATGGTAAACCGCCTGAACTGGGTATTCTTCAAACTCGCCAGTGCAAGTCATTTTGCCATCCGCGCTTGTAGATGTGCGCTCTACTCGAATCGCACACACTCGCCCATCTTTGCCTAAAATCTCAACTGGATTTGCGTTAAAGTGAATAATGTAGCGCCTATTTGCAGTATTGCCCTCAAAGTCAACGTTTCCACCATCTTCCATATCTTCACTCAAATCGCGTATAGCAAAAAGCTCTTCTACCATTTGTCGAGTCAATTTGTCTTTTCCAGCAACATCAATTGTTTCGTCGTCCAGGTCAAAATCGCTTTCGTTTACAACTATTTGCACACCAGAAAGCTTTTCCATCTCACGCAATTCTTGCACGGAGAATTTAGCTTGAGCAACGCCTCGTCGAATAAACAAGTGAAGTGTTTTAGCCTGGTTTTTAAGTAAACCATTGTAAACGTCGTCGGAAATATCCGTGTGCTCTCTAAGATAATCAGCATCTCGCAAAAGCTCGCGCGCAACATCCATAGCAACGTTTCCGCCGCCAATAACAGCCACTTCGCTTGCATCAAGCGGCCACGTACGCTCGCTGGTAGGATATCCGTCGTACCATTCCACAAACTTTGCAGCGCCATACACGCCGTTCAACGATGCTCCTGGAATATTAAGCGGCTTATCTTCTACAGCGCCCGTAGCAAAAAGAATTGCGTCGTAGCGCGGCAATAAATCTTCTAGTGTAATATCTTTGCCAAATTCAACATTCGCATACAAGTGAATATTTGGATTATCAAGCGTTTTAGCTAATGCATCTGCAATAAATTTTATACTCGGATGGTCTGGAGCAACGCCATATCGAACCAGGCCAAATGGCACTGGCAACTTTTCAAATAAATCGATTCTAGCGGCCGTACCCAAGCCCATGCCGTCGCCTAGTTTTTTAAGCTGACGAAGAAAAATATCTGACGAGTAAATTCCAGCAGGCCCCGCGCCAATAACTGCGATTCGCAATTCGTGCGAATCCGCATTATAATTCGTTTCCATAAATTTTCCCATGTTATTATTCAAATTTTGTATTCAAATGTTGTTATTTAACTTTTGTTATGTTAAAACATTACATTTTGCGTGTTTCGAGCATTCTTAAGCCTAATCTTTTTGAAGATTTACATAATCGCTTCCTTAAATGCTCCACTACTTAGACTAGCGCCTTGATTCATTCAAGAAAAGAGCAAAGTGAATATTGTCACTTATGCACATTTATTGCTTATACGCGATTGCGCTTATCCACATATTCGCATTTACACATATAAACTCTTGATACTTATGCACATATTCGCATTTACGCTTATACGCGCAAAATCACGCACGCTTGCCTTTCAATGCTGTTAGCGCCCACAAAATTGACACAACATCAATCATCTCTTGCATCATAGCTCCAAGAACGGCAGGAATCAGCCCAAAAGCAGCCGCAATCATGCTTATAACAGCCAAACCAATTCCCAACATAACAGCTTGAATCATAACTCGTTTTGTGTGTTTTGCAACGCTTACAGCGTTTGCTACAGCATAAATGTTGTTATTCATAATCACAACTTGCGCGCACTCCGAAGCAGCTGTATCCGTGCCATCTGTTAAAGCCACGCCAATGTTTGCTGCAGCCAAAACTGGAGCATCATTTACACCGTCTCCAACCATCATTGTTACGCGCTTATCTTTTTTCTTATGCATAAAGCTGCTAAAACCGCCAAAACTGCCGCAATCTTCTTCGCTTTTATAACCACTATAGTGCTGTTTTATGCACTCAAGCTTGTCTTGTGGCAGCAAATTAGCCTTTACTCGCTCAATACCAACGCTTTTTGCTATTGTTTGAGCAGCCTGCAAGCCGTCTCCCGTAAGCATGCTTATTGAACGAACTCCAAGCTCCTTTAACTTTTGAATCGTTGATTTTGCATTTTCTCTAGGCACGTCTTTTAGGACGATTCGACCAACAAGTTTGCCATCAAAAGAAACGTATGTTGCCATTTCGTCGGCAGCAAGTTTTTCAAAATTATTTTCTATATTTTCTATATTTGCACGTTTGGCTTTATCTTCGGTTGCTTGCGACTTTTCCTCGAGGCAGCCAGCTGGCGCATTCAAAACGTAGCTTTTTCGCCCAACTCTAACGTTTACGCCATCCACACTTGCGCATATACCTTGCCCAGCAGTTTCTTTAACACCGCTTATAACTGGGTATTCTCGCACGCTTGGAAGTTGCGGAATAGCAGATGGATGCGCGTTTTGCCAAAGATCTGCTCCAGCTTTTGCAATTCCTCCTGCAAGAATGTGCTGCGAGTAGGTTTCCAAAACGCCTGCAAACATTAGGATTCTATTTTGCAACTCGCTATTTTCTCGATTTGCGCTATCCTTGCTATCTGCGTCATCTTTATGATTCGCTAAATCCACTCTAACAACTTGAGGCTGCTTAACAGTAAGCGTTCCTGTTTTGTCGAAGAAAACATCACTTACACAACTTAATTGCTCTAAAACATCCTGACTTTTTACAACAATCCCAAGCTTTGCAAGCCTTCCCGTTCCTGCCATAAATGCCACTGGCACAGCGATTAATAGCGGGCAAGGCGTAGCTAGCACCAACACTTGCGCAAATCTTAAAGCCTGACCAGATGCAGCCCAAGCGCTAAATGCAATCACAAAAGAAATCACCGTAAAAGGCACGGAAAGCATATCCGCAAATCGAACCACAGCAGCCTTGGAACTTCTTGCAGATTCCACCAACTTCATGATTTTTTGATATTGCGAATTTTGCGATAACTTAGTTACGCGCATAATTAACACAACACCGCCATTTACGCACCCAGACAACACTTGCGCGCCAGCAAACACTTCACGCGGAAGCGACTCGCCATTTATTGCGCTTGTGTCTAAAACCGCAGAACCGCTTAAAAGCTGACCATCTACAGGAACCGTTTCTCCTGGAAGCACAACTATTACATTGCCAATTTTTAGATCTTCAACTGGAACTGTTTTGTATCTTTGCAATTGGCTAGAAGACTTTACATCTTGCAATATTGGGCATTCTTTAGAGTTATTGTTACATTTTTTACACGATTCACAACTAGTAAAATCTTTAGGTTCTTGCAATGCCTCTAGCGAAGATTCATCGCTTACTTTTCTAAAATGATTATGATCAAGCAGAGCACATTGCTCACAAGATTCACCGCACACTATTCCAGGAAGTGTCATTAAATGCGCGGTTTGAGGAGACGCATTTACTAAAAGCGACAGATTTTTTTGCGCTGCATCTTGCGCAAAGTCTTCGATTGCACCGCCTGTAAACACCATTACAACAATCAAATAACTTGCCCAAAATTCGCCTATACAAAGCGTTGCGAGCAATGCAACAAACGCAAGCAAGTCAATTCCAAGCGTGCCATGCGCCAAATCATCAATCATACTTAAAAGCGACTTAGCACATGTGTATAAAACTAAACATGTTATTATACTTTGCCCGATTGTAAGGCTTATTTGCGCATTAAAATCAACGTTTATTAACGAAAGTAGGTGATTTAACTCTTTGCTTATAACTTTGCAAAAATCGAGTATAAAAGTCAGATTAATGGAATAAAACGCCGCAATAAACGGGAACAAAACTAAAACAATTACTAATTGAGGAGCACGACGGCAATACGCTAAAAGTTTACGCATACACTTCCTTACGCTGATCAGGTTAACCGCGTTAAACGCTGCTAACACACGATTTCACGCCTTGTTAACCCATTGAGCAGCTATTTATAACAGCAAACTCAATACACGGCGTAAGAGGTTATATTGACTTAACAAATTCAGTTTATCAAACGGCCTTGATGAGAAGCATTCTCATATAACAAGACGCGTGCAAAGCCAAGTAACACGCGCAAAACGAAGTACTGAGCGCATGTACAAAAAAGGGCTTCTAGCGATTGGCTAGAAACCCTGTTTGTGGAGCTAAGGAGACTCGAACTCCTGACCCTCTGCTTGCAAAGCAGATGCGCTACCAGCTGCGCCATAGCCCCATTCGAAAGAATGATGTTCATTCTATCGTGGGCCCGGGAGGACTTGAACCTCCGACCTCATCCTTATCAGGGATGCGCTCTAACCACCTGAGCTACGGGCCCAACTTGTATGTTGAAAACATACAAGTAGTTAGATTAGCACATGAAACAAAAATGTCAAATAGCAAATCTAAGCGTGTCGCAAAATTATTCTACAAAATTACTCTAAATGACTGCGCATAAACCACTGGAACTTTTCAAGCTGCTGAACATGGTCTTGAATAATATTTGAGCTAACAATATCAAGATTATCAAGCTGTGCAATGGCATTTCTATCGTCCGCAATCATATCGTTGTAATACTCAATTAATGCTTGCAAATATTCTTTGGTGGACTTTCTACCACTAAGAGCAAAACGCTTCCAAGTGCGCGAAGCTACAACATCGTCCGCGCGACCAGATGGCGAGCCTCCAAGCGTTGCAATTCGCTCAGCTGTCTCATCTGCTTGAGCCAAAACTTCACTAACTTGAGGGTCAAGCATTTCGTGAACTGCAATAAAGTCTGGACCCGTAACATTCCAATGCGCATGCTTTAAGACTAAAGCAGCTTCCTGCTCGTGGCTTAAACGATTTTGTAAAACCGCAATAGCTTTTTCGCTAGAAACTTCGTCTAAACCTGGCACAATATGCATTAAAGCCATAGTATCCTCCATTTTTTGTTTTTTATTAATTTTTGTTATTGATTTTGTTCAAATCTTTATTTTGCTCTGTTTTTCTAACTTCAATCGTAGCAATTCTACGACCATCCACTTCTGCAACAGTCATATCGTAGCCATCCGCATCGTGCAAAACAGCGCCAACCTTACCCATCGAGCCTGTGCGAGCCAGAAAATACCCTGCAACCGTTTCGTAAGGGCCATCTTCCAATTCGATTCCAGTAACGTCTGCAAAGTCTTCAATCGTCATTCCGCCATCAACAGTAGCTACTCCGTTTACAAACGCTGTAGACTTGCTATCGCGGCTTAAATCCGACTCATCTGGCAAGTCGTACTCGTCTCGAATATCTCCAACAAGCTCCTCGGTCATGTCTTCAAGAGTTACAATGCCATCCGTTCCACCATACTCGTCAATAACAACCGCAAGATGAACCCCTCGCTTTCTAAGAAGCTCAAGACTTGGGAGCAACTTAGACGTTCCAGGAAGACTTATTCCCTCTCTAGTTACGTCTGCTACTGTTTTTGCGTTTGGATCTTTAACATCCAGCAAATCTCGAACGTGAACAAATCCAATAACATCATCAAAATCCTTGCCTGTTACTGGGTACCTAGAGTACGGAAGCTCGCGAATCTTTGCAGCAGCATCTTCTAGACTTAGTGAGCCATCCAAAAACTCAACGTCTGCACGAGGACGCATGACTTCTGCAACAATCGTCTCGGAAGCGTCAAAAACATCGTCTAAAATCGTGCGCTCATCTTGACTAAGTTTTTTATTGGAATTAACTAAAACGCGCAACTCTTCGTCGGAAACTTCACTTTCTTTTTCGTTTGGATCGAACCCAAGAAGGCGCACAAAACCGTTGGTATTCTTAGCAATCAACCATATTAGGGGCTTGCATATTTTAGAGAACACGTCTACTGCAGGAACAACAGTCCTTGCGATTTGCTCCGATCGCTGCATTGCGATTCTTTTTGGAACAAGCTCAGAAATTACGATTGAAAAATACGATATTATAAGCGTTAAAACAATAGTCGTAAGCGGGCCTGCTACATGTTTTGAAACACCCCAAGACTCCACTAATGGCACAACATGAGGTGCTATTGCAGATTCGCCAAAAGATGCCGAAAGAAAACCAGAAAGCGTAACTCCGATTTGAAGAGTGGAAAGAAAAGTGTTTGGATCGCGGGCGATTTTTGCTACGCGCGCTCCTCGCGCATCCTGCGCTTCCATGCGATCCAGCTGCGACGATCGCAAGTTAACAAGCGCAAGTTCGGTTGCTGCAAATATGGAACCAAACAAAAGGAACACAACAATGAGTGCAATGTTAAAACCCAACGACATACTTGCTATCTTAGTTGAATTTAGCTCATATAAAAAGTGCGTATAAAAGCAATGTTAATAATGTTGATAATATGCGGATAATATGCGGACAATAAACAAATACGCGCAATCAAGTTCTATAGAAATACCCCGAAGGCGCTTTATTCAAATCGCTAGCGGATTCAACTTTAAGAACAATTCCATCTTGCGAATAACCTTTTAGCCCAACTTTCCCAAGGGCTATTTTGGCTTTAACAACAACCCATTGATGATGCTCAAATCGCATATTTTTGGGCATTTGTGCAACAAAACCAAACGGGCTCATATCTAAAATGCAACAAGACATAAACTGTCTAGATATGCGAACTTGATCTTTAGAAAGCGTAGATTCTTTGCTTATAAACCCTTTTACAACAATCGTATAATCTTTGTATTTATCAAAATTATGGTCAATTTCGTTGTACCAATTGCCAAAATCATCGTCTGCAACAACAATTTTTTTATTAACTACATCTAATCCGCTTAAATTTTTTTTATTATTTTTACGATTAGACGCGATTGCTATTGCGCGACCAGAAGCATACTCGTCAAAACCTGCAGACTTTGCAAAACCGCTCGCAAGCGACGATTGAGACATTTGAAGTGGAATCAAAATAATAAGCATTGGCACTACAATTGAAACCATTATTTTTTTGCAATCTTTAGCATGTGCAGGGAAAAGTCCAAAAAGTGAGCAAATTCCCAAAACCAAAAGCAAAATCGCAGCAAAAATAAGATAAGCAAACGCGCGCGGAGTAGTCAAAATTGCATAAGATCCACTTAGAGCACTGTGCATTAAAGTTGCAGAAAAACAAAATAAACACAATGCTTGAATAATGCTTGCAAATGTTATTTTTTTAGACAATTTTGCAGAATTTGCGGAATTTGCGGAATTTATATCACTCACAGCATTACTCCCCACGCAAAATGAACAATAAGCGCAGCAAACAAACAGAACACAACAATCGTTGCAATTAAGCGCAAAACAAAGCTAGTTTTGCAATCTTCAACAAGCATAAGCGTATTTTTTATGTCTAGCATTGGCCCAAAAAGCAGAAAAACAATTACTGAACTCATTGGAAGCGAGGAGGCCAAAGAGCGCGCGATTACAGCGTCGGAACTGGAGCAAAGTGAGCTTGCATACGCTATTAACATCATTGCTGGAATTGCCACAAAAACAATTGTTGTATTAACCTTTGATGCAGGATCTGCACCAAGCCAAACGCGAATAATCGAAGCAACTATCGTTCCAAACAAAATTATTGGCATTAGTCGCATAAAATCTGAATAAATGTGATGTGCGTAAGTTTTCAAACTATTTTTAATACCAGACTTAAAGCTGGAAGAATTTTTATACGAAGAATGGCCACTTTGCGACTTATTGCAGCCGCCGCAATACGCACAATCCGCACAATCCGAACAATCAGCGCGAACTTTTTCCAATACATTTCGCCTTAAAACTTGCGACTTTACAGGAAAAATCACAAAGCTAACACCCACTAAAAGAGCCACACCAACACCCAAAGCCACTCGAGTTACAGCAACTGCTGGAACGTCCGCAAACGCGTACCAAGTAGCCCAAATAGAAACAGGATTTACCACTGGAACAGCGCACAAAAACGTTACAGCACAAGGCAATGGCAGCTTTCGCGCAACAAGACGAGAAAAAGTTGGAACAACAACACAATCGCAAACAGGAACGCACACACCTGCAAAAATCGCAGCCAAAAAGCCGTTTGCAATAGACTTTGGAGCGTGTTTTTCAATAAAATCTTCCGTAACCCATGTTTCTACAGCAGCGGAAACAAGAACACCAATTAGCGTAAAAGGAACAGCTTGCAAAAGCAAGCCAGAAACACCCCTAATAACAGTGTTTACAGGCAACCACGGGTTGCGCGCTTGCAAAGCTGGAAGCATTGCAATAATAAGAGCTACAAAAGGCACTCCTGCAATCAAAAAAAGATAGTTTGCAGAATTTGCTTGTTTTGCTTTACTTGCTTTTTCTACTTGGCTCGTTGTTTTTGCTTCGGTTTCTGTTTTTAGCATGACAACACTTCCACCAAGCCGTCACTCATTCGATACCTTGCTCCAACAAGCATCAAAGCGTCTTTGAAAACAGCTTCGCGAATTATTTGTGATTTTTCGCAAATTTCAGCCAAAATATTAGACACGTGAATACGTTCAATATCATCTGTATCTAAATTTTCCTCAACACCTGCGAGCGCAGCAGGCCCTAAAGAACGCAGTAATATTGACTCGCTCGACTCAATTGTTTCGCTTGTTTTATCTTCGCCGTATTCAGAAACCAGCTTTTGCACGTTCGGCAAAACAGCCTGTACAGCGCCGCAATGCTCATGCCCAAGCACAACCAACACTTTTACCCCCAAATCACTTACAGCGTATTCTAGCGAAGCTATTACGGCATCATCCAACACTTCTCCAGCTGTGCGAACAGAAAAAATATCGCCCAAACCAGCGTCGAATATAAATTCTGGAGCAACTCGCGAATCTGCGCACGAAAGCACAACAGCTCCAGGATGCTGACCGTCAATAAGTTTCATGCGCGATTCTGAATTTACGCCTGCATGATCTGAATTGCCGTCTGCAAATTTGCGATTCCCTGCAAGCATTGCGTTTAATACCGATGTAGCTAAAACTGAATCTTCATTAGCAAAATCTTCGCTGACTTCTTCTTGCATTATTACCTCCTACACTGGCATTGGCAATATTTTCAGTTGCTTAAAGTGTAAAATTTTTGACTTAAAATATATTGTATCTTTCGTAGTAAATAAGAATTTTGTTTAAGAATATAAGCCTATTATCAAAAAGGCTCCCGTATTGCAATTCGCAAATACGAGAGCCTTCTTGATTCAGTAATTTATTAAAATCATCCAGTGTTTTGCAAGCCTGCAGCAACACCAGAAACTGTGCAAAGAATCAAGTAAATAAACTCTGCTTGCTGGCTTTCGCTAAGCTCTTCTTTATCTACCTTGTTGCGCAACTTATGCAATGCAAGTGACTGAATTACAGAAAGCGCGTCCACGTAAGGCGAGCGCACGCGGATTGCCTGGCCAAGCACATGGCGATGTTGCAACGGCCACTTATCTCCAACAATTTGCAAAACCCACTTGCGCGTAAGTTGCATTTCCGAAAGCACCTTATCGCTCAAATCTTCGCGATCTCCAAGGCTTAGATACATGCAAGCAATGCGCTCATCCGTTTTAGCCAAAGACATCTCAATGTTGTCAATAAAAGTGCTGAAAAGTGGCCACTCTTCGTACGCTTTGCGCAAAGTTTGCAAGTCGCCAAACTTTTCGCAAGCTGTACCCAAGCCGTACCACGCTGCCAAGTTGATTCGAGCTTGTGCCCAAGAGAAAACCCACGGGATTGTGCGCAAATCATCCAAAGACTTTGCGCCAAGGCCTCGCTTTGCAGGGCGAGAGCCGATTGGAAGCAAACCAATCTCGCTAAGCGGAGTAACGGTTGAGAACCACGGCGTAAAGTCATCTGTTTGAAGCAAATCAATAAAACGATTATGCGCTGCAACATCAAGCTTTTGAGCCATATCCGCATACTTATGCGTCATCTCTGTGTTTGTTTTCTCCACGCTTGGAGCAGACTGAAGCAAAGTTGCTGCAGCAACAGATTCCAAGTGGCGAATCGCCAAAATTGGGTTTCCGTATCGAGCAAAAATCACCTCGCCTTGCTCAGTAAGCTTAAATCTGCAATTTACTGACCCAACTGGTTGAGCCAAAACAGCACGGTTTGCAGGGCCTCCACCTCGTCCAACAGCGCCACCGCGACCGTGGAACAGCGTTAGGTCAATATCGTGCTTTTTAGCCCACTGAGCAATGCGCTCTTGAGCAGAATGCAAAGCAAGCGTTGCAGAAGTAGGGCCTGCGTCTTTGGAAGAGTCGGAGTAACCGAGCATAACTTCCATCTTGCGGCCAGTGGCCTTTAAGCGAGCTTGAACTTCTGGAATCTTAATGATTTCTTCCAGAACATTAACCGAATTTTGCAAGTCTTCAAGCTGCTCAAAAAGCGGGATTACATCGATTGTTGGCGCATCTTGAGGGTGAGCAAACGCAAGGCGATTAAGCTCAAACACATCGCGAACATGCTGAGCAGACTTTGCAAACGATATAATGTAGCGGCGAGCAGCGCGCATACCATTTCGCTTTTGAATAGCACCAAGCGCGCGGAAAGTGTCTAGAACTTCGCGAGTCATTGGCTGAAGCGGGCCGCGCTCCCCATGCAAACCGTGTTCGCGAATATCTTCCAAAGCGCGAGAATGCACGAGCGAATGCTGACGGAACTCCATTTCCACCATGTGGAATCCAAATGTTTGCGCTTGCCAAATAAGATCTTGCAATGGACCATAAGCCGCGCGCGAATCGCCAGCAGCCGCAAGAGACCTTTGTACAATGTGCAAGTCTTCAATAAAATCTTCGCAAGAATGATACATTATGTCTGTATCTCGGCTAATTGTTCTGTGCAAACGATCTGCCATAACAAGCATAACGGCTCTATGCGGCTCGCTATTGGAAACGTCGGATGCGCTTTCCGTTAGCTGCTCGCTCATTTCTCGCTGGCGATTCCAAAGCTCCAAAAGCTCAACACTTGGAGGAGTTGTGCGCGTTTCCATTGTTAAGCATTTTCCAACTTCACGCGTACGCGCTTCTAGAGCAGCAAGAACGTGGTCGCTAAACTTTCTAGCAACTTGCCTGCTAACTTTTGCCGTAACATTTGGATTTCCGTCTCTATCGGAGCCAATCCAGCTTCCTGGGTGGAAGAACGCTGGGCAACGCGGCGGCACTAAGCCAGCCTTCTTACCTAGCAGCCAATCGTCAAATCTGCGATAAACCAGAGGAATTGTGTTGAACAAAGTGGCGTCAAAAATATCTAGAATCGTGTCTGCTTCTTCAACAGGAGTTGGCTTTTTAAGTGCGATTGGAGATGTACGCAGCAATGCGTCAATCTCGTTGTATAGCTTACGATAATTCTCGCGCTTATCCGATCCACCTAAAGTATTGTGCTTACTTAAAAGCTGCGATATTCTGCGGATTTTACCAGCTACAGCCTTGCGCCTAGCTTCTGTTGGGTGCGCAGTAAAAACTGGGTGGAACTCAAGCTTTGCAAGTAATTCCTTAGCTTGCGCAGGGCTCATTTCTGTAAGCAACTTGTGATATGCGCAAGTTAGCTCGTTCACTGGATCCACTGGATTAGAATCCTCAACATCGCATTCGCGCTGATGAAGCACAGAAACCCTGTAGTTTTCTTCGCAAAGATTTGCAAGATGGAAGTATGTAGCAAACGCGCGCGCAAGCAATTGCATATCTGGCAAATCTATGCCATTGATTTTTTCTACAGCCTTGCTTAATCCGTCGTCTTCTGTTTCTTGAGCATCAAGCATTTGATTAAAGTGTGCTGCACTTGCGTCTACAGCATTTAAGCGCACTTCGTCAAATACGGTTAATAATTTTTCATCAAATTCGCCTAAAACATCGCGCAGAATATGCAAGCACAAATCCATGTCTTGCTTAAGCGATGCTGGCAGTTCGCGCTCCTCGGGACCTTTTCGCCCTAAACCAGACGTTACAATCGTTGCGTCTGCTGGAGTTACCTGTTGATTTTGAGTTGTCATCAGACCTCCTTGTGCTAGTCATAAGGTTGCTTGGTCATTCGACTTCCACGGCTCCTCCGCGGTTATTTAGGTCAAAAGTTGCAAGCCCACAGCCTTTGTTTCCAGCGAGATTCCAAAATAATTGTGAACCGACCTTAGGACTGATTTTTTGTATAAATTTTTTATATAAATTTTTATAGGCAATGCAATGCGTATACTAAAAAATTGTGAGCATAGAAGAGAATAACGCGGATAGCAGCGATAGCAATAGCAGCAATAATAACGGCAGTAACAGCGATAGTAATAAGCCAAAAATACTTTCGACTGGCCATATTGTTGGAAAGCCTTCTGGCCGTTTTCAAACGCACGCGATTCCGCTAGATATGGAAGATGTTGAGCGCGATTGGGATAAACCAGTTACGCAAGCTGGAATTGCAGCAAAATCCAGCATTATTATTCGTGTTGGTGCTTTAGGTTTAGGCGCTGGAACTGGAAGCTACCGCGTTCGCGAGCTTATGCATAGGGTTGGCGAACCTATGGGCGTGAACGTTCGTGCAGACGTTAATCTAACAGATATTGAAGCTACTTGCACAGATAAGCACGAGCGAATTACAGAAGTTGTTGATTTGCCTACTACTGGCGTAAACACTGAGCGAATTTGGTTGCTCGAACATTTTGCAGACTGGTTTAACGTTAAACTTGGAAACGATTCCTTATACCATTCAAAAGCCACTGTTTCCAAGGAATTAGTGGATACTCTTCAAGCTAGCAGTAACGAGAACGCGATTGTTCAAACAGCTAAGCAGTCAGAGGAGAATGCTGCAAAAGTCGAAGAAAAAATGGCAATTCAAGAGGCGATTCGTAAAGAAAAACCTCGCGGAATTTTTGCGCTCCAGCCAGAAAAAACGTATGTTGAGCATTTTTCTCACGTTCAAAATGTCAAGAATGTTAAAAATGCTCAAAATAGCCAAAATAATTTGAATTCAGATCTTAAAAACAATTCCACTACTTCCTCTAACGCAAATCCTGCTGGCGATTTCTCCGCGCCGCTTACAGTTCGTCAAGTTCACGACCGCTTAGACTTAATCAAAAACCGCAAGCCTCTTTATAAACCTTGGTTTGCTGGCCTTGCCTCTGCAGTAGCATGCGCATCCTTCGCATTTTTGCTTGGCGGCGGCGCTTACGATATGCTTGGCGCTTTTATTGGCGCTGGAATTGGCCACTACGTTAGAAGACGCATGTTTATGCATCATCTAAACCAATTCGTTGTAACGTTTATTGCTGTTGCTGTTGGCGCTTTAAGTTGCATTGCTTCTTTGCGCATTATTGGTTGCTTTGACCCTTCTGCTTTGCATCACAATACGGCTTATATTGGCTCTGTTTTGTTTGTAATTCCAGGCTTCCCGCTTATTACAGGCGGCTTAGATATTGCTAAGATTGATTTTCCTTCTGGCATTCAGCGGCTTTGCTACACAATGGCGATTATTCTAATGGGCACTCTTGCAGGCTGGATGGTTGCAAGCCTTGTTCAGCTAGACCCTCAAGGCTTTACTCCGCTTGGCTTAAATCCTTGGCTTAATGCTGTTCTTAGAATGATTACAGCGTTTGCAGGCGTGTGGGGATTCTCCGTTCTGTTTAATTCTCCTCAACGAATGTGTTTTGTTGCTGGAATAATCGGAGCAATTACCGATACTTTGCGCTTAACAATGGCTGATTTTGGCGTAGCTGCAGAGATCGCAGCGTTTACTGGCGCTTTGCTTGCTGGTCTTTTGGCTTCCGCTTGGCGTGCAATTGTGCATAGAGGCTGGGCGCCGCAATACTTGGGATATCCGCGCATTGGTCTTACGGTTCCATCTATTGTGATTATGGTTCCTGGACTTTATATGTATCGCGCAATGTTCTATCTCGGTCAGTTTAATACTCTTCCTGCTTTAGACTGGACTTTCCGCGCGTTTATGGTGATTATTTGCTTGCCATTAGGGCTTGCAGTTGCGCGCGTTATAACAGATAAAAGCTGGCGATACGACATTTAGTCATAAGCTAATAAACATAAAACGCCCAGCTACTACTGGGCGTTTTATTTATGCGCGTTCTATTTGCATGCAATCAAAATATGCAATCAAGAAAGCTTTATCAAGCAAGAATTAATCAATACTTCATATTCATTGCTTCGCGTACTTGATCAAGTGTTTCTTGTGCAATCGCAGCAGCTCGCGCATTTCCATCATGCAAAATATCTCGAATTGAATCCATATCTTTGGCCAATTCCGCTCTACGCTGGCGGTGTGGAGCAAGGAAGTTGTTTACAGATTCAATAACGTACGCTTTTAGTGCTCCTGCGCCCGCGTTGCCGATTTCTTGCGCAATATCTTTTGGATCTCTGCCTGTAACCAAACCAGCAGTAGTCAAAAGCGCAGAAACTTGCGGACGAGCCACTGGGTCAAAAGTAATTGTGCGCTCAGAATCAGTTGGACTCTTCTTAATCAGCTTTGCTGTTTCTTCTGCACTTGCGCCAAGCATAATCGAGTTTCCGTAAGACTTGCTCATCTTGCGGCCGTCTAATCCTGGGATTTCTGGCGTATCCGAAAGAATTGCAGCTGGCTCTGGAAAAACAGGATTCTTCTTTGCGTATCTCTCATTAAATCTGCGAGCAATCGTGCGCGTAATCTCAATATGCGGCAAATTATCTTTGCCAATTGGCACAACATTTGCTTTGCAAAACAGAATATCGCAAGCTTGATGCACTGGGTATGTAAGCAAAAGTCCTGTTAAGGCATGACCAGAAGCTTCCATTTCGGCTTTAACAGTAGGATTTCTATGCAATTCGGCTTCTGTAACTAAAGACAAGAATGGCAGCATAAGCTGGTTTTCTGCAGGCACAGCGGAGTGCGTAAAAATCATGGTTTTCTTAGGGTCAATTCCAGCAGCCATGTAGTCAAGAACAAGGTTTAGCACGTTATCTTCTACGTGCTCAACAGTGTCTCTATCCGTAATCACCTGATAGTCTGCAATAATCACGTTTGTGTTTACGCCAAGATTTTGCATTGCGACACGCTCGCGAATCGAACCAAAGTAATGACCTAAGTGAAGTCTTCCTGTTGGCCTATCTCCCGTAAGCATTGTAAAGGAGCTAGGATTTGCTTTTAGCTTCTCAAGCGTTGCGTCTGAACGTTTTTGAGCTGCCACAAAGCTTGCGCTTATCTCGTTTCCAGCAGCTGTAACCTGTGCTTCTTCTGCCATTTCTAACTCCTTACACACGCAATTTTTCTTGCGATTTTTACGCCTAAAATATGGCTTTTATGGTAAAAGTTCACTCAGACAATATACTCTGTTGCGGCAAAGTGGTACGCTCTTGTGTGATGAATTGATTGTTTCGGTAAATTAGAGGGGGTCAGATGGGCCGCGGACGACAGAAGGCAAAGCAACAGAAAATTGCCCGTAAGCTCAAATACCTGACGACCGATACGGATTACGACGAGCTTGCTAAAGAGCTTAATACTCACGAGCCTGGTCAAGGATCCTTCGATCCGTTTGAATCTGATAGCTACAAGAATGAGGATTATCTAGATAATCAAGATGATTCCGAAAGCTTATCTGTAGAAGATGATTCTAAAGACACCAACACTAATGCTGGTAATGATAGTGTTGATAGCTTGCATGATTCCGTTTCGAGTGGAGATGACGATTTAGACGACTACGCCGAGTGGGCTGCTCAGTCTGCCGCTCAGGCCGCTACTAAAGACAAGTCGTCTAGCAATTCTGGCGTTGTTCATCATCACATTCCTATGCCTATGCCTAGTTTTATGCATAAGAACAAGTAATTTTTGCACAAGAATTTGCACAAGAACGCTTAATTCTATATGTAGATAAGCATGTAGGCAAATACCCTTAGTTAGCATTAATTATTAAAAAGAGCTTTTGTAAGTTCGGGCAGCAAATTGCTTAAATCGTCTCGCTCTCCAACTGCGCTTATATTCCCAATTTGCTGCTCGTAATCCCATTTTGTTATTGCGCAAGAAAGTCGCAACCAAACATCTGGGTCAAGTTCTATAACATCTGGCGGTGTTAAATTATGCGGATCTGAATGTGGTCCTTCTAAGATTTTTACAGCTCCCCAAGGCGCCACTCTTACCTCTACAGCGCATCCTGGAGCTATATGCTCTAGCACATAAAGCGAGTATCTAACAGCCATTGCTTCATCGTTTACGCTAACGCCTATTTCGCTTGTGTTTATGCAGCACAAATCTTTTTTATTGTTCGTAGAATCTATTTTCATAGAATTTATATAAGATTTTGCACTATTTACCCACGTTTCAAACGATTTTTTAGCGCCACTTATATCCGCTTCTCGTATAACAGCCATATTTGAATTATCTCACGAATTGTCTAAGTATTATTTGCGATTTTAATGTTGTTTTATAAAAGTCATATTGTGAATAATTATTAATAAGGGTTTGGGGTTGTGATATCATCAACAATGAAAACGTGTGCATTGCCGCGTACCGTCTTGTTAAGTGCAATTTGGCGCGGCTACAACCAGCATAATCAAGGGTTGCTATTCGCACATTTTAGGTAAATATATTATTCACGGCACAAGGAGTCAAATATGACTAAACACGTCGCGCCTAAAGCCAAGACTACTGCGGCAGCATTTGCCAAAGAACTTCAAGAAAATCTGAAGTACACCCAGGGTGTCACCCCAGAACAGGCCACTACGGCTGATGTGTATGTTGCCGCTGCTACCGCAGTTCGTCGCCACTTGATGGACTCTTGGATGCAGACACAGCATGACATGATTAACGGAAACACAAAGGCTGTTGGCTATTTAAGCGCAGAGTTCTTAATGGGCAAGCAGCTTGAAAACGCTTTGCTTAACGCTGGCCTTACCGATCAGTTCAACAAGGCTGTTACAAAGCTTGGTTTTGAGCCAAAAGATGTTATCGATGCTGAGTATGAGCCAGGTTTAGGTAACGGCGGTTTGGGTCGTCTCGCAGCCTGCTTTATTGACTCGCTCGCCTCTATCGGCGTTCCAGCATTCGGCTACGGCATCCAATATCGTTACGGCATTTTTAAGCAGCGCTTCGACGAGCAGGGCAAGCAGGTAGAAACCCCTGATTACTGGCTTAGCAACGAAGAGCCATGGGGTCACGTTGACTACGGCAGAGATCAGCGCGTTAACTTTGGCGGCAAGGTTGTTGAAGAAAATGGCAAGCGCGTGTGGAAGCCAGATTGGGCTGTTCGCGCAGTACCAGTTGACTACATGGTTCCAGGCTACAATTCTGGTCGCGTAAACACTCTTCGCTTGTGGACTTCTAAGTCTTACGACGAATTTGATTTGCTCACCTTCAACAAGTCTGAGTACTTGGATGCTGTTAAGCCACAGGTTGAAGCAGAAAACATTTCTAAGATTCTTTATCCAGAAGATTCCACTCCACAGGGCAAGGCTTTGCGTCTTGAGCAGCAATACTTCTTCGTAGCTGCTTCTATTCACGACGCTATTCGCGTGTTCTATCCTGGTCAAGATAAGCCAGATCTTACAACCTTCCCAAGCAAGATCAACTTCCAGTTGAACGATACTCACCCAGTTATTGGTATTCCAGAGCTTATGCGCGTTCTTATGGACGAGTACGGCTACGATTGGAACACCGCTTGGGGCATTACTACTAAGACATTCAACTACACTTGCCACACGCTTCTTCCAGAAGCTTTGGAAGTTTGGCCAGCCAAGCTTATTGGCGAACTTTTGCCACGCCACCTTGAGATTATTCAAGGCATTAGCGAGCAGTTCCGCAACGAGCTTCGCAGCAAGGGCGTTTCCGAAGATCAGGTTGAGCGTATGCGCATTGCTACCGACGCCGACGAAAATGGCGAAGGTGCTGTAGTTCGCATGGCTTACTTGGCTACCTACGGCGGCTCTTACGTTAATGGCGTTGCTGAGCTTCACTCTGAGTTGTTGAAGGATGTTACATTAAAGGACTTCTCCAGCGTTTACCCAGATAAGTTCAAGAACGTTACTAACGGCGTAACTCCTCGTCGTTTCGTTCGCTTGAGCAACCCACGCATGTCTGCTCTTATTACTGAGGGCTTGGGCACCGACGCATGGCAGGGTGATTTGGAGCTTCTTGAAGGTTTGAAGCCATTGGCTGACGATCCATCCTTCGTGAAGAAGTTCGCTAAAGTCAAGCAGGAAAACAAGCTTGCCTTCGTTGATTTTGCAAAGCACAAGTATGGCTTTGAAATCAACCCAGACACTATGTTTAACACCATTGTTAAGCGTTTGCACGAGTACAAGCGCCAGTCCATGAAGATCCTCCAGGTTATCTCCACATACGCTGGAATCAAGAATGGCACAATCGACGTAGACAAGATGCTTCCACGCACCGTGTTCTTCGGCGCTAAGTCCGCTCCAGGCTATGCTATGGCAAAGCTTACGATTCAGCTCATCAACAATGTTGCTCGCGTTGTGAACAACGATCCAGCATGCAAGGGCAAGCTTGCAGTGTTCTTCCCAGAGAACTACAACATTGAACTTGCTATGAACTTGATTCCTGCAACCGATTTGGATGAGCAGATTTCTCAAGCTGGTAAGGAAGCTTCTGGCACTGGTAACATGAAGTTCGCTTTGAACGGTGCTTTGACTGTTGGTACTCTCGACGGTGCAAACGTTGAGATTCGTGAACGCGTTGGCGCTGAGAACTTCTTCCTCTTCGGCATGACTGTTGACGAGGTTGAGAAGCTCTACGCTGAAGGCTACGATCACGGCGGCTCCCGCAAGTACTACGAGTCTGATCCTCGCTTGAAGACCGCTTTAGACATGGTTGCTGACGGCACCTTCTCCAACGGCGACAAGAGCGTGTATGAGCCACTCGTCAACGATTGGCTTACTCACGATTACTTCATGGCAATGGCTGACTTCAGCTCTTACATGGATATTCAAGCTCAAATTGAGGAAACTTACCGCGATCCTATGAAGTGGGCACGCATGGCTGTGTTGAACGTAGCCAACTCTGGTTACTTCTCTTCCGATCGCTCTATCGAAGATTACCTCGATCGCATTTGGCACACTGGCGCTCTTCCAACTGCCGAATAATTATGTAAAAGCATTTTAATATTGCTTTAATAAAAGCTGTGACTAGCGTTTGTTGGTCACAGCTTTTTTATTTATAAAAATGACTAAAAAACGACTATCAAAATAAAAATAAGGTGTGAAGTTATGCACTACGAGTGCAATACTTCACACCTTATATAGCTAAAGATTTGAGTATAAGAATTTTAATTCTAACTAAGCCTCAACTGCCTTAGCTGCTTCAGATTCTTCCTTATCTTCTTTTTCTGCGCCTATGTTAATTGGCGAAGAGCTGTTCTCCCATGGCTGCTCCCATGGATCGTAATCAGGATTATGCTGCTTGTAAACATACAATGCTGCAATACCTGCGAGCAGTGCTCCAAAGAGCAGTGCAAAGAACTTCCAACCGCCAGAGGACCTGTTCTCCATGATGGCTCCTTTCGTTAAGCTGACCTGCTCGTCCAAGTCAACGTTTGTATCGAGTTTACTCGTGTATTCACTATAATAGTGATTTTTTTTAACACTTGCATCTTTTTATTATATTTTTATGCACAAAACACCATAAATCTTACAAAACATTTTTAATGACCATTATGGTTGCTACTTATGTATGCAAATTTGTGTATGCAATTAGATAATGTTATTTTATGAACAATTTTGACATAAACACTATTGTTAAGCGCTTTAAAACTAATTGCAAAACCGCAACGTATTCAATTATCTACATTTGCGTGTTTGTGTGGATTATTGAGATGATTCTTCACACTTTTTTGCCAAGCGCATATCAACTATTTGTTGAAAATACTGCTTTTGCGCCATTTTTGATTACAAAAGCAAGCTGGACTTGGTTTACGTCTATGTTTGTTCACGCGCCAGAACTTACGCACATTCTTTTTAACATGATTTGCTTGTATTCGCTTGGCGTAGAGCTTGAGAGATTCTTTGGTAAATGGAAGTTCTTTTTCTTATACGCTATTAGTGGGCTTGGTGGATGCGTTGCAACTCTACTTTACTCAAAGCTTACACAAGACTGGGTGATTGCAGCTTATGGGGCTTCGGGAGCGATTATGGGTCTTATTGGCGCTCTTTTGGTTGCGCAATGGCGACTTGGCGAAAGTGTTAATGGCACTTTAATTTGGATTGGCCTAACGCTTGCAATGCCTCTTTTGGTTCAAAATATTGCTTGGCAAGCTCATATTGGTGGAATTGTTACTGGAATAGTTCTGTCTGCTTTACTTGGCACTAATAATCCTCTTCTTAAAAAAGCATCTTTTAATGAGCGATTTGCTGTTTACTCTTTACTAATACTTATTGTTCTTCTGGCAATAAGCGCATTCTGTTTGCAATAAATAGCGTTAAATTACACGCGTGTAGTTCTCCACAATTGTGGACATAAATGTGCATAACCTGGGTATAACATGGGTATATCTAAATAAGTTATCCACATTGTTATACACAATCGTTGATAACTCTGCATTTTTAGCCATGTTAACAAGTGTATAAAAGTTATCCACATTTTTGGAAAATTGTGACTTTCTCTAAACCTTAATTAAAAATAGAATTATGCAATCTAACAACATTCACACAAAACAACTACAAGATCAAAATCAGCAAACTATTGATTTTATTCTTCAAAATCAAAACACAAACCCAAAAGAAGCTGCACTAAAAGCGTCTAATAACCCAAACGTGAATGTTGCTTTTGCTGTTAATCAAATAAGCGGAAAGCAGATTGCAAAAACAAAACTGCCAATGTGGTATAAAAACAATCAAGTTATTTACCCATCACATATTTCTATGGAACAGTGCTCGTCGCAAGCAACCGCGCAATATAAAGCACGCATCGCAAATCGTCTTATAAAAAACAACAATATTGATAAGTGCAAAACAACTCTAATCGACTTAACTGGCGGATTTGGAGTAGATTGCGCAATTATGAGCCAAGAGTTTTGCAAAGCCATTTGCGTAGAAACTCAAGAAGAACTATCGGCCATAAGCCAGCACAATATGACTGTTATGCGCTTAAACAATGTTCAATGCGTAAACTCAACAAGCGTAGAAGTGCTAGAAAAAGTAGACTACGCAACGATTATTTATATTGACCCAGCAAGACGAGATAAAAGTGGAGCTAGAACGTACGCGATTAAAGATTGCACACCTAATGTTTTAGAGCTAAAACAACGCATGCTGCAAGTAGCAAAATTTGTGATTATTAAACTATCTCCAATGCTTGATTGGAGAAAAGCTGTTTGCGACTTTTGTGGAAACGTTAGTCAAGTACACATTGTTTCACACAATAACGAGTGCAAAGAGCTGCTTTTAGTATTAGACTCAAACATGCATTCGCATATTGAAGTTTATTGCGCAAACAACGATTCAGTAACCGTTTTTAACGCAAAATATAATCTGGACTTAAATAAAGTAGAAGAAGCGCAAAAGACGCAAAAATCGCAAGAATCACGCATAAAAAACGAGCAAAATTCAAATGATTCAAATGATTCAATAAGCGATTGGAAAAACTGCGCTAAATATGTTTATGAGCCAAACTCTTCAATTATGAAGTCGGGATGTTTTAAGATTTTAAGCACTAAATACAACGTAGTTCAAATCGCAAGCAACAGCCACGTTTTTATATCTTGCGAATATAAATCAGATTTTCCTGGAAACATTTGGAAAATAAATAATATTTGCAGCTTAAACAAAAAAGAAATCAGCAAAGCTCTTTCTAAAATAACTTACGCAAATATTGCAACATACAATTTTCCACTAAGCGTAAACGACTTAAAGAAAAGGCTTAAGTTAAAAGACGGTGGAAACACTAGGATTATTGCAACTACCGATTCTAAAAATAATCATGTTCTTATTTGTGCAAGTAAAGCGGAGTAATAAACACACAAAATGCGCAAAACACACAAAGCACGCATATAAAAATGGCTGCATGCTTATTACATGCAGCCAGAAAATCAAGCTATATACAAGCTATTTATAAGCTATCTCCAGCACATTGTCATTAAGAATCCAGCCATAACCAAGCACGCTGCAATCAAAAGATTAAACGCTCCAATTCCTGGAATTGGCAAAGCAGGATTCAAGTAATAAATAACAGCCCAGAACAAGCCAACAATCATAAGCGTGCAAAATAGTGGAACAAACCATCCAGCATTAGCTTTAGTGCCCTTAATGGACTCTTCAACTCTGCGAGTATTTTCTTCTTGACGCTTCATCATGCGCTGTATTTGCGGAGACAACGACGATTTATCGGCAGTTGCGTTCAAAACAGCTTCAACCTGTTCCATAGGAACACCATACAAGTCTTCTTTAGAAGAGTTTTGAGATTCATCCACATCGGCAGATGAAGTGGTGTTCAATTTATTCAATTCTTCGTCAGCCATAACAGTAACACTCCAATCAATCGGCTACACGCTATAATAATAGTTACACTCGAACGCAAGAAGAAGAATGGGTAATATGGCAAAACAAACAGGTAAACACGGCGCTAGAAAATCGCTGTTAGGAAGCGTTGCCGTTGCCCTAGCAATTTGTTTTACTGGTTACTTATTCGTTACTAATTTGCGCATAAATCGTACTGCATTTGTAACTTCCGATACGGGGCAAATGGTGGAAAGAAATTCTCAAAGAGCAAAATATTTGAGAGAAGAGGTTAAAGAGTTAGATTCTAAAGTTAATCTTCTAAACAAAACGTTAACAAGCAGCACAAGCGGGTCTGATTCTTCCGACGATACTGGCGCAAGCACAATACTTCCAGCAATACAAGGACCAGGAATTACTGTAACGCTAAACGATTCGCCACTTTGGAAAACGGCCGTAAACGGGTCTGGAAGCTCCGCAAACATAAATGACTATGTAATTCACCAACAAGATATAGAAGCCGTTATAAATGCCCTATGGAAAGGCGGAGCGGAGGCTATAACAATTCAGGGTCAAAGAATCTTGTTTAATTCAGCTGTTGTTTGTATTGGAAATGTGCTTATGTTGCAAGGCCATCAGTACTCGCCACCGTATAGAATATCTGCTATTGGTTCAATAGAAGACATGA
The DNA here is from genome assembly GCF_055700915.1 of Gardnerella sp. c10Ua_31. Taxonomy (NCBI): domain Bacteria; kingdom Bacillati; phylum Actinomycetota; class Actinomycetes; order Bifidobacteriales; family Bifidobacteriaceae; genus Gardnerella; species Gardnerella sp. c10Ua_31. The sequence continues at coordinate 550,202 of NZ_JANUYG010000002.1, read as the reverse complement.
TAGAATCGTTGGATAATTCTCCAGCAATTCAAACATATAAAGACTATGTCAGTACTTTTGGACTGGGATGGAAAGTGGAAAAAAGGGGAAACTTAAAGTTCTTAGAGTCGTCTGCCCTGTTGCAGCCTCTAAGGTTTGCTTCGGTTCCAAAAGATGCCGATATTATTGGAAATATTCCCCAACACCATTCCACCAAACAATAAAGGAGTAAAATGAAGCGTTCTAACTACAAGCACGAACGTAGCGAAGCCAAAACAACAAAGGCTAGCGCACTTTGGACAATAGCTGGCGTTGTTGGAGAACTTCTTATAGCTTTTGCAGTTGTTTGCGCATTGTACATTGTCTGGCAAATGTGGTGGACGGGCGCTCAATCCGAGCATGTACAGTTTGAAACCAGAGAGGCTGTTTCGTGGAAGAATCCTGCTGCTGGTAAAAAAACCAAGATTGCTCTTCCTCAAGTAGACGATCCTCCTAAATTGCAAAAAGTAAAGTATGGAGAACTTGTTGCTCGAGCATACATTCCTAGGTTTGGTAATCAATGGGAGCGCAATATTGTTGAAGGCGTTAGCCTAGAAATATTAAATAGGCGAGGACTTGCACACTTCCCTAAAACAGAAATGCCAGGAGAAATTGGAAACTTGGCTATTAGTGGTCACCGAAATGGTTACGGTCAGCCTTTAGCAGACGTTGACCGATTCCAAAAGGGCGATCCTATTATTATTCGTACAAAAGATTATTGGTTCGTTTATAAGTACGTTACTCACAAGATTGTTAGACCAGATCAAAGTGAAGTTCTTGATCAAGACCCAATAAATCACAGCAAGAATCCTAAAAAGCGCATGATTACGCTTGTTACTTGTGAGCCAAAATATTCAACTCCTGAGTTCCGCTTTATTAGCTTTGGCGAGTTTGATTATTGGGCTAAGGTTTCCGACGGTATTCCTAAAGAGCTTTCTACGGTAGATGCAAACGGTCAAGTTAAGTTTGTAAACAACGAGCAGCAGTCTTTGGCTTCTAAGCTCGATTCGCTTGTTCCAGTTATACTTATTGCTATAGTTGCGTACATTATTATCTTCGCTGCAGCAGCTATCGCTTGGCAATGGCCTCTAAGACGTCAAATCCGAGCTGGATTAAAACCAAAGCCAGAATTCAGCATTTTTGGCGGACTTATGCGATTGCAGCCTGGTATTTTGCCAATAAGATTAGTTCTTTGCGCACTAATCTACGTAACAGCAATTGCAATTCTTATGCAATGGATATATCCGTTTGCTTCGGCAACAATTCCATTCTTAAGAGAAATGTCTGCATACACAACAACGATTTATTAAATCGCTACTAATAAGCTAGGAATCTATTAGTTTACAGTTTACTTGTCTAATTAGTTTTCTAGCTTATTAGATTACAAACAGCTTATAAATCATTGGTTTGATAGCTTATTAAAATAGCTTATTAAAACACAAACTATTAATTAATCTTAGTAGCTTACAAGTTAAATAGCTTACAAGTTAAATACAAATGCCGCCTAGCACCGTTAAAACAACGGCAAGATAGGCGGCTTCTTGTTATTTATCACTATTGCTTGTTGTTGCAGAAGATGAGCCAGATGTTGAAGTTCTTCCAGGCTTTGTAGTGGTGTCTACAGAAGGCTGGGGAGTTTTTACAGTAAGCGTTATTGTAGAGCCTTTATCTATCTTAGACCCTTCCTTTTCCGACATACTATCAACAATATCGTCATCTGTAGCGGAGCCATCAGCAACAACCTTAAAGCCCTTTGCTTCTAGTATTTGCTTAGCTTGCTTTAACGTTGATGTTCCAAGAGCAACATGAGGAACTTCTACCTTAGGCTTTCCTTTAGAAACATACACAGTTATAGCGCTATGAGGTTTTACAGCAACTCCAGAAGACGGATTCATTTTAGTAACCATTCCTTCTGCAACAGTGTCGGATTCTTCTTCTACGGTATTAACAGTAAATCCAAGATTTTGCAATTCTCCAGCAACAATATCTTTGGACTGCCCAACCATTCCATCTGGAACCTTAGTTAAGCCAGAAGAAATGTACAAAGTTACCATTGAACCTTTATCGGCAAACGAATCTGCAACTGGGTCAGTTCTAGTAACGTGATTCTTTTTAACGTCTGTACTATCTTCCACTCTAACGTTAGAAATCTTAAATCCTGCGCGCTCAAGAGCTTTTCTAGCTGCTTCTTGCGATTTTCCAGTAACATCTGGAACCTTAGTTGATTGAGGACCAATAGAGAACCAAACGCTAACTCTAGACCCAGACGCAACCTTCTCTCCACCTTTAGGAGATTGCTTGGTAAAAGTACCTTCTGGCTTAGTAGACTTATCGTCTTCCAAAATATCTGGAATAAGACCAAGCGCGCGAAGTTTTTCTTTAGCAGCATCTTGAGTTGTAGTTTCGCTAAACGTTGGAACAACAATATCTCCAGCTAGCTTACTGCGATTTAGCATAAATAGAATTCCGCCAACAACAATCGCGCAAACAATCGCAGACACAACAGAAGCAATAACAATTCGCTTACTTCTTTTTGCCTGATTTGCAGCGCGCTGAGCGGCTCTTGTGTTGTAGCCCGTATTTGGATACGCATCAAACTGGCCTGTAATCGCGCCAAAACTTTGAGTAGAGGCAGTGTCTGCCGCTCCAATAGCTTGAGTTGCAGCATTCTGCTCTGCCTGCTTTCTTGCGCGCATATTAGCTAAATCGGTTAGCGGATTAAAAGCTGCTGCAACAGGAACACCGCCGTTCATAAACGCTAATATGTCGTTCTTAAATTCAGCAGCCGTTGCATACCTATTCTGCCTATCTTTTGCCATTGCTTTTGCGCAAATCTTATCCCACATTGAAGGAAGACCTGGAACAAGCGTACTTAGAGGAGTTGCAACTTCTGAAACATGCTGATATGCGATTGCAACTGCAGAATCGCCAGTAAAAGGCGGCCTTCCAGTTAGCATCTCGTATAAGACGCATCCTGCAGAATACAAGTCGGACCTCATATCCACCTGTTCTCCACGCGCCTGCTCTGGAGACAAATATTGCGCAGTTCCAACAACACCTTGCGATTGTGTCATTGTTGTTGCAGAATCGTCTAGCGCTCTTGCGATTCCAAAATCCATAACCTTAACAATGCCCTGCTCGGAAATCATAATGTTTCCAGGCTTAATATCTCGGTGAATCACGCCCATTCTATGCGAATACTCCAGGGCGTTCAAAACTCCAAGCATAACTTGTTCGGAATCTCTTTGACTTAAAGCACCATTCATCTTAAGAATATCGCGAAGCGTTTTGCCTTTAACGTATTCCATAACAAGATACGGCAAATGCTCTTCTACGCCATTGTCGTCTACAACAGACTCTTCTCCAGAATCATAGATATTCACTATGTTTGGGTTATTCATTTGCGCAATCGAATGTGCTTCTCGGCGGAAACGAGACAAAAAGATTTCGTCATTTGCCAAATCAGAACGCATGATTTTAACAGCAACGGTACGACCCAAGCGCTTATCTTCTGCGACTCGCACTTCGGCCATTCCACCGCGGCCAATCAATTCACCTAATTGGTACCGTCCATTCGCTAATGAGGTAGGCATTGTGTTACTCATTGCTGCTCCTTGCGGTCGTTATTATTCAAAATGTTAATAATATTAACTTGTGTTTTTGGAACACTTCTAACGCTGCGTTTAATGCGCTGAGCATTGGAAGAATCTATTGTGTTTTTATTGTTAAACGCTGTTTGCTGATCCAAAAGTCTTCGTTCAATTTTTGCAAGCACTTTTGAAACAACAAGAGCATCTTTAGGTCTATCTTTTGGATTCTTAGAAAGCATTGACATTACAAACTGTCTTAATTGAAGGTCAACACTATCTGGAAGAGGTGGAACAGGGTCATTAACGTGTGCGGCTGCAATATCTACAGGCGTAGTTCCAGTAAATGGCCTATGTCCACAAAGTCCTTCGTATGCAACAACTCCAAGAGAATAAATATCGGACTGGGCAGTTGCTTGCTCTCCTTGAGCTTGCTCTGGGGAAATATATTGAGCTGTTCCAACAACCATTCCATCTTGAGTAATCTGCTCTTGGTCGCTAGAGTACGAAACGCCAAAATCTGTTATCTTTACGCTTCCCGTTTCGGAAACCATAATATTTGCTGGCTTAACGTCTCTATGAATAACACCGTGGGAATGTGCAACAAAAAGACCTCTTGCAGTTTGAATAAGTATAGGCAGCAATCGCGTTGGCTCAACAGTTTTTTCTTTATGATATAAGTCTGCTAAAGACTTACTAGGAACATACTCCATAATCAAAAAGCCAATGCCATCATGCTCGTAGTAGTCAAATAAAGCTGCAATGTTTGGATGAGCAAGATTGGCTGAATTATGTGCTTCTGCTCTAAGTCTACGCAATTTAGCTTCAACATTGCTTGTATCGGTTCTAAGCGCTTTAACGGCAACAATCCTGCCAAGCTGTATATCAAAGCCCTTCCAGACTTCCCCCATGCCTCCTTGTGCAAGTCTTCTATCTAGTCTGTATCGATGATGAACTAACTGTCCTTCAACAAGTTTCATTGCTTAAGCGCCTCCTTCATCACCTGTCTCATAATTGGCCCTGCTGTAAGCGTTCCATACGTACTAGCATTGTGAATAACAACTGCTACAGCTATTTTAGGATCTTGTGCAGGAGCAAATCCAATAACCCACCCATTAATAGCTTGATTTCTAAACCCAATTTGTGCTGTTCCCGATTTTGCTGCAACAGCAACATTGGGCAAAGAAAGATTTTGATTACTTTTTACAACTACACTTTGCATCATAGCATTGAGTTTTGCAGCACTTTGTGCGCTTAAAGCTTGACTCATAACGGTAGGCGTTGTTTGAGAAATAACAGACAAGTCACTAGACCTTACGCAATCAACAAGCGTTGGCTTCATAAGTGTTCCATTATTTGCAATAGCAGCTGCAATCATAGCGTTTTGAAGAGGAGTAACCCTAGCGTCTCCCTGACCAATCGACTGAAGAGCAAGCTTATCTTGCGTAGGCTTTTGATTAAGCAAAGACGCAACAACTCTCATTGGGAATCCTGTTGAATCAGATCCATCTAAAGTAAATGAGCTAAATAATCCAAACTTTTTAGCCTGCTTAACAATCGCATCCGATCCTAAAGAAACTCCTAGTTGTGCAAATGCAGTATTTGAAGAATAAGCTAAAGCATCTTCAAACGATATTTGACCATTCGATCCGCTAGCGCTTGGAACAACATTTGTAAGATGAGTTTGCGTTCCTGGAAGAGTGTACGAAGATCCAGCTGGAATCGAAGTATTTAAATCATATTTTCCAGTTTCTAGCGCTGTTGCAGCAACAACCGTTTTGAAAGTAGAACCAGGAGCATAAAGTTCAGATATTGAATGATTTAGCATTGGATTATATATGTTAGATATAAGATCCTTATATGCTCTGTTTACTAAAGAAACATTGTGAGATGCAAGAGAAGAAGGATCGTAGCTAGGCGTACTAACCATTGCTAGTATTCTTCCAGTTTTTGGCTCTATTGCAACTAAAGCGCCATTCTTGTCTTTTAGTAGATTGTATGCAAGAGTTTGAAGCTTAGTGTTAATAGATGTTTCTATAGAAGCACCTCTGTTTTCTGCTCCTGTAAATAGAGACTTAAACTTTTGAAGGAATAGCGCGTCGGATTCTCCACTTAAAAGCTGATTTCTAGAAGCCTCTATGCCCCTATCTGCCCTTTGACTTATTGAATAATAACCCGTTATTGGAGCATAAGCAGGGCCGTTAAAATATGACCTTTGATACACAAACGCATCTTTAGATGGATCTGACTTTGCTAAAACAGTTCCATCTGACGCAAGAATGGCTCCTCTTGGAGCGCCAAATTCGTGATATAGTGCACGCCTGTTTCTAGGATCAGAATTTAATTCGTTTGCTTTTATAGACGTTATGTACGTGCTAGAAATACATAAAACAACAAACAACACAATTACTGCACTAAAAAGCTGCTTCAAACATTTATTCATAAGATTCACCCCCATCTTCTTTAAGATTAGAGGACTTATTTTCTCTTTGCTTAAGCTCTCTTTCCCTAAGAGCAGCTAAAGCTTCGTATTGGAAAGTATCAGACAATATAGCAGCCTCTGGCTTATTAGCAGCATTAGATATAACAATCAAAATAGATGCAAGCAAATAGTTAGCAACTAGAGAAGAACCACCAGCTGCCATATAAGGCATTGTTAAGCCAGTAAGTGGAATAACAAGCGTGATTCCGCCAACAACAGTAAATACTTGGAACGCCATTGTAAAAACAAGACCAGATGCAAGAAGCTTTCCAAAACCGTCTTTAATCTTCATAGCAGTAATCATGCCCGACGCAATAATAATCATGTAAAGAATTAAGACTATAAACAAACCAGTTAATCCTAATTCTTCCCCAACCGAAGCATAAATAAAATCGGAATTAGCAAGTGGCGTTAAAGAAGGATGACCTTGGCCTAATCCTGTTCCAGTTATACCTCCTGCAGCAAGGCCAAATAATCCAGTAACAATTTGAGCAGACCCGCCTGGGAATCTGTTGTAAATAACTGGGTCGTATGGGTTAAGCCAAGCGTCAACTCTGTATTGAACGTGTGCAAAAAGCTTAACAGCAACTAAACATCCAATTATAAATGCTATAAAGCCTATTGCAAGCCAGCCTTTTCTTCCAGTTGCAACGTAAAGCATAGAAACAAACATTGCAAAGAACATTAATGATGTTCCTAAATCGTGTTGCACAACAAGCACACACATTGAAGCAGCCCAAACAAGCGCTATAGGACCCATATCTTTGAATCGTGGAAGATGAATTCCAAAAATCTTTGTTCCACCAACCGCAAGTCTGTCTCTATGGTCAAACAAGTATGCCGCAAAGAAGAAAGCTAAGAATAGTTTTGCAAATTCTCCTGGCTGAATAGTGTGGTTTCCAAAGCCAATCCAAATTCTCGCTCCGCCAATTTCCTTACCGATTATTGGAAGCATTGGAGATAAAAGGAGAACAAGACCAATAACCATGCTAACGTACGAGAATCTTCTAAGAATCCTATAATCTTCTAGAACCATCACAAAAATTATGGATAATACAAGAGCAACACAAACCCAAATAAGCTGTTTCATAGCAACATTAGTGTTGTGCTGTTTATCTATTCTTGCAATCATAACAGTTCCAATAGCTGTAAGAAGAAGAATACAAGGGAGTATTACCTGGCTAGAATAAGGCTTTTTTACAATCAAAACGCCCCACAAAACAAGGTATAATGCCGTTGTTAGAACAAGCATACCAACATAGTTTGCTGGAACGAATCCATTAATCCTTAGAAACATTTGTAAAAATGCTATTGAAGATATAATTACAGAAAACAGAAGCAAAGATATTTGCTTAATACGCATACTAAACATGTTCACGAGGTTTTACCTCCTGAATCATTGCTTGAATCTACAGCTCCACTATTGTTTCCGTCTTTATTATCTGAATTAGAAATAATACTTTTTGGCTTATTGCCGCGCTTCTCGCTTTCTCGAGCGCGCATTTCTCTTCCGATTAGCCTTGCATGACCTCTTGCTTCTTTAAGACTGCTAAAGCTAATACCTTCGTCAAGCTGATCTTGCCAAGACTTATCTAGATTCTTAACTCTAATATTTGTTTCTTCAATCTGATGTGAAAGCTCTAATCCAAATATGTTAGTAGGAACACCTTGGTAAATAACTACTTTGCCATTTCCTTTACCAATGTAGTATTGCTTTTGAGTCCAAGAATAAACAAGATAAGCTCCACAAGCAACAATCGCACACACAACAAGCGTTGCAAAAGCAACACCTATTCTCATCCATCTTATTCTAATTCTATTTGCTTTATGTGCTTCTGCCTGTTCTCTTTTAACAGCGCGCTGAACATCTGGATCCCTAGGATCTGTTGATATTCTACCGTTCTTCTTTTTTACAATAGGAATCTCGTTTGTATCTGTAGATCTTAATTCCTCTTCGTTTCTTAAATGAGAAGGCTGCACAAGTCGAGTAGTTTCTACAATTTTCTCATCTTTTTCCGCCGATTTTGCGTCTGTTTGCATAAGAGCAGCAGCTCTTTGAGCAGGAGAATCTTTACCTTCACGCAATGGTGGTGTAGAAGAAACAGCTTTATTAACAATATCTGCTATAGACTCTAAATCTTTGCTTGCAGCACCGCCAATTAATGGAGTTTGGTGAGGCAAGTCAAAAGCATCTGCGTCTAGTGCCAAAGTTGCATCTGCTATAACAGCAGTCGCATTATCTGTGCTTCCTGCTTTAAGTGCCATATAAACAAGTTTTTGAGCACACTCTTCTTGATTAGATACAGTGCTCATAACTTCTTGAATTGTGGAATCTTCTAATACTCCACACACACCATCCGAGCATAAAAGCCAGCGATCGGAAGGGTGCGCCTGCCTAATAGCAATATCTGGCCTTGGATCAATATCAAAATCACCTAAAACGCGCATAACAACATTTCGCTGCGGATGATTTCTTGCTTCTTCTGGCGTAATGTGACCCGTGTCTATTAAATGTTGAACGTAACTATGGTCGCAAGTCATTCTTGTAAGATGATTATCTCGCAACAAGTACGCTCTAGAATCGCCCAAATGTGCAAGAACCCAGTAACCATTTACAAGAGATACGGCTGTTACTGTTGTTCCCATTCCAGCAAGTCTGCGTTCTCTTTTGGCTTTGCCAACAATTGCGTCGTGAGCAGCCATAATCGAGGTTTCCATCATTGAAGAAACAGCTTTTACATCATTTGGCCTTGAATCTTGCTCAATGTGCGCTAAAGACCTAATTGCGATTGTAGAAGCAGTATCTCCTCCAGCATGACCGCCCATACCATCGCAAATAGCGGCCAATCTTTCTCCAGCAAACGCAGAATCTTGATTATTGCTTCTAACAGTACCAACGTCGCTAACAGCTGTTGAATACATAAACAACGCTTTGTCTATAAAATAGGCCTTATTTAAGTTTTGTTCTTCACTTTTTACAGCATTATTTACTGGATTATTATTTGTATCGCTGCTATTTGCAGACTCACTACTTACAACATTTGCAACGTCACTACTTGAAACGTTATTACTTGCAGAATCAACTTGATCTTGCTGTTTTTGACTACTTGTTTTATCTTCAATGTTTGAATCGAATTGCGCCATTTATTTACCTCAATTCAAACATTGTTGCTCCGATTCGCACAGACTTGCGCGGAGGCAAAACAACAGGTTCATTAACTCTACTATGACCTATCATAGTTCCGTTAGTGCTACCTAAATCTTCAAGAACCCAAGAATTTACAGATTGATTAAAATACACGCGCGCGTGATGAGAAGAAACAAACTCGTCATTTAGAACAACCGTATTGTTTGCAGATCTTCCAAGAGTTACGCCAGAAGGCTCCAACGGGAATGACGAACCAGCTAAAGGACCATCAATAATAACAAGCAAAGTTGGCATTTCAGCTTGATTATTCTTCTCTAAATTAGCAGAAGCAATATTGTTATTTCTTAAAGATTCATCATTAGAAGGATTTGGTCTGCGATGAGACTTATTCTTCCAAGCTTTAGACTTTTTAGGACTAAAAATCTCAATATCTTTGCGTAAAGATCGAACAGCAAACCATACGAATACCCACAAAAGTACTAAAAAACTGTACTTAAGTATAGCAAAAGTCAACTCGGTTAATATCATGCGTGTACTCGTATCTCTTTACGTATTCGTCTACTACTCCTGATCTTGATCCGAAGCCCAATAAAGAATACGGGTGCGCCCAATAGTAATAGTGTTTCCATCTAATAGCGTTGCTGCTGGAGTTTGATGACCTTCAACATAAGTACCATTAGTGGATCCAAGATCCCTAGCAATAACACCATCTGGTGTAACGTCTATTCCAAGATGTCTACGAGAAATTCCAGGATCATCAATAACAATATCGCAACCAGAACCTCTGCCTAATATTGTGCGATCTTTTGTTAACAAATACCTATTCCCATTAATCTCCAGCATTGGATGATTTTCTGACTGCTCTTGCGTTGTTACAGGAACAGCGTTTCCTGGAACAGAATCAGAAGTTAAATTGAAATTACCTTTTGTAAGATCGGTATCTTCTTCAAAAATAACTGCAACTGGGCCAACAAAAGCATAATGCTGACTTTTTGCATACTGTGTAAGATTATCCGCAAGCTCATTTGCTAAAGCTTCACTACCAAGCTGATCAAAGTCTGGAGTACTAAGCTTAAAGTGATACTCATTTGGTGCAACCGTACGATCGCGATCAATTGGCATAGACTGGTTATCAATTTCTCGCTCTAATGCACTAGAAAGATCAACAGGTTGCAAGTCTTTAGACCCGAATTTTGCGAAGACTCCATTCATTGCACCTTCAACGCTCTTCTCAAGTCTGTCAAGCACGCTCATTGTAAACCCTTTCTACCTTTTCCTCATATTACTCGTCACCTCGTACGGTGTACAAATCACATCTAAATACCAAACATGCGTTTGCTAAATTTATTTACATACTTGTTTATATACTACATTTTTACAAAATTATGCAAAATAAACAAATAAAACTTATAAACCAATTTAATATTACAAGTTTATTATATATTTCTAAGTGTAATCTTTAATTATGAATCAAAAAAATAAGCTTTACGAATTTTTAGAAAAAATAAAGTTCTATATAACTAATAATAAGAAGTGTTCTACTGTTATACTTCTTGCGATTTTAGTTCCTTTAATTGGAAAACTTTTGCTTGTTAATAGTGCAGAAAGATCTTTTGAAGCAGGAATCGTAGCATTTTTCCACAACTATTCTCCGTCTTTTATAATGGCTCTTTCTAAATTGCTTGCAATAGTTTTTTCTACAAAATCATGCATTGTTATACTTTTTATTTTGGCTGTTATTTCTTATTTTATAAAACGAGATTGGCGCATAACTCTAATACAGCTTGCGACTTGCCTTTTGCCAATGATTTATATTTTTGCTGTTAAATTCATAGTTCATAGACCTAGGCCATTTATTGGTGTAAAAATTAAAGTTCCACCAGATCCAAGTTTTCCAAGCGGTCACACTGCAGCAGCAGTAGCTATTTGTTCAATGGCTCTTATGATTATTTATATTGCAAATAAGTCTTTCTTAAGGCTTGGATTAATCGTTAGCATTATTATTGTTGCTATTGTTGCAATTTCTAGACTTGTTGTTGCAGCACACTTCCCTAGTGATGTTTTAACTTCTGCAATAATGTACCCAATACTTGTTTTGTCTATTCTTAATCTATCTAAAAGTAATAGTTTTATTTACAACAAAATATTAAGAAAATTAAAATAATATAGATATCAAATAGACATCAAATATTAAATAGCAGAAGGGATTTTCTATGTTTAACGGTTTCAAAAAATTCATTGCAAGAGGTAGTGTAATCGACATGGCGGTTGGTGTTGTTATGGGCAGCGCCGTAACTTCCGTTGTTACTTCGATTGTTAAAAACATTATTAATCCGCTTATAGCGATAATTTGCGGAAAGCCAGATCTTGATGGTGTTTTAACAATAACAATAAATGGTGCAACAATCTCTTTTGGTGCAGTTATTGGATCAATCTTAAACTTCCTTATTGTTGCTGCAGCTGTTTATTTTTGCATTGTTCTTCCTATTAACAAGTTAAGAGAGATTGGTCTTCCTTTCTTGCAATTTGAAAAAGAAAAGAGTGATGAAGAAAAACGCAAAGATCGCGAAGAAAAAATGATTAAAATTTTGGAAGATATTCGAGATCTATCTTATAAAAAATAGTTCGTTTAATGATTTTTATAAATAATTTTTATAAAAATAATCCCCACTAATCTACTTAAAGTTTAGTGGGGATTAATTTTATGAGATTAAATTATTAATTATACGTGCTTTTTGCTTTAGTCATCACCAAGAGTTAAGTGAATTCCACCAACTAATGATCCAACAACGTTATAAAGCAAAGATCCAATTGCAGATAATAATGTTGCAATAACTATTTCTACAACAGAAAAAATTATTACAGCACTTAAAACAGTTGGCAAAGAAAACACGTCTGCAAGGTTAAAACCGTTGCTATTTAAGCCTGTTGATGAAACAATCTGTGTTACTTGATCAAAAACACCAATCATGTTTAGAAATAGCCAAACTAATCCCGCTGCAATAACTTGTATTATTCCGCCAGCAACACTTAGCAAAAATGTTACTTTTGCAACACTCCAAGCGTCTACTCTAACTAGGGAAAGACTCATCCTTCTAGCTCTTGGTTGAGTAGATTTCCTAACGCTATACGCATTAGAAGAAGACGTAGCTGTTGCACCTACTGTTCTTGGAGAACTAGTATTAGATTCTCCACTAACTTTGCTATTGGATGCTTCAAAATCTTCACTCATCTAAGTTCCTTCCAATAGTTTTTTCTGATGATTCTTCATTTTGAGTTTCATCATCATCTCTTTCCTCGTTTCGAGCAATCGAGATGATTTCATCACCCTTATCTGGCTTTGCTAAAGTCACTCCTTGAGTGGTTCTACCTGTGCGCTTAACTTCGTTAACGTCGGAACGAATCACTTTACCAGACTTCATAATTGCCATTACTTGATCTGTTTCTTCAACAATCAAAGCACCAACCAAAGAACCGCGGCCTTCTGTAAGCTGTACCGCTTTAACACCGTAGCCGTTTCTTCCTTGCAAACGATACTCTTCAATAGCTGTACGCTTAGCAAATCCTTCGTTTGTAACAACAAGAAGATCTTTGCTTGTATCTACCGACACAACATCCATATCCAGCAATTCGTCGCCTTCTCTAAATCTCATGCCTTGAACGCCTGCAGTTTGACGGCCCATTGGTCGAAGTTGCTCATCATCTGCTCTAAACTTAAGGCTCATACCAAGTTTAGAAACAAGAATAATGTCATCTTCTGGGTTGCACAAAGCTGCACCAATCAGCTCGTCTGTTGGCTCCCCAGTTTCTTCGTTTGCCATTAGTCGAACAGCAATCAAGCCACCTTGTCGTGGAGAATCATATTCTTGCAAAGCAGTTTTCTTAACTTTTCCAGAACGAGTTGCCAAAACCAAATACTTTGCTACATCATAATTTTGAATTGACAATACCGCTTGAATTGTTTCTCCAGGAGTAAATTGAAGAAGATTTGCAACATGCTGACCTTTAGAATCTCTTGATCCTTCTGGAAGCTCATATGCTTTAATGCGGTAAACGCGTCCGCGATTAGTGAAGAACAAAAGCCAATTGTGAGTAGATGTTAAGAAGAAGTGATCTACAACATCATCTTCACGAAGCTTTGCGCCCTTAATACCCTTACCTCCACGGTGTTGTGCGCGATACTCGTCTGCTTTTGTACGCTTAATATAGCCTGCGCGAGTAACTGTTACAACAACGTTTTCTTCGGCAATAAGATCTTCAACGTTCATTTCTCCCGAGAATGGAAGAATCTTAGTTCTGCGCTCATCTCCATATTTTGCTACGATTTCGTCAAGCTCATCGCCAACAATCTTGCGCTGACGCTCTGGGCTTGCAAGAATATCGTTGTAATCTTCAATCTTGCGCATTAATTCTTCATGCTCGTCGAGAATCTTTTGACGTTCCAAAGCTGCGAGCCTACGAAGTTGCATTGCAAGAATAGCATCTGCTTGAACTTCATCAACATCAAGCAAATTCATCAAACCAGTGCGAGCTGTTTCAACATCTTTAGAAGATCTGATTAATGCAACAACTTCGTCAATCATATCCAAAGCTTTTAAGTAGCCTTGCAAAATATGATCTCGCTCTTCTGCCTCGCGCTTTAAGTAGCGTGTACGCCTATCAATAACTTCAAGCTGATGACTTACCCAATGACGAATAAACGCATCCAAGCTCAAAGTTCTAGGAACACCATCAACAAGCGCAAGCATGTTAGCGCCGAAAGTTTGCTGCAATTGCGAATGCTTATACAAGTTGTTCAAAACAACTTTTGGAACAGCATCTCGCTTAAGAACAAGAACCAAACGCTGACCAGTACGGCCAGACGTTTCATCGCGCATATCTGCAATGCCTTGAATCTTACCGTCTCGCACAGCTTCTCTAATAGAAGCAGCTAAACGATCAGGATTAACTTGGTATGGAAGCTCAGTAACAACCAAGCACATACGTCCCTTAATTTCCTCGGTATTAACAACAGCGCGCATTGTAATTAATCCGCGACCAGTGCGGTACGCTTGCTCAATTCCCTTGTGGCCTAAGATTGTTGCTCCAGTAGGAAAATCAGGCCCTTTAATTCGCTGAATTAATGCTTCTAGAAGCTCGGAATTACTGGCATCTGGGTGATCTAAAGCCCAATGTACGCCATCGGCAACCTCGCGCATATTGTGAGGTGGAATATTAGTTGCCATACCAACAGCAATACCTGCAGAACCATTAACTAAAAGATTTGGGAAACGAGATGGCAAAACTGTTGGCTCTTGAGTTTTTCCATCGTAGTTTGGCAAGAAATCAACAGTATCTTTGTCAATATCTCGAACCATTTCCATAGCAAGAGGCGCCATACGGCATTCTGTATAACGCATTGCTGCTGCAGGATCATCACCTGGGGATCCAAAGTTTCCTTGACCATCAACAAGCAAGTATCGCATTGACCAAGATTGAGCCATACGAACCAAAGTGTCGTAAATAGCAGAATCACCATGAGGATGATACTTACCCATAACATCGCCAACAACACGAGAGCACTTGTTGTATCCGCGATCTGGCCTATATCCGCCATCGTACATTGCGTAAATAACGCGACGATGCACTGGCTTTAAGCCATCTCGAACATCTGGCAAAGCACGCTCAACAATAACAGAAAGTGCATAAGCAAGATAGGATTCGCGCATCTCTTGTTGCAAATCCATATGCTTTACGCGAGCACCCTTCATTAAGCCATAATCCGTATTATCTGCTTCTTGCGGGCTTTGTGGCTCCATTGAACCGTCAGGTAACTGATCTGGCTCTTCGCTATTATTAGCGGCATTTATTTCGTCTACCACTGTAATTCCTTTTTATTAGCTTTAAGTTTATTTGCTTTAATGCTTTTACTGACAATTTTTAACAATTTTTAAGCGTCAATAAATCTTGCATCGTGAGCATTACGTTGAATAAAGAGCCTACGAGGTTCCACTTCGTCTCCCATAAGCATTGAGAAAGTTTCATCAGCTCGAGCAGCATCTTCAATATGAATTTGCTTTAGGATTCTGTGCTCAGGGTCCATTGTTGTTTCCCACAATTCCTGATAGCTCATCTCACCCAAGCCCTTGTATCGCTGAATGCCTTCGCCTTTAGGAAGTTGTCTGCCTGCAGCTTTACCTTCTGCAAGAACTCTGTCTCGCTCTGCATCCGTATAAACAAAATCATGCGCACCCTTGCTCCACTTCAAGCGATAAAGAGGAGGCATTGCAACGTAAACGTAGCCTGCTGTAATCATTGGTCGCATATAGCGGAAGAACAGTGTTAAATTCAATGTAGCAATATGAGCACCATCAACATCAGCATCAGCCATAATAATGACTTTGTGATATCTAACTTTACTTAAGTCAAAATCTTCACCATAACCGCCACCAACAGCAGTGATTAAGGATTCAATAGTTTCCGACTTCATCATTCTGTCGATTGATGCGCGCTCAGTATTCAAAATCTTACCGCGCAATGGCAAAATTGCTTGCGTAATAGGATCTCGTCCTTGAATTGCGGAGCCACCTGCGGAATCACCCTCCACTATAAACAGCTCGCATTCTTCTGGATTATTAGACTGGCAATCCTTCAATTTATCTGGCATTCCAGCAGTTTCAAAGATTGACTTTCTACGAGTATTTTCGCGAGCTTTCTTAGCTGCAAGACGCGCACGCGATGCTTCAATTGCTTTTTGAATAATGTTCTTTGCTTCACTTGGATGAGCGTCGAACCAATCTCCAAGCTTTTCGGTCATAACTCGCTGAACAAAAGTCTTAGCTTCGGAATTACCAAGCTTTGTTTTAGTCTGACCTTCAAACTGTGGAGTTGTAAGCTTTACGGAAACAACTGCTGTTAAGCCTTCTCGAACATCGTCTCCAGAAAGATTAGTATCTTTTTCTTTTAATATGTTCTTTTCTCGAGCATAACGATTTACAAGAGATGTAAGCGCAGCACGGAATCCTTCTTCGTGAGTTCCACCTTCTGTAGTAGAAATCGTATTTGCAAAAGTATGCACCGCTTCCGAATATGCAACAGTCCATTGCATAGCGATTTCTGCAGAAATACCAATCTCAAGGTCTTCTGCCTCAAAATCAATAACATCTGGCTCTACTGGAACAGCTTTACGAGATTTAACTAAGTAATCAACGTAATCTTTAATTCCGTGATCATACTTGTAGCTAACGCTTTGATGCTTTTCTTCGCTAATTGATTCATTTTCTCCAGTGACTTCATCCCCTGCTTCATCGGGTTTACGCAAATCGGTTAGAGAAATCTTCAATCCCTTGTTAAGAAAAGCCATTTGCTGGAATCTAGATCGCAAAGTTTCAAAATCGTACGTAGTTGTTTCAAAAATTGCGCCATCTGGCCAGAACGTTACAGAAGTTCCCGTAGATTCACCATCTTCCATTGGCTGACCTTTTTTAAGAGGAGCCGTTGGATGCTGATCTACATACGTTTGAGTCCAATGGAATCCTTGACGACGAACTTCGATTTCTACACGCGTAGAAAGAGCATTAACAACAGATATGCCAACGCCGTGCAAGCCGCCAGAAACAGCGTATCCGCCGCCGCCAAACTTTCCGCCAGCGTGAAGCTTAGTCATAACTGTTTCAACACCAGAAACACCTTCGCCTGGTACTTCGTCAACTGGAATACCACGTCCATCGTCCACAACTTTTATTGCATTGTCTGGCAAAATTGTCACTTCAATGTGAGAAGCATAACCAGCCAAAGCTTCATCAACTGAATTATCTACAATCTCGTATACAAGATGATGCAATCCTCTAGGGCCAGTTGAACCAATATACATACCTGGCCTAATTCGAACTGCTTCCAATCCTTCTAGAACTCGAAGATCACTAGCATCATAATGTTCAGGAGAAAGTGAATCATCTAGCTGAGCATCATCTAGTTTATGTTCTTCAACAGAATTTTCCATTGAATTATCTTCAGTGTTTAACACTTTAGATCCCTTCCCGTATTACCTCATGCCAAGAGGCATTTACGAGGTCTATACACGCTAGAAAGCACAAAAAAGGGTCTTCTAGCGATTTAACTATATTACATAACATTCTACACATGCATAATGACCGCTCTTTATTAAGAGCCATTATTAGTGATTCTTAATATTAAACCTACTGTTTATTGATTTTTTGCCTGTTTTTTGCAAAGATGGGCCAACTATTTTGACTTCTTTAATATTAATATTCTTAGAATATTCAAATATTTTTTTCTCAAGCATAGGCTTGCAATAGCTAAGTTGCGTATACCAAACATTTGATTTTGTTCTAACAATTAAAACGCCATCTTTTATTTTGTCTATATAACAATTCAATGATGCGCTTTTTCCAACTATTTTCCACCAATCTTCGCGCATTTTTGCTATAGAAAGTTGCTCATTCCAATTGTTTTGATTAGCAAAATTTGCAAGTAAAGAATAAAGATTTTGTGGATCTCTACCAGGTTTTCCAAAACTTTCTAAAGCTTTATAAGCATTCTGCTCGTTAACTACCTTTTTTATTGCTTTCTTTTTAATAGGCGTAAAAATTAGTTCTGGAAGCTTTCTTGTATCTAATTTTAGTATTTTATTTACGGGAATTTTCATCTAATATCCCCTAAGTCAGTAGATTTATTTTGGTTATTTTCAATATAATCAACACTATTTTTACGACTATTAACAATATTTTCCAATAAAATTTTATGATTAATATCAATATTGTTTTCTAAAGATTTAGAATCATCTTCATTTTGATCTTTTGCTATTTTAGACACATCAATAATCGAGTTTTCTAACACACTTTTATCTTTTGGTATATCACTTAAAGACGCAACAGTAATAAAAACTTGATCTTGATTTTTTGCAAATTCTAAAATTTGTTTTCTTCTAAACTCGTCTAATTGTGCAAAAACATCATCTAAAATAACAATAGGTTTTTTCCCATTCTTTTTTTCTAATGACTTAAATAAAGCCATTTTTAATGCTAATGCAAGAGTCCAAGATTCACCGTTTGAAGCAAATTCTTTTGCATTATAATCATTAAGCAATATAGTAAAATCGTCTCGATGAGGCCCTATTAGATTGTATCCTCTTGCAACTTCTCCATTATAAATTCTTTGAAAATGCTCACTAATCGCAAGTCTAATAGAATTATCATTACTTTCTTCAAAATCGTCTTCAAAATTATTTTCGCTAAAATCAATCTCACTAAAAGAAGGATTATATTCGATTGAAGCAAAATTAGATGAGTTAGAAAGATGTTTAACAATATTTGAAAAAACATTATTAAGTAACTCTATTATTTGTTTGCGTAATTTTGTAAGAATTATTCCAGTTTCAATAAACTTAGCAGTCCATACTTCTAAATCAGAAACCGTATTGTAATTATTCATTGAATTTGGTGAATAATTATTAGATAAACTTTTTAATAGTGCAGAACGCTGCTTTGCAATATGATTATATTCTTGCAAAATAGGCAAATAGTTTGGTATTAATAATGCTCCAGCTTGATCAATGAATGTTCTTCTAACAGTAGGATCTGAAACAATCAAATTTTGGTCTCTTGGAGTAAAAGAAACACAAGGAACTAAGCCAACTATATCTTTCATATATAGAGATTTTTTACCATTAATCCTTGCTCTATTAGCACCCTTTAGATTAATGCTTAGCTCAAATGTTGTTTCGTCTAAATTATCTAAATTATCTGAACCATCTAAAGTATTGATATTGCAAGTATTGCTAAAATCCTTAACATTTGCTCGTATTGTAGCGCAATTATGATTTATCTCTATTAATGGCGTTAAAGAAGATACTCTATGACTTGTTCCTGTTGAAATAACTTCTAACGATTCAACAACATTAGTTTTACCTAAACCGTTTGAACCTACTAGAACATTCATTTTGGGGGAAAAGTCGAGTACACAACTACTCCACGAGCGAAAATGGTCTAATGCAAGCTTTGAAACATACATTTATTTGGCTACGTTATTCGTTATAAGTATTTGTTTTAAGGATGCATTGGAACAACAAGATATCTGTAATTCATTGATTCATCTCCATCTGCTTCTTGTTGACCGTTAAATTCAACAGGCTTAACAGCAGACGTGATTTTAGCGTGAATAAATGGCTCACTAATAGCGCTTAATCCTTCAATCAAGTAGTTAGGATTAAAAGCAACAATAATATCTTGACCATCCATATCTATGTCAATAATTTCTTTTGCTTTAGATTCACTGTCGTTTCCAGCACTTAGAGTGAGTTCATCTTCCGCAAAAGACATGTAGATTGGAGCATCTTTTTCTGCAACAATAGCAACGCGTTTAATTGCGTTAATAAGCATTTGTCGATTAATAATTGCGTGAATAGGATACTCGTCAACAAAAAGACGATCTACAGAAGGAAATTCTCCATCAATAAGTTGAGAAGTGCTAACTCTTCCAGAATTTTCAAATCCTAGAATAGAAGGTTCTTGCTCGTTTAAGTTAATAACAACATTTTGATGTTCGTCAACAGAGCGCGAAATATCTTTAAGAATGCTTCCCTTAATAAGAGTTGAAGTATTTATATCGCTATGTTCTGGAGTCCACTTAAAAGTGGAACGAGCAAGACGATATCTGTCAGTAGCTGTAAAAGTAACAGTATCGTCTTCAAAATGAGCATGAATTCCTGTTAGAACTGGCCTATCTTCTTCTCTAGAAACTGCTACAGAAGCCTGATTTACAGCCTGAACAAAAGTAGGAGCATCTACTTGACCAAGTTTTGAAGGAATTTCTGGTAAATCTGGATATTCTCCTTCTGGCATAAGCTGCAAAGTAAATGTTGACTTTCCAGAAGTAATTGTAAGAGTTGTTTCGTTAGAAGATAAATATGTTTTTTCTGCTGGCAAAGATTTTGTTATATCTGCAAGTAGTCTGCCTAAAACGAGCACACTCCCTGCTTCATCTACACCCGCTTCAACGTGATGACGACTAGAAAGTTGATAGTTAAATGCGCAAAGCTGCAAAGTTCCGTCTTTTGCTTCTAGCTTTAAGCCAGCAAGAATAGGATTTGCTGGACGATTATCTATAACGCGAGTAGTCCAAGATAGTGCGTCTGCAAAAGAAGCGGAATTAACTTCAACTTTCATATTTCCTCATTTCAGTAAAACTGTGTTTATTCTATCTCATTGGCTAATGAAAATCTAATTTAGAAATAAGTGCTAATCGTTAATAAAAAATATTATTATTATTCAAAAATAAAGTAATAATAGTAATAAGCAATGTGGAAATGTTAACATGTGACTAGAAAAGCTTTGTTAAAGCCATTATCCACATAAGAAAAATGTGGATAACCTATGAGTAATTGTGTGCAAAAAGAGTCGAGTTATCCACATTCGGAGCTATTTTTTCATTAATTCACATTTTGAGCGGCTTTATAAACAGTTTATTCACTTTTTTAACGGCGTTTTCCACCACTTATTCGCAGGGTTTAACCACATTTGTGACTAACTATGTGGATAACTTTTTTTATTTTAATTAACAGAGTTGTATAGATTTGTGTAAAACTACTTTTTATTCGTAGGATTTTGCTTTAATCGAACAGTTAATTCCATAACATAGTTATAGATTTCCTGCTTTTCTTGCATCTCTCCGCTAATGCGCGTATAAGCATGCATAACAGTCGTGTGATCGCGGCCGCCAAAGACTTCGCCAATATCAACAAGACTCATACTTGTCATTTCTCTAGCTAAATACATTGCAATTTGACGTGCCAAAGCAACATTCTTAGTTCTAGATCTGCCAACAATCTCGTCAAAAGTCATATGGAAGTACTTAGCAACTTGACCAATAATATCTGTTGGACGAATTTCAATATCGGAAGCAAAGAAGTCTTGTAAAGCTTGTTCTGCCAAGGCTTTGCTCACAGGTTGATTACTTAAAGATGCAACGGCTGTAACTCTAGTTAAAGCACCTTCAAGCTCACGGATATTCTCTGTAAAACGCTCCGCAATAAGGTCTAGAACATCGCTAGGGACGTTAGAATTATTCATTAATGCCATCATTCTTAGAATGGCTATTCGGGTTTCTAAATCAGGCGGCTTAATATCAACAGTTAAGCCAGACTCAAATCTAGAAATAAGTCTTGATTCAAATCCTCTAAGATTTTTAGGAGCAACATCAGAAGCAATAACAATTCTTTTACTTGCTTGATAAAGAGCATTAAAAGTATGGAAGAATTGTTCCAGAGTTGCTTCTTTTCCTCCCAAAAACTGAATGTCATCGATTAAAAGAACATCAACTTCGCGGAAGCGCCTATTAAAATTAGCGATTTGACCCTGATTTTGACTTGTGTTTTGTAAAGCCTCAATAAATTCGTTAGTAAATTCCTCGCTTGTAATATAACGAACCTTAAGTGAAGAATCCTTAACAAGAGCATAATTGCCAATAGCATTAAGCAAATGTGTTTTACCTAAACCAGATCCGCCGTAAATACATAAAGGATTAAAGTCTTTTCCAGAGCCTTCTGCAACAGCTAAAGCAACTGTGCGCGCAAAACGATTAGAATCTCCAGGAACAAAAGTATCAAAAGTTGCGCAAGTATTTAAGTGAGTAACGGGATCCCTTTTTATTGAAGAAGGAATTTTTGCTTGCGGATTATTAATACCAGAATTAATACCAGAAACATCTAAACCAGTGTTTTGCATGGTATTTAAGCCGGTTGCGTAGTCAAAATCTTTTTGAATAGGAGTATTGCTAGATGAACCAACATTTTCAACGCTATTAGTGTTTACAAGATTGTTAGTATTTTCAACAGATTGTGCGCCAAAATTTGATTTTACGTTCTCTAAAGAGTTGCTTTTAGAAGAAGATAAGTCTGAATTAACGTTTGTATTTTCTTCTAAAGATGTTGAAAATACTCGGGAAGTCTCGTTTACATTTTGATTAAGATTGCTTAAATCGGAAGTGCTGTTAGTGGCATTGATGTTAGCGGCTGCACTGTTAGTTGAAGTATTGTTATTTTCTGATTGAGAAACAATCTTAAATGCTGGAAACATATCTTTTCCAGTACAAATTTTTAATGATGTAAGAAGAGCTGAACTAAGCTCATTTTGCAAAGCTTGCTGTGTTTCTATATTAGAGACGCAAAGAACAATAGTAGTTCCAAAAATAGATTCAGGTTTTACGCTTTCAAACCAGCTTTTATCGCGGTTGCTTAAAAGGGCATTATGACGCAATACTGCAAGGGTATTTGACCACACAATAGTGGCTTGCGCATTTGGATCGCTAAAAGAATCCGTCATGCTACACCCCCATAAACTTGCAGAAACATTTATTCGATTCTTTACGCTTAGACAAAACAGATATGCAAAACAGAGATACATATCCATTCGCGCGCGTAAAGAGTGCTAGTAGAATATGTTTACTCCGACCCTAAGAAGTTATCCACAGCCTCGCGTGTTGAAAATACTTAATTGTGAATAACATGTGTGTAATTTGTGGATAAGATAAAAGCTTTTAATCCACATTTTTCAAGGCTTTTACAAGTTGTTTGATTTAGTGAAAATGGTACAGAAAATTTTACGGTGTTGAAAAATTTGACTTATTAAAGCGTACTTATAAACACGTTTAATCAAAAGTTTTTTGACTATTGGTGAGGGGTAATAGTAATTTAGTATAGCTTGACTCATACGGAGCCGTGCTTTTGCATGGCTAAATACAGGAGCGTTAGTTATGAAGAGGACATTCCAGCCTAACAACCGTCGTCGTCACATGAAGCACGGCTTCCGCGTTCGCATGCGTACGCGTGCTGGCCGCGCAGTGATTAATCGTCGTCGCGCCAAGGGCCGTAAGACACTATCTGCCTGAGATGGGGCGCGTCGTAAAGCATGGATAGGCTGAAAAGCCATCGCGATTTTGTTGCGGTGCTCAAAAAACGACGCAAGGTGTGTTCACGGGATATCGTCGCGCATTACAACATGCGTGGCGGTATAGCCGTGTTAAACGCGCTTAACGAAGGCGAAAAAACAAGTCTGAATCAGATTGCCACGGGTCGTGATGGTAATACACCCGCGGCATTTTGTGGTACCTTAAATCAGCCTCAACAAAATGAAGCTGACTTAAGGCTAGGGCTTGCTGTATCTAAAAGCGTAGGAAAAGCTGTTATTAGAAATAAAGTAAAAAGACGCTTTAGAGTAATAGCAAAACAGCATCAATCGTTACTTCCAAATGGTTGTGACGTAGTTCTAAGAGCTAAATCTACTGCTGCTAGTGCATCGTTTGAATCATTAAATGAGCAGGTTAAAAAGATTTTTGAGAAAATAACCAAAATTGTTCAAAATCAAAGCCAGCAAATAGCGCAAGAAGAACACCAAGAATGCCAACTAAATCAACCATCAGAATCGTTGAAAATCGGCGAAAACAACAATAAGTTGGTTTAAGGAATAGTGATACAGCTATGAATAGCAGAAAAAGTGTTGTAGCGAATTTGATTATAAAAGCGATTCGCTGGTATCAACGCGCGATTTCTGCTAATAGACCAGCTTGCTGCCGATACTACCCAACTTGCTCAAGATACGCTATTGAAGCAATTAGCCGCTATGGAGCGTTTAAGGGCGGTATCCTAGCTGCTTTGCGACTATTGCGCTGTAGACCATGGACCAGCTGCAGTATTGACGATGTACCACGCAAATATTCAATTTTTTATCGTTGCGCTTGGTCCAAAGCGCATGAAGAGCCACGGTTAACTCCCTTGGCTGATCAAGACAAGGAAAACTAATGTTTAATCAAGACCACTTTTTACTTGATAATGGAATTTGGGGATGGTTCTATAAAATCCTTACGCCAGTTGAGTGGCTTATGACTCAAGTAATGGCGCTTTTCCACAAGCTATTTGTTCTTATTGGAATGAATGAAATTGGATTCTCCTGGGTTCTTTCAATCGTCTTTCTTGTGCTTGTTGTGCACGCGTGCATATTCCCTGCCTTTATAAAAAGCATTAAAGGTATGCGCAATATGCAAGCGATCGCTCCTAAAATGAAGAAAATTCAGCAAAAGTATAAGGGTAAAAACGATTCTGCTAGCAAAGAAGCCATGCAGCGAGAAATGATGAAGCTGTATCAGGAGAATAACGCAAATCCTGCTGGAAGCTGCCTGCCAATGATGATTCAAGGCCCAGCATTTATGAGTATTTGGTATACGCTTTCTGTGATTCCGTTCATTGCTCGTGGAAAGCATGCTTCTTTGGGTGCTTTTGATGTTACTACAGCACAGCAATTCGTTAAAACGCATGTGTTTGGTGTTGGTGTTTCCGACACGTTTATGACGGTTCAAGCAGGCGGAAAAGTTGTTATTGTAATCTTTGTTATATTGATGTGTGCTGCAATGTGGTACATGCAATTTAACAATATTCGTAAGAATCTTCCGCCAGAATCGAAGCAGGGTCCCCAGTACACAATGCAAAAACTTATGATGTGGGGATTCCCATTAATCTATGTTTTCTCTGCATTTGCTCTTCCATTTGCAATGCTTGTTTATTGGCTTGTAAACAACATTATTAATATGCTTCGCTCTATTTGGCAGGTGTATGCCTTCCCAACCCCAGGATCTCCTGCAGCAGAGGAAAAAGAAAAGCGCGATTACAAAAAAGAATCCGAGCGCCGAAAGCGCGAAGGTTTGCCTTCTATTGAAGAAGAAAAGCTTCAACAGGCTCGAGAAGAAGCTAAGCGCAGAGAATCCGAAGGGTTCCAACGTAAGCAGCCTAATCGCAAGCGAAAAACAAGTAAATAATGTAAAAACAAGGTAAATGTGAATTTATTTATTAGATTTATTAAAATTATTAAAATAATTTATAAATTTGGATTTATCTTCAGTTAAACTGTACACAGAATTGTGATTCTTGACATTTATTGAAATTAAGGAGTATGTAAATGGCACAAGACGAGACCAGGAGCATTGACCAGCTCAATGAGGAAGCTGATATAGCTGCCGATTACTTAGAAGGACTTTTAGATATTGCTGATTACGAAGGTGATATTGAAATGGGAGTTCGCAACAATAGACCAATGATTCAAATTGTTGCAGACGACGATTCAGATATTAAGCATTTGATTGGTAGAGATGGAGAGGTTGTTGATGCTTTGCAACAATTGAGCCGTCTAGCTATTCAGCAAAAAACTGGTGAAAGATCGCACTTAATTGTAGACGTTGATGGGTTCCTTAAGCGTAAGCGTCAACATTTGCGAGATATTGCGTTGGATGCTGTTGATGAAGTTCGCGAAACTGGCGATTCTGTTGATTTGAAGCCAATGAATTCGTTTGAGCGTAAAGTTATTCACGATACAGTTAGAGAAGAAGGCTTAAGGTCTAGGTCTCATGGAGAAGAACCACACCGCTACGTTACTGTTTATATGCCTGCAAGCGCCATTGAAGACGATGATTTAGATGAAGATGTGGATGTAGACATGGATGATGTAGACGTAGAGTTGGACGAAGAATATACAGAGTAGCAATTAGCTTAAATAAAAAGTAACACAATAGAACAAAAATGTTTTATTGTGTTACTTTTTGTTTGAGGGGCTGATTTGCGGAAAAGATTTTAGATATGGAACAGGCTGACAATTTACAAAACAATGTAGATGAAAACAATGTAGATGAATTAGACAACTCCCCTTTGTTGAGTGAAGTTTTGGGCAATGCTCTTGATAAATGCAAGATGTTTCACGTGAAACTTAAGAAAGAGGGATTAGTTCGCGGCCTTGTTGGTCCTAGAGATATGAATATTCTTTGGGAAAGGCATATTCTAAATTCTGCTGCGGTTGTTCCATTTGTTAAAAAAGCAGTTGAAAAGTCAAGTAAGAAATCTATTGCAGACGTTGGAAGTGGCGGAGGTTTTCCAGGAATTGTTGTAGCTGCGTGTTTGCCTGATTGCAAAGTAACATTAATTGAGCCAATGGAAAGACGAGTTCTTTGGTTAAAAGAATGCGTAGAGGTTATGAGCCTAAAAAATGTTACAGTTTTTCATGGAAGATCAGACGAAGTTATTGCTAAAGTTAAGTCTCACGAAATTCCAGCCTTTGACGTAGTTACATGTAGAGCTGTTGCACCTATGACAAAATTGGCTGGATGGACCATTCCACTATTAGGCAAGAATGGACAACTAATCGCGTTAAAAGGAAAGTCTGCACAAGCGGAGATTGATAAAGCTGAAAAGATGATTAAAAAAGTAAAAGGGCTAAATCCTAGAGTAGTTGATGCCCCTGTTGCTAAAGGCCTTCAATCAACTAGCGTTGTAATAATTGATAAAGGCTGATTTAAGTTTTGTGATTTACTTCTGTGCTTTTATGCGCAATTATTTTTTGCATTAAGTTTCATTGAATGTTTCACGTGAAACTGAATAAAGATGTTATATGTTTCATGTGAAACTGTGTGTTTTTATAATATTTTTGTAGCATTTTCTGCAATTTTTATGGTGTTTTATGTCCATAGAAGAAAGGAAACTTGAAAATACTACGGTTAAATTGGTTAAGTTTGGTAATTTCCCATAGGTGGGCGGGGTGGTGTGAATGGTGGAATCAGCAGAAGATACAATTAAACGTATTTTTGGGGATTCTGGATCTTCCTTGGGCAGTGAGTTGGCAGATATAACCAGTCGCTTTCACGCCATTGATGGCGTTGTGTTCCCTAAGCCGAAGACTACACGTTTTATTGCGGTTGCGAATCAAAAAGGTGGAGTTGGAAAAACCAGTTCCGCTGTGAATTTGTCGGCAGCAATGGCTGTTGGCGGCTCGAAAGTTTTATTAATTGATATGGATCCACAAGGTAATGCTTCTACGGCAATGAATATACCACATTCTTCCGCAGATCCTTCTATTTATGATGTTATTGAAGGAAGAAAGACTATTGCTGATGTTAAACAAGAGTGCCCAGATATTGCAGGGCTAGATGTTGTTCCAGCTTCGATTGAGTTAAGTGGTGCTGAATTAGAAGTTGCTCAAATGGAAGATAGGAATAATCTTCTTAAGAATGCAATTGATGAGTTTTTAAGCTCTAGCAGCGAACATTACGATTACGTTTTTATTGATTGCCAACCTTCTCTTGGTCTTTTAGTAATTAATGCGATGTGCGCTGTGCACGAGATGCTAATTCCAATTCAAGCGGAATACTATGCGCTCGAAGGATTGGGTCAGTTGATTAGAACAATTGGTTTGGTTCAAAAGCACTATAATCCTGCGCTTGTTGTTTCTACAATGCTTGTAACAATGTTTGATAAGCGAACTCTTCTTGGTAGGGAAGTTTTTCAAGAAGTTAAAAATCATTATCCAAATATTGTTCTTAATACCACTATTCCGCGAACTGTTAAGATTCCAGAAGCGCCAAGTTTTAATCAAAGTGTTATAACCTACGATCCGCATGGAACAGGTGCTGTGTCTTATAGAGAAGCTGCATTTGAGATAGCTAATAAGTCTGATGTAATTTTGTCTGTTATTGATTCAAAAAGAGAGGGTAATTAGTGATGAGTGCAAGTAAATCGCGTTTGGGGAAAGGATTGGGAGCATTATTCCCTGCACTTCCTGGAGAAGATAGTTTAGATGAGTTTGCTAACAAAAAGATTGAAGATGTTTCACATGAAGCATTAGAGAGTAACGACACTTCGAGCACTGTTTCACGTGAAACAGACAGTAAAATCGTAGATAAAAATACGCAAAAAAGTGTTTCACGTGAAACAAAGGTATTTACAAAAAAGCCAGCTAAGGTTCCTAGCGTTGATGACTCAATTTCCCCGCATTTAAGCCAAAAAATGGGGGGAAATACTTCCGTTTCACGTGAAACAGTGCCGTCAATCGCTAGCAAAAACAAGCATTCGGCAAAGCGAACTTCTATGCCGTCAATTGATGACGTTACAAGGCCAATTGACTTTTTCTTTGGCGATTCTGCTTCTAAATCGTTTGTTTCTTCAAAGCAAAAAAATGAAGATAATGATAAAAATAAAGTTGCAGAAAAAATATCGCAAGATAAACAAACAAGCCAAACGCAAGAGCTAAAGCCTATTGAAGGTGGGTATTTAGAGTATTTGGATCCAAGTGATATTGTTCCAAACGCTCATCAGCCGCGTACGATTTTTGATGAAGAAGAGCTTCAAGAATTGTCTGCTTCAATCAAAGAGGTTGGAGTTTTGCAGCCGATTGTTGTGCGAAAAATCAAGGATATAAGTCAAGATGATTTGCACAATGCTCATTATGAGTTAATAATGGGCGAGCGAAGGTGGAGAGCAACGCAATTAGCAGGTCTTAAAAAGATTCCAGCGATTGTTAGAACCACTTCGGATGAAAACATGCTTAGGGATGCGCTTTTGGAGAATTTGCACAGAGTTGCATTAAATCCGTTAGAAGAAGCTGCAGCTTATGCTCAAATGATTGATGATTTTGGACTTACGCAAATTCAGCTTTCTAAGTCCGTTTCTAAGTCTCGTCCGCAAATCGCAAACACCTTGCGACTTTTGAATTTGCCAGCCAGCGTGCAAAAACATATTGCGTCGGGAGTGCTTTCTGCAGGTCACGCTCGTGCTCTTCTTGCATTAGCTTCTACAGAAGAAATGGAAGCTCTTGCAAAGCGCATTATTGCAGAAGGTTTATCGGTTCGCAGTACGGAAGAAATTGTTTCGATTAAAGTAGACAATGGAGACGATTCTTCTAGAAGAACTAGAGTTAAACGAAACAACAAGTGGGTGTCTTCTCCAATTAGAAAGCAGCTTGAAGATAGATTCTCCACAAAAGTTGCCATTAAAGGAAGCGAAAATCACGGAAGAATCGAAATAGTATTTTCTTCTCCAGAAGAACTGCATCGAATAGTCAATATTTTAGTAGATAAAAAAGATTAATAATAAACCCCCAATAAGCTGTTAATACAACTATTGGGGGTTATTGTTTCACGTGGAACAAAAAATTATTGTTCGTTCAAATCAGTTAAATCGTTCAAATAGGCTTGTGCATCAAGGGCCGCGCGGCAGCCCATGCCAGCAGCAGATATTGCTTGCCTATATACGCTATCTACAACATCGCCAGCAGCAAAAACGCCAGGAACTGAAGTTTTAGTAGATGCTCCTTGCACAGAAATAGTTCCATCTTCGTTAAGATCTAAAGCACCATCTAAGAAACTTGTAGATGGGGAGTGTCCAATAGCAACAAAAATGCCGCTTGCCTCAATATTTTGAGTCTCGCCGGTTTTAACATTCTTAACAGTTACAGATTGTGCATCTCCATCCACGCCGTTTACAGAGCAAACAACAGAATCTAAAACAAAATTGATTTTGCTGTTTTTGCGCGCGCGGTCAACCATAATCTTAGATGCGCGGAATGAATCACGCCTATGAATAAGCGTTACGCAAGAGCCAAAACGAGTTAAGAAAAGCGCTTCTTCGAAAGCAGAATCACCGCCGCCTACAACAACAATAGGCTTTTCCCTAAAGAAGAATCCGTCACAAGTTGCACAATAAGAAACACCGCGGCCCGAGTACTCCTGCTCTCCCGGAACACCTAATTTGCGCACTTGTGAGCCCGTAGAAACGATTACAGCTTTAGATGTGTAAGTTACACCATCATCTGTTGTAACCGCTTTTAAATCGCCATTAAAATCTACAGAAATAACATCGTTAAGCAAGATTTGTGCTCCGAATTTTTCTGCCTGTTTTTGCATTGCTTCCATTAGGTCTGGGCCTAAAATGCCGTCTGCAAAACCTGGATAATTTTCCACTTCGGTAGTGTTCATAAGCTGGCCGCCAGGCGTTAGCGCTCCAGCAATAACTAGAGGGCTGTAGCCTGCGCGCGCTAAGTACAAAGCCGAAGTGTACCCAGCAGGGCCAGAACCAATAATAATTACGTTTTTTTGCACAGTTTTCATAAAATATTCCTAATAGTCCTAATAATTTTAATAATTTTTAGTAAATTCTAACGTAGTTTATGTATAGCCCATTCATTGGTATAGACCCTTGTGGAACCCACAAGATAAAGTCTTGCGCTGTTATAGGCTTTTTGAACTTTACATCTGTTACTCCGCTAGCGTCAAAAGTAAAGTCTGCAACTTTTTCTCCAGCGCTAGGATCGTTCTTGGAATTTGCAATCAAATACCCATGTCCGCCCGAAGAGCGAATCGAAACAACAAATCTGTATGCTTCTTGAGGCTGAGTTAAGTGCATGTAGTAGCCGTAGCCGCGCTGATTGCCCGTATCTTCCAAGAATTGCTGAATATCTATAGGGTAAGGCGTGTTGTTAGTAGGCATTTTAGGCTTTGGTACTTGCTTTACTTTCTTGCGTTTATTTTGTTTCTTATGCTTGTTTTTAAGGCTTTTATTATCCTTATTGCTCTTATTCTTTTCGCCAGCCTTATTTGCATCAGATTCACTAGTACCAGGCTTATTTGGTTGCTTTTCTTTAGATGAATCGCTTTTATCTTCCGAAAGAACACCTTGACTTCCAAAAGGCACATTTTCAACACTTTGCGAATCCCAAGAATTAGATTTTGCAAAGTTTGATGGCGCTTCGTGAGAGTTAAAAAGACTATGCAAAGATATTGCAAAGACAACAATCACTAGCAATGCAACAACGCCAATAGCTAAGACTTTTGTAGAAAGTCCTCCAAAAATCTTTGCATCTGCAATGTCTACATTGTTTTGACCAGAAGATTTCTTTGCTTTTAAGTCGTCTTGATGCTCGTGAGGCTGGAAGCTAGGAGGCATGGATGAGTGAGACAATAATCCAGTATTTTGGCTGCTATAATCGCCATATTCCTCGTTTTCTAGCTCCTCTTCTCGCAACGCTCTAGCGGATTCTTCGCCAGGAGCAACAAAACGCCCATTGCTGTCTACAACAGGCACTCTTCCTGTTGATTCGGCTTCTAATGGCAAGATTTGCGGCTTAGAAAGCAACTCCGTGTGCCTTGTGTTACTGCTTAGAAGGTCTTCAAAGTCGAATCTTCTAGGCATTAGTGGCGAAGATAAGTCATCTTTTTGTGAATAATCGTTTCCAGAAGTTAGCGAGTCTAAAGCGTTTAACGCGCTTTTATTGCCATTTTCTTTTGCGTACGAGTCGTTTGTAGAATCATTGCCAATGTTTGTATTCTTGCTATTCTCGTTATTTTTATTATTTTTATTTTCGCCAACCTTATTCTCTTCGCTTGCTTGCGATTTATCGGTTGAATAGCTAGGGAAACTTGTGTATGTTGAAGACAAATTGTGGAAAATTGAATCATCGGCGTCTAGCTCAGTTGGAGCTAAAATATTCGCCATTTCTGCTGCAGCAATATCGTGGAAGTCGTAGTCTGTTCCAGTTGAATCGGACTCTGGTAAAGAATCAAGTTTTTTCTCAGAATTATCATCATTTCTTTTTAGCAAAGCGCTTAAAGCACCAATGGTTTTGCTTGCATTTTTAAGACCAGTATTTTTAGCGTTTTTGCCAAACTTGTTAGGCTTTTCGTCTTCATTTTTTATTGATAAATCACTTGAATCTAAAATACCAATAGATTCTTGACTTGATAATTGGTTTTCAAGC
Source organism: Gardnerella sp. c10Ua_31 (assembly GCF_055700915.1). Taxonomy (NCBI): domain Bacteria; kingdom Bacillati; phylum Actinomycetota; class Actinomycetes; order Bifidobacteriales; family Bifidobacteriaceae; genus Gardnerella; species Gardnerella sp. c10Ua_31. The sequence continues at coordinate 518,408 of NZ_JANUYG010000002.1, read as the reverse complement.
AAATCTTCGTTCTTAGATAATCCTTCTGGAAAATCAATAAGATCTTCGTCTTTGCAAGGTAAAAGTAGTGCTTTTTGAATAGAAGATTCGCTTGCATTATTGTTAAGAATAATATCTTTTTCGCTAAGCTTTTTAACAGGAGTATATGTGCCTAAAAGTGCCAGAAGCTCCCCAATAGATGCCATTGGAATAATGCTTGAATCCTTAGCAGAAGAAAGGCCTCTTTTGCAAATCATAACAAATTCGCCAGGAACGCCGTCTGCAAGTCTAGAAACGTTAAAAACTGTGTTATTTTGCGTGTATCCAGTGCGCGTAAGAAGAGCATATAAAAGCGCAGAAAGCTGATGTGTTGCAATGTTTTCTACACTTTGTGGCAAGTTTTTAGACGGTTCTTCGTTTTTGTTTTGATTTTCGCTTTCGTTTTGCGAATCCTGCGCGTCTTGCTTATTTTTAGTATTCGGCTTATCTTGTTTGTTTTTTTGCGAATCCTGCTTTGAATATTCAACAGTAACGTCTTTTAATAGAGGGCTTATTGGCGCGCAAGCTAGCTCTACTCCATTATTTGTGATTCTTACCGTGTTTGTTGAAATAGCATAATGAGTTATTCCAGATGCAAGAAGTTTGCTAAGTGCATTTGCTGCTTCGGCAACAATAGAGCGTATAGCTTCGTAGCTAAGTGTAGAGCTATGTGATTTTATGTAGTCGTCTACAGTTATTCCAGAATCCAACTCAGTTATAATAATTGCAACGTCATCTATGTTGTGAATTTTTAGAACTGGCGTAAATTTGCGGATTCTAGATAGTGCAAGAGTAGAAGATATTGTGTTTACTTCGGGAAGGAATCTACGGTCGCGCACAATAAAGAGCTGGCAATCTCTAGCAAGTATGCGGTCGCTAGCTTTCCATACTTGAACGCCTGCTTCTTCTCGCAAAGGTGATATTAGAGCATAGCGATTAAGTATAATATCTCCCAACTGAGGTTTCATCTACTCCCCGGCTTCCTACATGAGTAATGAATATGCGTAAATAATAAATCCCATCAATTATTGTAATTGCAGAATTTAGTAAAACGCTCCTTATTTTGCAATTATTGTTGTTTATTTATTTTGATTTAATTATTGCTCACTGTGTTGATTTATGATTATCAACTTGTATTGTGACGATTATTGTTGACTATTGTGGCCTTTTATTGCACATTATGCACTGTTTTTGCCTATTTTTGAACGAACAATGCGAGACGAATTATTTTTGTTGCCATTTTTGCTGCTGCTTTCGCTGCTGTTTTTGGCATTACTTTTTACATTACTTTTAACAGCATTTGCGCGCTCAAGATTTAGTAAGAACGACCATTTTACGCCGATTTTTTTAAGAATTGGATTAATAATGATCGCCAATTCGCTTGTTCTTAAAAGCAAAAGAGTAGATACGTAAACGATTACAAGAATAATAGTTATAATTGCGCAAACAAAAATCGCAAGCAACCATCGATTAACACCACGAAGCTTTGGTGAATCTAAAGAAATCCACTTGTAAATAAATTCTCTAGTCAAAATTCCAACAACAATAGAAACAATCGAAGCCGCAATCACCTTTATGTGAGTAACAATAAGCTGCTTATCGTCTAAATTATTGTTAAAACGAGACCTAATCATTTTAACAAGCGCAGGGAAAGTAAGAATGTAGCTAAATGATGCAGCTGCTGCTAAAGCGCTAACCCAGTAGTTTGGCGGAAGGAACTTTATGCAAGAAAACACAATAACAAGCTCTACGCAAAGTTGCGCTGCACAAAACATAAATGGATGCTTTCCGTCTTCAAAAGCGTAGAATGTGCGTTGAATAATCAAATAGGCGCTAGATAGTGGCAAGCCAATTGAAAGCATCATAAGAGGATCGGCCATTAAGTACGCCTCTTTTATGCTGATTGAAGGAAGCAGAGCCAAAGAGATAGGCATTGGAATAACAATAAAAGCAACGCTAAAGAAGCACATTAAAATGCTAACGCTTCTAATGCAAGAGCTTAAATCTGCGCGAACTGTAGATAAATCGTGTTGTGCAATCGACTTAGAAATCTTTGGAAAAACAGCGGTTGCAACCGATACAGCTATAAGCGAATAAGGCAGAATAAACATTGTGTATGCGTTTTGAAAAGTGGCGTTTCCTGCAACATCAAATTGGCTTAATCCCAATGTTTCTTCGGCTATAGAAGGTGCGCTTGTTGTTATGTGAGTTGTAGCCATTGTAGAAAGCTGACTAACAGCCACGATTGCAAAGCTCCAAGCTGCAACAGGGCCCATAGAACGCAAGCCAATGCCACTAATGCCAAAACTTGGCTTATACTTTAATCCGATTTTTTTAAGAGGAATAAACAAAACAAGTGCTTGAGCTGCAACGCCTAAAGTCCAAAAGCCTGCAGTTAAAAGCATTGTAGTGTTGTTCCAAAAATGCGCAGGCTGTCTACTTGCCTTTCCAAAAATCGCAATAAACACGCCAAATCCCGTGCAACTAACAATGTTTGCAGCAACCGAGCTCCAAGCATACATTGCAAATTTGCCTTTAGCAGCCAGAACTTGGCCGAGTACGGTATAAAGGCCGTAGAAGAATATTTGAGGCATACACCATAGCGTAAAAGCGTTTGTAAGTGCAATCATTGCTGGGTTTGATCCAACGTAAAGCCATGTTAAAACAGGTGTGGCAATCGCCATTAAAGCGGTTACGCCTAAAAGCAGAATAATAGCAAATGTTATTAGCTTATTTAGCCTATTTTTTGCATCTTGTTTTTCTAGAGTCTTAACGATTTGTGGAACAAGAACAGCATTGAAAATTCCGCCAGAAACAAGCGTATAAATAAGCTGAGGAATCATAGACCCAGCCTGGTAAGCGTTTGCTGCCAAACCAGTTGTGCCAAGGGCTGCGGCGAGCAAAATTGTTCTAATCTGGCCAGTGATTCTAGAAGCGGCTGTGCCGCTTGCCATTATAATCGAGTTGCGGCCTACTGAATTCATTCGTCTGGGTCCTTTTTACGATTAAACTGCCTGAAAAGCCCAAAAGCTCCAAGTGCAAAAGCAAATATTATAATAATCGTACCGCTTTTATCGCTGATTTGCAGCGTGCTTGTGATTGCCGTCTCTTTAGTGCTACTAAAAACGTTGTGGTTTCTATCTTCTAGAGCAAAAGTGGCTTTAACTTTGCTAGATGTTGTAGATCTAAGTGGCAAAATCACCTGGGATTCGCTATTTGCTGCGATTTTAACTGGTGTTTTTCTTCTAGTTACTATTTCCATAGAATTGGTATACGCAGTTAAATATACGCTAATCGGGTATGGGTTTGTGTTGCTGATTGTAATCGGCATGGTTGCTGTTTCGCTTACAAGAGTAACGTCTTTTGGAGGAATAATATTGATTCCAGAAATGAGCATTTTAGCCAAATCGTGAGTGCCATTTTTGGTTTGCGTCTGCGATTCGCTAGCGCTACTGTTTGATTGGCTAGCGCTATTTAACGTATTATCTAGCTCTCTTTGAGCCATTGCGTCAAAAAGTTTAATAAGATTTTCGCTCCAGATTTTGCTGTTTTGATTAATTTTTAACTTTGCGTTTTGTTTTGCAAGAGACTGAGCATCTGACTCGCATGTTTTATGGTTATTAAGCTCATTTTGATCAAGAATGCTGTTTATAAATTGGTTTACTAGCATTCTATCGGAAGCTAATTGGCTAATCTTAGCTTTGCTTGCGATTAATGATTTTCCTTCGATTGAACTCGCCTTAGGAACTGGGCTATATCCAAGGTGTTCTTTAGTAATAGCTTTTGAGTGTGTTAAAGAATTTATATCTAGAAGACTAATCCAAGGCGATTTTTCTAGAATGCTTACAACTGATTCGATTAAAGGTATAGAAGAATCTGGGCTAAACGTTAGTAGCAAATGCCTAGGCATATAAGGCTGTTCCATCTGGTAGAAGGCGCTTTGTGCTGCAAGTCTGTTTAGAAGTCCTGCGCTAGTAGTTTCTGCTGCCGATTGAGCACTTGTAAAATGCCCATTTATTAGCTCGTTAAGCGTTTCTTGGCAAGAAAGCACTTTTACGCTTCCCGAAGATGTTTGAACCTCGTAAACACCATTTTTTACGGCAAAACGGTTTGCTAGAGGGTCGAATCCGCTAGTGGCCACTACTGTTTTGTATCCGTTTGCGGCAGCCTTCTCTAGTGCGCGTAGAGTCCATTTTTCGCCTGTTTGAAAAGCGTAGGAATCAAGATTTAGCGGCTTTGTTGTTGAATTTTCTAATATAGATGATTTTTTACTCCAAGAATCTAAACCAATTCCAGCTAGTTTATAAGAAACACGATTTTCAGATTCCGCATACCTGCTTATGTTAAAACCGTTATTTTGCATAAATACGGAAGGCGTAAATGTTGGTTCACTAAATTTAAGAGTGTTTGGGTCTGCTATTGTTTGCAACTTTGGATGCTTTTGAACAAGATTTATCAAAGAAGTAATGCGCTTAATACTGCTTTTACTAAGTCTGATTTTTCTGTTAGTTGTAGAGCCTGTTGTAGAGCCTGTTGTAGGATTTGCTAAATTTTCTTGCGATTCACTAATGGCGTTAATAGAAGGAGAAATATTGTGCTTGCTAATGTTAAAACGCCAATCGGAAGATTTTGCGATTATTGGCATTAGTAAAGTCACATTAATTGGCGGAGTTTGAACGTTTTTAATGCCAATATTTGCTCGAGTTACAAACGATTTAACAGAATAATAATGCTTAAAATCTAAAGAAGAATACATTATAGAAACAGGTTTTGGACCCCAATAAATAATGTTTGAAAGATTTTGACTGTCTGCATCAACGTCAATTTGCGCACTATAGGATTTTCCGCTTGCAAGCGCTGGAACACTAACTTCGCCTATTAGTTGAGGCGTTGGAATCCTAGACTCGGCTTGGCTCCATTTTTGCAAGTCGGTTCTAGACATAAAAGTGTACCAAGGGTTAAAAGTGACTTGAATTTTGCCTTCTGGAAAATCTTTAGAACTGTTATTTTTAAGCAGAAGATTAATGTGGTATCCGCTTTTATCTGTAAGAATCGAAGTTGACTTTACGATTTTTAGCGAGATTCCTTTGAATTTTGTGTTATACAAAGAGTAGGAGCTTAAGGAAGACTGATTAGCATACGCGACTTTTGGTGCGAAGAAAAATGGGAAAGTCGCAAGCAAGAGTGCCATTAGAACTGTGGTTACGCAAAGTCTTAAAAACGCGTTTTTTTGCGACTTACGCAACTGGTTTTTTGAAAAATCAATCACATTAATCACGTTAGTAACGTTAATCACGGTTTTGCCTCCTATTCGCCTTTTTAGCATACATCCATGCTATTTTTCGTTCGTTTGGGTAGCTTAAAATGTCGTTAAGGTTCTTAAAATCAACCCAAATCGCGTCTTCTGCTTCGTGATCTGGGTCTCCAAGAACAGATAATTCGCCGCTAACATACTTAAGCGCAAAGTGGTGAACAAGTTTATGCACACGCTGGCTTGTTCCAGTAAACCAGTAGTCGATAGTTGCAATTGAATCAACAACTTCGCCAAGAATACCCGTTTCTTCGCGAATCTCTCTAACTGCTGTTTGTTGCGGTGTTTCGCCTTTTTCAATATGGCCTTTTGGCAAGCACCATTCCATGTGTCCACTTCGCGAATGCCGTGCTATAACCGCGACACGCCCAAGAGAGTCAAAAACTAATCCTCCAGCGGAATATTCTCGAACAATAGGCAAATCCTGTGCGTCTAGAGAAGCAAAAGTTTTAGGGCCGTCATTAACTCTTCTTTGAGGCATTAATGCAGGAGAAGGGGCATTAATAGAAGATATTTGCTGCCTGGATTCCGTTATATTAACATGAATGTTTTCAACAGTGTAGCTGCCTGAAAAGCCCGAAATATCAACAAAAATCGACTCCTCTTCTTCGGCCTGTTGTGGATGAATTTTGCTTTTCATTCTAGCAACATCAAGAGGAGTGACTCGAATGCTTGGAGTGTTTTGGGTATGATTATCCGAGGCTCTGGCGAGCATGCGTCTTAAGTCTTTCGGAGTAACCATACACTCCACCTTACTCAATCCGCTGTGCATTGGGGTAACGGTATGCTGGAATGTAGTTTGATTTTTGCTGAAAGGGTGTTTTTAAGCGTGTCTGTGAACTTTGAAGTTTGGCCAGAAGCCATAGAGTTGGGTAAATTATTTGCCGATCACAATTACGAGTTGGCGCTTGTTGGCGGCCCTGTGCGAGACATGCTTTTGCATAGAGTTTCGCACGATCTTGACTTTTGCACATCTGCTAAGCCAGAAGAGTTTGAGCCACTTCTTAGGTCTTGGGGTCATGACGGTTTTTGGGACATGGGTCGAAAGTTTGGCACGCTTGGAGCTTTGAAGCGCAGAAAAGACGGAACCGAAGTAAAAGTAGAGATAACAACTTACAGATGCGATGCTTATAATCCAGATTCCAGAAAGCCAGAAGTAAAATATGGCGATACTTTGGAAGGTGATCTTTCTAGACGCGATTTTACTGTAAACGCAATGGCTTTGCGCGTGCCAAGTCTAGAATTTGTGGATCCATTTGGCGGAGCAAGCGACTTATCTAAAGGTATTTTGCGAACTCCGGTAGACCCACGTCAATCTTTTGACGACGATCCTTTAAGAATGATGCGTGCTGTTCGCTTTGTTGCTCAACTTGGTTTCACTATTGAAGCAAGCACGGCTGAGGCCATTTTGAGCATGGTTTCTAGATTAGATATTGTTTCTGCGGAGCGCGTTCGTGACGAAATAACAAAGATGCTTCTTTCGGCAAATCCGCGCGCTGGAATTGAAGCAATGGTTGATTCTGGTATTGCAGATAGGGTTTTGCCAGAAATTCCTGCTTTGCGCTTAGAAATTGATGAGCATCACAGGCATAAGGATGTTTTCGAGCACACAATGATGGTTCTTGAGCGCGCAATAGCGCTTGAAACAGATGACGAAGGTGCTGTTCCTGGGCCTGATTTGACTTTGCGACTTGCGGCTCTTTTGCACGATATTGGCAAGCCGCGTACTAGAAAGTTTGAAGACGGCGGAAAAGTTAGCTTCCATCATCACGATATTGTTGGAGCTAAAATGACTCGAAAACGCATGAAAGCTTTGCATTTTGACCATCATATTATTGACGATGTAAGCGAGCTTGTGAATTTGCATTTGCGATTCCATGGCTACGTAGATGAGCCTTGGACGGATTCTGCAGTTAGAAGGTATGTTAAGGATTCTGGCCACTTGTACGAGCGGCTAAATCGCTTAACTCGCGCAGACGCTACTACACAAAACAGGCGCAAGTCGCTTATGTTTGAGCATGCTATGGACGAGATGGAAGATCGCGTACGCGAATTAAAAAAGCAGGAAGATTTTAACGCAATTCGTCCAGACTTGGATGGCAATGAAATCATGAATCTTCTTGGCCTAGAGCCTGGCCCGATTGTTGGGAAGGCATACAAGCACATGTTGGAATACAGACTAGATAATGGTCCTGTAGAGCACAGTGTTGCTGTTGAAGAGCTTAAAAAATGGTACGAAAGTCAAAGCTGAATAAAGCGAATCACGCAAAGCGTCTATATAAGCGTCTATACAAGCTAGAATACTACTGAATAGGCTTGTGGTTTGCAGCTTTTGGAAGATTCTTAATTGTGTTATACGCTGCGCAGCCTCTAATCTCGTTAATCGTAGCTCCAGCAGCAGGAACGTCGGTTTTAGGACGAAGATTGCTAAAAGTGGTTCCTAAAACAACGTCAATAAGCTTATCTTGACGGTCGTCCATGCGCAAAATAGCGTCCTTAAAATTGGCAACTAGTGTATAAGCTTCGTTAATCGACTGTTTTCCAAAATAGATTGTTGTGCGCTTAACGCGTGTTTCGCTATTTCCAACTTCGATTAAGTTAAAACCGCGATTTCTAAGGCCTTCCCCGACTGCTCGCGCGAATCCGCGGAATTTTGTTCCATTTAGAACGCGTATAGAAACAGCACGATTATCTATATAAGATGCTTTATTTTCGTCTTTGTTTTTTATAGCACAAGGCGCTTGAACGCCGTAATTTGGGTCTACTTCTGGAGTTCTAGGAGCAGCGATTCCAAAAAGATGAGATTGCACAATAAGAGCTAGAACAAAGGCAATTGCAACTCCGATTGCAACAGACGATAGCACAAATCGTTTTCTTTGATACATGAACTCTCTTCGGGCTAGTCGCTCGTCGTAAAACTGCGTCATGCTAACTTCCGATCTGTACTGTGTGCTTGTATTGTGTACCTGTATTGTGCGCGTTGTGCGTGCATATGCGTATGCATAAGTGTTAGCTATTTTACTTACTATGCATGACGGCGTTTATAAGCGTATTTTAACTGTTAAAAGCTTTAGACAGAGCTAAAAATTCGTCGCAAGTTAAAGTTTCGCCTCGTCTTGTTGAATCAATCTTAGAAAGTTCGTAGGCTTCTTTAGGAACAATGCCTTTTAGTGCTGCGTTTAGCGTTTTTCTTCTCTGCTGGAATGCTGCATCAATAATCTTAAACACTTTTTCTTTTTCTTGCTCGCTGCCTTTTGGATTATTGTTTCTCTTAAAGTACACTAGCGCGGAGTCAACGTTTGGAGCAGGCCAAAATACGTTTCTGCCGATTAAACCCGCTTTTTGAGCAGTACCGTACCAAGCCAACTTTACGCTTGGAGTGCCATACGTTTTATTGCCAGGCTGCGCGCATAAGCGATCTGCAACTTCTTTTTGAACCATTACAAGAAAGCTTGTAAGATTATCGAATTTTTCTAAAAGAGTAAGAATAATCGGTGTTGCAACGTTGTATGGAAGATTTGCAACAAGCGTAAAGTGCGCCGCTTTTGCTAAATCGGGAACGTCTTGAGCGTTTACCTCTAACGCGTCTTTAAGAATCACATTAAACCGTTCTAAAGCATTAGGCATAAATTCTTTAACGGTTCTTGGCAAACGCTTAGCAAGATGCGGATCTATTTCTACAGCAGTAAGATTTGCGCCCGCTTGAAGAATCGCAAGTGTAAGCGAGCCAAGACCAGGGCCTACTTCCATAACAAAATCGTTTGAATTAATTTTTGACGCAGCAACGATTTTTTTAACTGTTCCTGGGTCAATAACAAAATTTTGACCAAACTTTTTTGTAGGTGTAATGCCCTCTTGTGCTGCGATTGCGCGAATATCTACTGCTCCAAGAAGACGGCCTTGTTGATTTTCAATATTATCTTTCGTCAATTTAATACCATCCAAACTTTAATACCATCCAACTTCTTGTGAATGCTTCCATGCTTCGCTAGGATTTCCGTATTTACTTCTAATGTAACTAAGGCCCCACGTTATTTGTATTGACGCGTCTTCGTGCCAGTTTGCTCCCGCGCTCGCCATTTTATCTGCTGGAAGTGATTGCGGAATTCCGTACGCGCCAGAGCTTTTATTTTCTGCGTTCCAACGCCAATTCGATTCTTTTGTCCACAATTTAACAAGATCTTCCCACATTGCGCCAGTCCAACCAAGTTGTGCGCATGCTGCTTGAGCGTAAAGTTTTGCTTGTTCGGGCGTTGCGTGAACCATGCCATTTGGGTTATCTGCGGGTGCGGGAGTTGGTGTTGGGGCAGGTGTTTGTTTTATAGCTTGTGAAGTTTCAGCAGTTTGCTTAGAATTTTGCTGATTGTTGTTATTATTTTGTTGAATGTTTTGATTTTGCGCGCCCTGTTGTGTGCTCTGGTTTTGAGTATTTTGTTGATTCGTGTTTGTTTTTTGCGATTGAGTTTGATTATTTGGTTTCTTGTTTTCTTCTTGTTTATTGATTCGTTTGCTTGGCTTAGACTCGTTTTGTGTTCTAGGAGTAGACTTTGCGCCAATTGCAACAATTTGATCAATCGACGGCTTAACAATTGACTGCTTTATTAGCGTTGCACTTTGAGCTTTGCCATCCACATAAGTCACGTTATACAAATCTATGCGCTCGCCATTTACGCCAGCTTGTTTAATAACACTAGCTCCTATTGCAAGACTTGGGTCGATTATGTTTACAGTGCTAAATGGAATAACAACGTTTCTAGATTCTTTTCCATGCGTTACTCTAAGAATGCGAAGCAATGTTTTTCCGTTTTCTTCGCTAACAGTTACTTGGTCTTCTTTTCCTAAGACTATTCCTAAAGAATCAAGAATGGAGCTTGCTGGCAGTGTTCCGTCTGGAACAACTCTTGTTTTGTTATCGCAAATAACTGTGACTGGTCCTTTTTTGTTTATAGAAAGTCCACCAGTAAGCTTGTTATAAATGTTTTGCAAATTAACAGTTATTTTTGCAGCATGATCTGCGTTTGCTTGGAAGAATCCGATTAATTGGTCAATGCTTGTTGCAACAGTCCAAAATGGTATTGTTACACCGTCTACTGTAATGGATGTTTGATAAGCGCTTCTAACGGTAACAGTTGCGCGATCTGCTAGTACGTCTCCCGAAGTACTAATAACTTGGTCGTGTGTTTTAACTGGTACTTTTTGTTCTTGTAGAAGTCTTTGTGTAGTAGATGCATAAGTTGTTACTACTTTAGTTTTGCCATTTATGATTAAAGCAATAGATTTACGCGCAGAAAGTGCAAAAATCCCAGTGCTAGAAATAACAAGAGCTAGAACGCATATAAAAACGCGTAGTCTTCTCATTATTACAAACCGCTGAGGCGTCCATCTGCGTGCCATTCAACCTCACTTTCAATGCAAAACTGAATTTTAATTATAGCAATGATTACAATCAGCCAAAAATAAGACTATAAGCATATGATCTAACTCATTAAAAATGCGTTAAGAAGAATCAGTCTTAAATTATAAAATTATAAAACTATAAAACTATAAAAGGTAAAGGGGGGCAGGAGAGAAGGGGATTTGTCCTGCCCCCATGAGGAGGAGCTGGTTGGGGGACGCTCCATCCTCATGCTCGGAAACCCTGAGTTGGGGGAAGGTTCCCGAGAACTTACTCAAGCGAAGTAATCAGCATAAAGTATTTTTGTAAGCTTTACGATTCATCATAAAATAAATCTATTTATAATTTATTATCTTATTATTGTTATTGTAAATTTACTAAAAACTTTTTATATGCTTATGACTCATAATATGCATACAAGTGGATTTTTATAATTTAGACCGTTTTTGTTATGCAAAACGCCTATAAAATGGAGCCTCCTGCCGGGATCGAACCGGCGACCTGCCGCTTACAAGGCGGCCGCTCTGGCCATCTGAGCTAAGGAGGCGAGTTCTTGCACGCTAGTTAAAAATCTTCGCGAGCAAAACATTGATTAGTGTATCAGCACCCGTTGCCAAGTGCAACTTTTGGAACCAACACACTAATCAACAAGAACTAGTCAAGAGGATTTGGCTGATCTTTATCTGTTATTTTTGGCATAACACCAGCAACGCCAACCTTAGACTTGTCTAATCCGATAGACTTAAGAATTGCATCTGGAGTACTAAGCTTATTCTTACTAACCGCAACCATATCTAGCAACTTTCCGTTGATAGTGGTTGTTGGCGTTGTCATAGCTCCCTTATTCGCTCCACTAACATTCCACAAAGCCTTGCGATTTGGTGTATCGGCATTAATAGCGTTTTGCCAATCAAGATAATTTCTGTTGAATGCTTTGTTTGCCACTTCTTCGCTAACGCCAGCGTTTATAGCTTGCTCAATCAGCTTTTCGTTGCTAACAGGCTTGTAGTTGTCGCCTTCTTCTGGTTGGAAATCCTCGGCAAAAATGTTGTTAATAAATTGAAGTAAGTGCGAAGGATTGTCGTCGTTAGAAGAAATGTATGCGATTGCGCCAGTTACGCGTGTTGAATAGTGGTCGCTAGAAATTCGATCCAAGAACGACATTGGGTGAATCTCAAGGTTGATTTGGCCGGCTTTCATCATTGCAATAAGCATTTGATCGGAATCGCGATTAAAATTACCGCATCCTGGGCACAGAGGATCGGCATAAACCGCTATAGTCGGAGCGTTTGGAGCCGTTGTGTTATAGCCGCTTTTACTAATTAAAATTCCGCCTTGCTCGTTTGCGTACTTAGGCTTTTGGCTACTTGTAAGCTTTTTAACAGCTCGTCTTGCTTGCTGAGCTTGTTCGGCGTTCTTTTGATTTTGCGCGTTGGTAGCGTTAAGTGCTGTAATTCCTATTGCTGCAATCATGCCAATTAAAATAGCAACAACAATAATTCCAACAATTGTCTGTTGCCTTAACTCTTTAGCTTTGCTAGCGCGAAGGTCCTGATTTGGTTGATTCTGCGCGCTTTTGCTAGTATTAGGCATGCTTATCCTTCCCCTGATTTTGCAAATAACATACATAAGTAAATTAATCTAAAAGAATAGTTTAGATTACGGTATCAACGGGCTTAATCGCCGTCGGTTGCTTGCGATTTTCCCGCTCCACAAATGGCCCCTGCTCCAACGGCGAATATTTTAGTTTTACCTAATATAAAAGAAATAATCCATCCTGCAATAAATCCAATAATGTATCCAATTGAAGTTGGTGAACAAATATCTGGAGCGTATGTTGGTAAAATCACGCTAATTGACCAAACTTGAACTTTGACTAATTGGCTAGATGCGTGGATTAAAATTGGATACACATATGCTCCAATAATGCCTGCTATTGCAAGAGTTAGGACTTTTTTAATCGAGTATGCGATTGCTTTAATAAAATGCCAAGGTATACTAGCAACTCTTATAAATACGTCTTTTCCGCCAACGGATTCGTTAGCGCATTTTCTGCGTACGCTTGAGCAAACATTGTATCCGATTGTTGCTGTAATTAGCATAAAAATAGCATTTGCTGCAAGCGCATCTATTGGAGAAATCGCAGCTAGTAAGCTTGCAAGAGTAAGGAATATAGCCGACGCCACTCGCCCACGAAATAAGTATTTATTTACGTTTGGATGCGGATTTTCATCTAACTCAGGCGTCTCAGCAATTTTGGTTGCTTGTTCTGGATTGTTTGCGATTTGTTTCGTCTCTGCAACTTGTTCTGGGTTGTGCGCGTAGACTTTGGTAATAGATGTGCTAGTGGCGTCTAGCAAAGATGTTGGCGCGGAATCTATTAAATCCGATTCTGTAGAGTGTAACAAAGTTGTATTGTCAACATTCTTAGAAACCCACATTTTTCTAGGGTTTTCTGGAAGTTTTTTTGTTTGAAAAGTCGTGTTAAAATCGTGAGTTTTGGCATTATTAGGTACAGTTTCTCCACTAAAGCTGTTCTCAAAAGGGTAGCTTGAATCCTGCCAGTCTGTAGGGTTCATGGCATCTTGGAAAATTGCGTTTTCAAGCTGTTCTGGAGTGCATCGCTCGCTTCTTTTAGGATTCAATGCGCTTTTGAACGCTTGCATTGTTCTTATTGGAAGGCCATTAAGATTTGCGTTCCCAGATGCTGCTCTTTCTAAAACTGCCATTATTGGCTTGGTTCCAAAAACAGGCTTTCCTGTTGCTGCAAAAGCTAGAACGGCAGCTACGCTCCACCAATCTGTAAGTTCGCTCGATTCTCCGCCTTCGATGATTTCTGGGGCAATAAATCCTGGTGTTCCCATTACAAGGCCAGTCCGCGTAACATGCGATTCGCCCTGTCCCATAGATATTCCAAAATCAACTAAAACGGGGCCTGTAGTGGAAATCATTATGTTTGTAGGCTTAATATCTCGGTGAATTATGCCCGCGCTATGAACTGCTTTTACGGCGTTGATTAGTTTGTGTGCAAGTCGTTCTAAATCGCCACCAACGTATGGGCCGTTAATTGCAACGTCTTCTTTAAGATTGTGGCCGTCAATAAGTTCTGTGACTATAAAAGCGATTGAAGCATCAAGTTCCATGTCTACTATTGAGCACACGCCTTCGTGGTGTATTTTTTGCAAAGCTAGAGCCTCGCGCCTAAGTCTAAGTCTCGCTTGCTCTTGCGGATTGCTAACTTCGGCAGACTCCAAACTATCATCTTCGTTTTCTAGCATTGATGCGCGCAAAATCTTCATTGCGTAAAAATGGCCGCCGTCGTCTTGCACTCGCCAAACGGAGCCCATGGCGCCGCCACCTAGTCGCTCAATCAGCGTGTATCCGCCAACATTTTGGCCAGAGCGCAAGTCAAACATGCTCACATCTTCCATAATGCATTATGTTAGTGTGCAGCTATGCCAATTTGTTTTTTAACACTAAACACGCTATTTTATAAACAAATGTTTAGATATTTACTGTAAAAGTAATCGCGTTTATGAGCCTTTGTTTATTTGTGATTTTTATACTCGACACGCCGAAGTGTTAGAAAATAGTGTAATTTTGCTGTTTTTACTGAATAAACATGATATATTAAATCATGGCTCAACGAAGAGAACCTTCAATGAACCATGTAAGTAAATGTGGACGATTGACGCCGCCGATGTAGGACTTGGGGTCTTGAGTGCACACCCTTCACAACGGATCGTTCGGCACGTACCTGCCGATGAAAGGAAAATATCATGGCAGAAGTTGTATTTGATCATGTAACTCGAATCTACCCAGGCAACGATAAGCCATCGGTTGATGATTTGAACATGACTATTAAGGATGGCGAGTTCCTTGTGCTCGTTGGTCCATCTGGTTGCGGTAAGTCCACAACGCTGCGAATGTTGGCTGGTTTGGAAGAGGTTAACAAAGGTCGCATTCTTATTGGTGGTCAAGACGTTACTACAATGCAGCCAAAAGATCGCGATATTGCAATGGTGTTCCAGAACTACGCATTGTATCCACACATGACTGTTGCAGACAACATGGGCTTTGCTCTTAAGATTGCAGGCGTAAACAAGGAAGAAATCCGCAAGCGCGTTGAAAAAGCTGCTGAAGTTTTGGATTTGACTGAGTACTTGGATCGTAAGCCAAAGGCTTTGTCTGGTGGTCAGCGTCAGCGCGTTGCAATGGGTCGCGCAATTGTTCGTGAACCAAAAGTCTTCCTTATGGATGAGCCTCTTTCTAACCTTGATGCAAAGCTTCGCGTGCAGACTCGTACGCAGATTGCAGCATTGCAGCGTCAGCTCGGCGTTACTACTCTTTACGTAACGCACGATCAGACCGAGGCTTTGACAATGGGCGACCGCATTGCCGTTATTAAGCTTGGCATTTTGCAGCAGGTTGGTGCTCCAACCGAGCTTTATGACCGCCCAGCAAACGTGTTTGTTGCAGGCTTCATTGGTTCCCCATCTATGAATATTAACCAGCATCCAGTGGTTGATGGCAAGGCTCAAATTGGCGAGGATTCCATCACTCTTCCAGCAGAAGCTGTTGATAAGCTTACCGAGGAAGATAAGGGTCAGATTATTGTTGGCTTCCGTCCAGAAGATGCAAGCTTGGCAACTTCCGACGATCCAAATGCCTTCTCCTTGAAGGTTGTAAACGTGGAAGATCTTGGCTCCGACGGTTACATCTACGGAAACATCATCACCGATGGATCTCCAGAAGAAGCATCTACAATGATGAGCGACCAGAACAAGCTCACAACGATTCGCGTGAACCCACGTGCGCTTCCAAAGGTTGGTGACGTTGTAAAGATTAAGATTGATCCATCCAAGATGCACCTGTTTGCACCTTCTACAGAGTTGCGTTTGAACTAGCGTTTTCTTGGGCACTTGATTCTTGTTTTGAGTGCCCAAGATTTCTGTATAAGGGTATGGCGGGGTTCGCTAGGCGAGCCCCGTTTTCGCATCATTTGAATTATTTACGATTAGTTATAATTTAATTGCGATTTTATTATTCGATTATTGGCGTTCGAACTTAACGGGTAGATTAAAGTTTATGGAATGGAACGATACTCCTTTATTGGATCCACGTGCTATGCAAGCAACATCAGTATCTGCGCAGGATGAAACTGTATCTTCTGCAGAGCCTCAAGCTTTGAAGATTACTGCCGCAAGCTCTAATCCTCAAATGTTTATGCTTCCGTGGGAGCTTCCATTATCTCAATGGCCTACGAATCTTTTTGTAAACTTGCCGCGCGGTATCTCTAGGCACGTTGTGCGTTTTGTGCACGTAGGCGACGAAGTGTACGCAATGAAGGAGATTACTCGTCAAGTCGCGGAGCGCGAATATGAGCTTTTAAGACGCTTGCGCAAGCTGGAACTTCCAACAGTTAAACCTATAGCGGTTGTTGCTGGTAGAAAAGATAAGAATGGTGAGCCGCTTGAAGCAATGCTTGTTACTCGTCATCTTAAATTCTCGCTGCCTTATCGAGCACTATTTGCTAGAACTTTGCGACCAGATACTGCGGAGCGTTTGATTGATGCTCTTGCTGTGCTTATGGTTCGTTTGCATCTTTCCGGATTCTATTGGGGAGATGTTTCGCTTTCTAACGTTCTGTTTTTGCGCGATGCCGACGCATTTACTGCGTTTTTGGTGGACGCGGAAACTGGCGATTTGCATGGAAGCCTTACCGAAGGTCAGCGAGAATACGATATTGATTTAGCTCGCACAAATATAATCGGCGAATTAATGGATTTGAGTTCTGGCCAGCTTTTGCCTGGAGAAGTTGACGAAATTAGCATTGGAAACAGGCTTGTAGACAGATACCATTCGCTTTGGAGCACGCTTACAGACGTAGATAAGTTTAGCCCAGACGAAATGTGGCGTATTGAGCGCCGCGTGAATCGTCTTAACGAGCTTGGATTTGACGTAGACGAGCTTGAGATGAAGACTTCCGAAGATGGACGAAGAGTTTTGGTTAGACCGCGAGTTGTGGACGCTGGATACGCTTCTAGAAAGCTTTTGCGTTTGACTGGCTTAGATGTGCAAGAAAATCAAGCTCGTAGGCTTCTTAACGATTTAGATGCGTATCGCACTTCTACATGGCGTCAAGGCGAAGAGCTGGAGATTGTTGCTACAGACTGGATGCGCGAAGTGTTTGAGCCTACTGTTCGCATGATTCCGCCTGAGTTTAGGTCGCAAATCCAGCCAGCGCAGTTCTTCCATGAAGTTTTGGATCATCGTTGGTTTATGGCAGAGCGCGTTGGGCACGACGTTTCTATGCAAGATGCAGTAACAAGTTACATTAAGAACGTTTTGCCTCAATACAAGATGGATAAGCGCGTTTTGGCTGCGATTAATGCGGATGCGGATTCTGGCGTTGTAGATGACGAGTACACGTATTCCACGCCTGCGCCTGCAGCCGCTCCTGCGGTTGCGGCGAGCGACGACGATGACGAGTACGATCAAGACGCAAGTGTTTGGGCAAGCTGAGCTTTTTGTGAGCTTTTGCGTGCTTTTGTGGGCATTTTTGTTTTGCTAGCGTTTTAAGAGATTCCTTACTTTGCATCTGTTTTACACCTGTTTTACATTTGCTTTACTTTTGTTTAGTGAAGTGTGGAATTATTCTCTCTGAAATGTGGAATAATTCGTATTTATTTTAGGAATTTTGTTAATTTCTTTTGTGAATGGTGATAGAATTTTCTTGTTAGTTGTCAATGATTGCCAACTAATCATAGTTATTTATCAATTAATCAAGGGAGATTATTATGTTAAAAGGTGTAGATTCTATAATTCCTCCAGCGTTGCTGAAGGTTCTCTGCGAAATGGGCCATGGAGATGTTTTAGTATTGGCCGATGGAAATTTTCCAACTGAGTCTGTAGGAAAAGACGCTATAGTTGTACGCTGCGATGGTCATGGAACTTCGGAATTGCTAACTGCAATCTTAAAGTTGATGCCACTTGATCAATACACAGATAAGCCAGCTACACTTATGGAAGTTGTTCCAGGAGACCCTTGCGAAACTCCAATCTGGAAAGAATATGAAGATATTATTGCTAAATACGATAAACGTGGAGCAAGCACTTTAGGAACTCTTGAAAGATTTGCGTTCTACGATGAGGCAAAGAAGGCATATTGTGTTGTTGCCACGGGTGAGCGTGCTCAATACGCTAACATTATGCTGCGTAAGGGCGTGGTGTTTGCTGGAGAGTAGCGTAAATAGGTAAATAAGTTCATATTTATATGCTATTTATCTGTTATTTGCTTGTTATCTGTTTGTAGAGATATAGAAATCTAAGTGTTATAGCATAAAAGCACTGCATGCAACAAGATGATTTGGAATTTAAGAACCATCTGCTACGTGCAGTGCTTATTTTGTGCCCCCTGTGGGACTCGAACCCACAACCCAAGACTTAAAGGGTAGAGCACACTGTGTACTGACCACGCTGGTAAATATTTACCCTTATATGGTACCGCCAACAGCAGACTAGTGAAAACTTCTGTTCAAATTGAACAGAAGTTTTCACTAAGCGCGCTTTATATAAGCACGTGCTTGCATAAAATCAATCTTTTTCTCATCATTACGAGGCATGCGAGCAAATGAGAGAGTCCGTTTAAGTTCTATTGGAAGTTTCATAAAATTAAGTTCTTGCAAATACCAAGCATATAGTTTTCGTTCTAAAGTGTATAAATTTTTGCGATTTTCAACAATTCCTACACAAGAATGTTGCTCTGCTAAGTAGTTTAACCGTTGAGAAATGCTTGAAATATCAAGTGTTTGCATGAGTTCATAAGCTAGCTTGTTTCCGTTCTTTATGCCGATCCCTCTGTAAGTGCAGGCATCATGAGAAACAATCTGAAGGAACTTACTAATAGTAGATAGTAAATAATTTTTAACAGTAGTAACTGTATTTGCATCAGCAGTAAACGGGGGCGTGTTACCACTTGTGTCAAGCTTTAACAGTTTTCCTTGTGATTGCAACGATTTCACGCACATCGACCACACAGCACCATGCCGCCCTTCTGACTTTCTTGACAAGCACACCGCCCCACAACCCACTAGCCTTCTAAGCGCGACTGATACTGTTTGACGGCTTAACCCTGTGTGCAATGCTAGTCTTCTAGTGTCTGCCTCAACTGTTAGTGAGTTAGCTTGCAACATGAAGTATGCTAGTGCCATAAGAACACGAGTATCACTAGCCTTGCTAGCTTTAATACTCTTACTATTATGTGCTTCTAGAATCTGCCATAGTATGTGAATGGCTTCTACTACTTTCTGAGTTCTTTCGATATACGTCTGATCGTTCATAGCAACCGATGCTCGCACAGTATCATGCTTTGTTAAGAAACTTACAGCACGCTTCCAAGTGTATTTAAGAATAGCTTGTGCTTGTGCTTGAGAACGTGGCTTACGAGAGTTTGATGATACTTTAACGCTTAAAGCATGAGTAAAAGCTTTAGGATACGAAACCACTAACGGTAACACGTCTTCAAACTTATAGCGTGCGCAAACGCACCCAAGCATAATACGCCATAAAAGAACACTAGTATCAGTACTGTTCGTAACACGTGTTTGAAGTAGTATTCTAGTAGCATGTGATAATGAGCGTTTAGCGCCTTGTAAACAAACTATGTTTTCTTGAATAGAAGTATCAATAACGTCTAATGATGGTTGAGTAGACTCTAAAACATTAAGTAACTCAATAATCTGCTGTTCGCTAGTAGTAGCATAGCAAATAATGTTTTCACGCCCACGAATCACTCTTGAATATCCGCCTAAATGGTGTGGTGATAGTGGTGGTCGCGCACAGCCTTCAGAAGTGTTTAAAAGTGGAGTAATATCAAGCGTTGAATAATGGTTTTTAGAAGCGTACGCAAGGTTTCTAACAAAACTAGCTTCTAACTTGTCTATCATACTAATCCATACGTGTCTGCCACCTGAAGGTCCTGACTGGCAAAGCGTGTACTCAATGTGCTTTTCATCTAAAAGAAGACATAATTCTTCACTCTGGCTTACTGCAAGGTTGCGTTCTTCGTCACTATTATTGTGTGCGTCGAAATCAAAACAAAGTAAATTATAGTGTTTACTATCATCGCACAAGTATACTGCCCAAGCGTTTGGCATACCGTCACTAATACGATGTTTAACAGTTGTATTACTACAATCAGGATACGCTCGAACATTTGTTCGCATAATGCTTTGTTCGAGCGTATAAGCCCATGCGCGTGTCGCGTTGTCATTGCTCACTTTTTCACCTCCTTTTTGAGTCTCTATACATGTATTCACGCGCGTGAAAGCCTATTTATATAAATCAGATTTTTTTGGTGTAAACATACGTGTGAAAGCAAAAAACTAAGCCAAACATGGTTTTGGAAGGAGAAAAAATTATGAAAATTGTTATTTGTAACGCTAAAGGCGGTGTTGGTAAAACTACCACTGCTATTCATTTAGCTTGCGCTGCTAGTAAAGCTGGTTTAAAAACACGCGTATATGATGCTGACATGCAAGCTAGCGCGAGCCTTTGGGCTGACGCGTGTGCTGAACACGGTAGTCCGCTACCGTTTGACGTTTTGCCTGCTAACATTTCTACAGTGTTGAAGCCGACGATTGATGATGAACTAGTTTTTATCGACACGCCGCCTGCTGGAGCGTTACTAGAAAAAGCTATTTACAATGCTGACCTGATTATTATCCCGTCATCTGATACTGCTATTGACTACATGCAAACGTTTAATCTTCAGAGGGGTATTCCAACAACGACACCGTTTAAAGTTCTTATAACGAGAGCAGAAACACATACCACAGCGTATAAGGCGCTTGTTGATGCCCTTGACGCTCAGCGCGTGCCACGTTTTCAGAATGTTATAGTTAAAAGGCAGCCGTTGAAACTTGTTATGGGTACTTTTCCTAAAAACTTGTATGAGTATGAGCAGGTGTTTAGTGAACTGTTAGCAATGAGAAACAAGCATTAAACAAGCATTATGATAACGTGTTTCACGATTTATTAATTAGAAATAATCAAACAGAATATTAGAATAATACTGTAAAAACAGTTTGTGTACTGTTCAGGATACATGCACGCAATTTACAGCGTGGTCTAACAGTACGCACAGAAAGTAAAGGAGTGTGGTATAATATGAAGTTTAAAAACCTTACCAAAAAACAAGTAATAATAATAATTACTATTATCATTATGATTGCTGTTGCAGTCCTAGGTGGAACGCTCATCTACCATCAGAATGAAGTCAAAAACGCGCGTGAAACATGCGCTAAAACAGTATCACGCGCTAAAAACGCTGTTAAAACATTAGAAAAACAGTTAACAAGCAAGCAAACATTAGAAGCATTAAAAATAAAAGAAAGCGAAGTAGAAGATAAGAAAACTGTAGAAACATTAAAAAAACTAACAGTAAAACCTGATAAAAGCTTGGTTGAATGTAAAACAGATAACATTAACACTCTAAAACAAGCATCAACAGAAGACAGTAATCTTACAAACATTATTAACAAGCAAGTAAAAAGCGTGAAACAAGCTGTTACAAGCGTGTTTGATTCTAAACTTAAAAAACAAGTTAAAGACGCGAAACAACAGTTAGCAGAAATCTTGAAACAAGCAAACACGTTACTAGAGTCTTCTAAAAACCGTGTGGCAGATGATAATACTAGGAAAGCATTAGAAAATAAGATTAATAATGTTAAAAACCTCTTAGACGAGAAGAACACGAGTGTTAAAAAACTCAGTGATGCTAGAAACGATGTTCAGAATGCTGTTAATAGTGTGAACGTGAGCATAAAGAAGAAGCAGGATGCTGATGCTAAAAAAGTAGCAACCACTAATGCTATACGCAGGCGTGCAACATACTCTTACCCTGAAACAAACTATGCGCAAGATGGAAACGCTCTTAATGATCCTTCATGTTACTTCAATAACACATGCACACGAGGAGGTTTAACACCAGAAGAAGAAGCAAAAATAGATTGGTCGAGATATAAAAACGGTTGCGATATTATTACAGGTGTTTGCGTTCTTGGCTGAATAAACTTTAAAATATGCACACTCTCCTGAAACTGTTGGGTAGTAACTAAAAAGTTACTACCCTTTTTATATAAACGGTGTTTTTTACGCGTGAACATATTAGTAGATAGTAAAACTGCTATCTACTCATAAACATGTTTACGAGTAAGGAAACAATAAATGAGCAAACATAAAGCGTCTAACAGGCGCAAAATATGGAAAAGACTGTTAGCTAGTGTTACAACACTAGCCACAGTGTGTTGTATTACACCAGCATTTGCTGATGGTGGTTGGGGTAACGCTCCTACAAACCCTATTCATGGTAGTGGAACACCAGCCGTACGATGGGCGTACACGGATAACGATGGTGGCTCTCTTGGTCGGATGGATCTTGGAACTGCCATAAAAGCTATACGAAACATTGGTATTAACTATCGTGGTGGTGACAATGTTCTACAGGCTGCTGTTAGCCGTTCGCTTAGTGATTGTGAGAACCGTTTCAACGCGAAGCATCCTGATCAAGCAGGTCATGCTAGCTGCCGTATGGTTGGTGTTGGTGTGGTTATTGAATCACGTTCAAACGGCTACTATGGTATGGGATATATACAACGTATGGCGTGGATTAATGAGTGGAACAGGTTGATACGACCACAAACATACAGTCATAACGGAGTTCCATATCATGTTGATGACGTGTTTAAGGATGCTCCTGATCGTAGTGTTGGCTCAATGGTTAGTGAAGCAACAACGCTACCGAGAGTTAACGCTATCGTACTATCGTTAAACCAGTACGAGCCTAAAGGTGATCCTGCACCTAAAACTTATAATGCGACTGTAACTACAGTAGCTTCAGCGCCTAAAGATACGCGTGTAGGATCGACAGAACCTGTTCATGATATGATAAGCGTTTCAGGCGGTAATGGTGAGAGTCTTGACGCAACAGTAATAATGCATTTTGACGGTAACAATTACGTTTCTTCAAAACAAGCTACTAAACAAGTTAGTGTTCCAAGTGATGGTAGTACTGTATCTCCTGATTTCACGCCTTCTGATTTTGGTATGAGTCATTGGCAAGAAGGAAACTACTGGTTCGACGTGCAAATACCTAAACAAGGATTAATGAAAGACAGTATTAACACGAGCGATCATGATCCACTTGAATCATGGAATATTCAGTATGAAGCACCAAGAAAAGTAAGCAAACACGTTCAAAAACTAGTTAGTGCGGATAGTATGAAAAACCGTACAACAATTAGTACTGATACTGGTCGTGGAACTTACGAAATGGTTATAAAAGACAAAATTAACCCGAACGGCATGAGCTACACTGTTGATAATTACAAGCTTACAGACACTACAACAAACAGTGATGTTAGCAACCAATTCCAAATCAACTTGGATAAAGCAAGTAATACTGTTACTGCCACGCGTTCGAGTGCTCAGGGTGAAATGCCATTAAACCATAATATTGAATTCTCATTCGATGTTACAGTGCATCAGCCTGAAAACTCTAAAATCAATGATCATGCAACAGTTAAACCAAACCATTTACCTGAAATTAGTACAGATCCACGCGAGTTTAAAACGTGGAAACCACTGCCTGATAAAAGCTGGGTGAAATGGGATGATACTAAGAAAACATGGGATAGTGTTATAGACCCGGGTAAAACTAATAACACGGGTGCTGACAACATGACAATTCTTGACGGTGACAAAATAGGAAGCGTTGTAAACGGTGTAGTCGCATCCAATCTTATAGAAGCGCCAAAAACATTAACGCTTGTTGACGACTATAAGAACGCTTACTACATTTTTGACGCTGACACTAAAAAAATTCACGTTTACGAACAGAATGCTACAAGCGACACAGTTTCAAGCGTTCAAAACATTGTGAACACTGGAACTGATGTTACTAAACACTTCAAAATAAACGTGGACGGTACGAGAATCACTGCTACCGCAGACAAAGAGTATTTAGCTAAACTACAAGGAATGAGCACACCACTACAAGTAAGCCTCATGGTTGGCGGTAAAGCTAACTACGCTCACGGTAAAGGTGCTGAACAAGTACGTAAAGACTACGGTAAACAAGCTGGTGACGAGGTTGCTTCCTGTGCTACGCCTAAAAACAGTAGTTTTACTAACAGTGGTTCACAAACAGTTAATAATCAGAGCGTTAAAACAAACGAGCCTAAAATCTGCTTGTATGTTCCACCTGTTAAGAAAGACGTTGTTTCTGAAAGCTCTCAAGGAGGCGCTCAAGAAACCGCTGACGGTAAAGTAGTATTTCCTGGTCAAAAAGTGGAATACCGTTTACAAACACAGCCGAAACTACCATCTAACTTCGCGTACCCTATTAAAAGTGTGAAAGTAGTTGACACGTACAACAAGTATCTGAACATTGATAAGCAGACGCTAGAAGTAACAGATCTTACAAACGCTAAAGCAATTAGTAAGAAACATTACACGACACAATGGGATGATACTGCTCACACTGTGACCCTTAACTTTGACCCTAAGTACGTTGAAGAAAACTGGAAGAATGGTTCTAATCCACGTATTCTTATCCGCTTCGAAGGAACAGTAGACAAGAACGCGCCAACAAGCACAAAAGTACACAACAAGTGGATGCTACTATTAAATAATAGTATTACGCCATCAAACGAAGTAGGAAACAACCCACCATCATTCACACCACACAAAACAGTAAACCAAAGCGCTAAACAGGGTGACGGTAGTGTACTAATCAATGGTAAAACGTTCCTTACAGGCGACACAGGCGCATACCATTTAACGCTTGACTTAACACAACACGACATGGCGTATAAAGTACACCGTGCAGGAATCGTTGATGATTATGATAAGCGTTACCTGAAAGTAGACGCTAAAGACATTCATGTTAAAGGCGCGGACGGTAAAGACTACACTAGCAAGTTCAACATTAGTGTTATTAACGGTGTTGTATACGTGTTTGCTAAAACAGTAGACACTTTCATTTACGCTACAGGTGTAACAGTTAAAGGCGACCCACAGCCGAAAGATCTTGCGCAGTACGCGAACAGTAAAGACTACAAGCCGTTAGAAAACCCTTCAATAGACCAAAAACTATTAGGGCAGAAATACACTGTAGAAATGCCTTTCACAGTTACTGACGGTGACGGTGTGAAAGTAGTCAACACTGCTACACAAGTCGTGAATAACATTAGTAAGAAAACTAACACTGTTACAAACGAAATCAAAAAAATCAAGCCGAAAAAAGACGTGACAATCAAAGTAGGCTCTGAAAGCGCTAACGGTTCAAGCGTATACCTTAAAAACACGTTCCTATACCAGCTTGACACTGCAATTCTTCCAAAGAATCGTGCATATCAGAAGATTAAAAATTGGCAGATAGTAGACAAGTTAGACCCAGCGTACGATCGTGTTACAGGAGCATGGGCAGTATACGCTACACGTGATCTATACAAAGGTAACACAGTGTTTGCTACTAAAGGCACGCAAATCGCAGGCTTAGGAGCAGACGCAAAATACGGTAACCTATTCACCTACAGTTTCAAAGACAATACGGTAACAATTAGCGCTACTGAAGAGTACTTGAAACTAGTATCCGCTGATAATGAACACGAATCAGGATGGCGCGCGTACGTTCAAGTAGAACGCATGAAAGTAACCAAACGTCACGAAAACAAGTTCACTGAAATTATTAACAATAGTAAGCACGAAAGTAATCTCGTGTGGACTCGTACACCTGACCTAACACCATCACTACACATTATTAAATGGGATAAAAAATCAGGTAAAATTAAAGGTGACCGTAACGATCCTAAAGACGCGTTACCAAACGCTAAAGACGGTGACGTTATAGTATTCACTATCACAAACACTAGTAAAACCGATACTAACGGGTATGGCGCATGGTTCAAAGCAACCGATCTTCAATTAGAAGATAAAACGATTGTAGGAACAGGCGTAGTAACAGACTTAAAGTATCCAGAAAATTGGAAGACATTAGTGTTAAAACCAAACCAGAGTGTTGACGTTGAAGGAGTACTACACAAGTTCAAAGCGGGCACTAAACACACTAACCGTGCTGTAGTAAGAGGCATTCCACTACTCACATGCCGTGTAACAAACAACAACGGGTTAAGCACAGGAAGCAAAACAACCGTCACAAAGCCAATCGACGGTAAAACCGACGGTAAGAAAACTGATGTTTCTACAACTGCACCAACAGGCAAAGACGGTAAGGCTGTTGAGTATACTGTTAAACCAACCGATGGCAAGACCAGTAAGGAAACAGACACTACTACTGCAGAAAGTAAGCAGCAAAAAGTGACTGTAGACGGTGTAACACTGTGTACTGATACGCAGGTGACAAGCAATACTGATGATTGGAACGGTACAGCACCATTACCACAGTTACCACCTGAGCCACCAACACCAACCATACGGCAGTTAGCAAAAACAGGTGTAGAAAACGCAAACGTGCTACTAACTATAGTTATGGCAAGCGTTCTAATTGGCGCATGCTTGGTCATGAGAAAAACACAAGAATCACACGCACGACATGGGAGATAAAATAAAATAGTATTATGACAAAGTGTTATACCCCTCGCGAAAAGCGTGGGGTATAACTTTATTCACGATTTGCACCTAGTGTTGCTCTTACATAAACTCTCGTAAAACACAGGAACAAAAAAATAATGAAATAAGAATAAAAATAAAGCATTAGCGCAACACTTAAAACAGTCTTAAAAAAGTATTACGCTAATGCTCGTATATATTTACCAGTTGCAGCCTTAAAAGGTTAAGGCAACAGCAAAAATCATCATGCAAAGAATCATCTTGCCTTATAAAAATAGTATCATCAAACACAACAATTCTCTTATATAAACGTTCGCCACATTCTGTGCATATATAAGTAAATAACAAAACTTAACTCTAGTAAAGGCGCGCAATAATGAAAGATGCACAATACATAAATGTTTTCAACATGCTAAGCGAATATAGTAAGTATGTGACACAGCATCCTGAAGTATTAAAAGCAATGATCGCTAAAATACTATTCATATCACTAGTAGTCACACTATTGCATGTGCTTAATGGCGTCTTGGCGAAAGCATTCGACACTACTAAACTCACACTACAGCTCATCGAAATCGTAGCATTGTTTATTATTGCAGCAGCATACGGGTACACCGTTAGTAACAATGTTCTAAAACTATTCCAACAATTCATAAACTGGTTCTTCTACCTACACTAAAACACGAAGCAATCAGCAACCGCGTAATCGCACACCTACTAGGCATTAATGAGATAACAGTTCGACGTTCCGCACAACAATTTATCAAGGATGGCAACTGCGACATTAATGTCGCAGTTGCCACTTTACCGCGCGTGCTTAGCGCGGACGGTAAAACACGTTCTACTAACCGTGCAGCCTGTGAGATTGCGAAATCGTTTATTGAGTATTCTCAGTATGTTAATAAGGGTAAAAATAGTAGTGATATTTCTCATTTAACTGGTATTCCTCGTAAAACTATTTCTTACGCTCTTGATATTCGTAACGTGAGTATTTTAGAAGTTTCTAAACTGTTCTTACTCGCACGACTACAAATATTCACACAAGTAGTAGTTTTAAGAAGTTTCGCGCGAAAAACGTTGTGCGTCTTGCGCCCTCCCCCTGTTCTGTGGTTACTTTGTGCAGCTACATACTACCGCGTTTTCTTGCAGTTTTATTCTAACGCGTACAACATGTCCTTGTTGTTTGATTCTTTGTCGTCAACACTTGGTATTGCTCGCATTCCTTTGAAGCTCTTA
Source organism: Gardnerella sp. c10Ua_31 (assembly GCF_055700915.1). Classification (NCBI taxonomy): domain Bacteria; kingdom Bacillati; phylum Actinomycetota; class Actinomycetes; order Bifidobacteriales; family Bifidobacteriaceae; genus Gardnerella; species Gardnerella sp. c10Ua_31. The sequence continues at coordinate 490,815 of NZ_JANUYG010000002.1, read as the reverse complement.
TATTCTGCTATTGTGCGCATACAAATACTCATAACCTTATCTTAAAACTCACTACATCTTTGTGAGTCTGTTGTCTTACGTAATTAACTTTGGTCTTGTAGCGTATTTCATTTCCATGCGAACGTTAGTTTTCTAATCATGTTGTAGACTGTGAACTTTTTCTTCTAATACTTATTGAATAACGACTGCTAGTGTTTCCTTACGCATTTTTCCTTTCATGAAACTGTTTTGTCAAAGCTTCATTAGTTTTGAACTTTGCGCTCTACTTCGTAGCAATCATAGTTAGTCGCGCGTAAATACTGCAACTTCACCACGCCTCAGCAAAGCTGGTCGTGTTGAAGACGCTTTCGCTTTGCAGATTCACTCACGGCTAACTCTTATTGACGCTGTCAAAGTTCAAAAATGAAACTTTGAGAATAAAAACAGCTCATGGAAGGAAGTTTAAAATGAGTAAGGAAACACAAAAAGCCGTCGAAAAATTCAAAACCATTCTTGAAGATAACGATTTTATTGTTGATAGTAGTGAAGAAAACTATTTAAACGTTTGCATGGAAATGAACTACGTTTACTTTGACCTTAGTTTTTCTTACGACGACAACGCCACACTTAAAGATTTGAGTGACGCTTTCCACGATACTGCTTCTGAATATTTTCAGAGCTTAGAACCATTGACTATTGGTGACTTCTTAGAAGAAATAACTTATATGCCAGGTGTTATTAACGATCCAAAGAATCTAACTCTAACGGATGTTGATTGTATACGCGAAGAATTCAAAACTGTAGCAAAGCTAAGTGTGCTGAGCATTATGGCTACTCATTAACCTACAGTAAACGCGAGGGGGCGCAAGCCCCCTTTTCTTTTTCTTAGCTTTCAAAAACCTGCTTAAAACACGAAGCAAAAGTAAGCGCATGTATCAAAGCGTGCTTACAAGATTGTAAAAAATAATTAACCACAAGCGCTAAACATAAAAATCTTAACAATATACACAGTCTCTAAACGTTCGAAAGCTTTACGTTAAAAACTAGAAACACACAGCACAAAACAATAGTTTTAATAAACTAAAATTTTCTAAAAACACGATAATGTTTTACGCGTCTGATACGAGTAAAACACAACACAACAAAAACAATACAACAAAATAAGAATAAGAAAAATAAAACTAGAAGAATAAAAAATAATTAAATAACTACAAAACAAGCTTTAAAAATAAAAGAAAAATAAGAAAAATAAGAACAAAAAAATAAGAAACATCACCAAATAATAAAAAAGTAATTTTTATGGACATATGCACCCTTGTTGCGAGAATGTTGAAATATCGTTGATATTTCAACGAAAACAAGCGTTCTGAGCGTCATGACGCTCAGAACTTTTAATTTATATAAACAACTTTTTTAGAAGATGAATATATTAGTGACGGAAATAACATGTTAGAAAGGGAAATCCGTTATGAGTGACACAGAAAATTGTGCGTACTGTGGTCAAGCGTTCACACAGAATCAAGCAGGTGGCTCTTCTCAAATTTACTGTTCTGCTAACTGCCGTAAGAAAGCATTTTTAGACAAGCAAAAATCAGAAGCTACTAGTCGTGCTGCTGATGAAACTAAAAAAGCGTCTGATGCTAATGCTGAATTAACACAAGAATTACATATTTCTATGGAACGTTACGAGAAAGTTTGTTATGAGCGTGAAAAACTTTATACAGACTACTATACGTTGCGTGAGTATTTGAAAATTTTGTGTACAGATTTAGAACGTATGATAAGCGAGAACTATTTTACCGTGAATACTAACGCCGTGAATTATGAGATGTGGCATAATCCAAAAGCTAATTGGCGGAAGATTGTAAATAAGTTTTCATGGTGGGGTATTCCAGAAACATTAAAAGCATTGCGTGAATATGATGAGCTTAGAGAACAGCACGACGCACACATGCAATTGTTACGTGACGTACCAGGTGATCCTAGCGAAAGTGTAGATAAGCTTAATCAAATGATTAACGATTTCAGTCGCGAGAGATCAAAAATAGTTAAACAGCACCCTGGGCTAAAAGCAATACTTGCGAGAAGAGCGCAAATACGCGCATGGGAAGAAGACAATGGCGAAGAGTTTCCTGACACAACTAATTATGATGCAACAGCAATAAACATGTTACTTCAACAAGTGCAAAAGCCTGAAGAAACAACTTTACCGTTTGAACCCAATAGAAAAAACGTTAATCAGGTTGAAGAAAGTCCTCTACCTTTCATACCGAAAGAAAAACATAATGGACAACACGGTAGTTTTGATGATTTTGATTTCTTCGAATAGTAGAAGAACCAGTTTATGAAATTCTGAATTATTAAGTAAAGGAGTAATAAGTGAGTATTCAAGATAAAATTCGTGAACTTCAAGAAGCAACAGATAAAAAAATTAAAGAGCTACAAAACAAGCAGCGTAAATTAGACGAGTATAAGAAGCAGCATGAGCGTATTGTTAGAAGATTAAAAACGCAGATAAAAGCGTATGAGATTTTCATACGAACTATTGATGCAGAAAAAATATTAAACAAAGCGCAGCTTAAAGCTGATGGCGGTATTGAGTCTACTGATAAAACCTTGTGTACTCTACTAGCAGAAGTAAACAGTGATTTACAAGAGCAATCAGAGTCGCCAGTAGAACCACAGTCTGAAAATTCAGCGCATACAGAAACTGTAGTAGATGAAACTAAACAAACTGTTTTAGAAGAAAACAGTGATCAGGCTGAATCAGTAAACAATGATAAAGAAGAAGCATTAAACACGATTACAAGCAACAGTATTAATTCAGAGTTCTTCGACGACGAACCACAATACAACTAAAAAATAAGAAATAAAAATAAAGGAATTACATGAGTGCCACGCTAAGAAAAATGTACGCAGGATACGTTTCATATTTAGAAGATGCAGTAAGTGATGTAATGTTATCGAAACCTAATAGCACGATGACAGCATCAGCATACTACACGCAAGAAGGAAACCCTGCAGGCGTTTTTATTGGACGTGGACTAAACATGATTAACCGTGTGCAAGGTCAAACGGCAACGCGTGAAGACGCGCAACGTTTACTAGACAAGCTTTACCACCCCGACACAGACAAGCCTTTAAAAGCAGGTCAAAAACTTCACGAAGCTAATCCAGTAAGTGTTAATAAAAAAGATCAAGCAAGTGTCACAGGTTATGATATGACATTTCAATGTCCTAAAAGTGTTAGTGTTCTATGGGCGTTAGCAGATCCAAAACTTGCTAAACAAATAGAACGAATACACCATGAAGCTATTCAAGACACAATAAGTCTTTTAGAAGAAAACTACACTTACACGAGGCGAGGTAAAGGCGGAGTGTTACGCGAACGCGTAAACGGGTTAAGCGCAATAATGTATGACCATTACACGAATCGTGATAATGAACCACACTTACACTCACACGTGGCACTCAGTAATTACGTAACGTGCGAAGATGGAACAATACGCGCGCTAGATGGAACAATACTATTCAACAATATTGTTGCTTTCTCAAACCATCACAACGCGATCCTAATGGATAAGCTAAGAAAAGAATTAGGCGTAGAATTCCACTATCATAACGCGATAACAGGAAACGGAATGGTATGGGATATTAACGGCATGAGTGATGACTTTCTAAAAGAGTTCACAGCTAGGGGAGCTGAAAGCAGCAAACTATACAACCAGTACGTTGAAAAATATGTTAAAGAAAACGGTATAGAACCTGATAAAAAAATTAGAGCAACACTCAAAAAGAACGCTTGGCATAATACGCGTAAACCGAAACCAAAAGACCCAGAACCAATACAATACCAAAAACGAGAATGGAGGCAGCAAGCAAGAAAAGCAGGATATGATATTCAACAAATAATTCAAAACTGTTTACACAAGAATCAAACACCATTCTTTACAAGCAACGTTCTAAACAGCAGTAAAATAAGCGAACTGTTAAGCGAAGTAACAGTACAAGATCTTGCGCATAATAGCGGACGGTACGATAAAAAATTTACTATCCAAAACACGGATGATGCAATAAACTACATTGCTTACAAAGCACAAGACCATCAAACTAGTATTACGCGCGGTCACATATGGAGTACTGTATCTGAAATGACAGCTAGCATTCCTATGATTGACTCAAAAACGCGTGACAATTTCAACCAGAAAATCGTTAAACAAGTAGTAGACACTCTAATACCAATAACAACACAAAAATACGCGTTACCTGAAAGCTTACAAAACACGCCTATAGCTTATGCTGATCAAAACGTTTTTGGAGCAGACAAGTCTGCAGGCAACGAACTATACGTGACAAAAGAATTATGGGATGCTGAAGAAAAATTCATTCAAATTTCTGAACAAACACTTAATGATAATTTAGCGAAAGCACAGCCAGATGAAATATTAAGCATGCTTACACAATACGATAAAACTGCTAAACACCGTTTATCAACCGACCAGTTCAACGCGTCAAAAGAACTACTATTATCAAAACATCGTATAAGCGCGCTTGTAGGAGCTGCAGGAACAGGAAAAACCACGACACTTAAAACAGTGTTCAACGTGCTAGATAAAACAGTTGGCTCAGACAGAATACTAGGAATTTCACCGTCTGCTAGAGGAGCGACAGAATTAGAAGCATCATTAGAAAAACCATGTAACACGATAGCGGCAATAATTAACGAAGCAGAACACCATTACAATGAGAAAACTATTGAAAACGCTACCAAAATTCTTAACAACAGCACGTCTAACAGTAATACGCGTGCGAAAGCAAAAAGTGATTTAGCAGTAGCGTTAGCAAACCGTGAACGTCTTAAAATACCACAAAACGGTGTAATAATCATTGACGAAGCGTCTATGGCAAACACAATAGACATGAGTAAGCTTGCTAAACTCTGTGAACAGTACAACAGTAGAATGATCATGGTCGGAGACCCTCACCAGTTAGATAGTGTAGGAGTAGGGCAGGGAAGTTTCAACCATGTAGTAGACGCAAACAAGGCAGTTGCAAAACTAGAAAAAGTATGGAGATTTTATGACGAACACGAAGCGAAAGTAAGCGTTGATTTTGCTAAAGGTAAAATGAATAAAACCAGAAGCTACTATACGGCAATAAAAGAGTATAGAAGCATGAAACGAATACACGGCGGAACATTAGAAGACGTACGATTTAAAGCGTATAACGCAACATTACAAGATATTCAAAACGGTATTGACTCAGTCCTAATAGTAGCGACTAACGACACATTATCAGATTTAAACAAGCTTTTTAGTGACGAACGACAAAAACAAGGCTTAGTAGAAAAAGACCCGTTAAAACGACTAGTTTTTAACGATGGTAACACTTACGGTAAAGGTGACATTATTTGTACAAGAACAGTAGACCGTAAAAAAGTTGCCAGCGATGGAACATTCGTTAAAAACGGTGATCTATGGCAGATTCAGAACATTGATACGCAAAAAAACAGTATGCTACTTCGTAACCAGCAGACAAGAGCAACAATCACATTGCCGAACGAGTGGGTAACTCAAAACGCAGAAGGAGGGTACGCTTGCACAGTACACCGTTCTCAAGGCATAACTGTTACAAACGCTAGAGTAGTTATTGCAGAAGACAGTAATCTAACAAGAAACCTTGCGTACGTTGCAGCAACAAGAGGTAGAGCAAGTAACGAATTCTATGTTGAAGTACAAGACCCTCAAGAAATTACTTCAGGTCACGAACAGCAAAGCACAAGCGCTTTACAATGGAGGAACTATTTAGAAAAGAAACTTCAGGAACAAGGAAAACATTTATGGAAAAGCAGTAAAGTTAAGCCTGAAGACGCTAGCATGTTTTACACTTACGAAGATTTAATACCATCAATGGATGATTTAGCGGAAGCAGCGTTACAAAAAATTTGTGACAATAATACTAGAGGAGTATTAGCACACACGCAAAAACAGGTGAGCGCTAAAAAAGCGTATTCTATAAGCACGCTACTAGCAGAAAAAACAGCTATTATTGATTACGCTACAAGTAATGTTTTAAACAAGATAGTTGAAAACAAGCATGGTAAAGAATACTTGCAGAAACTAACAGCAAGTGAAGACTATAGTAAACTAGTAAAAACGTTTACGAAAGCTTACACAGTAGATTCTGAGCGCGCGCTAAACATTCTTGAAACGTATCCACAAAACTTTAAAAACAATAGTAATAATGTTATTAACGATTCTGAAATCGTCAGTAATCTTAACAATAAGCTAGCAGACTTAGCAGTCGTAAACGCTTTAGAACAAGATAGTAGTAGTAAGAGCATTAACAGTGTAGTTGATGCTTTAACCGATAAAGAATTACGTGAAGGAATTCGAAACGTTTTAGAACAAAACAGTCAAATGATACAAAACCAAGTAAAAGCAATCATAGAAGACACCAACAGTTCAGCATGGATAAACAATATTATTACACAACAGCAACGTTCTGATATTAGTAAAATAACACCACAGCAGCAACAGCTTATTCAAGACACAATAACATATCGTGCTCAATACAATATTAAAGATAATTACAGTCCTTTAGGGAAACTAGAAACTCATAATATGAGTAAAACGCAACTTCAAGACGCACAAACTCTGCAATCAAAAATACTTTTAGAGCAAGAACATTTTAAACTTCCACAAACACTAAAGCCACAACCGCGTGTAACAGCGTCAACGTTTAAACGTTTTGAAAAAGTAAACGCGAATAGTGTGCAAACGTTAAAAAAGCATTCTGATTACGCGATTATTCTATGCCAAAAACTAGAAGAAGCACAGCAGATTAACAAAACACTCATTAAAAATAAGCAACCTTATGTTGCAGTATGCGTGAACGATACTATTAAACAGCACAATAGGATAATGAATAATGCTTTGAAAAATATTCAAAACTATTATTCTCTTTCAAAACCGCGTCAAATATACGTTTGGCAAGGAAACAGCGCGTCAAAAAACTTCACTCAAATAGTAGAACACGAGCTATCAGATGCGCAAAAATATGCTGCAAAAACAATCAGAAACATTAACGTTAAAAATGTTGATGATACGAATATAAGAAAATATTCTAAAAACTTATGGGAGCAGAACATAGAAAAAGCGTTCACACCAAACCAGAAGCTAACAGCAAATGAGGCTACAGAACTAAACATTAAACTTAACAAAACCATTATTCAACACATGCCTGTAGAACAACGATTTGAAGCACAAAAACAGATAGTAGAACATTTGAAAAAAGCGTGTCCTGAAGTATCTTACGAAAACTATGGTATACGCGTAAAACACAGTGAACTACAATACGATTTACAACAAAATAATAAACGTTTTAATAGTATTCAGCAAGCAGCACCTAGCATCAGCATATAATAATTTTAACAACGCTAATTTAATAAATTATTCTTTACTCGCCTGATCCATGCTAGCATACTGAGAATTCGCATGATAATGAACATTCTTTGCAACGTCATCAAACGGAAACTCATAATAATGTTCAACATGGTATCCTTTAGAAACCTCATTTTTAATACGATTAGCACGTTGAATACTAACGCTAGTTTGAACACCTGAACAAGTTGAATTATGCTCAGTAGCTTGCCTCCAAGCGTTAAGACGACTAATAGTCGTATACACTAAATCAATAAAATAAGGTACAGAACCATTAGGCGCGTCTTGACTAACATAACTATCGTAGTAGCGCACATACAAGGCGTCTACAAGCATTATAATCCATGGGTGTTGTAGGAAACATTCAGGTAACGCTTGATCAAACTCACTATTAACATTTGAAAGCCAGTCAGCAAATCTAGCAACCTGCCATATTCTTATTTCAACGTCACTTCTACTAGCATGATACCAGTCAAAAACTATTGACGGGCTATTGTTAGTGTTTGAAAACTGTGTGTTTGTGTTATCATCCATTTTAATAATTACTCGTGTAAGGAATTAGCGCGTTCTGTTCTTCAGTTAAACTTGAATAGCATTCGTTCTGTAGTTTTATAGTGTGATTATAGAAACCTATTGTCTGCTGCAACTGTTTAGAAGTAGTAAGATTATCATCAATAGGTGTAGGATTTTTCAACAAGTCAGCGTACGTGTAACACACTTTAGGAAAATCAGAATACTTATTCAACGTGTCTACCAAACGTTGAGAGTCTTGAATGCTTCTTATTGACGCAAGATGAACGTAACCAATAGCAGACTTGTGTAACAGTTCATTCACTTTCTGCCAATCGTTTTCTAAACGATTAATGTGTTTTTTAAACACGTCGTGAGAAGATGTTTTAGGAAGACGAACAGCAATATTAATATCGCCAGTTAAAGCATAATCCGCGTTTTTAGCATCATCAGAAACAACATTATTATCTAACACGTCAGCGTACGTGTCGTTAAGATTAGCTAACCCAATTTTTGTTTTCAACAGTTTCTGATATTCGCTACTAATGGAAGTTATTTTACTAGTAATATCATCATACGTTAAAACATTTGCTTTCGAACTACTACTGTTAGAATCTGTTTTCCTTAAAGTTTTTTTGCGAGTCGTACTAGTAGTTTTAACAGTCGTCTGTTTTGGTGCGTTAACAGTTTGAGTTTTTAAAGTAGTAAGAAAATACGCGCCCCACACTATGATACAAACAATAGTTAAAATAACTATTTTTGCTATCAAACTTGAACGGTATAGTTTCCTAAAAGAAGAGAACAATTTAATAACACTATTTTCCATCATTTACTCCATCCTGTTTTTTCTTAAGCTTGTAAGCACGCTTATAATAAGGTAAGAGAGAAATAATCGCAGGCTTATGAGAAGAATGTAAAATTAAAGCCATGCCAGTAGGAATACGACGTATCTCATCAGGCTCAATAACAGCGTAACGATCAGAACGAATACTAGTATTTAAAACATCCAAAAAACTCATACTATTACTAGAACCTTCTTCACTAAACTTTACGCGACGCTTACCAGTAAGCTCACTAATCTCATCCAGCTCAGCGCGCAACGATAAACCACCAAGAATAATTTTATGGCTTGAATCCCACATTTGACCTTCAGCTTTCTCATAAGCATCTTCAGCCTGCTTGCGAGACTGAAAACATGCCACAGACCAAATACCCTCACCAGTACCAGCAGTAAAAAGTTGAGGAAGCTCAGTCCAAGGCTCAATATTAGCTATCTCATCAAGAATAAAAGCTAGAGGCGGTTGAAGACGACCACCCTTCAAACGCGGTGCTACGCGCCGTGCTGCGTCACGTACTTGTGTTAAAAACATTGCCATAAATGCGCCAGCACCAGTGGCAACAGCAGACTCCTTATCAGGCTTTAAATCACACAACAAGTACACTGTGTCTGTTGACTGAACAAACTCTTCTAAATCAATACACTTCTCATTCTCTTTAGGGCATAAAGCATGCTGAACTTGAGGAAGACTTAGCGCGCTAAAAGCACCACCAACACCAAACATTTTACTACCACGCAAACGTGGATCATCATGCTGTAAAACAAGAATATTCTGCGCCCACTGTGACGCTACACAATGCTCAGGATGACGAAGAAGAATATTAGCAGCAATTTGACAAGACGTGTAACTTTGAGACCAAGAATACACGTCCACAAGAGATTTATTTTCCAGTGCTGCCGCTAACAGCAAGGCTTGTACAATATCAACACTCATTTTAGCGAAAGCAGCATTATCGCCACCAATACTAACAGTAGAAACCATAGTTTCAGCGCAAGCTCTAGCAACCTCAGGCTTAATGCAACGAGCTATAGGATTCCAAATAAGGCGAGGCGGAAGATCATCATCATTTGTTCTTGCCGCAACATTCATAGGATCAAACAAGTAAGTGTTACCACCGTTAAAATGAAGAGGCTTATCATACTTATCAGGCTTATTAGGCGCATTCTGCCAGCGAGTAGGATCAAACCACCCTTTAGAACGGTAATGCCAAGTAGCATCAACAACATCACGACGAGAAGACGTAGTAACAACCGCCCCAGCACACTCCATAACCATAGGAATAATCACATTAGTAGTCTTACCGCTTCGAGCAGGCGCTAATAAGTACAACGGTTGCTCAGACCAAACCCAGCTTGAAACACCATGGCAAACACCAATATGAACACCAGTCCACCTTGCAGGAAGAGGCTTATCATTTTTCCAACCATTCTGACGGTACAAGTCACGAATCATAGGAACAGCATGCTCAGCATTCTTAGAAACAGCTTGCGCGGAAAGATAACGAATAGCACCATGTTGCCTTAATAAATCTTTACGAGTATTCAAATCATCTCTAAAACGCTGCTCATCATCCTTATAAACCCACCAAAAAACAGCTTGCGCAGCAAACACGAGTAAACATAGTATGAAAGCAGTAGTAGCTAAAAGCTTGTAAGAAAATAATGCTAAAAGAAGAGTAACTAGTAGCAAAATAATAGTAGGAAAAAGTGTTGAACTAAAACGCGCTTGAGGCTCAGAAATAGCGCGAACTAGTGGAGTATGCTCATTAAGAATAACACCTAGTTTTGTTGTTAAAAATTTTTGCCAAACGTTGATAATTTTCTCTTTACCACTCATCATTTCTTCATGAGAAGTGGTTAAACCAACACCTAAACGCTTACTACTCATAGAACTAACCTTTACGACCTTTATCAGTATTAAACAGTTTGAAAGCCTCATCGCTCATCATTGGAAACACTAGTTGACGTAAACTCTTACCCACACGCCACAAGCCAACACCCTGAGGAAGCTTATCAATAACACTTAATTCTTCACTAGTAATATCTTCAATAAGTTTTTCAAGAGTAGAAATTGATGCCGAAGACTGACGGTATAAAATCATGATTTCACTCTTCGTAAAAATACCTTGAATCATAGCTTTAAGACCGCTACCTTCGTTCGCAAACTTGTCTAAATCAGCAAGCTCATGAACAAGCATCCAGTTTGAAACACCAAGCTCACCACTTAAACGAATACGCTTATCCCAGCCAGCAACAAGCTCAGGATTAGAAAGCAGATTCCAACCCTCTTCAGCAATAACAAGACGGAACAAACCATCATGAGAATAACAAATACGGTCAATAGCAGCACTCATAGCAGCAACATAAGTAGCGCGCTTAACATCATTATGCTCATCAATACTACCCGTGTTAAACACAATGATTGGAGCATTAGTATCAATACGAACTGTTGATTTCTTCTCAAAATTACCTTTAAGAGTACCCTCTATAAGACGGTTAAAAACAAGTATAAGACTATTCGCAGCAATGCGAGCTTGACGAGTATCTAAACCTCTTATATTACTGTTCTCAACCCAGGTAGAAAGAAGCAAATTCACTAAATCAACAATCGTAGGCTCACTAACAGGAGCGAAATATTCAACAACCTTATCAAGAACAGCAGTCTCAGCCATAACAAGAGGCTCATTAGCAGAACGAATAGCAGTTATCAAACTTCTAAGCGCACTAATACGAAGATCAGCACACACGTTCTGCCACTGTTCAACACTAACATTTTCAGGCTTAACACCAGCGTCAAGCGGATTAAGATAATTACCATTGCCAACAGAAATAACCTGACCGCCTAAAGCCTCAGCAACACGCGCCCACTCACCCTTAGGATCACCCTCAATAATAATATGCCTGCCGTAAGCAATCTCACGAATAGCAAGAGTCTTCAAACACACGCTCTTACCACTACCCATAAGACCAGCAATCATAGCATTCACAGAAGTAACCATATGTTTCCTATAAGCACTCCACGGATCAAAGCGGAACGGAACGCCAGTAAAATGGTCAACACCAATAATCTCACCGTCAAGAAGAGAACGACCAGAAGCCAAAATAGGTGTAAGAACACTACTAGAACGAATCGAAGTCGCATGCCAAGGAATCCACGCGCTAGTAACGCCACCAAACTTAAAATTACCCGTAAGCTTTTGAACCCATGAACGTTTCTTAACAACTAAACCATCATCGCTTAAAGATACTGCTTTCTCATCAGCTAAACGATCCTGATAATTAGTTTTCTTAATAGCCTGCATATTAGCAATAGTTCGTTTCTGAGCCTCAAAAATAGCATTATTCACGCGAACACTACGATTATTCGCAAACCATTTTTGACCATGAGTTTCTAAACGAGCTAAATCGCGTGCAGTAAACTCAGGAAGCACACTAAAAGCGCTTAAAGTTCCTTTAGAAACAACCTGCGCTTTCTCTCTATCACCATCATCAATCATGATCTACCTGCCAAACCCATAGGAAGCGCGTTAAGCCAACCCACCCACTGTTGACAAGTCATACGATCGTAATGAACAAAACTAGTTTTTGTCACAAGCATGTTAGTCTGATCATTCAACACATACAAGTCAGGAGATATTAAAGTAACATAACCTTGAAACTCAACTTCAGCATTAAATTTAGGTAACTCTTCTAAACGTTGACGAATAGACTCTAATTCTTGATCATACTTTTTAGAACTCACGCGCCCAATACGCTCATTAATGCTTTTAATACGCTCAAGCTCAGCTACACGATTACCTAGCACTTTTTGCGCTTTATGTCCTTCAATACAACGCCACACTTGAGTAAACACCATAGAATACGTTTTTTGAACAATAAACTGTTTCAAAAAACCACTATAAACACTCTTCTCAGGAAACTTATCAATCCAGTACGTGCGCGCATACATGCTACCAACTTGAACTTCGTTCGCAAACTCAGTGTAAGAAGTAGAAACAGGAATAGTATCATCCAGCTCACCATGCTTACTTAAAATAGTGTTACTACTAGGATCAACCATTGTTTTCATAAGACCACGAACTTGACCATAGTTAAGCCAAAGAATAGAAAACTCTTTATCAATACCAGCATCCTCTAAGAAACTAACAATAGGTATAAGACGAGTTTTCAACAATTCACTAATACCACGAATACCGCCACCATGCGTTGTAATAAAATTCTGTGCTTTCTCAACATCAACAGTAACAGTCAAAATCAGATCATGACTCATAACCTTATGAAGTTGAGAATTAACATTACCAGCATCACGCTTACTAAAATCCTCTTCACGCGTAAAACTATCATCACGAACATTCTCTACAGGAAGCGAACGCGCTTGAGTAACAATACGAACAATATCCTTATGCTCAGCTAAAGAACTTAATAAATCACTCCAAGCCAGCGCGCGCTCATCTTGAGTATCAGCACTCAAAAATAAGAATGGTATAGCAGTCATCTTTAAAACAGCCGTCGCCTGACCATTCTCCTTATCAAACAAGAAGCAAGCACCGTTATAATCAGTGTTAACTACCTCAACAGGCTTAATAATCTTATCTGTAACACCAGCAACATCAATATAACCAACAGTACTAAACGCGCTCATAGGACTCATCGTCCAACGTGTAGCACCAGTCGCTTCGCGAACACCAAAGCCAAGCCTAATAGCAATAATCTGCCACAAGCTCCTACCATGAAAAGTAACCAGTGAAATAATAAGAATAAAAAACGCAGGAATATTAGTAAGTTGAAAAAGACTACCACCTAGAAACAGTGGTATAAGACACCAAATAATACACATGAATCCGATAACAACCTGATGAGTTTTCCAAAACAGGATCACACCAGCATTAGAAACAGGACTAAAAGAAGCACTAATACGATTACTCATAGCAAACTACTTTCTTTCTCTTTCTTCATAACTATTATTTTCAGTAACATGAACGTCTGCTGAAGGCGTACTATTGTTTGAAACCGTGTGCTCATGTACATCAGCATCAACACGAACGTTAGGTGTTATTTGTGGACTACTAGGCGTAGTAACATACAAATCTTGAGGCTCAGACTTTTGGCTAATATTTTCTTGAGTGTTCACGTTTATTCCATCAACATGAACATCAGGCGTACTAGACTCATTCTGACCATTATCAGAAACTGAAACACTTAAACCATTAACAGTATGAACATCAGAATCTTTCAAACTATCAGTATTATTATTCGAAGAATCATGCTCATTAACAGATGGCGGAACATCTATACGATCAGCATTAGAGTGTTCACCATTATTAAACGTTGAAAATGGCTTACCACTACTATTATTAAGGTCATCACCAGTACCAGTACTATTAGAATTACTACCACGGTAAGAAAGCATTTGCGCAGCAGAATTTAAACCATTCCTCACCTTGCTTGAAGCAAAAGGACTTTGCGCAGCATTATGCAACAAGTCAGAAGTAGAGCCACCAGTACCAGGAATCTTACTATCAAGCATTGAAGCAACACTACCAATACCATTAGCAGCTTTAGCAGCCATGCCACCAGCTGCCATTCCCCCAGCAGCTAATCCTCCTGCCGCCGCGGACGCTCCACCAGTAGCAACAGCAACAGCAACCGAAGCAGCAAGTTTAACAGTATCTTCAACCGCCTTACCCGTTTTCTGTTGCGATGTTGCCATAGTATTCAAGCCGCTAGAACCAACACCAAGAACTTTATCAACAATACGAACAAGAACCCAAGGGCAGAAAATAGAAACATAAACTGCAAAAGTAACCATCATCAAACAGTTAACAGAATCACCAATAGTTAAACACAATTGACCAGATAAGTATACGAGAATAGCAACAAGAGGCTTATACAAAATTACGCCAGTAATAAAACTAGCCCACTGCCTGACGCTAGAACGAAGCGAATTTAAAGGAATAAGCATAATAGCAATAGGCGCGAACGCTACAGCAAGAATAAGAAGAAAAGCCCTACCAATCATAGTGATACTAAGAAAACATGATCCGATAATACAAATCATGCAAAGAATCATCACCCAAATAACACTAACGCCACCAGACGCAATACTACCTATTTTTATAGAGTCACTAGAATAAGACCAAGCTAAAATCCTACTAGTTACGTCTTTCTCAACACTCAACGCGTTCATAACAAAAGTAATAAGAATGACTGTTATAGGCCATGCCATTAAAGTTAAGAAAATGCTAGTAATAGCATCACCAATAGAACCTCTAAGCATAGCCTTAACAATCGCATATATCCCACAAGCGATAGCTACAAACGCCATAACGCCAGCTATATGATTAGCAGTATCAAGACTGATATCCCATTGTGAAGTTGACACGTCACCGCTAGACAACGCAATTCTTGCCGTCTGCTTATAAACGTCTACCGCACTTTCAATGAACTTTTTCTCAAGCCACTTTATAGGATCTGTCAACCATTCAAACATTCTGTAAGTTCCTAACTATCGCATGTGGAAAAACATTGTTTATCAGATAATCTTCTGCTGAGTAGCCCAGTTAATAAGACCACCAGAAGAAGCAATCAGAGCCGCTGCTATAAGACAAATAATCGCTGCACTAAGAGAAATTTTTTGTCCCATGCCACTATTAGAAACCTTGCTTATCACCCAGCCAGCAACAGCAACAATAAACACAATAGCGAGTATCATCAGAGCAGCACCCTGAGTACCATTAGCAATATTTCCTAACGCTCCCATAAAAGGAAAATAGTTAAAATCAGACTTCATATCTGATGGACTAAACGCTAGTATTTTTGCGAACATATTCATACAATCTCCTTTCATGAAATAAGTTCACACTAATATGTTCACGCGTAAAAAACACCATTTATATAAACGCATAAAAACAGATATTTGAAACACGGTATGTTTCAAAAAATGTTTTAAACATTAGTCACAAAAGAACTAAAATGGTCAATTCCAAACATCATAAGACCAGACAGCATGCTTAACGCGAACGCGCCAAGAAAAACAGTAATAAGAATTCGTGTTCCTGCACTATCGTCAAAAGGATTACCAGTACACTTACAGAAAATAAAACGAATCACGCCACAAATAAACGCAATAGCGCAAACAAGAATAGACAATCCTAGAATACCATTAAGTAAACTAACTAAACTTTGAGGAACCCAATCATAATCAGGCTTTAACTGTGTTGCTGAAAAAACGTAAAAAATACGCATAATAATTCTCTTTTCTATTTAATACCAGTGATGCTCATTCCACCACTGCAAAGCTTTACAAGGTGAACCATACTGAGGACGATTTTTAATGTATGATAAGCCCCACCTGATCTGTGTTTCAGCATTATCACGCCAATCAATGCCAGCAGACGCCATTTTGTCAGCAGGTAAACTCTGAGGAATACCATATGCTCCTGAACCACGATTTTCCGCATTCCAACGCCAACCAGACTCTCTATTCCACATTTGAACAAGGCAAGAATACTCATCATCACCCCAACCGTAAGTAGAGTGCATAACACACATTGCTATTCTCTTAGCCTCATCAGGTGAAGCATGAACACCCTTATTTTTAAGATCAATCGCACAATCAGAAACATCATATTTAACAGCACCAGCCTTCATGTTCTTCTCACAAAGACCTGAAATATTAATAACAGAACCAGAAGCAGGCTGAGAAACACCGGCAGAAGAAGAACCAGAAGCATTAGAAGAAGCTACGCCACTACCGTTATAACGGTAGAAATAGTTCAAGCCAGCATCTAAATACTTTCCTATACCAATCTCCTCATTACTAGCAGCACACTGATCACCCGGATTACCATCTTCAATACCAGAAGGGCAAGCATGACGCGCGCCACCAAAAAGACCGCCACCTAAATACGTTTCCGTATGCGCTTGAGGATTAACAACAATGTCGCCACGCAACAACTCATGCTGAGCGTTACGATAATTACCACTCCACACGCCCTCATTAAACCCGTGAGATTTAAGAACACTACCCATAGAACGAGTGTTAAAAGCTCCACCAGTTAAATTAATACCAGCATTCTTAACAGCAAAAAATACTAGTGATGAACAATCATAATCAGGATTACCACCACGTCGAGCCTGCGAGTAGCCGTGTGAATTATCCAACGCTACAGCCTCAACATAAGTAGCAATACTTTCAGCAACACTATTAGAAGACTTTTCAGGCGGATGATAATTAGACTTAGTGAAAACTTCCTTACGATTAACGCCAGAAGGACTACCATTATTCAACAAACTAGTATTACCATTATTTAAACAGTCAGCATAAGCTTTACTACCAGCCATTCCAATAAGCAGCCAGCCGATAAGCATAAACATAATAAAAACAGGCGTAAGAATACTAGCGGTAACAGCAATCGACGCTTTCTTCAACAAGCTCACACCGTCACCTCACCGCTATAAGAAGAATCATTATGTTCAGCTGCAACAAGGAAACCCTTGCTAAAAATAGTTATTTCTCTAGGAATCCACGCGCAATAATCACTCACATTCTCGCGGCGGCTCTGATAAACGTGCGCTGATAAACTACCAGAACCATAAGGCATATCCTTTTGAAGGAAATGGTATGCAACAGAACGCATCACAAGAATAGCGAGATGAAGAATGTCAAGAGCATTCTCAGAAGTTTTTAAAACCGTAACAGTATTATTAAGAAGCGTTTCAGAATTTGTTATAGCAAAATAGTATGTGAGTAAATAAGTCGCAACAATCGCAACCTTGCTCAAATACTCTTCTTCTAAATCAGAATGCCAGTAGTTTAAACAACTATAAGCATTCCACGCAAGAACATTAGTTAGTAAATCAACTAGACTACCGCCAGTAGGAAGATTAACAGTACCTTTAGCTGAAATAGTAATACTAGAACTAACACTAAGATTCCTACTAAACGTAACAAAACTAGTAGAAAACTGTTTCTCACGAACAAGTATTTTCTCTAAACGTTTAAAATACCTTTCTTGCTGCTTTTCGCCCAAATTTTGTGCGTTCAGAATTTCTTGAAATGAAAGGTAAGACAAGTTATTTCTTGGATAATACAATCGTATTAAACCATCTATACTATTCTTCTCATATGCTTTACAAACGCTAGCATCATGTGATACGTATGTTATTTCACTACCATAAGGCGCATGCTCACCAATAAACGCTTTAGAATGCCTACTACTATTAGAGTAGAAAATAATAGTAATAGTATTATTCGTATCACTACTAGTATCCCTATTAAGCGTAACCGTAATATTATTAGAATACGATTGAATATTAGGTGTATAAGCTAATTTAGTTCGAATAAAAGGCACGCAAGCATAAGTAACAGGCACACAAAAAGTTTTCAAACTACTAAAATTCGCTTCAACAACATTATGAATACCATTAGCATCACGATACCCAATCTGAATATCAGTACGAAGTTGCGCGCTAGCCACAACCTTAATATCATGCGAATTAAAAACAAAATGTTTAATACACTGAGGAACAATATTTGCTTGAAGTAGTAGCACAGGATCGTGCGCATCGACGCCTAAAACAGGTATAAACGTCTCATCAACAATAAGTTCAGGAACTTGAGAAAAACGTTTAGCAATAAGTAGGATACTAGGCGCGTCATACTCATTTAAAACACGAATAGTATCACACAAGTGCTTAAAACTATTCCTATCATTAACGCATTTGTTTAAATAGTCTTGCGCTTGAACTAATAAATCTTCTACAGTTACAGTGCTCATATATTGAAGTCCTCCTACAATATATATGCACGCAAAAAAACGCTTGTTTATATAAAACAAGTTTTCAAGTGTTAAAAACAGTTTTACAAGCTACCATCAGTTTTAGGGAAAGGCTGTTCTTTTGGACTAGGAACACTCCAGCCTCCACTATACGAACTACCAGAACTGCCTCCTGAACCGTAACTAGTAGAACCACTTGAACTACTACTGTGATTACCAGTATTTGAGCCACTACTTCCACCACTATAACTGCTGCTGTGACTATCATCAGAAGATTGTTCATGTTGAGCAGACGTATCATTATTAGAATGACGACTAGTAGAACGAGGCGTAAAATGACGTCTAAATCTATAACTGTTAGTCTGATTTTGTGTCTTCTGCTGCGACTGTTGCTGTTGCGCTTGCTGCTGCTTACTAGCATCATCAGCATTCTTCTTATCAACAGCATCCTGAGCTTTAGCTAACTTGTCAGATAAATCTTTCCAACAATTTTCAAACTCTTTAACAGTAAACTCTTTATCAAGCACAGAGTGCGCGCTATCAATACTAGTTTTCAAACTATTAAACAAAGTTTCATCAACATCATGATACTTATCATACGTTTCTTCGGCAGACTGTATTAAATGCTCTAATTTAGACTTTTTACTTTCAGCCTTAGCTTCACGAATCTTACGAACAAGCCTCCTATTAGCTTTAACTAAATCTTTCAAAGACTTCTCATACCACCGTAAACTACCTTGAACAACACTAAGCTCAGAACCAGAATTAACAGTACAAGAAACAACATCAGGGCGACTCTGCGAAACCATGCTATTAAGATTGTCAACTAGCGAAAGAAGTCTACGATTTGAAAGCTTTTTAGCTTGAGAAACAAGCCTACTACTACGCTTAGCTTCAGAATCATACTTATCTTGCAACTCTTTAATCTTAACAGTAACAATACTGCATTGCGACACTGTTTTACTGTGTGAAGAAGAAAAACTAACCATTACAAGCAGGATAAGAAGTATCAACGCAACAAAAACACTAATAATAGTTTTTAAATGCTTAGCAACAGCTTTCTTAACACTAACTAGTAGCGAATGTTCATGAATACTCTTACTATTATCATCATTAGCTTCAGATAACTGTTGACTACTTATATTATTAAGCAGATCATAATCATCATCACTACTAGTATCTACAGTAGTTCCTTCACTACCAGCTTCTTCTAAACTAGTTTCTTCATTTTCTTGTTTCTTCTTAAAAAAATTATGAAGAAAAGATGAACTCTTACGCTTCTTAACAGGATCATCGGCAGAAACCGTCATATCTTGCGCAATAAGATCACGTAATAAATCAGAATTCTTACCATCACTAGTATCAGTAGCAACAGCAACAGTATCAGACACTTGGTCAAAAAACGATGAATGCTGCTTTCCTACACTACTATTAGACTTACTCTCATCAGGCATAAAAGCAGTAGCATCATCTTGAGAAAGAAGTTTCTTACTACTATTTTTAGCATCAACTTTCTCAGGCTTTTTACGGTAAGAACGTTCTAGATTATACATGCTTATTCTTTTTAATGATTATGACGAATTTCATTCATTAAACAAAGTACTTTTTCAACCTGTTCAGGCTTAACACCACGTTTAATCACAGCGTTTTTCTCATCTTCCTGTAACACTATTTTCGTTAAAGCCCACTGAGAGCCAGCAAGAAAAGCAGTAATTAAAGCAGGATTAAAATTATATGCGCTAGCACAAGCCCACTGAGCTTCCACACAAAAATTAGTTTCACCAACACCACGTGAAGACGCGTAAATATCATCATTAAAAGAAGATGCGCCTAGCGTACGCTGCATAAATATTCTCCTAAATATTATAAAATTCGTGTAACAATGAACTCAAATTATTCTTGATGGCTTTTTAAATACTGCTCAATAGCAGTATGAACCCATTCTTTAACATCAGACTCTTTAACATTTTCAGGAATCCAAGAGCTAGGAATATGAACATATTTTTTAACATTTTGAACACTACTTTTTACATCACCGTTCGCAAGCTCACTAATCTTATCTTTATCTAACGTGCTATTTGACTTACTGTAATCTTCAATAGCAGATAATTGATTTGAAGATAGTTTAAAATCATCATCTTTAGCATACAAGTCGTTTATAGTATTACGCACAATAGTAGGAAGCGTTGTTAAACGGCAAGCAACATTAGCGCCAAGACGTTTCGAATCTACACACTCTAATAGTTTCTTAGGTAAGTCAGCAAGCTTAACAAGACGAGCAACAGTAGACTCTGAAGTATTAATCTGTTGAGCCATAATGCTTCTAGCAGTTCCATTACCGTTTTTAAAACCTTGATGTTTCAACGCTTCATAGCGTTGCTTATAAGCATGCGCTAATTCTGAAACAGCGATATGTGGTCGTTGCAAATTAGAATCAACCATCATAATAGTAGCTTCATCATCAGAAACCTGCTTAACAAGAACAGGAACAGTTTTCAAACCCAGCTTTTTAACCGCATGAAGTCTACGATGACCAGAAATAACCTGATACGAGTCATCAACCTTACGAACAACAAGAGGAGTAATAACACCCTGAGTGCTAATAGAATCAACTAAATCGCCCATAGCATCATCATCTTTAACACTAAAAGGATGATTAGGGAAAGTTTTCAACAAATCAACCTGAACCTCTTGAGGCTCAACATTAGTTTCTTCATCAATATTACGAAACATGTCTTTAACACTACTAATGTGCCTATCAGTCACGTCAAACGGGTTAATCTTACTCTTGCTCATAAAAAATCCTTTCAAAAAGTATAGATAGTAGTTTTACTATCTACTAATATGTTCACGCGT
The DNA here is from genome assembly GCF_055700915.1 of Gardnerella sp. c10Ua_31. Classification (NCBI taxonomy): domain Bacteria; kingdom Bacillati; phylum Actinomycetota; class Actinomycetes; order Bifidobacteriales; family Bifidobacteriaceae; genus Gardnerella; species Gardnerella sp. c10Ua_31. Next base: position 469,411 of record NZ_JANUYG010000002.1, on the reverse strand, counting down.
AAAAAACACCGTTTATATAAAAAAAGTTACTTACAGTAAAATAAAATTTTTTACAAACACGTTAAAAAGTTAATTATCTAAAATTCCATAACGATTACGATACAAATCTAGTTTATGTAATGCCTCAAAAACATCAGCATTAGAAACATAAATATAACGTTGAGTAGTATCAACACTCTCATGACCAAGCAGTTCTTGAACAATACGAAGATTATGCGTTGCATTATACAAGTGTGTAGCATACATTCTACGCAAAGCGTGAGTAGGGTAACCAGTACACCGTTTAATTTTACGGTAAACAGTATCACCAATAATATGTTCACCAGAATGCTTAGGATCGTCAGAAGGAAACAGCCAGCCCTTAGGACGTTTCAACATTAACTGTGCTAAAGAAATAGACAACGGTACTAACCGTTCCTTATCACCCTTGCCATGAACAAGTAAAGAATAATTACCATTATTTAATACAATATCTTTACTGTTAACACGAGCAATCTCATTACGACGTAAACCACCTTCAGCAGCAAGACGAATCATCAACTCAATATTCTCACCTTGATGCTTAGAAATAGATTCAGATATTTGCTTCCAAGACGCAATAATTTGTCTTTTAGGCTTACGCCTACTAAGCATAGGTAAATCTTCAACAATCGGATACTTTAAATACTTAGCATTATACAAGAAATTGTAAAACGAGCGAATAGCATTCAAATCAGAACGTCGTGTTTCTAATTTAACACCACGATTGCTCCAATTCTTAATATTCGCAACAGTAACATTTAACGGATTATCAACATGCGTATAACGTTGCAAATAACGTAACTTATACTCCCAAACACTAACAGTATTAACACTAATACCACGGTATGTGCAATCATCTTTCCATAAAGAAATGTAATAATCCCACAAACCAGTATTATTTGCAGTTTTTGCAATTTCAGTTTTCATTTCACGCTCCTTGCGAACTAGTTAAATTAAAATTAGAATCAAACATCTACTTTTAAACGTCTGTAAAAATCATGCCATTATCGGCATAATCTAGAATTTTTAGAAGTGTATAAAACATGCAAACATGATAATTCAGGCTTAACACCCTTACAATACGATGCTATACAGTCAGCAACACAATCATTCAAACGCTTACTACGGTACAAGTAAACAAGCGAACAAATATGACGCCACTCTGAATAAGAGTATTGTTTTGAAAAATCTTTTTTCAAATTCAAAACAGCTTCAACCGCGCGCTTAATCACACTAAACTCATCTAAACCAAACAAGCCAAGACTAGCCGTCAAACAGTCAGCGAATGCGTGAGAATGCGACTGATTATTAAACGTACGCTGCTCTAAAGTATCTAAAATTATTTCATCAAGCTGCACGAGAGTAGTATTCTTAGAAAAATTAACAATACCAATACTACGATTTTGACGCGCAATATTACAAAGCAAGTTATTAACAGTCGTGTAAACCCATGCTTGAGCAGTACGCGACGGATGATCAGCGTCAGGGCAATCACAAAAAGTGAAATCATCATCCCAAACAGTCCACAACTCATGCTTCACAGTATCAACTAGATTATCTAAAGAATTTTCACCACAAGCACAAAGCCAGCGCGTGCACACTTTAGTTAAATGAATTTCTTCACACAATGTGTTAATACGATTAATAATAGTTTTCTGATCTACTAAAGTACTCATCTAATATTCCTATCCTAAAAATCCAGTCTTAAATAAACGAATACGCGCTAGCGTTCTAACTTTTTTAAAGCGCGAGAAATAGTAGTAAGACGTTCTTTATACGATTGAATAAGCTTTTGCCTAGCATTCTCATCAAGTAAAGAAGTAATATTATTAGAGTAAGCGACTAGGTTATCTAACGTTGTAAACTTACTATCAACATGAGTTAATAAATCAGAAAACTGTTTAGCAGTTTTTTCTACTAAACCTTCTGTTGAATCATAAAAATATGAGGCAGTACGGCAAGCATCATCAAACTCTTCTTTAGCAGGAGATATCGAGTACTTTCCAGTATCCCAAGTTTCAAAACAATTCATGAAATAATCAGCTATTGTTTCACGCTTACGATTATCCTGTAAACAATCATTATTCACACTCACGCTAGTATCTGTTGTGATAGCAGTTTTTTGACGCGAAGGAACTTCAACCTCTAATTCTTCTACCCAGTCAGCAAGATGAATAGAAACAAGAGGTTGTGTGCATTGAAGAATAGTAGCTAATTTAGCTTGATTAACAGTATCACCATTAATAAGAGTTAAAGAAGACTCATGATTACTTTTAGCCCATTCAATAACACTAGTTTCATCAATAATAGAACGAGTAACACCATTCTTACCAATATAGTAAGCGCAAAAAGTTTTATAACCATTACCAAACAACCATTCAAGAGCACTACTAGAAAGTTGTAAATACTGTTGAATAGACGCGTTAGAATAACCATCTAACTGTTTCAAACGTGCGAGTAAGAACAGTTTAGAAACTTCTAAAATACTCACGTTACGAATATCAAGAGCGTAAGAAATAGTTTTACGAGGAATACCAGTTAAATGAGAAATATCACTACTATTTTTACCCTTATTAACATACTGAGAATACTCAATAAACGATTTCGCAATCTCACAGGCTGCACGGTTAGTAGAACGTGTTTTACCGTCCGCGCTAAGCACGCGCGGTAAAGTGGCAACTGCGACATTAATGTCGCAGTTGCCATCCTTGATAAATTGTTGTGCGGAACGTCGAACTGTTATCTCATTAATGCCTAGTAGGTGTGCGATTACGCGGTTGCTGATTGCCTCGTGTTTTAGTGCTTTGACCATGAGGTCACGTTCACCACGCGTCTTATAAATCTGAGCGTCATTAAACTTAGCTTTGCAATACTCAGCCCATGAGGTAAAACCAAAACGTGTGTAAGCCTTACCAGAATAAGCTTCACGAACAAGACGAGCTAAATCAGCACACTTAGTTTCAAAAGCTTTATAAGTATCCTGAGTATCTACAATGCAATGTTGAATCTGTTCAGTAATTTTCTCAGCCCAAACGTGAGCTTCAGAATCAGATAATTGGCTAGTTTGTTTAGCAAGATTTTCATCGTAGAAAAGTTCAACATTAGCCCTAACGCTAATTAAATCATTTTCTGTAGTTGTATTCGCATTTTCTACAACATCCATTTTTGCCCCTTAAGTAAGGGGTCAAGACACTAAAAGTGCCCCCTGTGGGACTCGAACCCACAACCCAAGACTTAAAAGGACTCTGCTCTGCCAATTGAGCTAAAGGGGCAACAAATGCTTAGTGTACTACATTTTGTAGACTAATCCAACTTCTTTGATGTTGGCGTGTTAGTTTGCAAGTTGTCCTAATTGCATAAGCTTATCTTTGATTTGGCTTGCGGATGGCTCAACCATAAAGCTGCCGTCGCTAAAAGTCACAACAGGAATATGCTTCTGACCGCTAATCTCAACAGCTTTTTGAGCAGCTCCGTCTTCGGACTCAATATTGTGCCAAGTAAAAGCAACATTAAACTGGTTAAGCGCGGACTTTGCGCGAATGCAATCGCCACACCAATCGGCTCCGTAAACATTGACTAATGGCAAATTTTCCATAAACTATCACCCCAATTCAGTTTGATTGTAAAGTGGCCATTAAAGTGGTCATTAAAGTGGTTTGCAAATGTAGCATAAATTTTCACTCATAATGGTCTGTAAAATCATTGTATTAGAACACTAATATTTGTGTAATTTTTGCGAATAATCAACAATTTTAACTAAAATTTGAGCAAATTCCCTTTAATGTGTCCCTTTAATTTCATAGGCTTATTATATGAACATGGTTATGGACTTAAATTTGGTTATATGGTTTACTGTTGGCGCAGTTATTTTAGCTGTTGCTTTAGTGGCGGTAGCTGTTGTTTTGCGAATTATTGGAAAATCGAATGGCCCAGTAATACCTACTAGCAAAGAAGACCCATTGTCTAGTAGCGCTGAAAATAATGGCGATTTTAGCGCGCAATTGCCAGAAAATGCAACGTCTAGAATGGCTAGGCTTAGAGGCAAGCTTGCGAATAGTCAAAATCCTTTTGGACGCGCGCTTTTTAACATTTTAAGCAAAGATAATATTAGTGAAGATGATTGGCAAGATGTAGAAGATACGCTTTTAATGGCGGATGTTGGTGCTCAAGCAAGCGAAGAGTTGGTTGAGTCGCTTAAAAAAGACGCCAGGATTTCTGATGCTGCAAGCGCGCAAGAGGTTCGCGAAACATTGCGCGCAAAACTGCTGGATGTTGTTGGAGTCAAAGCAGATAGAAGTCTAAAAGCAGATTTGCAAGATGCAAATAAGCCAAGCGTAATCATGATGGTTGGCGTAAATGGCACTGGAAAAACCACTACTGCTGGCAAGCTTGCGCGACTAATGGTTTCTAAAAATCGTTCTGTAATTCTTGCTGCTGCCGATACTTTCCGCGCGGCTGCTGCCGATCAGCTTGAAACTTGGGCAAATGCTGCAGGCGTTAAAGTTGTGCGTAGTCAAAAAGATGGCGCAGATCCTGCTTCCGTGGCTTTTGATGGCGCTGCGGCTGCCAAAGAAGCAAACGCAGACGTTTTGATTGTAGACACGGCTGGAAGGTTGCAAAATAAGGCAAATCTTATGGAAGAGCTTGGCAAAATCCGCCGCGTAATCGAGAAAACTGTCCCTGTAGACGAAGTGCTTTTAGTTCTTGATGCTACAACTGGCCAAAATGGAATGGCTCAAGCAAAAGTCTTTGCTCAAGCTATTGGAATTACGGGCGTTGTGCTAACAAAGTTAGACGGTTCCGCAAAGGGTGGAATTGTGATTTCTGTTCAACGCGAGCTTGGAGTTCCTGTAAAGCTTGTTGGGCTAGGGGAAGGCCCAGATGACCTTGCTCCGTTTGACCCAGAAAGTTTTGTAGACGGCATTTTGGCTTGAGTTGCTTTTGGTTTTAGTCGCATTTTAGATTAAGTAATTTTGCTTTAGTAACTTTTAGCTTGAGTTGATTAGAATATAAATTAAATTGCAACCACCGATGGCTGCGTTTGTGAGGTGAAAAATGACCGCAATAGATCCGCAATGGGCGTTACTAGCTGCCGCATTAGTGTTTATAATTACTCCAGGAATCGCACTGTTTTATGGTGGCCGTGAGCGCGCAACATCAATGGTTAACATGATGATGCTTTCTGCTGGTGCAATTGCGGTAACAACCATAGTTTGGACGCTTTGGGGCTGGTCAATGGCCTTTGCTGGCAAAGACATGATTGGCGGCGTTGTTGGCGACCCTGTAAGCGGATTGCTGCTACGTGATTCAATGGTGGCAGATCACGGCATTTTTACTTCGATGGATGCAAACACTGGCCTTGCTGGCGGAATTCCAGCGGCATTTAGACTTGCGTGCGCGGTTGTTGCTGTGGCTCTTATAACTGGCGCGCTTGCTGGTCGTGTGCGCTACGCGATTTGGCTAATATTCGTAGCTGTTTGGGTAACTCTTGTGTTTGCGCCTCTTGCGCACATGGTTTGTGGAGGCGGTCTGCTTTCGCCAAATGGCGCTATATCTCAGGCTCTTGGAATCCAGGTTCACGATTTTGCAGGCGGATCTTTGCTGCACGTAGCTGCGGCTGTTTCGGCTTTAGCAATTGTTCTTATTATTGGCGGTCATGCTCATTTTCCTCTTAAGAATTTTGTTTTGCATACCAAGTCTTTTGCGACTTTGGGTGGCGCAAATTCGGAGCACAAGGGCAATTTAGTTCGCGCACTTTTGATGGAAGTCGCAAAGTCTAATAAGACTAATGATTCTGCTGCTTCTAGCGATGATTCTAAAGCTAAGGGCGATTCTTCTTTAGAAAACTCTAGCGAGCTTGCGGTTAATGGCCATTTTTCCAATGTTTCTGCACGAGCTCCGCACAATGTTCCATTTGTTGTTCTTGGAATTTTCATCATTTGGTTTGGATGGCTTGGCTTAATGATTGGATCTTCTGTAGGTCTTCCAGGAGTTGCTGGATATGCATGGGTTAGCTCAACTATTACAGCGTCTGCGTCTATGCTTGCTTGGGGCGTTACGGAACGCTTGCGCTCGGGATGTTTTAGCGCCGTTGGAGCAGCTAGTGGAATCATGGCTGGTTTGGCTGCTAGTGCCGCCGCTGCGGACGTTATAGCGCCTTTGTGGGCGGTTGTACTGGGTGCGATTGTTGGTGTTGTTACATGCCTTGCTACGCATTCTAAGACTTTTACTCGCTACGATGGTGCGCTACACGTTGTAAGCGTAAATGGCATTGCTGCGCTTATTGGCATTATAGCTGTTGGATTGTTTGCGGATGCAAGCGGATTGCTTTCTACTGGCGATTGGCATCAGCTAATTGCGCAAATATGCCTTCTGGCAATCACCATTCTTTATTCTGGAGCTGTTACAGCGTTGCTTGCGTTTGGATTAGAGAAGCTTTTTGGTTGGAGAATATCGGAAGCTAAAGAGCGTAAGGGTGTTGATTTAGCGGATCAAGGTGAGCGCGCTTATGATTTTTCTGGCATTGCTCAAGAAAAATCTGCGATCGACGCTGAAGATAAGACGCAAATGTGACACACTCGGATTGCGCAATGTGGATAAAACTTTCAGTTATCCACATTTTAGGCGTGTTGCTGTGTATATCTATAAAAGTTATACACAAATGGGGGATAACTTTGTGGATATCCTGCGGATAACTTTTTTGAAATCATATTCAGTTTGCAATTCAAAAAGTTTTATGATAGCGATTGCATAATTCAAGATAAATGATTCAATTACCAAAAAGGCATGAAAAGGCGTTAAATAGGCCATTATTATGAGCGATCAGAGTGAAAACGTTAACAAAAAAGACCTATTGAAACATATGTTTTCTCTAGCTATTCCTACATTTGGCCAGCTTATTGCAGAGCCAGCGTTTGTTTTAGTAGATACTGCAATAGTTGGGCATTTAGGCAAAATGCAACTTGCAGGGCTTTCAATAGGCTCAACCGTGCTTTTAACAACAACGGGGCTATGCCTGTTTTTGGCGTACAACACCACAAGCCAAGTTGCAAGGCTATTGGGTGCTGGCAAAAATCGCCAAGGGCTAAGCGTTGGAATGGATGGATTGTGGCTTGCTCTCGTGCTTGGGGTTGTTCTAACGCTTGTTTTAATGGTGTTTGCGCGTCCGCTTTGCCAAAGTTTTGGCGCAAATGGCGAAACGCTTAAAAACGCGATTATTTACACTCAAACTGTTATGCCAGGTTTGCCTGCAATGTTGCTAATTTACGCTGCAAATGGCATTTTTAGAGGACTTAGCAAAGTAAAAATCACGCTTTTTGCTGCAATAAGTGGAGCTGTACTAAACGCTATTTTAGATATTCTATTTGTGTTTGGAATGAACCTTGGCATTGCCGGGTCTGGAATAGCAACGATGATAGCGCAATGGTATATGGGCATTGTTTTAATGCTACCAGCGATTTTTTGGGCAGCTCGAGAAAAAGCACGTTTGCGTCCACAAGCGCGTAACATACTTAAAAGCGCTGGAAGTGGCGTTCCGCTGTTTATACGCACATTGGCATTACGCGCGTGCATGGTGGCAACTGTTGCAGCTGCTGCGCGACTTGGAACGAACACTTTAGCGGCATATCAAGTTGCAAATTCTTGCTGGAATTTTGTTATGAACATATTAGATGCTATAGGAATTGCAGCTCAAACAATAGTCGCCTCCGCTCTTGGAGCTGGCTTATTAAAACGCGCTAATGTAATCACAAAAGTTTGCGCACAAGTAGGAGCATTAAGTAGCGTAATAGTTGGAATTGTAATGATATTTGCAGGATGGTTATGCTCGCCGCTGTTTAGTCCAAATGCAGAAGTGCAACTTTTGGTTTCAATAGGAATGACGATTCTTGGAATTTTCTTGCCGCTATCTGGATTTATGTGGGCTTTAGACGGAGTGTTAATCGGGGCTGGAGATCACAAGTATTTAGCCAAATCGTGCTCAATTACAGCAGTTGTGTATCTTATTGTAATTAGCGCGGTTTGTGTGGCAAATGTGGCTCTTTTTGCGGGAGATATTACTAAAACAATATCGCTGTGGGTTGCTCTTAACGCTGTGTATATTGGCGGACGCGCGCTTGGAAATTCGCTTAGAGTTAAAACGGATGATTGGATGAAGTGCGCAAATCTGTGATTTGTTAGGTTGATTTTTAAGTTGATTTGTGATTTGTGACTTTTAAGTTGATTTGTAAAATCGTGAAGTATTTAACTTACGATTTGTGTTGGTTTATATAAACTTTTTGTTTGCGTGCTCCGTGCAGACGTTTATACTCGATTTTATGGCAGATAATGATATGTGGCAGTCAAATCGAAAAGACTCAAACCGATTAAACAACGCCAACGCTAATGTTAGCTTGTTTGACAAGGTTCCGCCTCACGACGAAGATGCGGAAATGGCCGTTTTGGGCGGAATGCTAATGAGCAAAGATGCTATTGGCGAAGTTTCGCAAATCCTAGAAACAGCAGACTTTTATATTCCAAAACATCAAACAATTTACGACGCGATTATAAGCCTGTTTTCTGGGTCGCAACCAGTAGACGTTGTTTTAGTTGCAAACGAGCTTCTAAAAGACGAAAACCTGGAGAAAATTGGCGGAGCAGACTACTTGCATAGCCTTGTAGCATGCGTTCCTACAGCAGCGAACGCGCTATATTATGCGGATATTGTGCACAAAAATGCGATTTTGCGAAACGTGATTGCTGCTGGAACAAAGATTGCGCAAATGGGGTATTCGGCTACGGGAGATCAAGCAGAAGATGTTGTGAACCTTGCGCAATCCGAAGTTTACGAGATGAGCTCTGGCAAAGTTCATCAAGATTATTCCGCTATTGGCCCAGTTGTGCAAGACGCTCTCGAGCAGTTAGACAAGTTGCAAAGTAACGAGATTGAAAAAGGTGTTCCAACAGGATTTAGAGATATTGACGACATGACGCAAGGCTTGCAACCAGGGCAAATGGTAGTCGTAGCTGGTAGGCCTGCAATGGGAAAGTCAACTCTTGGAATCGACTTCGCTCGTTCTGCAGCGTTGCATCACAATATGACAACAATCGTGTTCTCTCTAGAAATGAACAAATTGGAGCTTGCTCAAAGAATAATCGCAGCCGAAACGGATATTCCAATGACGGCAATGCATCGCGGAACTCCAGAAGACATTACAACAGATAGGTGGACTAAGCTAAATGCGTTTTGGTCAAAAATGAAAGACGCTCCGCTTTTTATAGACGATAGTCCAAATATGAGTCTTATGGAAATTCGCGCAAAATGCAGGCGACTAAAGCAAACGAACGACCTAAAGCTAGTTGTAATCGACTATTTGCAACTTATGACTTCGGGTAAAAGGGTTGAATCTAGGCAGCAAGAGGTTTCCGAGTTTTCGCGTGCGTTAAAGCTGCTTGCAAAAGAGCTAGAAGTGCCAGTTGTTGCACTAAGCCAGCTAAACCGAGGGCCAGAAATGCGAAACGATAAAAAGCCTCAGCTTTCGGATTTGCGCGAATCGGGATCTATTGAGCAAGACGCAGACGTTGTGTTTCTTGTGCATAGGCCTGATTTTTACAACAAAGAAGATCGCCCTGGCGAAGCAGACATTATTATGGCAAAGCATCGTAATGGCCCTACAGAAACGTTTAATCTAGCTTTTCTTGGAGCAACGTCTAAGTTTAAAGATATGCCGCAAGGATACCAGCCGCAATCATATGCGCAAGGAAACGATGCTGTTGGAGGCTATGATGGCCATGCTGCTTGATGCTTTTATGCCTGCTGTAGGAAAGCTGGTTCGCGCGGTTTCTAGAGCGTTGCACCACGGCGGAAGCGCTTTACCAGGCAAAGTTGTAGAAACACTAGACCGTGGGTTTTTAGCTAGAACGCTAGGGAGTTTGCCTTACGGAGTTGTGCTAATTTCGGGAACTAATGGCAAAACTACTACGACTCGCATGGTTGCGTCTATGCTCAGAGATGCTGGATTGCGCGTGTTTACAAATCCTACGGGATCGAATTTTACGCGCGGAGTTGTGGCGTCGCTTGTGCAAGAAATGCCTGTTTTTGGCACAAAGTTAGATGCGGATATAGCTGTTTTAGAGCTTGATGAAGCTTATGCTGTGCATTTTGTAAATCAAATAAAGCCGCGCTATTCGCTTCTTCTAAACGTTATGCGAGATCAGTTAGATAGATTTGGCGAGATTGACACTACAGCTAAATTGCTGAGTAATGTTGCGCACGCGACTAAGCGAGTAGTTGTGTTAAATCGCGAAGATCCGCGAATTTCCGCGCTTTCTAAAGACGTTTTGCCGCCTTGCAAAGTAAAGTATTTTGGTTTGGATGATTCGTTAAGAAGCATGTTCCCAACCGACGACGATTTGCATAGTGATTTGTGTGGCGATTTGTGTGGCGATTCGCGTAGTGATTCGCATGATGATTCGCGCAATCTTCCGCATGCAGATGTTGTTTTGGCAAAAGTTGCAGATGCAGATAATAAAGCCGATTTTTTGATTGATGGGCATAGAAAAACTACTAGCGTTAAGTTGCGAGGCGTGTATAACATTTTTAACGCGGCTGCTGCGTCTACGATTGTGCGCGCTATTTTGGCGGATGCTGCTAAAAAAGATGCAACACTCGCAAAATTCGACGACGATGCGCTTATGGAAGCTATTTCTCGCGTAACGCCAGCATTTGGTCGAGGCGAAGTAATCGAAGTTAACGGCGCTCCTGTGGAGCTTGTTCTAGTGAAAAATCCTATTGGATTTAGACTTGCGCTCGCTTCTTGTAAGCCTGCAAATCATGACACAATGATTGCAATTTGCGACGAATACGCGGACGGTCGAGACATGAGCTGGCTGTGGGATGTTGATTTTACGTGCTTTAGCAGCACTGGAGTCGCTTGCGTTTCTGGCACACGCGCATGGGATATGGCTTTGCGTTTGCAATACGACAAAGTTGCTTCTAGAAATGTGAACACTGATTTAGAAGAAGACGTTAAAGCTTTTGTGAATGGTGATTTTAGTAGCAATGCTAAAAACGCAAAACGCATATATTGCACATACACTGCAATGCTTCGCGTGCGAGCTACATTAGGGCAAATCGCAAGCGTTAAAGACGTTGGAGTTGGAAAGTAAAGAAAGTAGTCGTAATGAATAATATGAGTGATGTTGGTCAAGCGAATACTGTAGTTGCAAGCAAAGCCGAAAATCGTGTATTAGATATTGTGTCGCTCTACCCGAAAGACATGAATATTTACGGTGATTATGGCAATGTGCTTACGATTATGCGCCGAGCGGAATTGTATGGCTACAAGCCCGTGCTTCACGAGTACAATGTTGGTGATGATTGGCCAAAGCGCGTGGATATGATTCTTGGTGGCGGTGGCCAAGATCATGGTCAAAGTAGAGTGACAGATGATTTATTTGCGCGCGCAGACGCGATTCGCGAGCTTGCAAAAAATGGCGTTCCAATGCTTATGATTTGCGGGCTTTACCAGCTTTTTGGAGAATACTTTGAGACTATTGAAGGCCAGAAGCTTAAAGGCATAGGCATACTCGGCGAGCATACGGTTGGCCAAGACGTGCGCATGATTGGAAATCTTGTGGAGCATAGCGCCGATTTTGGAGATATTGTGGGATACGAGAACCATTCTGGGCGCACAAGTTTGCAAGATGGTACGCAGCCACTTGGATTGGTTTATGGCGAAAATTGTGGAAACAACGGCGAAGACCACACGGAAGGTGCGCGCAAATACAACGTTATCGGCACTTATATGCACGGTTCGGTTTTGCCAAAAAATCCGCGTTTGGCTGACTTTTTAATTCGTACAGCTGCGCAAAATCGTTACGGTGAATTTGCGCCAAAGCAAAGTGACGCTCAGCGCGCGGAGCTTGCCAAATTGGACGAATTAGCCGAGCGCGCTCGCAAAGTGGCCGTAACTCGTCCGCGGTAAATTAACATAGGCATATGCGCGATTTAGTAAAAATTTGATTGATTATTTTATTTTATGCGCATAGTGTGTATAATCTTTTTATGAGATACAAAGAGATTGAAAAACGTCTTAAGAAGGACGGCTGGATACTTTTTGCACAGCGTGGAAGTCATTGTCAATTCGTACATAAAACTAAAACAGGTAAAGTCACAGTGCCTAAACATCCAGGTGATATTAACCCATCTGTTGTTAAGTCAATTTGGCGTCAGGCGGGAATTAGTGAAGCAAAGGTGAAATGATGAAATTAGCGTATCCTGTTATTCTTACTCCATACGAAGATAATAGTGGGGGTTTTGTTGCAGAAGTCCCTGATTTGCCAGGGTGTGTAACTGGCGGTAGTAATCTTGCAGAGGCTCTGATTATGGCAGAAGATGCAGCAAGTGGATGGGTTCTTACAGAACTCGAAAGTGGTAAGACTGCGCCAAAAGCTAGTGATATTAGTGATATTGTTGTAGAAAATCCTAATTCAAAGTTGTCTATGGTTGCGCTTGATATGGATTCCTATGCTGCAAAATACGGTTCTCAGGCAGTTCGTAAAAATGTTACTGTTCCAGCTTGGCTTGACACTTGGGCACAAAAAGCTGGCATCAGCTACAGTGGGGCTTTGCGCGATGCTTTAGAGGCTTTATATGCTAAAGGAGCTGTGAATAAAGCTTAGTTGTATTATTAGCTATATTATCTGATTTGTTATGCAATATTGCACAATCAATTAATACAAAAGCCTGCTGAAGCTTGCAAAGTGTTGCAAATCAGTAGGCTATTTAAATGTAGAACTGATGAGTATATGATTACATAGCCGCTGTGTATATTTGACAACTGGTATTTATTGTGATAAAATAATGAAAAGGGATTTTATATAATAATGGAGTTATATATGAAAAACAAAGTTGTCTTGCATTATACATTTATAGCTGCGCTATTTTCTATTATTTTAATATTGTCATTTGCTAATGTTGCTCAAGCTGAATCATCTGACTATAAATCAGAGACTTATGTAGATTTTCCCAAAAAGCAGCATAAGACAAAATTTCAGAGTATGTATTTTTCTTTACTAGATACTTATGAAAATCCAGAGTTAGTAAAAAAGTTCTATATTTCAAAATATTTTACAGAATTACAAAGAATACAGAGCGAAGCTATGCTTCCTTCTCTTAGTGAAGAAACAGCTACTATTTACAAAAATTCTCTTTTTAATTCCTCGCATAAAGATAACAATAATGTAACAAAAATATTGCAATTTCTAGATATATATGAGAATAAATATGAAAATAATCAGATTCTATCAGAATTGCATAAATTAGAGTTAAAAGTATTAAAAAATGAACTAACACAAAAGGAAGCTATTAATATTGCAAAATTGTGGCTTCCATCAAAGCAGGAGGTTACACCTCGCAAACCTTTACTTACTGAGAGAAATTCAGGCATAAATCTTGAAGCGGCCAGAGCATATGCGCGAGAATGGGCGTGGAAAATAAATCCAAAATATGGTGAAGAAAAAAGTAAGTTAATATTTCCGGCAGATTGCACAAATTTCGCTTCGCAAATTCTATATGCTGGTGGTATTGGTATGGATAAGCATAATGATGTATTTAAAGGGTGGTGGTGGAAAGCTAGAGGAGATCGTTCGGTTTCTTGGATTAATGCCAATGTTTTTAAAAATTATATGGGGTATGGATTTAGTACAAGTTATTGGGGAATGTTAGTAGATAATGTTAGGGATGGAGATTTTATTGGTGTTGATGAAAGTAATGATGGTACTGTCGATCACATAGGGTTTGTATTCCTAAAAAGCAACGGTAGATTGCGTATAGCTCAACACACTGAAAATTATTTAGATTGGGATAAGAATTGGTATTCATTCAATGGTGAAGGAGCTTATTATCGTGTTCGTCGTTAAATATTGGAAAGAATGGTTTTTACCATTATCTTTTGTATTTTTAGCAGTTTTATTGCTTATTAAAATGCCAGGAAAGTATCCAGCAGATTTTGATTTAAGTCTTTTGGGTGTTGTGTTAGTTTCAATTATTTCACCAATAATTCAAATGATTGTTGGGTTGTGTAATAGAGGATTAATTCGTAAGAAAATATTAATTATTATTGATAGCATATTAATACTTGCTGGCTTTATTGAAATATTCTTTGGCCAATTTATTGTTGTACATGTTTTGAATCGTGGAATGGTCAAGTACACAATGGATCGTGGACCGCAAGTTAATGTTGCTACTGTTGCAGCTGCATCTATCGTAGTTGTCTCAATGGTATTATGGAGTATTCACGAACTGGAATTTAATAGTAATAAAATTAAACGAATATGAGACCGACAAATAATTAAAGATGTAAATACAAAAGCCTGCTGAAGCTTGCAAAGTGTTGCAAATCAGCAGGCTATTTTGTAGTTTTATTTCTAGCTTTTGATTCTAGTTTTCGTTTGATTTAGCTGGTGATTATTAGTCAATCAAGCCGTACAAACGATCGCCAGCGTCGCCAAGACCTGGAACAATATAAGCTTTGTCGTTCAAATGCTCATCTACAGCGCAAACAACAACCTTAAAGTCAATAGAAGGATCAATCTCCTTCTCAATGCGCTCCAAGCCTTCTGGCGCTGCCAAAATGTTAATAGCAGTAACATCTTTAGCGCCGCGCTCTGCCAAATAATGCGTAGCAGCAATAAGAGTGCCACCAGTAGCAAGCATTGGGTCAAGAAGGAAGCATTGACGACCAGTCAAATCTTCTGGTAAACGATTAGCATAAGTGACGATGTCGAGAGTTTGCTCGTCTCGCTTCATGCCAAGGAATCCAACCTCAGCGGTTGGAAGAAGGCGAGTCATGCCGTCGAGCATACCAAGACCAGCGCGCAAAACAGGCACAACCATTGGGCGTGGTCGGTTCAAATGCTTGCCAGTCATCTTGCAAATAGGAGTTTCAATCTCGCGATCGCTAACTTCCAAGTTGCGTGTTGCTTCGTATGCTTCGAGAGTTACCAATTCGGAAACTAACTCGCGGAAAATATTAGATGGTGTATTCTTATCTCGCAAAACGGTGAGCTTGTGGTCCACCAGCGGATGATGTAAAACATGAAGATCCATACCTTCTAGATTAGTGCAAGCATTGCACGTTAAGCTAGCGGCGTGCCGTGATTATTTAGAAAAAATATAAACAATTGTTAATGAAGGTTGAATTTTGTGAATTGTTGGAGAATTTAAAACATCTTAAAAACGCTGACTTGTGAAAGCGCCTGTCGGCGCAAACGCCGCTCGCAGCGGCAAAAAATGGAGCCCGGGGCTTAAGCACAAGCCAGCGTCACTTCCTGAGTATACATGCTTTTAGATTTCAGC
Source organism: Gardnerella sp. c10Ua_31 (assembly GCF_055700915.1). Classification (NCBI taxonomy): domain Bacteria; kingdom Bacillati; phylum Actinomycetota; class Actinomycetes; order Bifidobacteriales; family Bifidobacteriaceae; genus Gardnerella; species Gardnerella sp. c10Ua_31. Next base: position 454,053 of record NZ_JANUYG010000002.1, on the reverse strand, counting down.
GCGCCGCGAATAATCTAATCAAGCTTGCCTGCTTGCCATAATTTTGCGCCGCTAGCAAAGTCTAAAGAAAGCGCGTGCATGTTTGCGCAAGTGTGTAAAACGTTGGCAATTTTTTGCGCGCTGCTGCTTTCAGAATTTTGCGTCTGGCCTAGTCTTTTTGCGTACGTGCGCATTCCGCGCGAAATAATCGCGCTAAACGCAGAAGCGCGATATAGCGCAACAGCAAAATCGCCAGTAAACGCGCCAGAAAGAATCGAGTCTGCAAGTCGCGCAATATCTTCTTTTGTAGGAGACTCGTCAACTCCAGTAATCGCCGAAGCGCTAGTGGCCTCTGGCTCGCCAATGCGCCAATATGCAGCATAAGAGTCGCCATTCTTGCGTAGTGATGTTCTAAGCAAATACAGTCTCCAAAGCATTCCAGGAAGCGATTGTGCCTCTGCTTTACTCCACAAATCCGCAATAATCTCAATGCCTTCGTTTTCTACCAAGTTAAGCACGCGCGCAACAATCTCGGGAGTTTGCGTTTTATGAACGCGGTTCAGCAAGACGGCTGCGGAAGTGTGGCTAATCTCGCTTACGATTTGTGGGTCTGTGCCGCCTTCGATTTGCGCGAGCATAGCTGGATCCATTTGCGCTGGCCTACTAGGGCGATTTGCGCCGATTGGACTTGGCATAAACGCAGATCTACTCGAGTGAATTGAGCCAGATTTTGAATTTAGATTAGTAGACAATTGGCAAAACCTTTTCTATGTTTACGATTTTAGGGCCTTTTTCGGTGCTTACAATGTGCAAAATTACGGCACTTCCAGTAGGCATATATGGCGATTTTTGACTAAGTATGCGTTTATTTGCTTTTGGCTTAGAAATATCCCTTAAATGTGCAAAAAATGTTCCAATAATTGGGCGATGCAAGCACATAACTGTTGTTGCGGTTGTTGTTTCTGATTTTGTTTTTGTTGTTGTTTCTGTTGTGTTGCTATCGTTAGTTGTATCTATAAGATTTTTTATTTCACTTGTTAGCACGTTTAGAGTTGATTTTGGATTTTTATCGTGAAAATCTTCTGTAAGTTCCGCCACTTTTTCTATGTTGATTGAAGAGTTTTTTGCAAAAGCGTCTACAGTTTCCAAGCATCGCTTCCAAGGAGAAGAAACAATTTTGTTTGGAGCATAGCAAGCAAGCTCGCGACCGAGCGCATAGGAGGCGGCGGACCCAAGAGGTGTGATTGGACGAGTGGCTTCGCTGCCTTGCCAAGCTTTTCGCGATTCCGCTTTGCCGTGACGCACAAGAATAAGCGTTTTATAATTTGCTTGACCAGACTTTATTCGTTCAAGGAATGCGTCTAAAACAAGTTGATCACTATCGTGCGTAAGTTTTTTGCGAGCGTCTTCGGGTGTAAGCCAAATAACATTGCCAATTTCTGTAGGTTTTGCTGGTTTTATTGGGCCAAATGCTGGAAGTCGCTTTATTGCATCGCCTTCGCTGATTTCGCGCATCATCCAATAGTGAATTCGCTTGATTACTTCTGGCTGATCGTTATTTTGCGAGCCGTTTTTTGTGCTGCTTTTTATGCCGTTTTTTGCAGACGATTTTTTGCCTTCGTTTTCGAGTGGATACTCGATTTGCGCAATATGTGGTCCAAGTGTAACTGCGTAGCCAGTCTCTTCGCCAACTTCGCGCACAGCAGTGTGACGATGCGATTCATTGGCTTCGTTCTTGCCTTTTGGCCAGCTCCAATCGTTGTATTTTGGGCGGTAAACAAGGCAAAGTTCTATGTTGCTTTCGTTTAACACTTGATTACAAGCGTTGGATTCGCTGCCAACATTACCGAAATCTTTATTTGGATTTGTGATGTTCGGATTGCTTGACTTGCTTTCTTTGCTAGCAGTTTTGCGCAAGCGGTAGATAATACCGCCAGCTGCTTCAACATATCTCTTCGCTACTGTTGCACTCATATTCACTATTTTAGCGTTTTTCTTTTGTAACTTTTAGTTGTGCTTTAATGTTTTATATTTTGTACGCAGGCATGACTGGCATAAACGTGCGTAGCAAAAGTGTTGTTATTGTTTGCTAATCTTCCAAATATCCTAAAACTGGCAAATTATTGCGTAAAAAATATCCTAAAACTGGCAAATAATTACTCAAAAAACATCCCAAAACTGGCAAATAATGCTATAATCGTTGTAATATCAACATTAAAAAGAGTAAGCCATGAAACGACTAGCATTACAAAAATTAATCGCCTGGAATAGTAAACCAAATCGCAAGCCACTAATAATATGGGGTGCGCGTCAGGTTGGCAAAACGTATCTAGTAAAAGATCTATTTGCAGAAAAGTATTATAAAAATAGCTATATTTACATCGATCTTAAAAAAGAAGATGAGGTTCGTAACTTTTGCGAAAGCACAGCAAACGCAGAAAAAATTATAGAATACTTGTCTTTGCGATTTTCCAAGGCTATAGATGAAGGTACTTTGCTGATTTTTGACGAGATCCAAGAATGCCCAAATATTATTTCGTCGCTTAAATATTTTTGCCAAGATTTTAGAAAAATTCACGTAATTGCAACGGGTTCAATGGTGCGAATCAAATTGCATCGCGAAGCTCACAAGCAAAATTCGTCTAAATCAGCAGTTGGTCAATTCCTCTTTCCAGTAGGCAAAATTGACCAGATAACAATCTATCCAATGACTTTTGGTGAGTTCCTACTAAACAATAACAGTCTTTTATATTCTAAGGTGCGTGAAGCTTATGATTCTAAGCAAGCGCTTTCTGCCGAAATACATAATCTTGCGTTAAGCGAGGTGTATAAATATTTGCTGATTGGAGGTATGCCAGAAGCAGTAGAAGCATATATTGAACGTAAAGATTTACTAGAATCGCGTGAGATTTTGCGCTCGCTTTATGACAATTATCTTGCAGATATGGAGTTGTATCAAGCAAGTAGCGAATCGATTTTAAGATCTCGACTTTTATTTGAGAATATTTTTAGAGAGCTTAACAAGGAATCAAAAAACTTTTCAGCTGGTCTTATTAAAAAAGATAGTAGAACTAGAGATTTTGCTACGTCCATTCAGTGGCTGCTTATGACCCATATTGTTAATCAGTCATTCCAACTCAAAGAGCATATAACCATGCCGCTTATGCAAGAGAACGAAAGTAATTTCCGACTATTTTTGTGCGATATTGGCATGTTCTCGTATCAAAGTGCCATAAATGCAGCATCTTTTATTTCAAACGAAAGAGACAATACTCTATCTGGAATTTTCTTTGAGAATTACGTTGCGAATGAACTTAGTGCAAATGGTTTAAATCTGTTTTATTGGCGTGGAAAATCGGATTCGGAATTGGAATTTATAGTTGAATCAAATAACAAGCTTTTTCCGATTGATGTTAAAAAAGGCAGAGGAACTCTTAATTCTTTAAATAAGTTTGCAATGCACAACAAGTTTGAGTTTGCAATAAAAGTTTCTAAAAATAATTATGGCTATGATGCAAATCAGAAAATCGCGACTATGCCATTTTATTTTATGACGTTTGTTGCTGGCGATTTGGCTGCTGGAACGCTTGAGATTTAGTGACTGTGACTGTATGACGTGACTGTGTGGATGCGGACTGTGTGGATGTGTGGATGCGTAACTGTGTGGATGCGCTAGGATAGCGATTCGTGAGTATGCCTAAAAAAGTCGCAGCTCGTTTGAATCAGCACCGCGCATATCGTCATAATCCAAAATAAGGCAAGTAAATCCTCTATCTTGCGCAAGAACGCGTGCTTGTGGACTAATCGTTTGCGCTGCAAAAATTCCGCGAACGGGCTTAAGAAGTGGGTCGCGGTTTAGCAACTCGCAATATCGCGTAAGCTGCTCAACGCCGTCAATGCCGCCATTTCGCTTGATCTCAATAGCAACGTGAACGCCGTTAGAATCCTTAGCCATAATATCCACTGGTCCAATCGCAGTAGGGTATTCGCGGCGAACAAGCTTTGCGCCTTTGCCAATGCGTTCAATTTGCTCTGCTAAGTAATGCTGTAAATGCTCTTCCACGCCGTCTTTAACAAGACCTGGGTCTTCGCCTAAATCGTAGGAAGAATCGCTATAAACGTGTTGCAAAACTATGCGAAGTATGTCGTTGCCCTTTTTTGCTGCGATTTTTAGAACAGTTCCGTTTGCAAAAACAGATTCGACATTAGACACGGTATTAGATTCTTCGCTAGATTCATTAGATTCGCTATCTAATTCTGATTCTTCTGATTCTTCTGATTCTTCTGATTCGTCCGATTCTTCAGAATCGCCAGAATCCTTCTCAACGTGCATCGTGCACGGAGCAACCATCCAATTTAGAGGCTTGTAAGAGCCAATCTCCGAAAAAATAAGCACGCTTCCGTCTTCTTTAATAAGCAAAACGCGCTTAGCTGTTGGAAGACTTGCGTTAAGCCTACCCGTGTATTTTGCACTACAATCCGCAACAATAATTCGCACACAAAAAGCGTAGCATAAATCGCGTAACTATCTGCACAAAAACTATCTACCCAAAACTTCCGCTAAATCGCGTAAACTATCTGCCCAAAGCCGCCGCTAAATCGCGATTCTGCCAGCGCTGATGCAACGCGCAATAGCCTCCAAAAAGCAAGAGCCAAATAAGGCCGCCAATCGCAGATCCACGAGTGTCTTCGCTAATAAACAGCGTTATGTACACAAACACAAAGAACGCAATCGTTAGCGAATTAAGCAACTTATAGTGCGGCATAACAAAGCCGTCTGGCATAAAATCAGCCGAAGCGCGGTACTTTCTGTGCGTAACCATAATCAAAATGTAAATCATGATTATTACTGCCGAAGATGCAGAAGCAAACACAATAAACGCGCCATGCACTCCAGGAATTGAGTTAATAAGCGGCGAGAACAGGATTAGTGCAGCAGAGAAAATGATTGCTCGCGCAGGAACCTTAGTGCGCGAAACCTTGCGCAAATGCGAAAGAACAGGAGAATTAGATTCCAGAGCAATTTGATACATGTGCCTTCCTGCAGAATAAAGCAGTGAATTAAGCGCAGAAGACGCTGCTGTAATAACAACAAAGAACACGAGCGCCGAAGCCCAATGAAGTCCCGCATATTGGAAAACCATAATAAACGGAGACATGTAAACGCCTTTAGAATCGGTAGCTTTAAATTGTTGCCAAGGAACAATCAGCATGATTGAAGCGAGCGCTCCAACGTAGAAAATCAAGATTCGCATAATGATTTCATTAATCGCCTTTGGCAAAACTTGGCGAGGATTCTTAGTTTCCGAAACTGTAACGCCTACAAACTCAATAAGCTGGTATGCGTAGAACACCATTTGGAAGCTCATCAAAAATGCCAGCCATCCATTTGGCATAAGCGAGAAGTTGTTGAAAATATTGTCAAAGCCTGCGTGGCCTGCCGGATTTGCAACGCCACTAATCTGTGTTGCAGGGTAATGGTAGCCAATAATAACCATCACGGCAGCAGTTACAATAAGGGCAACGATTAGCGTTATTTTGATCATTGAGAACCAAAACTCTGTTTCTCCAAATAGCTTTACAGCAACCAGATTTATGCACACTAAAGCAGCCAAAAACGCTACTTCTATAAGCCATTTCCAGCTGCTAACGTCTATGCCAAAAGTTTGGAAGAAAGTAACGCAATATGTGCTAACTGCCGTAATCTCACTCATGCCAATAAGCACAAGCACTATCCAATACGACCATCCTGCAAAATTGCCCCAGCCTTTGCCTAAATATCGCGTAATAAAGCTAATAAACGTGTGCTGATTTGGGTCTTTATACATGAGTTCGCCAATGCCACGCATAAGCAAAAACATGATTAGGCCAACAATTATGTACACAAACATAATGCTTGGGCCTGTAAGACTAATGGATTTGCCCGAGCCTAAGAATAGGCCAGTGCCGATTGTTCCACCTATAGCAATGAATTGAACGTGTCTTTTTGTAAGGCTGCGCTCCATCTTGTTAGTGTGACCATTGTTAGTTTGGTCAATATCACTCATTGCTATAACTCCATTCTTTTAGACGTGAGCTTTCAATTTTATAGGAACCCTTAAATATTGGATTATTTATATTATTTGGATTATTGTTAAACATTTTTTAACGCATATAGGATTATTCCACACTTTTAAGCGAACTTACAGGGTCAATGCGGTCCAATGCGGGATTGGTTGACCATTGAACAATCAAAGCAAAGATTAGCGTTGCAAAGCCAGCAATCGCATAGCTTAGCCAAGATACCTCGACTTCAAAATACAGTGCTGGCATTCGCAAGGCGTTTGTTAGCAAGCCAGCAACTAGTCTTCCTAGTGGTAAACCAACTAGAATACCAATTAAAGTAAGAGTAAGCATCTCCTTATGCACGTAAGCGTGAACTTCTCTACGGTAGAATCCAAGAACTTTTAACGTTGCCATCTCTCGCGAGCGCTCCGAAATATTTGTGCTTGCTAACGTGAATAGCACGGCTAATGCTAAGCCAGCAGCCAAAGTTACTATAAGCGCTACAACAGCATTCATTAAATCGAAGCTAAACGAATGTTTCATGCGCGTAATGCTCATAACAGCTAGAATGCCGCTTCTGTTTGCAAACTGATCTGCGTAACGCATTTTTGCGTCATCGTTTCCGCGAAGGCGCATCATTAGTGCATTATTCTTAACATTTTTCCCATTTTTAAAACCGAATATTCTTTCATAGCAACGAGAAGTCATATAAATGTTTGAACCAATAAGATTACGCACGATTGCGCGCAACTTCACTTTTGCACGCTTAAAACTTGAGTTTGTTATTGTAATGTAGTTTCCACTCGAAATGCCCAGTGATGATGATGCGCTTTGTGAAAGAAGCGGACCCGAGTCATCAAGCGAAATATTTTGCAAATTATTGTTAACATCTTGAAGGCGAATCATTTTAGACAACGTTGCCGAATCTTTAACAACTACGATTTGCACGCTTTCGGAATCTTCAACGCTGCTATTATGTGATTTGCTATTAGATTTGCTGTTAGATTTACTATTAGAATTACCATTATTCGCATTGCTTTTTGCGATTTCTCCAGAGCTAATGTAGGCAGGCAAAATGGCATCAACAAGATTGTTGGATTTATCTTTTTGCACGCTTTTCTTCATATTATGGAATGCATCTGGAGTAGAAATAGAAATCATATCGTAGTGGTAAATGCCGTCATATTGGCGTATTCCAAGAGTTGCTACAGTATCGTTTAACGCTAAAGCACACACGATTAATGCCGTGCAGCCAGCTACGCCACCAATCGTCATAAATAATCTGCTTTTAAAACGAGCTAGATTTCTTATAGATACTTTGTTTAGGAAGCTTAGACGATTCCAAATAAAAGGTAATCGTTCAAGAAGCACGCGGGCTCCAGCTTTTGGAGATTTTGGACGCAATAATGCCGCTGGAACTTGCCTTGTCTCCCTCCAGCTTACGATTATTGTACATATTGCAACTGGTATTACAAACGCGAGCACACAAAGCGAGCCATAAAGCCAGTCGTATCGCAAAACGACTCCAGGAACTGTGTACAATCCGCGCAAAATCTTAAGTAGTAAAGATGGGATCGCTAAGAATCCTAGAATATCTCCTATTCCACCGCCTATAAAGCATGCAAAAATCGCAAAGAAAGCGTGCCTTGTTATTGCTGCGCAACGACCATACCCTAAGCTTAAGTATGTTCCAATTAGCCCTCGCTCTTCTTCTACCATTCTTGCCATGGATGTAAGGCTCATCATCATTGCTACTACAAGAAAAAGCACTGGGAAGGCATATCCAAGTGACTGAATTGAAGCTACGTCGGATCTTAAGCTAGCATAGCTTCCATTCTCAACGCGAGTAGTAATATACCATTTTGCTTTAGGAACATTCTTTTTTACTTCTGTCTTAATTTTTGCGTAAATTTGCGCACGAGCCTTAGCTAAAACCGAGTTGGGAGCGTTTTTAAGCATTGGCATGTTGACTATAGTTTGATCTACTTTTTGATTAGCTTGGTCTTCTATAACTTGATTTGTGCGCGCTTCTTCGCAATCATTTTGCACGCCATTTTTAATTTGGTTTGAAGCATTTGCCACAATTGCGCGATACTTTTGTGAAAAATTGTTAACTCGTTGAGTCTCATCTAGGCGCACAGAAATAGACGTGTATGGAAGATTATTTGTGTTTTCAGTAATCGCAGAGGTAAAAATTGGGTAGCGCGATACTACAGAATTGCGGAAAGCTTTTGATTGATACCCTTTTGGATTGTCTAAATCGTTTATGTCTAGCACGCTTCCTGTGATTAGAAGCTTATATTTTTGATTTTGATTCGTTTGATTAGACGAATTATTTTGATTATTTTGATTAGCTTGATTATTTTGATTAGCGTTCTGTTGCATACTCAAAAACAGTGTGCTACCAACGCGCAACCCACTATCGTGCAAAAATCGTTCAGTTACGGCAGCTTGGTGATTATTAGTTGGCATATTGCCGCGCAGTAGATGCAGTCGATTTAGATTTTTAGAATTGTGATTATATTGCACAACGTTCATTGCATAAGATGAGTCGGCATTATTTGAAGGATGAGCAGTAGCTTTTAAAGACTTTTCGCCCTCGGCTTCACTAACAAATGGCAATTTTTTGATTGATTTAACATCGTTTTTAGTCAATCCAAGAGTGGAAACGATTTGTAAATCGTAAGCTTTGAGCTTAGAGTAAGTGTCATCTGCTCCAAGAAGCATATCGTTGCATCCTGCATAAATGCCAGTCATAACAGCAACACCAAGCATTGCTATAACTGCTAGTATGCAAAAACGGCGCCATTCGTGAATCCACATTCGTACAGCGCTAATAAAAACTATTGGCAAAATAGAGTGTGCGCGCTTAGTGCGAATCGCAGTTTTACGCTTGATTATCTTGGATTTTACGGTTTTGTTATTCACTATAAATCACCACTCTGCATCACCCTTCTGCATTACCACTCAATATCTGCAATTGCCGTAGGATTTTCTTGCACTGTTTCGCTTATAACTTTTCCAGAATGGAATCTCACAACCTTATGAGCCATAGGAGCAATAGCAGCATTGTGTGTAATAATAAGAACCGTCATTCCTTCTTTTTGGCAAATATCTTGCAATAATTGCAAAACAGCTTTTCCAGTTTCGTAATCTAACGCACCCGTAGGCTCATCGCATAAAAGCAACTTAGGTTTTTTAGCAAGTGCGCGCGCAATAGAAACTCGCTGCTGTTCGCCTCCAGAAAGTTGTGCTGGGAAATTATTAAGTCTTTTTTCCAAACCTACGTCAATAAGTGTTTGAGCTGGATCAAAATGATCTGAGCAAATTTGTGAAGCAAGCTCCACATTTTCTAATGCAGTCAAGTTTGGAACAAGATTATAGAATTGAAAAACAAAGCCAATATCTTCTCTTCGATACTTTACTAATCCGCGGCCATTTAACTTTGTAATATTTAAATCACCAACAGTTACACTACCGCTTGTTGCTGTATCCATGCCACCTAAAATATTCAAGGCTGTAGTTTTACCTGCACCCGAAGCGCCTAATATTACGGTGAGTTTACCGCGTTCGGCAGTAAAACTAGCATCATTTAGCGCGCGCACAACACTTGAGCCAGATGGATACTCTTTTACAACATGATCAAAAGTTATGTACGCCACAATACTCCTTGCTTACTGACTACTTAATTGTGCTTTCGCTATTAATGTTTAATTTTAATTTATTCGGTTAATATTTAATTCTATTTATTGGAATAGTGATACGCCACGCCTTGCTGTGCAATATGCGTTTCCAAGCCAAGTGTGCCTTGAATTTGGCCAAACAGCGCCAAGACGTGCGGCTCCTTGACTTATCCAAATACTTGGAACCCTTCCATCGGAGCTTTTTGAGCCTAAAAGATTAAAGCCATTTTTGCTTTCAAGCCAATCAGGATGCTGCGTTGCAATCGCTAATCCTTCTTCTAAAGTTAAAGGAAGGCGCTCGTCGGAGTCTATAAGCTTTCTGGCAACATCTGGCTCACGATTCAAATACGATGTGCCCGTATGCGGGTCAATCGCAAGGTAAAATGGTCCTTCTGGAGGCTCAAAACCATCTTGAGGCAAGAAACTAGCTATATCTCGAGGTGGCATTGTTGTAAAACCGGCCATTCTCTCAATGCTAGTTCTAGAAATCAAGGATTCTGGCGAAACCAGCTCGCGAGTAGGCACAAGAAGAATGTTTGTTCCCAAATCGCTTTGCTCAAGCGCGCGAATAAGTGGCAATGCTAAAGCGCGGAACGCCGCTGCACTCATATCTGCAACATCTGGGTAGCCAAGGGCAACAATGCGGTCAAGCTGTTTTTGTATTTCTTGCGAAGCAATAGACATAGTTACATTTTACGTAAAATTTTCTACAATCGCGAGTGCGACTTAGCTTGATTAATACGCAAATCCGCGTTTTTTAGCTACGATTTCCGCCAATTGTACAGCGTTAAGCGCAGCGCCCTTGCGAAGATTGTCGTTTGTAATAAACATTGCTAATCCGCGCTTTCCATCAACCGCTTGATCTTGGCGAATGCGGCCAACGTAGCTCGCAGACTTTCCTGCAGCAAGCTGAGGCGTAGGAATATCGTCTAGTGCAACGCCAGCGGCCGATTTTAGCACTTCGCGAGCCATATCTGGAGTTACATCGTGCTCAAATTCGGCATTAATGCTCATTCCATGACCCGTAAAAACGCCCACGCGCACGCATGTGCAACTCGCTGCAAGCTTTGGCAAGTGCAAAATCTTACGACTTTCGTTGCGAAGCTTTTGCTCCTCGTCGGTTTCTTGCGATCCGTCATCAACAATCGCGCCAATAAATGGCACAACGTTGAATGCGATTGTGCGCACAACTTTGGTTGGTTGCGGAAAATCAATCGCATCTCCATCAAACACAAGCTTATCTGCGCCCTGATTTAAAGCCGCTTGCGCTTCGTTCATAAGCTGCAACGCACCAGCTCTGCCAGCTCCAGAAACGGCCTGGTAGGAAGATACAATAAGTCGCTTTAAGCCAAAAGCGTCAGAAAGTGGCTTTAGAACAGGCATGCACGCCATTGTTGTGCAATTAGGATTTGCAACAATCCCACGCGGAATATCGTTCAAATCTTGCGGATTTACTTCTGCAACTACAAGAGGCACATCGTTATGCATACGCCATTGAGAAGAGTTATCGATTACTATTGCGCCAGCATCCGCAAATCGCGGCGCCCACACTTTGGATGTTCCGCCACCTGCGGAGAAAATCGCAATGTCTATTCCGCTTAAATCTGCTTTTTCCACGTCTTCTACAACAACATCTTTGCCGCGATAGTTCAAAACAGTTCCAGCAGAGTGCGCGGAAGCCAAAAATCGCAAGTTTTTAATTGGAAAATCGCGCTCGTCTAATACGCGACGCATAACCATTCCAACCTGGCCCGTGGCACCTAAAACCGCAAGGTTTACGCCTGTGTTGCTTATAATTGCCATTTTGTCTCCCTTATTTTTGCGATTTTGCGTGAGTTTCTTTGATTTTTACGATTATTTAAGCGGATTTTTGCGCGCGATCAGCGCCCGCTTCCTCCATAAACAACAGCTTCGACTTTGCTTGCGTCCAATCCGTAGGCTGTGTGAAGTGCGCGAACCGCTTCGTCGAGCTGCTTTACTGGAACAATCGCCGCAATGCGAATCTCGGATGTGGAAATCATAAGAATATTAATTCCGTGATCGCTTAGCGCTGTAAAGAAGGTGGCTGCAAGACCAGAATAAGTTTTCATTCCAACGCCAACAACTGCGACTTTTCCAACAGAAGGGTCCACATCCATAGACGTAAATTGCAATTCTCCGCGCGCGCCCTGCAAAACCTTGCAAACGGCGTCCAAAGCCGAGCTTGGAGCTGTAAGAGATATGTCTGCCGTCTCGGTAGATGCGCTTGCCTGAGCAATCATGTCTATGTTAACGTTTGCTGTAGCAAGAGTCGTAAACACTTTTGCTGCGTTTCCAGGCTTGTCTGGCACGCCTCTAAGAGTAATCATGGACTCGCTTCTATCGTGTGCAACGCCAGAAATTACAGGAGTTTCTGGTCCTAAGTCTGGGAATAAATCGCCCATTGTGGAGCGAATATCTACATTTGTCATTTTATTTGCTATTGTATTTGCCATTTTTGCCGCCTTCTGTCTATTGCTTCTGCTTATTTACTGTGTCTTACGTTTCGTCTTATTTTGTGTGTTTTATTTTGTGTTTTATTTTTGTGTATTATGCCTATATTTTTAATAAATAATTAGCTTAGATTTGGCAGGCTTTTTGGATCTACGCCATTAGGAACAACCAAAGTGCCATTTCTGTGCGAAAACGAGCTGCGAACATGCAATGGCATGCTAAATCGTTGCGCATATTCAACGCATCGCAAAGCCAAAACGCGCGATCCACAAGACGACATCTCTAGCATTGAATCGTAGTCAATAACGGGGATTCGCTTTGCTGTTGGAACAATTCTAGGGTCTGCTGTAAAAACGCCATCAACGTCTGTGTAAATCTCGCAAATATCTGCGCCCAAAGCTACAGCCAGCGCCACTGCAGAAGTATCTGAGCCGCCTCGGCCAAGCGTTGTGTCGTCGCCAATTTCGCTGATTCCTTGGAATCCTGCAACAATAGCAACACTGCCTTTTTTAAGCGCGTGTTGAACGCGATCTGGCTTAACAGCGCGAATATGCGCCGCTCCAAATTGCGCGTCTGTCATAAAACCAGCTTGCGACCCTGTAAAAGAGTATGCGTGCGAGCCTTGCGCGTGAATCGCCATTGCCAGAAGGCTCATAGAAATGCGCTCGCCTGCAGTCATAAGCATATCCATCTCTCTGGCAGGCGGATGCGCGTTTACACTCATTGCTTGGTCAATAAGATTGTCTGTTGTATCTCCCATAGCCGAAACAACAACCGCAACGTCGTTTCCAGCAGCTTTTGTGTCTAGAATCCTTTTTGCTACGCGCTGAATTGCGTCCGTGTCTTCTACAGACGAACCGCCGTATTTCTGCACTATAAGAGCCACTTTAACCCCTTATGTTCAGCTGTTATGCTTCTAAAGCACGCGCGTTAGAAGAACTAATCTAAAATCAGACTACAAAATCAGATTACCAAGCGTGCTCTATTTATTTTTATTTTTATTTTGCAATATATTAGTGGTGTGCATTCTGGCTAGCGGTTGCTTGCGACTTTTCAGCGTGCAATTTCCGCGTGCAATCTCTAAACATCTTGCCTTCCTGCAAAAGCGCGCCCAAGAGTCACTTCGTCTGCATACTCAAGGTCTCCACCAACTGGCAATCCGCTTGCAAGCCTAGTCACCTTTATATCAAGCGGCTCAAGCAGTCGTGCTAAATACGTAACTGTTGCTTCGCCTTCTATATTTGGATCTAGCGCTAAAATAACCTCTTTTATTTGCGCGTCTTTTAAGCGCTCAAGTAGTTGCGTTATTTTTAAGTCTGCAGGTCCCACGTTTGCCATTGGATTAATCGCTCCGCCTAAAACGTGGTAAACGCCTGCGTACTCGTGCGTGCGCTCAATGCTCATAATGTCTTTTGGCTCTTCTACAACGCATATTTTTGTGTGATCTCTTCTAGGGTCTAAGCAAACAACGCAAGGGCTTTGTTCGCACATGTTACCGCAAATTTCGCAAAATCGCACGTTTTCTTTTAAGTCGTTAATCGAGTTGATTAGTTCTTGCGCTTGCGCGTTAGAAGACGAAAGTATGTAAAATGCAATTCGTTGTGCGCCTTTTGGGCCGATTCCAGGAAGGCTAGAAAATGCGTCTATAACTCTGCCGATTGCGCCTTCGTACGATGACACATTATGCATTTATTCCTCTTGCTTTCTTTTACGAGCACGCGCGTTTTTAGGATTATTTGGGTCGCTTGCGCCGAATTCTTTTACAGATTTGACTTCAAACATTTTTTCCAAGTCGTCTATGCTCAAATTTGTAGCGGATTCTAAAGACTCGTCTTGCATTGAGCATTCGTCTTCTTGAGCGCCATTTATGCCCTCTGCAGAATGAGTTTGTGCTTGTGACGACTCTTGCGACGACTCTTGCGACGGAGCTTGTTCTTGCAATGATTCTTGCGATTGATAAGATTCTTGCGTTTCTTGCACGTTTTGCGCACTGTTAACTGGCTTTATTGCTTGCTTTTCTTGCTGACTATGCAGTGCTTGCGATTGCTGAGTTTTATCTTGCGACTGCGTTTTATTTTGCGCTCGCGCAGGTGCAATTGCGTCTCCCATTGGAGCGGAAGCCATACTAGCCCAAGCGTCATCTTGTGATGCGTCTAAATGATCATCTAAAGGGTTATCTAAATGATCATCTAAAGAATTATCTAAAGGGTTATCACCGCCTAAAGGGCTATCAGCATTTAACTCGCTTTTCTCGCTTGTGTTTTTGCCAAATCCTTTTACAATTCCAGCTTTGCGCATAAGTAATTCGCGCTTAACTTGCGCAAGCTTTTGCGGATCCATTTTTGCTACAGACTCAACTTTTTGTCCATTTTCCGCAACAGAATCAGGCGCGATTGAAACATCTTTACCAAAAACGTCTTTTACTTTGCTCATAACAACAACTGGCACTTTTTTGCCATCGTAAGGAGCAGTCGTGCAAAGAGCAAGAGCAAAAGCATGCTGACTTATAGGCTCATCAAATGTTAAAACAAGCTTTCTTTTTAGCGGATTGCTTTCGTCTAATCTAACTTTTGGAACGTGATTTCTTTCTACGTATTCGCGAACATCGCTTGGAAGACTTTTAACAAGATTGTTCCAAGCTTCGTCAACGTCTAAAATTTGAGGCGCGCTTGTAGTTGCGCTTGCATTTGCATTTGTGCTAGCGTTTGCGTTTTCTGGCTGTTCTGGCCACTTTGCAGCTGTTTCTGCAGTTTCAATCGCATTTGCCGCAGCCGACCCAATAAAATGCTTTACGTTCGCTTTTGGCGCTTCAACATTTTTTGCATAAACTTGTGTTTGAATGTTTTCGCTCGAATCCGTTCTAGTGCAAAGTAAGCGTGCAACAAGAATTTCAAGATTCATTCTAGGCGAAACAGCATTTGCCATTCCTGAAAAAGCATTATTTACGATTTCTGCCATTCTAGACAAGCTTCGCAAAGTGAGCTGACTTGATTGACGTTGCAAAACTTGCATGTCTTCTGGCGATAAATCCCCAAGCAAGTTTTTAGCACTATCTACTCCAGCAGAAGCCAATAGTAACAAATCGCGCAAGCGACCAAGCAAATCTTCTACAAACTTGCGACTATCGAAGCCTCCAACAATAACCTTTTGCACAGTTTCGTAAAGTTTTGCTCCGTCTTTTTCAATAAGAGCGTCAACAACATCTCCGATTAAGTTAGAAGGCGTAAATCCAAGAAGAGCAACCGCAGAATCTAGCGATATAACGCCATCTACGGAGCCAATCATCAACTGGTCTAGCACAGAAAGAGTATCTCGCATCGATCCGCCGCCTGCTCGCATAGCAAGTCGTAATACGCCTTTTTGCGCGTTAATTCCTTCTTTTTGGCAAATGTTTTCTAAATACGGGCCCATTACTTCTGGTGGCACAAGTCTAAACGGGTAGTGGTGAGTTCTGGAGCGGATTGTTCCAATCACCTTATCTGGCTCAGTTGTAGCAAAAATAAACATAACGTGCTCGGGCGGCTCTTCCACAATCTTAAGCAAAGCGTTAAAGCCTTGAGGAGTTACCATATGAGCTTCGTCTAAAATAAAAATCTTATATCTATCTCTTGCTGGTGCGAATCCTGCGCGCTCGCGTAATTCTCTAGCGTCGTCAACGCCGTTGTGGCTTGCTGCGTCTATTTCTACAACATCTATAGAACCTGGGCCGCCTGTTGCAAGATCTTTACAGCTTTGGCATTTTCCGCACGGCTTAGAAGTTGGCCCTTGTTCACAATTAATGCATCGCGCTAAAATTCGTGCCGAACTTGTTTTTCCACATCCGCGCGGTCCAGAAAACAGATACGCGTGCGTAATTTTGCCTTGATCAAGTGCTCTAATAAGCGGAATCGTAACCTGATTTTGACCAATAACACCTTCAAAAGTGTCTGGTCTATATCTTCGATACAACGCAAGTGCCATAACTATAACCTACCGCCAACTAGATATTAACTTGAATCCGCTTACTGTTTAAGCAAATCATCTGTTCCATTTTAATCATCTAAGTACTAACATGCTAACGATGCGCACTCTACTACATGCTACATTATGGTTCACTCGCTACAATCCACTAAACCCGCTTTAGCGCTTACGGTTATTCTAGAGGCCATTGGAACGTGTAAAGGAACGCTTAATTTTAGCGATATGTCGTTATCTTTTTCCACACAAGACTCGATTTTTGCATTGTTTGCTGTAGCTGTGTTTTGCGCGATTTTGCAAGCGTCTCCGTTCATGTTCTGTATAGCAACCGCTCCCGATATTGCCGATGCATTTGCTAACGCATATGCGCGATGTTTTGAAACAAGAATCGTTCCAATAACCGCACAAAGAACCAGAATAGAGCAGATTGCGGTTACTAATCCTATGCCAAGCATAGTTCCAGATCCGCAATCCGCTCCGTGTAAATGTTTAGCTTTTAAGCATTGCGTTATTAATCGCTTAGCTCTTTTTTGATTCATATTAAAACCTGACTAATGCGCGCTTCTACTTGCATTGGCAAAATCTTCAGCGGGTCTGGCACAACCGGGCAACTAACAACAATATCTGCCATATTTCCAACATATTCGACTTTTACAGAACTATTTTTTCCAGATACTTTATGCACTATATTTTGAGCTTCTTTAGAATCGTGTGTAGATGCAATGTAGTAGGCAACTTGGCCTGCTGCATCGTTGCAATTCATTGTATTTACTACTGATTTGCCTACAAAAATTAACACTATAGCAAGAATCGCAACTGTAGGTAGAATAATCGCAAATTCTGCGGTTACTGCACCTGAATCTTTAACATCTTTAACATCTTTAACATCTTTAACATCTTTAACATCTTTAACATCTTTAACATCTTTAACATCTTTAACATCTTTAACATCTTTAACATCTTTAACATCTTTAACATCTTTAACATCTTTAGCATCTTTAGCATCTTTAGTGAATTTAGTGCTTTTAGTGTGCTTGTAACTATTTATGCTCGTATTTTTTGCATTCCTTTTGTTGAAAATATTCAAAAACGTATAATTCTTCATTTTTCTCATTTCTTTCGCATTAGTGAATCTCCATTATTAGTGTTTATGCTTAGTTCTTTAGCATTCGTTTAATCTTGTTTTAATCTTGTTTAATCTGAATCTTGTTTAATCTCATCGAATCTTGTTAAATATCAACAAGAGCTTCATAATGTTTCACGCAATGTTTCACGCAATGTTTCACGCAGTGCTTAACAACTTATATTCTTCTTTACATTAGCTAACGTGCAAAGCTCTTTTAACAAGTTCGCCAATAGCTTTGTGCACAGCATCCGACTTAGCAATAGCAATAAGAACTGTTGCAAAAGCTGTAGCAGCTATAAGAACAACCGCATATTCTGCAGTAACTGCTCCTTCGTCTAGTTTCTTTAGACTGTTATTCAAGCGGTTTTGCATACTATTGCACGCCTGTTCTGCTTTAATCAATCCTTTGTTTGCGTTTGTTGTAAACTCGCAACAAAGTTTTGAAAATGCTTTAGCAATTGTTTTCATGTTACTTACCTTCCTTTCTTTTATTTATTGTTTATTTTTTATTTATGTACCCAGTTTGGATACAAATTTTTTAAGTGCCATTTTTAAGACTTTTATATGCGACTTTTTATATAAAATCGTTTTCACTGCGATTTTTCACTGCGATTTGCAGCTAGTGCATAAATGATGCAACTGTTGGCAAAATGCCAACAAAAATAAACGCTGGCAAAAAGCACAATCCAACTGGCAAAAGAAGTCGCACAGAAAGTTTCGAACTTTCTTTTTTTGCAACATTCTTCATTGATTGCTCGTAGTTTTGCAAAACGGCGTTAAGTACTGGTACGGGGGAGCTTCCGTAAATCCAAGATTCACGCAAAGAATTTTTTAGCCATGTGCTTAAAATAAAAGATGCGCAAGCGTTCTTATCTTTTTTACTAAAGCAAACATGTGGCTCGCTCCAAGCTTCTCTCCAAGTGCTGCCAGAGATAAGCGCTTTAGAAACGCGACTTAGCCAAATTCCTTTTGATGCAGGCAAAGAACAACCGACTACGTCTAGTGCTCTAGTTATTGCAACACCACTTTTTAGTGCAACTATTATCATTTGCAAACCAAGAATCGGATCTATATCGCTTAGTATGTTTTGTCTAAAGTCGTAAGTGTTTTGCATAAAAACGCTCGGCTTAACAGCGCGCTCATAGAGTGAGCTAGATGCCATTTGCTTAGAAAAAAGTTTGCACAAAATAATTATGTATGCAACTAAAATAAGCCAAATAATAATTGCTCTTAGCATTTATCCTCCTTTACTGCATTAAGTTTTGACTAAAATACTTCTTTGATTACTTCGTAGATTATTTTTGATTGCGTTTTAATTGCCATTAAAAGAAGCGGATTGCATTGCGTTTCTAGAATTTTTAAGAATGCGCGCAACCCAAATAACTCCAACCGCGTAAAATGCCATTCCAACGCTTAAAAGCGTATATCCTTTGTAGCTAGTAAAAATCATTAGTATTGGGTTTGCTCCTAAAAGCTGACCAGTTAAAAGAGACAAAAATGGCAGTGCAATAAGCAACTTAATAGTGGCTTTTGGCATTGCAAAAACTTCCGCGCTTAAATCATCAACCCTTTTGTTTGCATAATAAGAATCCGCAACAGATTGAACGCAATCTGCCATTGGGCAGCCAATCGAATTACTTAATTTGTATACACTCATAAGAGATTGCGCTATTTTACGAATGTCTTTTTGTTTTTTGGCATTTTTATAATTTTTTGTATTCTTTGTATTCTTCGCGTTTTTGAAAGAGCTATCTAAACTAGACGTGATTGTGCTTTCGCTTAGTCTAGAATCAAACCACTGTAATATGGATTCTGCATTTATTTGCTTGTTGTATGCTTTGCGCGCATTGCCATTAGCATTGCAATCTGAGCATACGCCAATAATTGACTCAAACGAAGCTCCCGATTTTAATGATGCAACAAGAGATGCTAGCGACTCTTCAATACTCATGTTAAATCCTTTGTTAGCTTTTATTTTGCTTGTTAGTTTGCTTGTTAGTTTGCTTGTTAGTTTGCTTGTTAGTTTGCCTTATTTTTGCCCGTTTTGCTTTTTGCTTGTTAAGCTCTTAAAACTATTTGCGAATTTAGTGGCAAATGCCATTTAGACGAAAACTCTTTCCATGCTAAAGTGGCCTCTATTTGCGTGTCTTTAACTCTTAAAACAGGAACGCCTTCTAGTGCGCCAGAATCATTAGATCTTAAAACTCCAAGCTCCTTTACAACGCGTATCCCGTTTACGCGCTCAACGTGAATAACAACGTCGAATGCGTCTGCAGCAAGAGCGCAAAGTGCCATTGGCTCCAGCCCTGCGAGCAGACCAAGTGCCATTAATCGCGCTGGAACTTTTTGTACTTTATCTGCGTGCAAAGTCGTCATTCCGCCTTTGTGTCCGCATGTAAAAACGCGCAATAAATCAGCGATTTCTTTGCCTCTGCATTCTCCTAAAATGATTCTGTCTGGTCGCATTCGCAAAGTGGCTTTTACAAGCTCTTGTAAATCAATGCATCCTGCGCCTTCAACGTTTGCTTCTCTTGTTGCTAAAGAAACGTAATCGTTAGAAACACAGCCCAATTCCCTAGTTTCTTCAACAGTAACTATTCTGTCTTTTGGATTACAAGAAGCTAATAGAGCCTTCATAAGTGTTGTTTTTCCCGAACCCGTGCTACCTGTAATCAAAATATTTGCGCGACTCTCAACAAGCAAATAAAGAATCCTAGATAGCTCAATTGGAAACATGCCTTTGCTGCTAAGTTCCGTTAAACAGTAGTGCTTTAGCGCAGGGAAGCGAATCGAAATGGCAGCTCCGCTCAAAACTATTGGTGCAATAAGCGCGTGAATTCGCACACCAAGTGGACTAGAAGCGTCTGCAATTGGGCATGCGTCGTCTAATCGTTTACCCAATTGAGCACAAAGCCAGACGGCATATTCGCGCAAAACACTGGGATTATCAAACGGGATTCTTGGATTGTATTCATTAAGCCCAAGCCCAAAGTCTGCCCAAACTCTTCCCTCACCTGTAACAACAATATCTGTTACATTGGGATTATCTGCAATATCTTGCAAAATTCCAAAATCAATATCTTGTAAAGCCATGCCTACCACCCACTATTTTTGAAAATCTGCCAAATGCGTAAGAAGAATTACTTTGCGTGTTAGATGCCATTAAACCCGATTTACGCGAGTCGCCAAGCAGCCATATGGTGATTTTTTCTACCGCACTTTGCGCGCATTTTGGTATGCTTCTAATCCCATACCCACCAATTATGTCTTCGTACATCTTAGAATCGTGACCAATTGGGCCTTCTACATTGCAAAGTAAATAATCACAAGCTTCTGTAATCTCTACTGGGCAAAATCTGTTAGAAAGTCCGCGTGGATTTAAGCCTGCAACAATATAAGTTAGATTTTCCGCGTAATTTTTATGATCCAACTCTAGGTTTTGCAAATGCGCTCGCAATCGAGCTAAACCTAAAACGCTAAGCTCCGATGCAAAAATTGTTGGAACATTCGCTAGAGTTGGAAGACTTTGTAAAAGCCTTCTTGCCGAAAATCCAGATCCAATATCTACAATCACAACGTCGCAAGCTTTAGCAAGACCTCTAATTGCGGCCTCAATAACCCATGGCTTAGGCTCCTGATTTTTCCAAGGTGAGTAGGCCAGAATATCCACATTGTTCCAATGCAAAAGCTCGCAACGCAAAACGTAACCGTCTAGTCTTCCTAAAGGAGCTTGAACCTCTTGCAATCTTCTGCCTTCGTCTTGCTCCAATCCAAGTAGAACATCTAAACCGCCATTAGAAATATCTGCATCGATTAAAGCTACAACGTATTTTTTACTAGCAATATTGCTTGCAAGAAGTGCAAGAGTAGTGCTTAAGCCAATTCCGCTATTTGCTGCAGAACCAATTACAACATTTTTTGGAAAAGGCTTTAGCGAGTAGTTCAAGCTTCCAGTAGTTTTTTGAGCAACACTATTATTGCGATCGTCTTGAAGAACACGATTGCTTATAACGCCAAAATCTTTGTTAAACGTAGGATTTTCAGCCAGTTCACAACTGCGATTAAAAGATGCAATAACAGTTGAGTCGTTAACATTGTTAGACTGATTAATGGCGTTTTTAAGCGCACTCGCCTGCGGAGGGTATGTGTTAAGTACCCTAGCGGCGCACGAAGGCGCATCGTAATTATCAATACTCATATTGCTCATGCAGCTATTGAATCGCATACAAAATAAATAAGCAATACTTTTGTAAGAATGTGGTTAAAGGCTCAATAAACGTTGCAAATCCGCCAAAAAGTTATCCACATTGCTGTTTTAGCGTATTTTTGTATAAGCGTATAAGCATATTAGCGCACGAGTTTTGGATTGGAAGCCATGTACCTTTCCAGAAGTTCGCCATAGATTGGCTTAGTGTGCAAAATATCGGATACAAGAAGCGCAATAAAAGCAGATGCAGCAACTGGAAGAGTGTGAATCATTGTTCCCGACATTTCTACAGTTAGCAAAATCGAAGTGAGCGGAGCTTTTACAGAAGCCGAAAGCGTGCCAGCCATAACACACACTGTAAAAATTGGCATTAGCTTTGCGTCAATGCCAAGAATCGGAATGCTTATTATTGCGCGCGCAGCAACGCCGCCTGCTAGCGCTCCAACAGCAAGAATTGGCATAAAAATTCCGCCAGGCGCTCCGCACCCAAAGCTTGTAGAAGTAAATAGCATTTTTGCAACAAACAGAATGCACAGAAGCGCTATGCTTGCTTTTCCATATTCAGAGAGCTTAACAAGATTCGAGCCTCCGCCAAGAACTTCTGGCAAATATAAGCCAACAGGAATCGCGATTAAGCATGCTACAGATACGGGAGCCCACTTTGGCAAATACTTATACAGCGTTTGTAATCCAAGCAAGGATCTGTTCATTAAAGAGCCAATAAGTCCCGCAAAAATGCCAAGCGGAATCAGCCAAAAATGAAGCGTCATTGGCAAGTCTGGAATCTTTCCAAAGTCTAAAACAGGCCGAAGTCCAAAGCATGTTTGAGACACAAAGTCCGCGCAAATAGATGCAGCAGCAGCTCCCATAAGAACTGTAGAAGACAATCCGTGTTGAACTTCTTCCATAGCAAACATAAGCCCAGAAAGTGGAGCGCTAAATGCTGCAGATAAGCCAGCTGCAGCTCCAGCGGTTACAACATAGTGTTCTTGCGTATCGTTTTTATTGCCTTTTCTAAAAATGCGAGACATCATTTGCGCGCCGCAAGCTCCGATTTGAATCGAAGGGCCTTCGCGCCCAAGAGATAAGCCAAATAGCGAACCCAACAATCCGCCTACAAATCGAACAGGCAAAATAGTGTTCCAACACATTTTTAGACCGCGCTGAACGTATCCAACAACTTGTGGAATGCCGCTTCCAGACGCCATGCTTTCTTTGCGACTCATCCAGCCAATAAAGAATCCAGCAACAATCGCAAAAATCACGCAAGGCGCAATCCAAAGCATGTTTTGCAGCATTCGCGCATACATCCATCGCGCAAAATCGGTTCCGTACTCAATCCCAAGTCTATAAGTTGCTACAAGCGCTCCCGAAACAAGGCCAACAACTACGCCTGCAAGAACCATCTTCCATCTAAGATGCTTAAGTGTTTTAAGAATGCGATCCGAAAAGTCGCGCAAAAAGTCGCGTATAAAACCGCCTACGTTCTTTAAAGTCACAATAAACCTATTCTTAAATCAAATCGCAAACAAATACACAAAGCATTTTAACATTTTAATAACACAATAAACGTTAATTAATAAAATACATTAATTAATAAATAAAATACGTCAATTAATAAAATTAAAAACTAAGACTTTAGAAGTAAAAACATTACAAAACACGGTCCAGCGTATGCAATAAATGCGCACAAGAATGGCACTATTAGTTCGCTAATAAAAAGACATAGTCCAAGCTTGATTTTCTTTAGCTTAAACAGGCTTACGACTTCTAAGATTGCGGTTGAAAACGTTGAAAATCCGCCTAAAAATCCCAATGCGCACGTGTAGATAATAGTCGAAGCAAAAGTTAAATCGTATATAATCGAAGAACTTAAAAATACAACTAAGCCCATTATAAAAGACGCAAAAGCGTTGATTAGCAAAGTCGCGATTGGAAAATCATGGTTATAAACGCGCCCGATTGCGTCAGATATTGCGCAACGAAGAACGGCGCCAAGTCCCGCAAAAACAAGAGGCAGCCAAAAAAGAACGTATGCGTAAGACATCATTTTGCACCGCCCCTGTTAGCGTCTATTTTATTGATGGCGTTTGCATCACCAGCATTTTTTACGCTGCCATTGCCTTTAAAAGCAAAAATTTTATCTCCAATTAGACTCCCAACAAGCACTGCTAAAACGCCAAGAACCATAGACAACGCCATAATGGCAATTACTTCTACAATGTTCATTGCAGTAAATGCGGAATGCGCGCCCTCAAAGGCAAAAGTAGACATTGTTGAAAGTCCGCCGCAAAATCCTGTGCAAAAGCCGTATTTTATTAAGTCTTTATTTTTGCTGCGCAATCTATTTGCTACAAGCGAACTTACTAAAGCAAGAATAAAACATGCTAAAACGTTAGATAAAAGAGTTGCAAAAGTAAAGCGGCTAAAAAGCATAGAATATCCCGAATCCCAATGCATGCCGTACGTAAAAACGCCTATTTCACTACGCACAAAAGCGCCAAGCAATCCGCCAATAAAAACAACAAAATAGATTTTTAATCCAAGTGTTTTATGCTGGCGCTTTTTAGGCAAGTCTGGGCGATTTTTTCTCGGAACACTCATATTTTTAGCCGCCTTAAATCGCATTTAATATGTATTTAGTCAACTATTTAGTCAGCATTAATAGCATTAATCGATCAGCGAATGAACGCTAATAATGTGATCGCGCTGAGGGCCAGTGCCAATTGCAGAAATGCGGCATCTGGAAAGCTCTTCCAAGCGCTTTACGTAGCTTTGAGTGTTTGCAGGCAAGTCTTCAAACTTGTGCACTTTAGAGATATCTTCGCTCCAGCCTGGAAGCATCTCGTAAATTGGCTTAGCGCTAGCAAACAAAGACTGATCTACTGGCATCTCGTCTACGCGCTCAACGCTTCCGTCAGTTAAAGTTACATCGTAAGCTACGCAAACGGGAATCTCTTTTAAGCCAGTCAAAACATCTAGCTTTGTAAGAACAATATCAGTTAGGCCATTTACGCGAGTAGCATAACGGCTAACAACAGAGTCAAACCATCCGCATCGGCGAGGGCGACCAGTAGTTACGCCATATTCGTGACCCTGCTCGCGTAGCCAATCGCCGCTTTCGTCCAAAAGCTCTGTAGGGAATGGGCCTTCGCCAACGCGCGTAATATAAGCCTTAGCAACGCCGATTACGCGATTAATGCGAGTAGGACCAACACCCGTACCTGTGCAAGCGCCTCCAGCTGTAGGATTAGAAGACGTTACAAATGGGTATGTTCCGTGGTCAACGTCTAGCATAGTTGCCTGGCCGCCTTCAAAAAGCACGGTTTTACCATTTTCCATTGCCTGGTTTAGAACAAGCGAAGTGTCGGCAACGTATGGCTTTAAGCGCTTTCCAAGCTCTACAAGCTGGCTGGTAACGTTATCAATATCAATTGGGTGCTGGTTGTAGAGCTTAACAAGCATTTGATTCTTTTGATGCAAGCTGGCTTCTACTTTATCTCGCAAATGATCCGCGTTAAACAAATCGTGTACGCGAATACCAACGCGATTAATCTTATCGGCATAAGTCGGTCCAATTCCGCGACCCGTTGTGCCAATCTTATGCTTTCCAAGGAATCGCTCCGTAACTTTATCGATTACGCGATGATAAGGCGTAATAACATGCGCAGACTCGCTAACAAGCAACCTCGAGCAATCAACACCACGTGATTCTAGCGCGTCAATCTCTTCAAAAAGAACCTCTGGGTCTATAACAACTCCGTTTCCAATAACAGGAGTTACATTTGGGCTGATTATGCCGCTAGGAAGTAAGTGCAATGCGTAAGATTCGTTTCCTACAACAACAGTGTGGCCAGCATTATTGCCGCCATTAAAACGCGCAACAATATCTACCTTAGAACCAATTAAATCAGTTGCTTTACCTTTGCCTTCGTCACCCCATTGAGCGCCAATAAGCACAATTCCAGGCATGCCGCACCTCCATTTTTTGGGCTAACATTGCCCAAATAAACACAATTCCTACGTGTTAAGACTAGCGCAAAGCCAATACCGAATAATGCTAAATAATGCTGATGCGAGTTAGTTTGCTTGAGCAAATCGAAGCCAGACGCAAGCAATACGAGTACTATCGCGATCAACTCCTAACCTTTAAGTGTGCCTAATGTAGTTATGCACAATTTATGTAAAGCAAACTATAAAAGCGTATTTAGTATTAGAATTTATATAAATTACATTCCTAGTGAGACTCGCCGAAGAGATTGAAGATTGAGGAGGTAAGAAATGTCTGCTAAACTTGCCAGTAATAGCAGCCCCCTAAGCCTACTAACAGTGCTCAAACCTGGGGGTTCTTCTTGTTTTTCAGCTGATTCAAAGCCTCCAAAATCTATTGACGATATGATTCAACTCATGAAAACTCGAGAATTAGTAGTTACAGATGAAAATAATTTAAAAAGTATGCTATATAACTGCAACTACTATAGATTATCTGGGTATTTTCGAGTGTTTCAAGTCGATCCTTCTTCTGGCAATAATCAGTTTAAGCCAGGTAGTAAAGATGTTGATTTTCTTGTGCCGTACAAAATGGATGAAGAATTGCGAACAATTATTCTTAAAGGTACCGCACAAGTAGAGTTAACATTAAGATCTAGATTTGCATATCACGTTGCAAACTCTGGAGGAGCATATACATACCTCAATTCAGATTCATATATTAAAAAGTCTAATATAAGCATAAATAATCTTTTATCTAATATGAATAAATGGCTGGAAAAATCTAACGAAGTTTGTATAAAACATTATAAGAGTAAGAAACAACCTATACCAATATGGGCTGCTGTTGAAGCTTTTCCATTTGATACTATTTCACGAATGATTTCTTTGTATAAAGATACTAATGTGTTGCGAAAACTTTTTGATTCAATGGGGTTAAAAACAGAAATTCGTAAATCTTCTGAATCAATCCATTCAATAGTGTACTTGCGTAATTTGTGTTCTCATCATTGTAGGTTATGGTATAAGGAAACTGTAATATCGACTCCTTCAATTCGTGATGTTAAAAATTCTTCTTTATTAAACGGTTATACAGATAAATCTATTGCTGCAGCATTAGTAAATTTAATGTATTTAGTATCAAAAATAGAAAACAATCATAATTATGAGACTGAAATAAAAGAATTTCTGAATAAAAATGAAGAATATAAAAATGGAATATTTAACCATTTACATTGGAGATAATTTAAATTTGTAGAATATGCAATGCGTTATGCGAGTAAGCAAGAAAGCTGGGTTATAGACACATTTGGACTATAACCCTAATATTTGCGATTACACTATTTTAGAGCTTTTCCAGCAGAGCCTAGCTGCACGCATGCTTCAACAACACGCTGAGCCATTGCTTTTTCTGCTTCTTTGCCCCAAGACCTTGGGTCGTAAAGCTTCTTTGCGCCAACTTCGCCGTCGATTTTAAGAACGGAATCGTAGTTGTGGAACATGTGGTCGGCGATTGCGCGCGTAAAAGCGTATTGCGTATCTGTGTCAATATTCATTTTTACAACGCCATATTTTACAGCTTGCGCAATTTCTTCGGCTGTAGAGCCAGACCCGCCATGGAACACTAGCAAGAATGGTTTTGTTGGCACGCCAAACTTGCGATTACACAAATCAAGCTTGTACTTGTTGTATACAGCGCTTTGAATATTGTCTAGTAATTGCGGCCTAAGCTTAACGACGCCTGGCTTGTAAGCTCCATGAACGTTTCCAAACGTAAAAGCGGCCATGTATTTTGCGCGGTCCTCTAAACCTAATCGCTCAACAACGCGCATAGCATCTTGGGGAGTGGAGTACAGCTTTTCGTCAATATCTGCTCTGTGGCCGTCTTCTTCGCCGCCAACTGCGCCAATTTCAATCTCTAAAATCGTGCGTGCTTTTGCAGACTCTTCCAGTAATTCTTCTGCAATGTCTAGATTGTGCTCAAGCTTAACTGTGGAGCCATCCCACATATGCGACTGAAAAATCGGCTCTTTGCCATTTGCAACTTGATCTGCTTCATAAGCTAAAAGTGGCCTAATCCAATCGTCTAAATAGGCTTCTGCACAATGATCTGTGTGCAATGCAACCGTAATGTTTGGGTATTGTGCAGCAACTTGATGCGCGAATTGCGCAAATGCGATTGATCCAACAACGCGATTATTTACGCACTGGCCAGAAAAATACGCGGATCCGCCAACAGATACTTGAATAATTCCGTCGCTTTGAGCTTCGGCAAATCCTTGTAGTGCTGCGTTTAAGGTCTGTGTGCTAGTAACGTTAATCGCAGGGTAGGCGTATCCACCTTTGCTGGCTGCATCAAGCATTTGTGCGTAACGTTCAACGGTTGCAATAGTCATATTTTTATTATGACTCTAAGCGCGCATATTTTTTATATTTTGCTATATTTTTTACTATTTTTGATTAAATTTGTATTTATTTTTGACTATTTTTGATTTCTTGATGGCGTTTTTTTGCCGCCGCTACTACAAAATGTAGATACTCTAGCGCGATTTCTTCTTTTAATCCAGATTCTTCAGCAATTTTTTTAAGTCGATTCGCCTGGCGATTTTCCCTAGACTTATCTTCTGTAGCAAGATTTGCGCGAGCTTTTATTTCTCCGACTTTTTCCGTAACTTTAAAGCGCTCTGCTAGAAGCGAAACAATTGCATTGTCAATATTGTCAATCGACTGACGCAGCGCAAAAATCTCATTCATTGAATCGTTGCAATCACTATAATCACTGCAATCGTTGCAATGCGATTCATTAAAATGTTCGCGTGCGTCAATCGACTCTTTAGAAAAGTTGAACATGCTATTTTTAGTCAAAATAAGTTTGCAAAACCATTGTTGTTTCTGTGCTAACTGGAACAACACGATGAATTGTGTTGATTAGTTCTTCTAGCTTGCTAGGAGTTGCAACGCGAACAACAAGCATAAAGCTTGGGCTTCCAGTAATCGAATAGCACGCTTCAATGCCGTCAATGTCTTTCAACTTGGTTGGAACGGAAGCTTCTTGCTCAAAATCAAGAGGCGTAACCGCCACGAATGCGCTTACTGGCAAGCCTCTGCGCTCGTAGTCAATCAAAGCGCGATATCCAGTTATGATTCCTTTGCGCTCGAGCTTTTGAACTCTGGATTGCACAGCGGAAACAGACAGTCCAGAAGCTTTAGCTAGCTTGGTTAATGTTGCACGGCCATCGTGCTCAAGAATATCTACAATAATTGCATCCGTAGAATCTATCGGAGCAACTGTGCTCGCGCTGGTTTCTAAGCCAGAAGGAATATTATTTTCAATCCTATGAGAGTTTCCCGTCATGCGATCTCCATCCTCATACAGCGCCACCAAAATCTTTATTTTGCTTTTTCGACTTTAGCTGCGCCCCCTGCAGTCTCTTCAATCGTATCGTATTTTTTAATGAAAAAGAACAAAATTAGATAAAAAATCACGGTTTTTCACATTATTTAACACATGTTTACATATATAAACTTTTGACCATTCCATTTTTTGTATGTTTTTGTATGTTTTATGTATGAGATTATTAAAAATGCCTCCCGATTATTAAATCAAGAGGCATTTAATTTAGATTTTTATTTTATATGTAAATTTTACGCGCAAACTTTACGCGATTGCGCCTGCTCCGCCATTTGTAGAATTGTTGGCTTGCTGAACAATAGCCGCAAGAAAATCGCGATTAGAAGCTGTCTTCTTTAAGCGCGGAACCAAAGTCTGATAAGCCTGTTCTGGCTCTAGTCCGCCGAACAATCGCCTCAAGCGATAAATAATCGGCAACTCTTGAGCAGGAGTAATCAACTCTTCGCGGCGCGTGCCAGAAGAATTAATGTCTACAGCTGGGAACAGTCGCTTATCTGCCAAATCGCGGCTCAAACGAAGCTCCATGTTTCCAGTGCCCTTAAACTCTTCGAAAATAACTTCATCCATCTTTGAACCAGTTTCCACCAAAGCAGAAGAAATAATAGTCAAAGAGCCGCCATTTTCGATGTTTCGTGCTGCGCCAAAGAACTTCTTAGGAGGGTAAAGCGCTTGAGCGTCTACGCCGCCAGAAAGAATACGGCCAGAAGCAGGAGCAGCAATATTGTATGCGCGAGCAAGGCGAGTCATGGAATCAAGAAGAACAACAACATCTTGGCCAAGCTCTACAAGCCTCTTAGCGCGCTCAATCGCAAGCTCTGCAACAGTAGTGTGGTCTGATGCTGGGCGGTCGAATGTAGAAGAAATAACCTCGCCCTGAACAGTGCGCTCCATGTCTGTAACTTCTTCTGGGCGTTCGTCTACAAGAACAACCATCAAATGTACTTCTGGATTGTTAACAGCAATTGCGTTAGCAATATTTTGCAAAGTGATTGTTTTACCAGCCTTAGGAGGCGAAACAATCAAACCACGCTGACCCTTTCCAATAGGCGCCACAAGATCAATGATTCTGCCAAGCATGCGATTTGGCGTAGTCTCTTGCTTTAAGCGTTCATGCGGATACAAAGGTGTGAGCTTAGCAAATTGTGGGCGATTTTGAGACTCTTCTACGCTCATGCCGTTAATGCTGTCAACACTTTGCAAAGGAACGAACTTTTGACGCTGATTCCTGCGATCTCCCTCGCGAGGAGCGCGAATAGAGCCTTGAACCGCATCTCCCTTGCGTAAGCCGTACTTTTTGATTTGGCTCATAGAAACATAAACGTCATTTGGGCCAGGCAAATAGCCAGAAGTACGCACAAATGCGTAAGATTCAAGCACGTCTACAATGCCAGCAACTGGAACAAGCTCTTCTTTTGGCTCTTCGCGACGTGGAGCTTGCTCGTGAATCTCGTGCTCTTCACGAATCTCGGAGCGTTCCGCACGTTCAGTACGTTCCGCTTTAGAATCGTAGTCGTCTCTAGTGCGTCGCGTTCTGCGCTGGAATCTATCAGATCTGTCTGCTTTAGAAGTGTAATCATTTTCTTCGCTAGAGCGAGTAGACATACGCATTCTGCGCGATTCCGAGTTGCGGTTAGCGTTTGGAGCAGAAGACTTTTCGCTTGGCAAAGTGGCAAGAATCTGATCTAAATTAGCATCCACTTCGTCTGTTTTAGCAAAATTACTACCATTATTTTGCTCAGCGTTTACGCTTGCATTTGTACGAGCGTTATCTTCTCTCGTAACATTTGCAGAGCCTTCTTTGCGATATCGATGAGTCTGATTTTCGCGCGCAAAATTGCGATTACGCGTCCCACTATTTGCATCGCTTGAATCAGAAGAATCATTAAAATCGCGATTCGTGTCAATGCTCGAGCGGAGTTCAAAAGAAGATGAATTGTTTTGCGTTTCGTCGTCGCTTTGAGAAACACGATTTATTCGTAAAGTGCTTTTAGGAACATGAACGCTAACACCAGCTGGAGCATCCCCACCATTGCGCGCAGCAGTTAGCGTAGCAACCAAATCTGGCTTGCGCATTGTAGACGTACCGCGTAGACCCATTTGCTTCGCAAGATCCTTAAGCTCCGAAAGCTTCATATCATCAAGATTTTGGCTTGTTGCCACAGTTATGCCTTTCCCTAACTCCAAGATAGATTGCTTGGAGCTTTACGTGGAAGATTACGGAAAATCCGTTGTGAATATAACGACAAACACATATCAATGTGTATTAGTCGCTGATAAATGTATGCTACTACACTCGTAAGACTCACAACAACACGCGCGGCAGGGTATGCACTATATGTGCGATATACGCGAATACGCTACAGACGCTACTTCTTTTCGTGATACGATTTTTCGGTATTAACAGACCAAACGTTATCTTTAGACTTCTTACCACTATTGATGTTTTGAACAGCTTCGATAGCAGTTGCCATTGAGTGATCCTGGTTATTGTAGCGATGCTGGCCATTTCTACCAACACAATACAAGTTGCCAAAACCGTCTAAGTACTTAACAAGATCAGGCATTTGAGCGTAAGTATCAAAGTAAGCAGGGTAGGCCTTTGGAACGCGTTCGCGATGAGCATCTAAAACGTCGTCTTCGCTGTCAATAACTTGCATGCGAATCAACTCGTCAATTGCGTTTTTGCGAGCTTCTTCGTCGCTCATATTCCAAAAATCGTCGCCTTCGCTGCAGAAGTATTCAAGGCCAATCCAAACGGTATTATCAACATCTTTAACAAGGTATGGGCTCCAGTTGTTAAAGATTTGCAAGCGTCCGACCTTGTAGCCAGGGTCTTGAACGTAAATCCAGCAATCTGGCACAATAGGAGGGTTGCCAAGCGTTGGAATATCTGTAGTGTTGCGCAAACGCATGCGCTTAACAAGCAAGCCAACAGTTACAAAATCGCGGTAAGGCAAGCCTGCTGCAACTTTTTGCAAGTCTTGTGGAACTTCTGCATTTGCATCGCCATTCGCGCCTTGCTCAATAGATGCAACCAAATCTTTAATTGGCATAGACGAAATAAACTGATCTGCACGAAGCTCACTGCGTTCGCCATTTTGATTTTCAACAACAACACTGCAAATCTTGCCATCCGCTTGCTTTACGGCAACAACTTTAGATCCTGTTAAAACAGTGGCTCCATTTTCGCGGCAGCGGCGTTCAACGGTCTCCCAAAGCTGACCTGGACCAAGCTTAGGATACCAAAATTCTTCAATTAAAGAAGTCTCAACTTCTTTCTGACTTGCATTATTCTTAGGCATAAGCTTAGAAATAGCGTTCTTCAAAACTTCAACAATGCTCAAGCCTTTAACGCGCTGAGCGCCCCAATCGGCAGAAATCTGGCTTGGATGCCTTCCCCAAAGCTTCTCGGTGTAGCCCTCAAAGAACATGGAATACAACTTTTTGCCAAAGCGATTAATGTAGAAGTTTTCGAGGTTTGTTTCTGGCAACTTGTGAATCATGGACCAAAGGTAGCTAAAACCAACCTTCATTGTTAGCACAAAGCCCATAGATCGCAAGGTGGATGCCGAAAGAGAAATAGGGTAGTCGAAGAAATGATGATTCCAGAAGATTCTAGAAACACGATGACGCTTAAGCATAACTTCATCTTCGATTTCTGGGTCTGGGCCTCCAGCCTCTAAATCGTGATGCCTGCCAAGCTTCTTATCGTCGTAAGAAGGAGCGCCCTGAAGAGGTAACATATCTCGCCACCATTGCATAATGCGATCGTCTTTAGAGAAGAATCGGTGTCCGCCAATATCCATGCGGTTTCCGTTGTATTTTACGGTGCGAGAAATGCCACCAAACTCGCTGGTTGCCTCAAGAACAGTCACATCGTAGCGGCTAGAGCCGCCATCTTTTACAAGCTCCCAAGCTGCCGTCAACCCTGCCGGACCGCCACCAATAATCACTACAGATTGTTTCTGGGATTGTGTATCAGCCAATTTTCCTCCATAACTAAAAACCGCTTTATAAAGTCAAAAACGCAAAATTGCAAGCACGTATCTGTATTAAAATCTAAACGTAGCTTTACTAGCATACTCTTATCACGCGATAGATTCTGGAATATCGATATCCGTTTTTTGAACTTCCTCCACGTTTACGTCTTTGAAAGTAACGATTCTAACGTTTTTTACAAATCGCGAAGGTCGGTAAACATCCCACACCCAAGCGTCTGTTAATTGAACGTCAAAGTACACGTCTTGACCTGCGGAGCGCACGTTAAAATCAACCTTATTTGCCAAGTAAAATCGGCGCTCTGTTTCTACAACGTACGTAAAAAGCTTAATAACGTCACGATATTCCTTGTATAACGCAAGTTCGGCGTCTGTTTCGTAATTGTCGAGGTCTTCGGCGCTCATTGCTTCCCTTCCGTTGGCGTGATTTGCGTATTTGATGCAGCTTTATTCGCTGCGTCGTCTTCTTGAGCACGCTTGCGGCCTCGTCCTATAATACGCCACCATGCGCGCTTAGAGGAATCGCCTGTCTGCTTAACACTAGACTCGGCTTGTTCGGTTGCTTGCGACTTGCGCGAATCGCCATTTTTAACTGGGATTGCAATCGAATGTTCGTGCGCGCTTAAAGCCTCGCAAACTCCAGGATTATCTTCAATAACGTGTAGTCCAAAAGCGTCTAGCGAGCGAATCGCATCGTACTCGTCTACAAGAGTGTCCATTACAACAAAATCTTGATACTTTTGGCTTTGAGAATCCCAAAGTGCATCGCGAGCTGTTCCCGTTTTCATAAAGCCAAGCGACTGGTACACGGAAAGCGAGCGCGTGTTTGTTGCAGGAACGCCAACCCAAATTCTGTGCAAAGCAAGGCCAACCTCGCTTGGTGCAAAACCGTAAGTCATAACTCTAGGCATTGCGTCTCTAGAATATCCACGACCCCTATAATCGCGTCCTAGAATCACTTGAATCCTAGCGGATTTAGACCAACCGTCAATGTCAATCAAAAATATCATTCCAATAATATTTCCATTGATGTTTTCGGAGTCATCAATAAAATCTGGCACAATTGACCATGCGATTGTTGGGCGCGATTGAGCGTCGCCAGAGGCGGCATCATGATTAGATTTTGCTTCATTGATTCCAGCCGAAGACCATTGCACAGAACGATTTACCCAAGCGCGAACCATCGCGCGCTCCGATTGCGAATCTTTGCCTGTTATAACGGCAGCTCCATCAAAAGCATGCAATGCGTCCATTTGCACCAAATCTTCGATTGTTGCTGGCCTAAGACGCGCCATTTCGCCGCGGATTGGTGGAATCGTAATATTTTCTGGCAACTCGCGGTGGCTTGTAGAATCAGCATTGAATCCTTGCATATTCACCTTTTTCATACAATCGACTTACGTGTTACAAAGCTTACAAAAAGCGTTACAAGAGCAGTAAAAAAACCGCGTTATAAAATCGCACTTTTTGCACCCTATACAATGCTATAAAATACAAAGTTAAAACGCAAAGTATAAAGCGCAAAAAGTGCAAAGTAAAAGCTAATCTAAACTAGCCTTTGATTTTTGCCATTACAATCTTAGTAACGGCCTTAGCGTCTGCCTGACCCTTAGTCGCACGCATAACGGCGCCAATAATCGCGCCCATCGGCTTCATATTTCCAGACTTAAGCTTTTCGGCAACCTCTGGGTCGGCTGCAAGAGCAGCGTCAACAGCGGCTTCCAAAGCGCCATCGTCGTTCATAACCTTAAATCCGTGCTTATTAACAACTTCATCAGGCGTGCCTTCGCCAGCCAAAACGCATGCAACAGTTTGCTTAGCGAGCTTATCGTTAAGCAAACCGTCTGCAATTAGCTTTTCAACTTGCGCCACATCTTGCGGAGTAATAGGCAATTCTTCCAAAGTTACGCCACGAGTGTTTGCTTCGCGAGCAAGCTCACCAAGCCACCACTTTTTAGCACCAGCTGCAGTTGCGCCAGCCTTAACGGTTTCTTCAACCAAATCAAGAGCATCCGCGTTAAGAATATCGCGCATTTCAAGATCGCTAATACCCCATTCGCTTTGCAAGCGGTTGCGGCGCTCGCGAGGCATTTCTGGCATTTCGGCCTTCATGCGCTCAATATGCTCCTTAGTGATGTGAAGCATAACCAAATCTGGGTCTGGGAAGTAGCGATAATCGTCGGCGTCGGACTTT
The DNA here is from genome assembly GCF_055700915.1 of Gardnerella sp. c10Ua_31. Lineage (NCBI taxonomy): Bacteria > Bacillati > Actinomycetota > Actinomycetes > Bifidobacteriales > Bifidobacteriaceae > Gardnerella > Gardnerella sp. c10Ua_31. The sequence continues at coordinate 418,990 of NZ_JANUYG010000002.1, read as the reverse complement.
ACGCGGCCGCCAGCAGTGGTCTGAGTTGCTTCATCCCAGTGACGAGTCTCCTGCAAAATCTCGCCGCCTTCGCTCAAAATAGCAGCCTGGCGACGAATCTCATATTGGAGCGTCCTTTCAATACCGCGGAATGTGTTCACATTCTTAGTTTCCGAGCGCGTACCGAATGGATCGGTTGGCTTTCTACGAAGCGAAACGTTTACGTCAGCACGCATATTGCCCTGCTCCATGCGAGCGTGGGAGATGTTAAGCGCGCGAACAATATCGCGAATAGCACGCATATAAGCACCAGCAATTTCTGGAGCGCGGCTACCAGCACCTTCGATTGGCTTAGTTACAATCTCGATCAAAGGCACGCCTGCGCGATTGTAATCAACCAAAGAATGATTTGCGCCTTCGATTCGGCCATCTGCGCCGCCAACGTGAGTATTCTTACCAGCATCATCCTCAATGTGAGCGCGCTCAATCGGCACGCGGAACACAGTGCCATCTTCCAGCTCAACATCCAAGTAGCCATTGCCATTAGTAGGCTTATCGTACTGGGAAATCTGGTAGTCGCGAGGCATATCTGGGTAGAAGTAGTTTTTACGAGCGAACTGGCTCCACTCAGCAATCTCGCAATGCAATGCCAAACCAAGCTTAATCGCGTAATCAACTGCAGTCTTGTTTACAACTGGCAAAGAGCCTGGCAAACCAAGGCTTACAGGAGTTAGCTGAGTATTTGGCTCGCCACCAAAAGATACTTCTGCTGGGCAAAACAGCTTTGTGCGCGTGCTAAGCTCAACGTGAGTTTCCAAGCCGAAAACTGGGTCAAACTGCTCCACAGCATCGGCGTATTTCATAAGTTTTTCAGCCATGAGAATCCTTCTTATTTAAGCTTTATTTCACTTTACTTAGCCAATGAATCGAGCCAACCAGCTTTAAGCGACTTCCAGATTGGGCCGCTCCACTTTTCTTCGAGCGCTGCTTCCAACGCTGCTGCAGGCTTGTACATCTTTTCATCATGGCATTGCGGAGCAATAATCTGAATGCCAACAGGCAGGCCATCGTCGCTTAAGCCAGCTGGGAGGCTCAAAGCTGGAACGCCAGCCATGTTTGCAGGAATCGTAGCAATATCGTTCATGTACATGGAAAGTGGATCGTTCATCTTCTCGCCAAACTTAAATGCCGTTGTAGGGCTTGTTGGAGAGACTAGAACATCTACCTTATTAAACGCTTCTTCAAAGTCGCGAATAATAAGCGTACGAACTTTTTGTGCAGAGCCATACCAAGCGTCGTAGTAGCCAGCGGAAAGTGCGTAAGTGCCGAGAATAATACGACGCTTTACTTCGTCGCCAAAGCCAGCTTCGCGAGTTGCAGCCATCATGTTTGCAGCAGTTTGAGGCTTATCTGCTGGCGGCATTACGCGCAAACCGTAGCGCATTCCGTCGTAGCGAGCCAAGTTGGAGCTAACTTCGGAAGGCATGATTATGTAGTATGCAGCCAGCGAGTAAGGGAAGTGAGGGCAGGAGACTTCTGTTACTTCTGCGCCCATATCTTTAAGCAATTGCACAGCCTCATTAAAGCGTGCTTCAACGCCTGGCTGGAAGCCTTCGCCGCTAAGCTCCTTAACAAGACCAACTTTTACGCCCTTCAAATCGCGGCGAGCGCCCTCACGAGCAGCTTGAGCCATTGGAGGAACAGGAGCTGGAATCGAAGTGGAATCGCGCTTATCGTTGCCGCCAATGATTTCCTGCAAAAGTGCAGAGTCAAGAACGGTACGAGAAACAGGACCAATCTGATCCAAGGAGCTTGCCATAGCGATTGCACCAAAACGGCTAACACTGCCATAAGTTGGCTTTGCGCCGACTGTACCAGTTAAAGCGCCTGGCTGACGAATGGAGCCGCCAGTATCTGTACCCAAAGCAATAGGAGCCTCGAATGCAGCAACTGCAGCTGCAGAACCGCCGCCAGAACCGCCAGGAACGCGCTCGGTATCCCAAGGGTTGCAAGTAGTTTGATAAGCAGAATGCTCGGTAGAAGAACCTTGAGCAAACTCATCCAAATTAGTCTTGCCAAGAATTGGCATGCCAGCTGCCTTGAGCTTTTCAATAACGGTAGCATCGTAAGGTGGAACCCAGCCTTCAAGAATCTTAGATGCTGCAGTAGTAGGAATGCCCTTAGTAACAATCATGTCTTTAATGGCAATTGGAACGCCTGCAAGCTCAGGTAAGCCTTCGGATTCGCCATTAGCATTCTTTTTATCAAAAGCGTCTGCTTGTTCAAGTGCAACATCTGCAGAAACGTGCAAGAATGCTTTGATTTCTGGTTCGGCTGCTTCGATTACTGCCAAGTGAGCTTCAACAAGCTCACGGCTAGAAACTTCCTTAGCTTTTACAGCTTTTGCCATATCGGCAGCAGAAAGCTTTACTAAATCTTGAGTATTAGTCATGTTTATTCCTCCCCCAAAATTCGAGGTGCTACAAACATGCCAGACTCGCTTCTAGGAGCGCCAGAAAGCGCTTCTTCTTGAGTCAATGGCGTAGCAGGCTCGTCTGGGCGCAAATACGCTTCAAGAGGTACTGGATTTGCAGTAGGTGGCACATCTTCGCCAGCAACTTCCTGCACTTTGTTAATAGATTCTGCAATGACGTTTAATTCGCCTTGCAAGCGACTGATTTCTTCGTCGCTAAGCGCAATCTGGGATAGAACGCCCAGATGCTCAATTTCTTCGCGTGTGAATGTTGGCATAACCTCAACTATATGTGTGATGCGTGACCTTCTTATAGAAGAAAAAGCAATATTAATAAAAGATTTACACACGTTACTGCAGGAATATTTTCCCAATTTTAGAACATGATTGTCGATCCATATTTTCTAGGGAAAATTATGTGTAATATTAAAAAAATTTTATTAGTGAGACAATAAGCGAAATAACAATTATTATCACATACAGTTTTCATAAAATTAACGAGTATAAAATAGTGAAGACGAGGGTCTATGCATGTCAACACGCCATGAAATGGAAATAATTCAATAAAAGAATGTTGGCATTCCAACCTTCTTCATACGTTTATTTGCAGAATAAAAAAATTTGTTTTATTTCACTATCCCAGAAATAAAAAAGCATGTAATAATTAAATGCTATGAGATATTAAGCTAATGCAGCGAAGCATTCCATGCATAGAAGCAAATAAGTTACGGTATCTCATAAAAAATAACATAAAATATAAAATTGAAGGACACATATGAATAACACAAAGTTCTACCGTAATGCAGCAATGTTGCTCCTCGCGGGCGCAACTATTATTCCACAATGCTTAGCAGCACCAGCAATGGCCGCTCCTGCAGCTAAGGATTCTGAGCCAACCGCATCTTGCGCAGCCAAGAAGGACTCGTTGAATAATTATTTGTGGGATTTGCAATACGATAAAACAAACATTCTCGCCCGTCATGGCGAAACCATTGACAACAAATTCTCTAGCGATAGCTTCAACAAGGGCGATGAATTCGTTGTTGTTGAGCATCAGAAGAAGAACATCACAAATACAACTTCAAACTTGTCGGTTACTTCCGCCAACGATGATCGCGTATACCCAGGTGCTCTTTTCCGCGCTGACCAGAATTTGATGGACAATATGCCAAGCCTGATTTCCGCAAACCGCGCTCCAATCACGTTGAGCGTTGATTTGCCAGGCTTCCACGGCGGCGAAAGTGCTGTAACTGTTCAGCGCCCAACCAAGAGCTCTGTAACTTCCGCAGTGAACGGCTTAGTTTCCAAGTGGAATGCACAGTACGCTGCAAGCCATCATGTTGCAGCTCGCATGCAGTACGATTCTGCAAGCGCACAAAGCATGAACCAGCTCAAGGCAAAGTTTGGTGCTGATTTCGCCAAGATTGGCGTTCCGCTGAAGATTGATTTCGACGCTGTGCACAAGGGCGAAAAGCAGACTCAAATTGTGAACTTCAAGCAGACCTACTACACCGTAAGTGTTGATGCTCCAGATAGCCCAGCTGACTTCTTCGCACCATGCACTACGCCAGAAAGCTTGAAGAGCCGCGGAGTAGACAGCAAGCGTCCGCCAGTATATGTGTCCAACGTAGCTTACGGCCGTTCAATGTACGTAAAGTTCGACACCCGCAGCAAGAGCACCGATTTCCAGGCTGCTGTTGAAGCTGCAATCAAGGGTGTTGAAATCAAGCCAAATACCGAGTTCCACCGCATTTTGCAGAACACTTCTGTAACTGCTGTAATTCTCGGCGGCAGCGCAAACGGTGCAGCCAAGGTTATTACCGGCAACGTCGACACGTTGAAGGCTTTGATTCAAGAAGGCGCAAATTTGAGCACCTCCAGCCCAGCAGTTCCAATTGCTTACACCACTTCCTTCGTCAAGGATAACGAAGTAGCAACTTTGCAAACCAATAGCGATTACGTTGAAACCAAGGTTTCTTCCTACCGCGACGGCTACTTGACTTTGGATCACCGTGGAGCTTACGTAGCTCGCTACTACATCTACTGGGATGAGTACGGCACCGAAATTGACGGCACTCCTTACGTGCGTTCTCGCGCTTGGGAAGGCAATGGCAAGTATCGTACAGCTCACTTCAACACCACTATTCAGTTCAAAGGAAATGTACACAATCTACGAATCAAGCTGGTTGAAAAGACTGGCTTAGTTTGGGAACCATGGCGTACAGTATATGACCGTTCCGATTTGCCACTGGTTCGCCAGCGCACAATCAAGAACTGGGGCACCACCTTGTGGCCACGAGTTGCTGAAACTGTGAAGAACGACTGATACTTATCACAATTTCAAAAAATAACTTAATAAAGATAATTTAATAAATAATAAATTAAATATAAGTGAATACAATTAAGGGCTTTATCTTGTAGTCGGTTACGAGATAAAGCCCTTGTTGTTTGCTAAATATTATTTGTAGTTAAATATCGCGATGTTTTTCAACAACGTGGCCAATTGCATACATGACTACGCCCCAAGCGAGAACCACCAAGCCTGATTGCCACCATGTAAAAACATATGCGTTTGGTGGAAGCTGTGCACCCGAATTAGGGGAGCTGCCCAAGAATTTCTCCACCGCTGTGGCTGGCAAAAGCTGTATAAGTATTGAATTCCACTTCGCGAAATTGCTCGCAAACATAATAATGCTAAGAACACTAGGCAAAATCATCACGGCTCCAATAACGCACATAATTCCGCCAGCAGTTGACTTGCAAATCATGCCAAAGCCGTACGCCATTGCTGCTACAACAACCATAATTGCAGGAGATCCAAGAAACAGCGTAAGAGGCAATTTCCACGCGTTGCTTCCAGATAATCCAGAAGTGCTGTCTCCTATAAAAGCTAATTCTGCAGCGCCTAGCGAAACTGCCATTGCAATAAGTTGCACCACAAAAACGTAGATTGCAACAGCAATAAACTTAGCCGTAAAGAACATACCCCTTCTAGGTACAGCAGTAAGAGAAGCCTGAATCGAAGTTGTAGAATGCTCCGCGGTTACAGCAAGCACTGCAAAAATCGCTAGAACAATCAAAGATACAGAAGCAAAACTAATAACTAAGTGGAAAATGCTATCTTGAGATGCAATAAGGCTGCTTTTATTGCTTGGCCCAACAGTAATTGCAGCGCTTGATCTACCTTGATTTGCTCCATTCTTAATGTCAACTTTAGACATTGCTTTTTGCACAATCGCAATAATAAAGCTAAAGATTACTGGCAAAACAATAGCTAATGCCATGCACCACCATGTTGATGCAAGTCCGCGCAACTTAACAATCTCAGATTTAAGCGTGTGCATAAATGTAAGGCGCAAGTGCTGAGCGTTCATGCTGCGACCTGTTTTATACGCGTTAGACTGATGTGCGTTAGATTCAGAAGATTGCACTTGTTGATTTGCTACTTGCTCACTCATTTTGCACTCTCCTTATTGTTAGATTGCTCTACGTTTTGCTCACTCGGCTTCGATCCGCTGCTAGGAACAGTCTTAGTAACGTACTGCTCCTGGCCATGCGTAAGAGCCAAATATGCTTCCTCAAGTGATGCGTGCTCTTGATTTAGCTGATATACCAAAATTTGATTATCCGCAATTTCGCGAGCAAGCTGATTAAGCTCACATCCTGTTATTCTAAAAAGTTCGCCTTCTTGAACGTCTTGAGGCGTGCGATTATCTGGCAAAATCTTGCATTCAGGATTATTTTGAGCAAGCACAGACTTTAGTTTTTCGCCTTCTGGAGTTACAAGTCGAACAGCGTGCTGCGAATGCGCGTCAACAAAATCTTGAACCGTTGTGCGCTCCAAAATTTCGCCATGCGCAATAATAACCAAGTTATCTGCAGTGAGCGCAACTTCGCTCATTAAGTGCGAACTAAGTAGTATTGCGCGGCCTTCGCTTGCGTAATACTTGCATAATTCGCGAACCCACTTAACGCCTTCTGGGTCTAAGCCGTTAATCGGCTCGTCCAAAATAAGATTGTGTGGGTCTGCTAAAAGCGCTGCCGCAATGGAAAGACGCTGGCTCATGCCAAGCGAGAAGGATCCCGCTTTGCGGGTTTTAACACTTGATAATCCAGTAATATCAATCACTTCGTCAACGCGCTTTTTTGATATTCCGTGAGTTAAAGCCAGCGAGTACAAGTGATTGTAAGCAGTTCGGCCTCTGTGAGCGGACTTTGCGTCAAGAACTGCGCCAACTTCTGTCATTGGGGATGCGATTTTTGCGTAAGGTTTGCCGTCAATAAGAGAAGTACCACTATTGGCATGAATAAGATTTAATGCGCAACGCATGGTGGTAGATTTACCAGCGCCATTAGGACCTAAAAAGCCAGTGACTTTACCGTCTTCGGCGACGAAAGAAACGTCGTTAAGCGCTGTTTTTGCGCCGAAACGCTTTGTAATATGTTGAAATTCTAACATAAATTAACAATATCACAAATAGAAAAAATAAACATAAAATGTAAGCGTTTATGAGTACAGGCTGCTGCGTTTTGTAATGCGATTTTTGTTTTGTATTTGTTTGCGATTGTTTTTTTATATTCGCTTGTTTGTAGTTTGTGTCAGCAATTTGGTGCTGCATGTTGCGCAATCCACGCGTGCATGGAAACAGCCGCAGCAGCTCCTGCGTTTAGAGAGCGAACAGAGCCAAATTGCGAAATATAAACAACGTCATCCGCCATCTCTAGTGCTTTTTTAGAAAGACCTGGACCTTCCGCGCCAAAAAGCATAAGGCAACGTTTAGGGAACTTGTAGTTTTCCATAGCAACAGCGCCTGGAATAATGTCGAGCGCTATAACGCGCGCGTTTTTAGCGTCTTGTTCCTTAATATTTGCGATTTTTTCGGCTTCTTTATTGCCTTCTGCTTGTGCTTTAAGCAAAAGTTGATGCGCTTCTTCTGCTTCTTTAAGCATATTTTCGCGCCAATTAGTTACTAGAGTTTCAATAGTTGGGCAGCATTCAACGTATTGGTATAGCTCGGTCATTAACGAGCCTTTACGATTCCATTTATGAGGCCCTACGATATACACTTTTTTCGCAGTAAACGCGTTTGCAGTGCGAACCATAGAGCCTATGTTGAAATCGTGAGTCCAATTTTCTACAGCTACTTCAAACTCATGACGACCTTTAGAATCGAGATCCGCTTTTATGGCTTCTACTTTCCAGTACCGGTAACGGTCTAAAACATTACGCTGGTCGCCTTCGTCTAGTAATTCAGTGCTAAACCGCGCATCGTAATTTGGAGATTCTGGATTATCTGGACGAGGCTCGCCTGGATGCTCTTCTTCCCACGGGCCAACTCCTATAGGTCGGAATTCTGGCTCGTCGGAAGCTTTTGCAGCCAAAGTAATTGGATTCGGTTCGTGCATGTATAAGTTTTGCTCCGTTTAATACTTTTGCTTAGTATTGGTAGCTAGTAATTGCAACTAATCTTGGCAGCCGTCAGTTGCGCAATCGCCTGTGCAACCTGACTTGCAGTGGCCACCGCAGCAATTGTCTTCGCAACATGGCTCAGTGCAGCCATCATGAGCGCAGTCACCCGTGCATTTAACCTCGCAATGACCGCCGCAGCAGTTGTCGTTGCAGCAATCTTCGTGATCTGCATCTGCGCGTAATTCTTCTTCACCGAAAGCTTGAACAAATGCCATTTTAGTACTCTCCTCGCTTATTGGATTTACTAATTGAAGATGCCTCGTGCCTTGTTCGTCGGCGTCAACACCACCAATTAATGCAACTATAGCAAGAATTTGCGCGCCTTGCTGATTAACAATGCCAAAATCAAGACTTAATTCATTTCCGTGTCGTAAAGTCACAAGCGAAGAAGTTTGAACATACGATTTTTCAGAAAGCCAAGAATCAAGCAACAATACTCGCTTGCCTTTAACTGACGGACCTTTTGTTGCAGGGAAAACAAAATCCATAACGAAGCCGTCGAGTGCAATTCCTTTACGTTCTGCAGCATGAATAAGTGCAAAAACCATCGGCACTGCAGCAGCAGTTAATGCTCCAACTGCGTCAACATCGCGCTCTAACGAATACCCAGCTTTCTCAATTGCATCAAAAAGAACATCACCAACCAGCTTAGAGCCGCGCTGATTAAAAGTAACAGAAAACAGTTCGCTAAATGGTTTCGCACTCATATCCGCACAAAGCATGCGTTTAAGTTCCGCGCGTTCCTCTTGTAATTCTGTCATTTTTGCACTCCTTAGCGTTAGAGTTCTTCAATTTTTGATGCTTTGATGTTTTATGCTTAACGATCTTCTACTGATACTTCCGGAGCACTCAGCTCTTTAACATCAGCTTTATCAGAATCGATAAGATCTATTGAAGCAATAACTTTACTTTGATCTAACTTCTGAAGTTTACGCGCTGTTACCAACACTCGCGACTCAAGTGAGGAAGCAAACTTATTGTAAGCTGCGACTGTTCTTGCCAAAGATACGCCAAGTTTTGAAGCATTTTCTCCAAGAACCGCAAAGCGATCGTACAATTCTCGAGATAAATCGAAAAGTTCTTTTGCGTCATCTGTAAGACTTTGCTGCTGCCATGCGTATGCAACAGACTTAAGTACAGCCCACAAAGTAACTGGGGAAGTGAGTGCTACTTTTTGCGCAAAAGCATCATCCATAAGCGTTGGGTCCGCTTCAAGAGCTGCCTGAAGCAACGCTTCGTTTGGAATAAATGCAACTACAAAATCTGGTGCTGTTTCAAAAGCCTGCCAATACGCTTTAGCTCCCAATACTCGCACGTGTTCTCGCAAAGCCTTAGCGTGCGCTTTTAGAAGCTCACTTCTTCTAGCCAATTCTTCGTCACTTGCATTATCTGGAATTTCACAAGCACGTTGATAATCCGCATACGGCACTTTTGCATCAACTGGAATTGTTTTGCCTCCTGGCAGATGCACAACCATATCTGGCCTCTGCTGCTCACCATTCACTCCTGTTACAACAACCTGCGTATCAAAATCAACATGTTCAAGCAAGCCTGCGGATTCCACAATATTCTTTAGCTGAGCCTCGCCCCAAGCTCCGCGAACCTTGTTATTCCGCAATGCTGCAGAAAGCGAACTTGTTTCGCGGTCAAGCCTTGTTTGCTGCTCGCTTAATCCTTTAAGCTGAGTGCTCAGCACACCCATTTCTTGCTTGCGGCCTTCTTCAATCTGCGAAACTTTATTCTTCAAAGCTTCGAGATTGTCTTTTACTGGAGCAAGCGCTTCCAAGACTTTGCCTTGCTCTTTCAAAGTTTTTTCACGATTTAACCGTTCGCGTTCTTCTCGTTCTGCTCGCAATTGTTCTTCGCGATTCACTCGCAATTGTTCTGCTTGCTGCGCTTTAGCAAGTTCTGCTTCAACAAACTTTAATCGCTCAGCAAGCTGCTCTGATTGTGTGCGATATCGTATAGCCTGATTGCCATTTTCTTGAGCTTGAGCGCGCGCTTGCTCGTACTGCGAGCGCAATTCGTTAAATTCGCGTTGACTTACGCCATTAACGCCTTGCGTTCCAGAGTTGTGCTTAACAATAGCCAACACAACAATGGCGGTTATTACAACAGCAACCACCATTAAAACAAACATCACAATATTATCGAACATACGTTCTATTAAACACTACTGATTCGACTTTTGAAACATAATTAGACACGCGTATTATTGCATAGAAAAATAAGCGTTATGCAACAAAATAGCGTGCTGCCTACTGGAAAATAATCCAATAAACAGCACGCTTTGTTTTATTTGACTACATTATTTGACTACATTGAAGAATGCAGGCACTACGCAATCTTGAGAGTTACATGGTCGCTCTCTACACAATCCGCAACTACGCGAGCGCCATCATGCACCTTGCCAGAAAGCAGCAATCGCGCAAGTTGATCGCCAATTTCTGTTTGAACCAATCTGCGCAACGGACGAGCGCCGTAAACTGGATCATAGCCATGCTCTGCAAGCCAAGCGCGAGCAGAGTCACTCACATCCAAGCTAATGCGGCGGTCGCTCAAGCGCGCAGCCACTTGACGAACTTGAATATCCACAATTCCACCAAGCTCTTCGCGGCTCAACGGATGGAACATAACAAGTTCATCCAAACGGTTGATGAACTCTGGCTTAAACTCAGCGTGAACAGCATTCATAACAGCTTTACGCTTAGCAGCATCGTCCAAGCCTTCTTGCACAAGGAATTGCGAACCCAAGTTTGATGTCATAATCAAAATCGTATTCGTAAAATCAACCGTTCTACCTTGTCCGTCAGTCAAACGACCATCGTCCAAAACCTGCAACAAAACGTCGAATACTTCTGGATGCGCCTTCTCAACTTCGTCAAAAAGCACTACAGAATACGGGCGGCGTCGCACGGCTTCAGTAAGCTGGCCGCCTTCCTCGTAGCCAATGTAACCAGGAGCAGCACCGATAAGCCGCGAGACGGAAGCCTTTTCCATGTACTCGCTCATATCAATGCGAACCATTGCACGCTCGTCGTCAAACAAAAAGTCAGCAAGAGCCTTTGCAAGCTCCGTCTTACCAACGCCAGTAGGACCCAAGAATAGGAACGAACCAGTTGGGCGATTCGGGTCTGCAATTCCAGCGCGGCTTCTGCGCACAGCATCCGCTATAGCCTGAATTGCTTCGCTTTGACCAACAACGCGCTTAGAAAGCTCCTTTTCCATGTTGAGCAGCTTCTCATTTTCGCCTTGCATCAAGCGGCCAACAGGGATGCCTGTCCATTCGCTAACGACTCCTGCAATAGAATCAGCATCAACCTGATCCGGAACCATCGGCTCTTTTGCTTCACTCTTAGCATTAGCAGCCTGTGATTCCGCTTCTTCCAAAGCTTTTTGAATGCTTGGAATTTCGCCATACAAAATACGGCTTGCTTGCTCCAAATTGCCTTCGCGCGTGAATTTGTCGGCTTCTACGCGCTTAGCATCGAGTTGCGCTCGCAAATCGCCAACCTTGTTATGGCCAGCTTTTTCCGCATCCCAGCGCGCTTTCAATCCAGTAAGCTTTTCGCGCGAGTTTGCTAATTCTTCCTGCAACTTTTCTAAGCGTTCGCGTGCAGCAGCATCTTCCGCCTTCTTTAATTGCATTTCTTCCATTTCAAGACGCGTAACTTTGCGCTGCAATTCGTCGATTTCTTCTGGCTGAGAATCAAGCTCCATGCGCAAGTGGGCTGCCGCTTCATCCACCAAATCAATCGCCTTATCTGGAAGCTGACGACCAGTAATATAGCGGTTTGAAAGCGTTGCTGCAGCTACGATTGCATCGTCGCTAATAGTCACCTTGTGGTGCGCTTCGTAACGTTGCTTAAGTCCGCGCAAAATCGTCACCGTGTCTTCAACAGACGGTTCGCCAACAAACACTTGCTGGAATCTGCGTTCAAGTGCCGAATCCTTTTCAATATGCTCACGATACTCGTTAAGCGTAGTTGCTCCAACCAAGCGCAGCTCACCGCGCGCAAGCATTGGCTTAAGCATATTGCCAGCATCCATTGAACCTTCTGCGGATCCTGCTCCAACAACAGTGTGAATTTCGTCAATAAACGTAATAATTTGACCGTCTGATTGCTGAATTTCCTTCAACACTGCTTTTAAGCGTTCCTCAAACTCGCCGCGATACTTAGATCCTGCAACCATCGAAGCCAAATCGAGACTGATAAGACGCTTGTTTTGCAAAGTCGTAGGCACATCTCCTGCCACAATTCGCTGAGCCAATCCTTCTACAACTGCCGTTTTTCCAACGCCTGGCTCGCCAATTAGCACAGGATTATTCTTCGTGCGGCGAGAAAGAATCTGAATCACGCGGCGAATCTCCTGGTCGCGCCCAATCACAGGGTCAAGCTTTCCTTCGCGAGCGCGCGCAGTCATATCAACCGAATATTTTTCAAGCGCTTTGTAGTTGCCTTCCGCGTCTGGGCTTGTAACTTTCGCACCACCGCGTACAGTTGGCACAGCCTTGCGCAACGCATCTGCAGAAACATTGTGCTTTTTGAAAATATCCGCAACAGCATTCGGCGCGCTTGCAATTATGCCAATAAGCATGTGCTCCGTAGAAACGTATTCGTCTCCCATTGAGCGCATCTCTTTTTCTGCCTGGCTTAGCGCGGCCAAAAGCTGACGACTTGCGTCTGGCTTAGTCGTAGTAGAGCCAGTAGATGAAGGCAATGCCACTAATGCATTGCGAATTTCGGCTCCGATTTGTTGCGCATCTGCCCCTGCCTGAGCAATAAGCGCGCGCACTACGCCTTGCTCTTGGCGAAGTAGGGCATCTGCCAAATGTAACGTATCTACTTGCGCATTGCCAGCTGCCGCCGCGCTTTGCACAGCATCACTCAATGCATCTTGCGCTAAGGTTGTAAACTTTTGTTCCATATTTACCCCCATTTGCACCGCTATCTAGCGGATTTTAGGTGATTTGCGTGCACTTTTTGCGATTGCACTCAAACCACATTCTGTCAATTTCTAAAACTTGAGTCTACTACACTCAAGTTTTGTTTTCAAGATGTTTGTGGCGTTTCCTTAAATCTTCGGTTGCTGGCGACTTTTCCATATCAAAGTCGTCAATCGCAAAGTCGTCAGTCAAATATCAAAAATAAATAAGTATCAAAAATAAATAAGTATTAAATATGTCGTAATCTTAAAAATATGAGAATTGCACGTTTTTCCTATAATGAAGTTCCTCAATACGCGTTTGTTCAAAAAGACGAAGCAGACGGCAAGGATTATTTAGTAGCGCTAGAAGGTCATCCATTAAGCACTCAGGGAGTTAAGCCAACAGGCAAGCGCTACGAGTTAGACGCCGACGGTGTGCGTCTGCTTGCGCCAGTGATTCCTTCAAAAGTCTACGGATTGGCAAAAAACTACGATACTCGTTCTGCCGAAGAGCGCGCATCTTCTGCTGCGGCCGCGTCGCATACTGCAGCAGATATGGTGATTTTTACAAAGCCGAGCACATCTGTAATTGGCCCAGACGATCCGATTGTTATTCCTGCTTTCTCAAACGACATGAATTTTGAGCCAGAAGTGGCTGTTGTTATGGGCAAAATCGCCAAAAATGTGTCGGCAGATGCTGCAATGGACTATGTTTTTGGCTTTACTTGCGTAAATGACGTAACTTTGCGCGATTGCGCAGGTAGCGACCCAATGTTTACGCGCGCAAAGGGCTTTGACACTTCTTGCCCACTAGGCCCATGGATTACAACCGAACTAAATTGGCGAGACGCGCATATCTCATTTACGCTTAATGGCGAAAATGTTCCGGAAGCTGACGGCACTACAGCGCGATTGATTCACAGTATTCCAGAGCAAATCGCTGCGATTTCAAGCTTCTCAACACTTCTTCCAGGAGATGTGATTTTGACTGGAACGCCGTATCCAGCAGGAACTTTGCGCGCTGGTGACGAAGCGATTGTGCATGTAGATGGCATTGGTTCGCTGCGCAATGTGATTATGCATGCGTAACGGCAATAAAAGTAAAAGATAAAAATCAGAAGCTAGACAAAACTTAATACTACACAAATGCGCGCGGGCCAAAGATTGCCGAACCGATTCGAACCATCGTCGAACCTTCGGCAATCGCCCACGCAAAATCGCCGGACATTCCCATTGAAAGCTCTAATTTTGCAGAGTTTCCATCATGATCTTGCGCTAGTTGTTCACTCACGCAATCTCTAATTTCTCGCAATTTTGCGAAACCACTTCTCACTATTTTTTCATCATTCACGCGCGCTCCAAGCGTCATTAATCCGCGCAAATTAAGCGATGGCAAACTAGATATAGCGAGTGCTTCGTCAATCGCACGTTCTGGAGCGCACCCAGATTTCGTAGCTTCTCCCGAAACGTTCACTTCCAGCATAACGTTTGTGCAAAGTCCCAAATTTTGCGCGCGAGCAGATATTTTTTGTGCAAGATCAATGCCATCAACCGACTGAATCCCATTTGCAAGCGGCAAAACTTTGTTTATTTTATTGCTTTGCAGCTGACCAATTAAGTAGAGCGGAATTTCGCCGTTTACACCAACGCTTAAGCCTTCTTTAGCAGCCTCTGCGCGTAAAATCTCGGCTTTTGCAACAATTTCTTGCGGACGATTTTCCCCAATTACGCGCACTTCAGCACGAAGCGCTGCCATGATTTCGCCAACATCGCGCGTTTTAGTTGCAGCAAGCAGCGTAACAGACCCAGCTTTGCGCCCGTAACGCGATTCGGCTTGAGCAATGGTGTCTTGCACGATGTGCACGCCGTCGGCAATTTGACGCGTACGAACACAATCAACCTCAGTATTCGCTAAATCTTTTTGCGTCATATATGCCATTTATTGCCCCAATCTATCAGTCTAAATACATAGTTTAGTCGAGGAAGGGCACGGATTTGTCGGCTAGGTTTGCGTGAACAGAATCCCACGGCGTTTCGTCGTTTTCAAACAACGCAAGCGCATCGGTTGCGCTCATATCTACAGGCTGATTTTGCTCAGGATTCTTGTATCCCAAAAGATACATACAATAGCCAATCATGCGCTCGGCACTCCAACCAGATTCACGAAGTGCACCAACGTCTAGCGAATGCTTACTTTTTGCGAGTCGCTCGCCTTGAGCGTTATCAATTAGTGGCAAATGCGCAAATCGCGGACGCACATAATGCACGCCATGAGCCGCAAAAAATCCCGATTTTTCTAGCAGCTCACCAATCCAAATTTGAAGCGCCGCCGAACGCAGCAAGTCGCGTCCGCGCACAATATCATTTACTCCGCTCAAAACATCGTCAACAACAACAGCAAGCTGATAAGAAAAAACGCCATCCGCGCGGCGAATCACCATATCTCCCAAATCGCGATTAATGTTAAACGATTGCGCGCCAAAAATCGCGTCTATAAAACTCACATTTGCTTGCGGCGAATCAGCCGAGGGAACAGCAAGTCGCAAAGAATGTTGCTGATTATTTTGCAAACGCTTTTCGATTTGCGCTAAGCCTTCCGAAGTTTCGCGAAGATTTCTGCACGTACCTGGGTAGCGTATAAAGCCGTCGCCTTCTTGCGGAGCTGCGATTGCGCGAATATCGGAACGCGAGCAAAAACAAGGGTAAATCAGGGAATTTCCGTCGTCGTCTTGCAAAGATTCTAGCGCCTCAAGAGCTTCTTGGTAGATTGCAGTGCGCTCATGCTGATAAGTCGGCTCGCCAACCCAATCAAGACCAGCCCAATGCAAATCGTCAATCACTCGCGCGCTGGCATCCTTCGGCATTCGCGCAATATCAAGATCTTCCAGACGCAAAATCATGCTTCCACCTTGCGACTTTGCAGAAAGCCAAGCAGCCAACATTGCTACCATATTGCCAATATGCATGCGCCCAGAAGGAGTGGGGGCAAAACGTCCAATTGCAATAGTTGACTTCGAAAACATTATTCCGTCTTTCTTAAAATCTTTTTAATAAGCACAAGCTTGCAAAACATAAACTTGTAAAATAAAAAGCGCGTAACGCATTCATACTAGCATTACGCGCTTCTTACAACCGCAATTAATCACAATCAACCGCAATCAATAACAGTTAAAAGCAAATGTTTTACGCAAATAACGACTTAAAAATAAGCACGCCCAAAATTGCGCCAGCAGTAGGAGCTACGACTGGAATCCACGCTTCGCACCAGCGAGAAGAACCCTTGTGTGGAATCGGCAAAATGGCGTGAAGTAAGCGCGGCATAATGTCTCGAGCAGGATTCAAAGCAGGACCAGTAGGGCCGCCCATAGAAGTCACCAATCCCCAAACAACAAAGCCAACTACAATTGAAGCGCCAGCCAAATTCTTCTCTCCCCAAGGAGAAGTTAGGCAGCAAAGAGCTGCCAAAACAAGTACGAGCGTGCCAAAGAATTCGTTGAGGAAGTAGTTAAGCTTGTTATTGTAAGCGTCTGTAGTGCAGAACGTTCCAAGAATTGCTTCTGGCTCTTCAGTCTCGTTGTAATGTGGCAAATAAGTTACGTACACAATAAGCTGGCCAACAAGCGCGCCCAAAAGCTGAGCCACAATATAAGGTGCAACATTTTGCCACGGGAACATGCCATTTACGGCTTGTGCAATTGTCATAGCAGGATTTATGTGTGCGCCAGAAATTCCGCCAAACATTAGCACTGGGAACATAACACCAAAACCGTAGCCCATAGCAATGTTTAGCCAACCTGCGTGATGACCTTTAGTGTTTTTAAGTTCAACATTAGCAACGGCTCCATTGCCAAAAATCATAAGAATGGCAGTGCCAATAAACTCAGCTGCCAACATTACTGTAAACGAGTGTTGCATGGTTCTTCGATCCTTCTTAATTGTTTTGCTGTTTTGCTCTTATTTAATAAATCATTTTCAAAGAAGCTAAGAAAATGACTTTTAACAATATCTTCCAACAATTATTCTTTGATAGTTTCCCCTAAGAGCCAGACAGTGTGTATGTGCGATGGTGCGGGGAGTAGCCAACCAGCGCTCGCCAGTACTTAAAATTCCCGAGCATCAAAAGAGGCTCACCACCTTGGCGAGCCTCTTGTTTACAAAAACAATCTTGCGGATTCATCTGCACAACATCCTCGTTGCAACGGTAAAAGTCTTAAGTATCCGTCCAACGTAATTGGAATCTAACATCCATACATTTTTGTGGGTTACCGCTCTTTTAATTTGTTCTTGTGATTATTATTATCACAACTTTTTACTCAAGAGTAAAGTGCAAAATTGCTTTTGTTAACATATTGTAATTAGTGTTCATTTGCACGCGGGAAAGTCGCAAGTTTTGCATCATTTTGTGAACATGCAATGGTTGTCATGTTCAAATGCGTTCACATATTGAAGATATCGGCGTGTCGAGCACTCGCAGCCGCCGACACTCAGTCGCGCACATCCCTTACAGCGCATACAATTACGGAGTATGGTACAAATTTTTGACGCTCCCTCAAAGGCGATTCTGCGCGGACAAATTGCAGAGCACATCGCCGAAGACGAAAAGGCAGAAAAGCGTGAAGCTCGTGAGGGCGAGCTACCGTTGCCAAAAGATCGCTTCTTTGACCGCGAGCTTAGCTGGTTAAAGTTCAATCGTCGCGTGCTTGAGCTAGCGCAAAATACTGATTTACCACTTCTTGAACGCGCTAATTTTGCAGCCATCTTTGCGTCCAACCTAGACGAGTTCTTTATGGTTCGAGTTGCAGGCTTAAAGCGTAGAATCGACTCGGGAATCGCAGTAACCGCAGCAAGTGGGCTTAGCCCGCGTCAACAATTGCGCGCAATTAGCGAGGTTACGCATCGTCGTCAAGATGAGCATGCGCATTATGTTATTGACCACATTTTGCCAGAACTTGCTAAGCAGCGCATTGTTATGCTCAGTTGGGATAAGCTTACGCAATCCGAAAAAGATAGACTTTCAGACTATTATCGCAAGCAGGTTTTCCCAGTATTAACGCCACTTGCAGTGGATCCTGCTCACCCGTTCCCATATATTTCTGGCAAGTCAATCAACTTGGCTGTTATTGTAGAAAATCCAAATTCTGGAAAGTCGCATTTTGCTCGCGTGAAGATTCCAGATAATTTGAATCGTCTTGTTCCAGTTGACGATTTAACAGACGAAGAGGGTCGCGAAGAGCGATACGGCTTTATTACTATGGAAAAGTTGATTGCAGCACATTTGGAATCGCTTTTCCCAGGCATGATTATTAAGGAAGCGCGATCTTTCCGCGTTACGCGTAACGAAGATATTGACGTTGAGGAAGACGATGCAGAAAACTTGCTCAACGCTATGGAAAAGGAGCTTTTGCGTCGTCGTTTTGGGCCGCCTATTCGTCTTGAGATTTCCGACGAAGCTAGCCCATTCTTGTCGCAGCTGCTCGCTAATCAATTGCGCGTAAGTCCAGAGGAAGTCTATCGTTTGCCTTCGCCGCTAGATATGACGGTTCTTTTTGAGTTGCAAGCGCTAGATCGCCCAGATTTGAAGTATCGTCCATTTATTCCTACTACAAATCGCCAGATTGCAGAAGTCGAAACTAGCCACGCGCAAGATATTTTCGCTTCGATTCGCGAGCATGATATTTTGTTGCATCACCCTTACGATTCGTTCTCTACTTCTGTTCAGGCGTTCTTGGCGCAAGCGGCGGCAGATCCAAAAGTGCTTGCAATTAAGCAAACGCTGTACCGCACGTCGAGTAATTCGCCAATTATTGACGCTCTTGTAGACGCGGCTCACGCTGGCAAGCAGGTGCTTGCGCTTGTTGAGATTAAAGCGCGATTCGACGAAGATGCCAACATTGCTTGGGCGCGCAAGCTTGAGCGCGCAGGCGTTCACGTTGTGTATGGCATTGTTGGATTAAAGACGCATTGCAAGCTTTCGCTTGTGGTTCGTCAAGAAGCCGAAGGATTGCGTCGATATTGCCACGTTGGTACTGGCAACTACAACCCTAAGACGGCTCGCCTTTACACGGACTTGGGCTTGCTTACTTGCGATCCTGTAGTTGGTCAAGATTTGACTCGTTTGTTTAATCAGCTTTCGGGTTACGCTCCAAAGTCAAGCTTCCATCGCTTGCTTGTTGCTCCTCGCACAGTTAGAACTGGCATTATTGAGCGAATTCGCAGGGAAGAGGCAGCGGCTCTTGCTGGAAAAGAAGCGTGGATTAAGATTAAAGTCAATTCTGTTGTTGACGAAAAGACGATTGACGCTTTGTATCGAGCGGCTCAAGCTGGCGTAAAGATTGACATTGTGGAGCGTGGAATATGCTCGCTAAAGCCTGGCATTGAGGGCTTGAGTGAGAATATTCGCGTTCGTTCTATTCTTGGCAGGTTCCTTGAGCACAGCCGAATCTACGCGTTTGCTAATTCTTGCGGTCCGCAAATTGGCGATGGCCCTGCAAGTGGCCCAGAAGTGTGGATTGGCTCGGCCGATTTGATGCATCGTAATCTTGATAGGCGCGTTGAAACGCTGGTTCGCATAAGTGCTCCAGACCAGGTGGAAGCGTTGATTCAGTACATTGATTTGCAAATGGCGGATTCAACGGTTTCTTGGTGGATGGATGGCGACGGCACTTACACGTTGCATTCTCGCGATGCAGAGGGCAGGCCATTGGTAGATAGCCAGGAATACTTGATTCGCACGCATACGCGTAAGCCGCGCGGCGTTAATTAACTTACGATTAGCAAAAAGCCAGGGCGTTTAGCTCTGGCTTTTTTGCGCTCCGAATTCGTTACATTTGTCTCGCTCGCGAGACATTTGTAACGCTGGCGGTTTCCCGACTTTGTACCAAATTTGGCAAATAGTTCGCGCGTTACAGCGCGCTCACGTCTTCGCCGCGCGTAAAGTCCACTGGACTTTACGTTTGAGCGGCTCAGCGCTCCGAATTACCTTTTCGCGCTACGCTCTAAGCGAAAAGGCAGGTCGGAGCGCGTACAAAAATGCCGCGCAAGATTTATTCAAGCGCGGCATAACATTAATCGCAGTTTAATCGCAAGTTAACTTGCAACTGAATTCGCAACTAATCACGAAGCGTAGAGAATATCTACAACAAAGTAAAGCGTTGAATTTGCAGGAATCGTTACGTTTCCTTTTGCGTCCTTCTTGTCTTCTTTGCCATATCCATCTTCTGGCGGAATTACCAAAAGAACTTGTGATCCAACTTTCTTTCCAGCTAAGCCTTTAGTCCATCCTGGAATAACTTGACCAGCCAGCGAGAAGTCTGCAGGAGTGCCGCGCTTCCATGATGAGTCAAATTGGTACAATTTTCCGTCTTTGTCTGTAGTCCATCCAGTGTAGTGAGCGGTTACTGTGCTTTTTTCGGTAACCACTTTGCCGTTGCCTTCAATCAAAGTTTGAGAAATCAACTTTCCATTTGGCACGTAGTTATTCTTATCTAATGACGGTGCGCCAGACTTATCGAGAGTTACCTTCGGCAGATTTTGCGGAATATCTTTAACTTTGTTGCCTGTTGCGCGATCAAGAGTTTTCATTGCAGAAACAAGAGTTAACACCATTACGTACGCGTCTTGCTTAGTTTGTGGATTTGCAGGAATTCCAAACGCAATCGTGGAATTAATCTTCCTGCCCTTAAGCAGCGTGTAGTAAGACTTGCTAGTAACACCCTTTTTAACAACAATTGAGCAGTCTGGCTTTCCTTGCTTCCATGTGTTCATAAGCTCTTTGCCGCTTTTAGCGTTGTACACAATGCCATTAGCGCATACGCGACTATTTTCTGGGATTTTAGTGCCATTTCCATCTTGCAAAATGGCGTAAGAATTTGGCTTAACATCTATAGGTGCTGTTAACTCAACCTTTGGCTGCTTTCCTAAAGCTCCGCTAGCCTTAACGCCACTTAAAACGCTCATTCCAGCTGCGTTTGCTTCGCTACTTGCTGCGCCATTGCTTGACTCGCTGTTTGCGCTACAAGATGCTAATCCAAAGCACATGGCAATTGCGCTCGCAGTACAAATTACTCGAGTTATAACTGATTTAGTCAAATTTAATTTGGTTTTTGTCATAAGTTTAAGACTATAACTTGCATGTGATTTTGGTGTGATTTAACTAGCGATTTGTGTGCGATTTTAGTGTGATTTAACTAGCGATTTTAGCGCGATTTAAGAGCGATTTAAGAGCGATTTAGTCGCAATTCCAGCGTGATTTATTGCGCAAAACATCAAACCTTATAAAAGATTAGTAAAGATTGTAGAATAGATAGCAGTGGATAAAATATAACGAATTTAGAATTACGTTAATAAGTTTGTGCGCGTGCGGGGTGCCTAATTGGCGGCGTGCCAAGCTTAAGAAAGAGGTTTGATGCAACGTCCTACAAAACGAGCTAGGTTTATGCGAGGAGTAGTGGCCCCAATTTTTGGCCTTCTTGCTGCTCTTAGTATTGTTCTTGGTGTGCTTAACGCAACTGTTTGGAAGCCAAGCTCTATTGTTTCGGCGCATGCAAACGTGTATGGGTCTAGATACATTGTTACAGATCCAGGCGTTTTGAATCTTGTTGACTATAGAGTAAAGATTAGCGTTGCGGCACTAAATAGTCGCAAGCCGATTTGCGTTGCAGTTGGCTTAGCTAAAGATGTTCGTGGATGGACTAAGGGTTATTCCGTTCAGCGAATAACGGGCCTTAATAACTGGAGTAGTCTTTCTACCGATGTTATGAAGGCAGACGATAATGCGCGTGTAGATAGCGCAAAAACGGCCGATTCTAAGGTTTCTAAAGACGTTTCTAAAGATGCTTCTAAAGACGTTGATTTTAAGGATTCCGATTTATGGACTAACGCCACTTGCCAAATGGGTTTGGCAAAGTTGTTTGTAAATGCTGCCGACTTTGAGCAAGTGGGGAATGCGGCGGATTTAGCGTTAAAGCAGGAGTCGCAAGAGCAAAATAGTGCGCAAAGCAATGCTCAAAATGGCGCGCAATCGCAGACTTCTCATCAAAAATTGTCGTCGGAGTTGCAATCAAAAATTGCACGCAGGGTTCTTATAATCGATCTTGGTAAGAATTCTCCCGAAGCTTTTGTTGAATTGCGTTGGCGCAGGCATAATCTTCCTGATTTTGCTACTCCTATGTATTTTGTAGGAGCGTTGTTTATTTTGCTATGTGGCCTTTCGGCTTCTGTGTTTGCAATGGCTCCGCATCGCAGACGAAACAAGCGACTTGTTGCAAGCAGAACGGGATTGATTAGTGTTGAAAACAATAGCCAAGAAGAAGTTAAGTTCTCGGAGGCTTTGGCTGGAACAATAGCTGGCGTTTTTGGTAGCAATAAAGACAAAAAGTCTAAGCATAAAGTGGGCTCTGGTGCGCATGCGCGTCACGGAGTTCACGCAAGAACGCGTACAACAAAGTCGCAAGCCGCTGGAGATTCTTCTATAAGCGTAAAGTCTGGTCTAAATTCTTCCCCTACTGCGGCTTTAGACGAAACAACTGTTATTTCTAAAGATGATTTGCAAGCTTATTTTGCAAGGCTTGCGAGCGAGTCGGGTTCTGATTTTAAGGGCGATTTTGCGGCAGTGAATAATGCTGCAGGGAATAACGCTGCGGAGAATAATGCAGCGGAGTCTTTCGACTTGTCTAGCGCGAATCAGTCGGAGCAATCGAAGGATTTGCATGAATCTGCGGAATCTAGCGAATCTAGCGAATCTAGAAATTCGGGAATTGCAGGGAAGTCTGGAAAATCACAAAAATCACAAGGCGCATCTAAATCACAAACTGGGTTTGCAAAAAAGCGCTACAAGAAGGAATCGTATAAGGATCGCAAGGATCGCAACGATTGCAAAGAAAATTTTGCTGACGACTCCAAGAAGACCAATCGCGGTGAACATAAAAATCGAGATGGCATAATGGATGCAGAGTATCGTAAAGACAACGATAATCGTAAGCGCGATAATCGCATTGGCGAAAATCTTGGCAAATCGTTGGAGGCTGGCGATTCGAGTAGCGCAAAGCCTGGTGAAGCAAGGCGCAAGTCGCGCAACCAGTTTAACCAGCGTGACAACAGAAGCCAAAATCGTGGCAAAAATCGCAAGTATAAAGGCTCAGAGAATCGCACGAGTGGCTATGCAAGTGGCGGAAATACCAACGGCAACAAGGTCAGCAATAACGCCAGCAATAATGCCAATCGTGGTGCAAATGGCTCTAATAATGCTAGCCATCAAAATGGCAGCCGCCAAAACGGTCCTCAAAATGGTTCCCAAAGTGGCTCCTCAAAACCTTCAAAAAACCGCAAAAAGTAACGTATTTTGGAAAGTGTGACTATGTTTTATGCGCATAAAATCAAGCACTACGCGCGTTTTGCGTGTGCTTCGGTAATTGCTTCGGCAATGTGCCTTACGCTTTGCGCTTGCGAAGGCCAAGTTCCTAAGGCTGCAGAAGGCTCTAGCGTTAAAGAGCTTCCAGATGTAACTCCAATCAAAGAAAAAGATATACGTTTAAGAGTTTTGCGCTCTTTAGAAAAAGCTAACGAAGAGAAAAACGCAAGTAATCTTGCGGAATACATGAGTGGCCCTTCGGCTCTTGTGCGCGCAAGTGAGCTGGCGATTGCTGCAAAAACGGGCAAGCTAGATGCAAAAACCACTATTCCGCGTGAAGTTGCTCAAACAATTGTTCCAACAAACGCAAGTTGGCCGCGCGATTTAATGACAATTACTACAACAACAAAAGACCAGCAGTCTAAACGTTTGTTGGTGATTCGCCAAGATAGCGCGCGCTCAAACTACAAGCTTTGGGCTGTTGCAAGGCTTTTCCCTGGTGTGCATTTGCCAAAATTCCCAGTTCCTTCAATCGGAGCTTCTATGGGCAAAGCTAATGATTCGGGGCTTGTTATGTCTCCACACGCGGCTGCGACTGCATATGCGGATGTTTTGCAAAGGGGAGAATCGAGCAAGTTTGCAAAGTATTTTGCTAATGATTACTTGCGATCGAAACTAAGCGAGCTTTCTAAAACAGTTCAAGCTGGAATGGAGCGAAATAAGGGATCTCAAGAACAAGTTTTTACTCCTATAACAAACCAGATTAGCGTTATGCGCGCAAGCGATGGGAGTGATTTGGTTATTGCTCGCATTGATTCAGTTTGGACTAGAAAAGCTGGAGAAGGCCGCGAATCTAGGCCAGCTTCCGACGAAGAAAAAGCGTTATTTGGGGATTCTAAAGCCACTTCTACAATGCGCGTAACTTATGTGAACGTTGTTGCTATGGTTGTACCTCCTGCTGGCTCGGATGCAAAGATTATTCCTGTTGGAGCGGAGCGTCAGCCTATAAAAGTGGAAGCGTTGTAGAAGCGCTTTAGGCTTGCTGTAATGCGTTTAACGTTTTAGAGATATTTGTAAAGCAATATAAGCAAAAGAGGAAATATGGTTGATTCGCAATCTATGGGCATGAATCCAGGCGGATTTTCGCTTGCTGGAGCAGTAGACTTAGAAGGCGTAAAGCGCAAAGCGGAGGCTCTTGCAAAGCGCGAAGCTGCCGAAAAATCTGGCAAACCGCAGTCTAAAATTCCGCTTGCAGGCGGATACGTGATTGATGTTAACGATCAAACTTTCCAGGCAATGGTTCAAACTTCCGTAAGTTTTCCAATTATTTTGCTTGTTTGGCAAAAAAGTGACGAAACTTCTTACGACTTAGCGCAAAAGCTTGCGGATTCTGTTAGCGCCTTAGATGGCAGAATGCAACTTGCGCGAATTGATGCGGATGAAAGCCCATCGATTGCTCAAGCTTTGCGTGCGCAGCAGCTTCCAGCTGTATATGGATTGGTTGGGGGCAGGCCAATGCCTATTTGCCAAGGATTGCCTAGCGAAGATGAGTTGAATCAGATTTGTAGTGCCATTTTGCCGCAATTAGTTAAAGTTGCGGAAAAGTCTGGTGTTGCTGGAACGGCTCCTTATGTTGATTCGGCATATTCTGGTGTAGACGATAATTCTGCGGATTCTGGCGACTCTGCGAATTCTGGCGATTCTGCCAATTCTTCCAGCATTCCACCTGAGCACAAAATTGCACACGATGCAGCTATGAATGGCGATTATGCTCTTGCTGCGCGCGAGTATGAAAAAGTATTGCAAGCTAATCCGAATGACGAATTGGCATCTCGTGAGCGCGCTAAGGCTTTGCTTCTTAGCAGAAATACGAATACAAACGTGGAGGCTGTGCGCAAGGCTGCTGGCGATAATCCTGGCGATGCTTCCGCTCAGCTTGCTGTAGCAGATGTAGATATGATTGACGGCCACATTGACGATGCTTTTGGCAGGCTTCTTGATTTTCTTGCTTCTCACAAAGATTGCGCAGAGGTGATTAAAGACCGCATGCTTGAGTATTTTGCAATGCTTCCAGCTGGCGATGAGCGCTTGAATCGCGCTCGCCGCCGTCTAGCGATTCTCCTTTATTAATACATCAGATATCTTGTATTACTTGAGTAATTTTTTGGTAATACCTCGGTGATAATCTAGTATCAATAGTCTTCGGCTTATGCGAGGTGTTTGTGAATGAGGGTTTATATATTGCCGCGCGTTCATAAGAGGCATCCAGAACTCACTGATGAAGATGTTCTTACAGCATTTCATAGTGTAATGATTGATGCACGCAGAGATAATGAAACCTGGGTATGTATTGGTCTTGATTCTCGTGGTAGAAATGTTGAGATTGTATACAAGCAGATTGGTGAAGATGTGTTGATATATCACGCAATGACTCCGCCAACTAAAAAGATTAAAATTGAGTTAGCTAAAAGAAGGTATTGAAAATGAACGAAGAGAGTCTACTAAGAAAATTTGGAATGACATCCGAGCAAATTGACAAGGATGTTGAGATTTTGGAAGATGAGAACCAAGATGATGGAGTAATAGGACCTGTATATTATGGGCTACATATGGCCTCTGCACAAGATGAACCTTTAGTTAGTATGACAATAAAACTACCTAAAGCGCAGCTTGAAAGCATAACAAAAGCTTCGAAAAGTTACCATATAAGCAGAAGTGAATATGTTCGCAGAAAGCTTGCAGGAGCTGTTAGTTAGTAAAAGAAAAGCCAAGATTCGCATTCGTGAGAAATATGCGATTCTTGGCTTTCTCGTAGCGGGGCATGGATTTGAACCATGGACCTCTGGGTTATGAGCCCAGCGAGCTACCGAGCTGCTCCACCCCGCGTCGGCTACTTTTAGCAGCTCTATCTACGATAGGGGCAAATTTGGATTTGTCAAGTCTTCGGCGTGTTTCTCGCATAATTTTATCGCGCAAGCAGTTTAATTTTAAACAAATGTGGAGTATAATAAACAAGTGACTAAAGCGAGTTATTAAGAATTTGCGTACTTGCTATAATCGCAACACTCGTTAATAATCAGCAATATAACTCAAATATAACTCAAATGTACAAACTAAGAGTAGAATCAGCTTTTTAGAGATATGTTTTCGTTTCGCACATACGTCAACGAATGAATTTACAGGATTTACGGTTTTACAAACTAGCTTGTGAATAACTTTAATATTTAGCGCAACTGTATTGTAAAAGAGTCCTACAAGGAGGCACGAATGAGTGGAGCTATCGAAGTTTTAGCGAAAGCTGCGCATATAAATGTTGCGGCGTTGCTAGCTTCAGCAAAGCCAGAGATGCCAAGCATTAATGACTTTTTGCCGCCAGAGATTTTATTCCAAGGCACACCTTTTGCCATGAATCGAATTATTATGGTGCGTCTTATTATGGCCGTAATCGTTATGATTATTTTTGGCATTGGAGCAGCCCGCGCAAAAGTGGTTCCAGGAAGATTCCAAAGCGTGCTAGAAATTCTAATGGACTTTGTGCGATTTAACATTGTGTACGAAATGATTGGCGAAGAGCGCGGAAAGCGTTATGTGCCAATGATTACAACTCTTTTTATAACAATATTCTTCTTTAATCTTTGCTCAGTTATTCCAGGCTTAAATATAGCTGCAACCGCAACTATTACAGGGCCATTAGTGTTTGCTCTTTGGGTTGTGTGCCAATACTTAATCACTGGAATTAGAGAAAAAGGATTCCTAACGTTCTTCCGCGAATCCTTGTTCCCAGCAGGCGTGCCATGGCCGATTTACTTTATTCTTACGCCATTGCAGCTGCTGGAATTGTTGATTGTGCGACCACTTTCGCTTACAATCCGTTTGTTTGCGAATATGATTGCTGGCCATTTGCTGGTGGCCACTTGCCTAGTATTCACCAACTTCTTTGTGGTGGATTCCAGCAATAAACTCCTTGCCTTAGGCGGTGCATTGTGGCTGCTTGGTGGCATTCTGTTTACAGTATTCGAAATAATAGTTGCAGGCTTGCAGGCATTTATTTTTACCGTTCTTGCATCTGTGTATATTTCGGAAAGTTACCCCGAGAAAGAAGAAAAATCTGCTGTTGCTGTTGCATAGATAGTTAAAACTAATTAAAGCAAACAAATAAATCAGGTTTAATAATCTTAGGGTTTATAACTGGTTACTGTTCCTAAAGAAAGGAAACCAATGAATAGTATCATCGCTCTCGCAGGATTGACGGGCAACCTTAGCATTCTCGGCTTTGCCGTTGCTACTCTTTCCCCTGCTATCGGAATGGCAATGGTTGTATCCAAGGCTATGGAATCCACTGCACGTCAGCCAGAAGTCGGCAACCGTATTCAGTTGTTCATGTTTATTGGCTTGGCATTCATCGAGGTTCTGGGCTTGCTCGGATTCGTTGCCTACATTATGGGAAGCTGAACCGAACGAAACAACTCGTTCCAACGCATACAAGTGTTGAAAGAATAGAAAGGACAAGCCATGGCATATGCAGCCGAAACTAATAAACTGGCGTTGTTCTTGCCGGAGCCTTACGACGTTATATGGTCGCTGGTTATTTTAGTTGTTCTTGCAGCGTTTTTCTACAAGTTCGTTATGCCTAAATTCCAGGCAATTCTTGATGAGCGCGCAGAGAAAATCGAAGGCGGAATGTCTAAAGCAGCCAACGTGCAGCGTGAAGCTGATGAGCTAAAGAGCCAGATGGAAGAAGAACTCGCCCAAGCTCAAGCAGATGCTGCAAAGACTCGCGAACAGGCTCGTGCACAAGCTTCCAAGATTGTTGATGAAGCAAGACAGCGTGCAGAGAAAGATGCTGCGAAGATTATTAGTGAAGCTCAGCATTCCATTGAAGCTCAGCATAAGCACGCCATGACTAGCCTCCAAGGAGAAGTCTCGGTACTCGCTGCGGCGTTAGCTGGAAAGATTCTTGCTTCTAAGCTAGATGACGATACCGTAGGCTCCAAAATCATTGATCATGTGATTGATGAAGTAGGAGACGTTAAGGATTCGGCGCAAAACAAGTAGTCAAAGCAAGCTTTCACTAAGTCTTAAGTTTTAAGTCTTATGTCTTAAGTCTTAAATCTTAGTGTTGCTAATCGCTACTTAGTTTTGCATAAATGAGGAGGTACGGATGCCAGAAAAGGCATCGCGAGTAAGCGAAAACTTATCGCGTTCTTCGCTTGCGCAAGCCATTTCAGACGCTCACGACGAAGCTCAGCGCATATCTGATGAGCTTTCAACAATGATGGATACGCTAGAAAAGTATCCAGAGCTTTCTGATGCCATTACCGATCCAAATAGGTCTTCGGAAGATAAGTCTCGCTTAATCGACGAGCTTATTGGAGGTAAGGCGCATCCCGTTGTTTTGCGCATTATGCACTACCTGGTGGGAACTTGGCACGGTGGCGCAGAAAGTGGCAAGACGGGCAGCTTTGGCGGCGCATGGTCTGGTTTTGAGCGCGAAGCAGGCGAAACTTTGGTTACTGTTACAACCGCTCAGCCTCTTACGGATAAGCAAATCAAGCGTTTGATTGAGATTTACAGCAATAAGTTGGGTCATCGTGCGTACATAAACCCAATCGTAGATCCAAACGTGCTTGGTGGAATGCGTATACGTATTGGCGATCAAGTAACAGACCGCACAATGTTAATGCAGCTTAAGCAGTTGCAGCGTTCTGCGCGCAATGGCGCTTGGACACAGGCAGTGAAGTAATAAATTAAGGAGAATTATGGCGGAACTATCTATTGATCCCGCCCTTATACGCAAGGCACTTGACGGGTTTGTTGACTCGTACAAGCCAGCAGACATGCCAACGCAAGAAGTTGGCTATGTTGTTACGGCTGGTGACGGCATTGCGCACGTAGCTGGATTGACTGGCTGCATGGCAAACGAGCTGCTCACCTTTGAGAACGACACCCTGGGCCTAGCGTTTAACCTTGATGCTCACGAAATCGGCGTGGTTATTCTAGGCGATTTTACGGGCATTGAAGAAGGGCAGGAAGTTTACCGCACTGGCGAAGTGTTATCTGTGCCAGTGGGAGACGCCTATCTTGGTCGTACAGTAGACCCATTGGGTAATCCAATTGATGGTCTTGGTGCGATTGAGTGCAAGGAGCGTCGTATTCTTGAAGCCCAGGCTCCAGACGTGATTCATCGTCACCCTGTGGATGAGCCTTTGTCTACTGGCTTAAAGGCTATTGACGCAATGACGCCAATCGGCCGCGGTCAGCGTCAGTTGATTATTGGCGATCGTCAAACTGGTAAAACCGCAATCGCAATCGATACGATTATTAACCAGCGCACAAACTGGGAAAGTGGAGATCCAAAGAAGCAAGTTCGTTGCATTTACGTAGCAATCGGACAAAAGGGTTCAACAATCGCTGCTGTACGTCAAAGCCTAGAAGAAGCAGGCGCTATGAAGTACACAACAATCGTTGCAAGCCCAGCTTCGGATTCTGCAGGTTTTAAGTACATTGCTCCATACACTGGCTCTGCAATTGGTCAGCATTGGATGTACAACGGCAAGCACGTTTTGATTGTTTTCGACGACTTGTCTAAGCAAGCAGAAGCATATCGTTCAATTTCTTTGCTTCTTCGTCGCCCACCTGGGCGTGAAGCTTACCCAGGCGACGTGTTCTATCTTCACTCTCGTCTGCTAGAAAGATGCGCAAAGCTTTCCGACGATATGGGCGGAGGCTCAATGACTGGCTTGCCAATTATTGAGACCAAGGCAAATGACGTTTCTGCATACATTCCAACTAACGTGATTTCCATCACCGATGGTCAGATCTTCTTGCAGTCCGATTTGTTCAACGCGGGTCAGCGCCCAGCAGTCGATGTTGGTATTTCCGTGTCTCGTGTTGGTGGTGCTGCTCAGGCTAAGGCTTTGAAGAAGGTCTCTGGCATGCTTAAGATTTCGTTGGCTCGTTACAAGTCTTTGGAATCCTTTGCAATGTTTGCTTCCGATTTGGATGCAGCTTCCAAGGCTCAGCTCACTCGTGGCGCTCGCTTAACCGAGTTGCTTAAGCAGAAGCAGTTCTCGCCTCGCTCTATGGAGCAAGAAGTTGTTTCCGTGTGGGCTGGTACTCATGGAAAGTTAGACGACATTCCTGTAAAAGACGTGCTTCGCTTTGAAAGCGAGATGTTGGATTATCTCGATAAGGGAACCGACATTTTGCAGGTGATTCGCGATACCGAGGACTTTACAAAAGAGACAGAAGCAAAGCTTGATGCAGCAATCGAAGATTTCCGTAAGTCGTTTAAGACTTCTGCAGGAAAGCCTTTGATTGTTAAGGATTCTTTGCCTCCTGCCGAGAATCCTGCTCCTGTTGAGAAGGAAAAGCTTGTTGCAAAGCCAAAGTCGGATGGTCGCGATTCAAGCAATAACGAGTCTGAGGGGAAGTAGCGTATGTCTTCCCAACTTGCATTGAAATCGAGAATTATTTCCACACAGTCTTTGGGTAAAATCTTTAAGGCTCAGGAAATGATTGCGTCTTCGCATATTGCAAAAGCGCGAGATATTGCGCTTAATGCTAAGCCATACAGCGACGCAATTTTCGATGCCGTGCAGGCGTTGGTAGCTCATCACGAAGCAAACATTAAGCATCCAATCTTTGGAAAAGAGCGTGCGGGCAATCGCGTAGCCGTGCTGGCGTTGACTTCCGACCGCGGAATGGCGGGCGCGTTTACGTCTTCGATTATTCGAGAAACCGAGGCTCTGCTTACAAAGCTAGATGCCGAAGGAAAGCACGCAGAGTTGTACGTGTATGGTCGCCGAGGTGCAACCTATTACAAGTATCGTAATCGAGACGTTGCAGGCACTTGGGAAGGGTCTACGGATCATCCTGATGTAACAATCGCAGAGCGAATCTCCGATACTTTAATGGACGCGTACATGACTCCCGAAGAAGATGGTGGTGTTAGCGAGCTTTACATTGTGTTCACTGAGTTTATAAACATGGTGAGGCAAAAGGTTCGCACTCTACGCATGCTTCCAGTTGAGCTGGTTCCGTTAAAAGACGGCGAAGAGTTTGCTATGCATCGTCCTGACTACGAAGCAGCTTCTGGCCCTTCGGCTTCGCTTTCTTCTACGGGTGCGGTTTCGGCGCGTGAAGAAGCTGTTAGTCGCAGTAATCCAGATGCTGTGGAATATTGCTTTGAGCCTAGCCCAGACGAAGTTTTGGATGCAGTTTTGCCAAAGTATATTCAGTCGCGTATTCACGAATGCTTGCTTACATCTGCAGCTTCCGAGACGGCTAGTAGGCAAAATGCTATGCACACGGCTACAGACAACGCCCGCAATTTGGTGGATGATTTAACGAGAAAGCTTAATGCTTCTCGCCAGGCTTCCATCACACAAGAACTTACCGAGATTATCGGCAGCGCTGATGCGCTGAATAATGAGGAGGAATAGGAGCATATGGCTGAAAATCAGACCACAGCACCTCCAGAAGATGCAAAGGAAGACGACCCAACTGCTGGTCGCGTAACCCGTGTTCAGGGTTCCGTGATTGACGTTGAGTTCCCAGTTGGCTATCTTCCAGATATTTACAATGCTCTCAAGGTTGATATCAACACCGTTGGAAACACGGAAGGAGATACCGTCCACGAGATTACATTGGAAGTTGAGCAGCACCTTGGTGATTCAACTGTGCGAGCAGTGGCGCTTAAGCCTACGGACGGTTTGGTTCGTGGCGCTTTAGTGCGAGATACTGGTGGCCCAATTTCTGTGCCTGTTGGAGATGTTACAAAAGGTCACGTTTTTGACGTTACTGGCAATATCTTAAACGCTAAGCCAGGCGAGAACATTGAGGTGACCGAGCGCTGGCCAATCCACCGCAACCCACCTGCCTTCGATCAGCTTGAGTCTAAGACTCAAATGTTTGAAACGGGCATTAAGGTTATCGATTTGCTCACTCCTTACGTGCAAGGCGGAAAGATTGGTCTGTTCGGCGGTGCAGGCGTTGGCAAAACCGTGTTGATTCAAGAGATGATTCAGCGCGTTGCACAGAACCACGGCGGTGTGTCTGTGTTTGCTGGCGTTGGCGAACGTACTCGTGAGGGTAACGATTTGATTGGCGAAATGGCTGAGGCTGGCGTTTTGGAGAAGACGGCGCTTGTCTTTGGTCAGATGGATGAGCCTCCTGGGACTCGTCTTCGCGTGCCTCTTACCGCTTTGACTATGGCTGAGTACTTCCGCGATGTGCAGAATCAGGATGTGTTGCTGTTTATCGACAACATCTTCCGCTTTACTCAGGCTGGTTCCGAGGTTTCTACGTTGCTTGGTCGTATGCCTTCTGCAGTTGGTTATCAGCCAAACTTGGCAGACGAGATGGGTGCGTTGCAGGAGCGAATCACTTCTACGCGCGGCCATTCTATTACGTCGCTTCAGGCTATTTACGTGCCTGCAGATGATTACACCGATCCTGCACCTGCAACAACGTTTACGCACTTGGATGCAACTACCGAGCTTTCGCGAGACATTGCAGCTAAGGGTATTTACCCAGCTGTGGATCCTTTGGCTTCTACTTCTAGAATTTTGGATCCTCGTTATGTTGGCCAGGCTCACTACGATTGCGCTAACCGCGTAAAGGCCATTTTGCAGCGTAATAAGGAGCTTCAAGACATCATCGCTTTGATTGGTATTGATGAGCTTGGTGAGGAAGATAAGACCACTGTGAGCCGCGCTCGTAAGATTGAGCAGTTCCTTGGTCAGAACTTCTACGTGGCCGAAAAGTTTACTGGCCGCCCAGGTTCTTATGTTCCAGCAGACGAGACGATTGAGGCGTTTACTCGCATTTGCGATGGCGTTTACGACGAGATCCCTGAGCAGGCGTTCTCTGGCATTGGTGGCATTGATGATCTTGAGCGTCGTTGGCACGATATGCAGCAAGAGTTTGGTGTGTGATTATGGCAGAAAAGCAAGTGAAAACGCTGCACGTTAGTGTGGTTGCAGCCAGACATCCTGTTTGGGAAGGCGATGCTAAGTTTGTTGTTATTCCTTCTGTGAATGGCACGATGGGCGTTCTTCCTGGGCATGAGGCTGTGCTTGCGTTGATTGATCACGGATTTGTAAAGGTTGACGATTTGCAAGGCGTTCGTCACGTTTTTAAGGTGACTGACGGCTTTTATTCCGTTGACAACGATCACATTACGATTGCTGTTGAGCATAGTTGCAATGTTGATAAAGACGGCAACGTTTTGCCCAATGCAAAAGTGATTTAAGCCTAACTCTTACGGTTTTATAAGACCTAAGTTTCATATATTGCAGGAGTTTGCGATTATTTATCGCGACTCCTGCTTTTGTTTTATCTGTTTTAGCGTTTTATCTGTTTTATTTCTGTTTTATCCCTGTTTATCTGTTATGGAAAGGTTATAACAATACATTAGGGGGGTAGGGTATCTGTATACTTTGTAATGATTTAATTTAAGCCTAAATTGAATCACTTATTGTGCTGTTTTAGCAAATAGGCTCTTCGCACGATGATTCGTGATGAGAGGAAAGGAAAAGTATGTTAAGTAAAAAAGCGATTGCCGCATTTGCAGCGGTAGCGACTTTTGTTTCGGGAATTGCGTTTGCAATGCCAGCGTTGGCTAATAGCGCGACTACAGTTCAAACGAATAGCGGTGGAGAATCTGCTAAACTCTCCCCTCTAGATACACTTAAAAAACGCGTGAACGATACTGGTCTTCTTAAAAGTGAAATTAATGAGATTTTAAAATACGTTAGCGAGAACGATTCAAAGGTTACTGGTAGTGGTGATGCTAACAATGCTGTTATTAAGCAAGTAGATAGCATGATTTTTAAGTATCGTGTTAGGCATCTCGACGTTATTGGTTTGCATGATCTTGCTAATGAGATGCGTAAAGCAGGAGATTTAAAGTCATCGAATAAAATTTTCTTTGGTTCTAATGGGCAATCACGCAAAGCTGCTCAAAGCGCATACGTTAATGGCAAAGCTGCTTTAGTTAAAAAAGCTGAAGATGAGGGTCTTACTTTAGTTGCTAACAAGATTAAAGAGTCTAATTACAGTTCTTTAGAATCTTTGGAAAATTTGCTTAACGAAGCAGAGAAGTATGCTAAGGAAGACTTAATTAAGCAAGCAAAAGCTAAAGGTTTCAACTTTACTGCTACGCTTATGAGCAAAGCTGCGACTTTTAGTGGCGCTCGTGCTTTATTTAACGAAGCTCAAAAAACAATTACAGATAGTGCAATTAAAGGCATTGTAGACCTAGGGACATCAGAGGAAGATTTTCTTAAGGCTTTAAAAGCAAGTGGTAAAAGTGCTACGCCTTCCCAGATTGAATTCTTTAGAAAAGAATTGCAAAAGCGTCGCGATGGCCAAGAAAAATCTTATACTAATGCCGTTGAATTAGCTCAGCTAGTTAACACGGGAATGTTTACTGCTACTGGTGATGAAAAGGCTGCTGTTGCAAAGTTCCTTGGAGTTGTAAATAGTTTTGGCAATAAGACTTTCGAAAAGTTTACTAATACTGAAGCAAATCAAGCTGGTGCTGCTGCTGTAAACTTTAGTAATACACTTTCTGCAAATCTTAAGAACGCTATTAAAAACTACAAAGATGAAAAGGAAAAGTTAGCTAAGCAAGCGGAGGATAAAGGCTTCCACTTTATAGCTAATTTGATTCGCAACTCTAAGAAGTCTAGATTGGTTGCTTTAGAGAATCTTCTTGCAGAAGCTAAGAAGAGCAAGAATAGTGCGCGTGAAAAGAATCCAGGAGCTTCTGGTGATGTTCTCCCAGATAAGCCTGCAGAAAAAGCTCCATCTGCTCCTTCTGCTTCCGATTCTGATGATGCTCAAGATTCTTCTGCAAAGCCTGAGTCTTCTGAAAAGCCATCTCAAACTAAAGCTGTAGTTCCTTCGGCTCCTGCTAGCGTTGATCAGCTTAAGCCAGAATTAAAAGGTACGCTAAAGGTTGGCTCCAACAACATTGCTGTTGCAGGTTCTGCAAACAAGGTTTCTGTGAACGTTAACAACAAGGCGTTCCTTGATCGCTTGCATCGCGAGGGTTCTGCCAAGGCTTACGCGTTCATGTATTCTACTCCTAAGCTTTTGCGTAGCGTGGATGGTAGTGATTTTGTGACTGTTAAGCTTGGTGCTGATGGTGTTCCTTATTTTGATGCGCAATTCCCTGCTGGTTATTCTGGAAAGCATACTGTTGTTCTTGTGGATGAGCAGGGCAATCAGCTTGCTTGGACGGATATTACTGTTGCGAATAGTACGTCTGGCCAGGGTGATGGTAAGGGTGTTTTGCCTGTTACTGGTGCTGCTGGCGTTTTAGTGGCGTTTGCTGCTTTGATGTTTGCTGCTTCTGGTGCAGTGTTGCGTAAGGTGCGTAGCTAATTAATATTACTGCTACGTGTTAGCGCTAGTGTTTTAGGGCTTTCGCGTGTGTTCGCTTGCTTGTTTTCTTGTTTGCTTGCGTTCGCACTCGAAGGCTCTTTTGTATTGCATGCTGTTGTTTTGCTTAGTTTGTGTTAAGCAGCCACTGTGCTATGTCTATTACGCGTATTCCTTCAATGTCGTAAGAATCGTATTATTTTTCACTTTTGAAAGCAAACACGTATTTCTACTTTCAAAACTGTAATATTTTTTAAGTTTTGAAAGTGGTGTTTGTTATAGCGCACAACTTAAACTTACGAAAAATAAAAGTTTGGGTTATTGATGACTTAAACTTGTAAAAAATCGAAGTTTAAGTCATAATATTTATAAGATTCGTAAAATTGTAAGATTCATAAAGTTTATGACTTTGCAATCTTGTGACTTTGTAATCAAAGTAATCATTGTTTTAAGAATTGCTAAATTTTTTAGGCGGAGTCGAGGCTTATTATGGTAAATTCGCAAGATCAGCTACTTGAAAGCGCAAATATGCAAATGCACAGTAATCGCCCTGCAATAGTCGGCAAAAATATTAAAAATCGCGATATTTACCTTAATCAGCTTATAGCTTTCAAAGATACAGAGCCTGTAAAAGTTGTGACGGGTATTCGTCGCTGCGGCAAGTCAACTCTGCTTAAGCTCATGCAAAAGTATCTACTCAACTCTGGGGTTGAGCAAAATCAAATTATATCTATAAACTTTGAGTCGCTCGAGTTTCAAGATATGAGTTACAAAGACTTATACAATTACGTTAAAAGTCGGATTGAATCCAACAGTATTGAATCCAACAGTATTGAATCCGCTGATATTGAGTCTTCTAGTATTAAGCATCCTAAAAAAACGTATCTTTTCTTTGACGAGCTTCAGCGTATAGATCGTTGGGAAGATGCAATTAACTCGTTTCGTGTAGATTTTGATTGCGATATCTATATAACTGGCTCTAACGCATACTTGCTTTCCTCGGAGTACTCAACGTACTTGTCTGGTAGGTATGTGGAAGTGAAAATGTATCCGCTTTCGTTCAAAGAGTTCGTTGATTTTCAGGATTATTCCATTGAAGAATATAAGTCTCCGCTCGGCGATTTGAAAAAAAGAGCGGTGAGCGCGAATGGTAGTAGTGTAGAGCTTGATGACTTGTTTGCAGCTTATATGCGTTACGGTGGTATGCCTGCAATCTGTGATATTGCTTTAGAATCAGGTTTTGATCAGAGTAGTGCAATGACTTTGCTGGACGGAATTTATTCCACTGTAGTAGTTCGCGATATACTCGAGCGCGAGAAGCGCCGCGGGCAAAGGCAGATTACAGACGCAGATCTTCTTAGAAAAATCATTATGTTTTTGGCAGATAATATTGGAAACAATACGTCATTAAATTCTGTGTGTAATACGCTTTCTTCTGAAAATCTTCTTGATGCTGTTGATAATAATTCTCGCGTCTTGCGCGCGCGCGGCGGCAAGCCTGCAACTCAAACTATATCCGCATATGTTAGTGCGTTAAAAGAATCTTACATGTTTTATGACGTTAAGCGCTTTGACATTAAAGGAAAGGATTATTTGCGCACTCTTGGCAAGTATTACATTGTTGACATTGGGTTGCGTAATTATTTGCTCGGATTTAGAGACAGAGATAGAGGGCATGCGCTAGAAAATGTTGTGTTCTTTGAGCTTTTAAGGCGCGGATATGATGTTGCTGTTGGCAAAATAGATAATTTGGAGGTGGATTTTGTTGCGACTTCTGCTTCCGAAAAGCTTTATATTCAAGTAACTGAAAGTATGATGGATGAGTCTGTGCGCGAGCGAGAGTTAAAGCCGCTTCGTAAGATCCAAAATAATTACGAAAAGCTGGTTATTACTTTGAGTAAGGCTTTAGATGATAATTACGAGGGCATTCGCGTTGAAAACATTGTTGATTGGTTGCTTAAGTAGGGTCTATAAGTAGGAATTACAAGTAGATGCTAGTGTTTTAGGGCTTTCGTTTGTGTTCGCTTGCGTTCACGCTCGAAGGCCCTTTTGTATTCCGCTTATTGCTTTCTGTTTATTATGTTTTGAGGCTTGCGTGAATGTCTTCTCACTTCGCAAAATTAAAAAATTGTCAAATTTGCGAAGTGGGATTTGGCTGGTTTTGCGAAGTGAGGTTTGCTTGGCATTAAAGCGCGTAAATCATGCTACGCCGAAACGAGTGGCGTTATGTTGATGTTGTCGATGCTACCTATGTTTCTATAGTGCGTTTTTGCGAAAATGTCGGTATAGACGAATGTTTTTTACTCGCTATGCCTTCATTTTGGCAAAATGTAGGTATAGAATGCGACTTTCTGTAAACTATGACGACATTTTGCTATTTTGTGGCTTTTGGGGGATATTGTTGTGGTTTTTGATGATTGATAGAGTGTTTGATATTGGGAGTGAGGCAAGCGATGTTTAGGAATGTTGTGGCGATTGAGCGCGCGCTCGGAACGGGGATTATTATCTCTAGCAGCGTGCCGATTTCGCATCGCGTGCAGAAGCGGATTCGTGCTTTTGTTGAAGAGTATGAATCGGTGCTTTCGCGCTTTCGTGCAGATTCGCTAGTTTCGCGTATGGCTCGTGCGGAGCATGGCGGCGAGTTTGAGTTTCCAGCATGGGCTGGGTCGCTTTTTGCACTTTATAGCGAATTTTACGCTGCTACTCGCGGAGCTTTCGACGCGTGCATTGGTGCGGATCTGCTTGCGCTTGGTTACAATAATTCTGTGCAATTCGTTCCAGAGTTGGCAGCGAGCGCGAGTTCTAATATAGGCAGTTGGGCTAATTATCGCCGCTCTTTGCCGATTACGTGGTCGGATATTTCGCAAGATAGCGGCAGTGCAACGCTTTGCACAAATCAGCCAGTGCAGCTTGATTTTGGTGCAGCTGGAAAGGGCTATTTTGTAGATCTCGTAACACAGATTATTAAAGAGGATCTTGGTAGTGATTCGCCTGCGGATTTTGATTTTTTGGTAAACGCTGGCGGAGATATGCGCGTTTGTTTTAGCGAAGAGAATGATCAAATAAAAGTGGCTCTGGAAAATCCTTTTGACACAACTCAAGCAGTTGGAGTTGCATCAATCGCAAGCGGAGCGTTGTGTGCGTCGTCTAGCGCAAGAAAGCGTTGGAAAGTAAAAGAAGCAAGTTGCTTAGGTAAAGATGCAAATGGCTTTGAGTCTAATTTAATTGCGACTCACTTGATTAATGCGCTTGATGGCATTCCTGCTTGCGATTTATGCGCAAGCTGGGCGTATGTGCCTAGCAAAACTTGCGATTTTCCAACTGCTTACGCCGATGCGCTCGCAACTGCGTTGTTTGTATCGCAAGGAAGCGATTTGCAAAAAATCGTGCAAACTACTGGCGCTGAGTTTGCTGTAATCTCGCCAAATAATGCGCTTCGCAAAACGCGCGCATTCCCAGCGCACTTTTTTGCCGAATGATGCCGAATGATGCTGAATAATGCAGGATAATGCAGGATAATGCCAACTAATGCCCAATAATTACTATGCGAGCTATCTTGCTTGCAAGAATCGAAGCTAGACGCAAGCGATGCGAGTGGCGTTGCTGCTGATTGTGCGCGTTTACAGTAGAATATTAAAGAACGCTTATTTAATTATTGCGTAATATTGCGTAGTATTGCGCTTATTTAATTAGCTTATATATTGCACATGCGCTTGCGCGAATTGCACGAATAGGGAGCAGTAAAATGGACACTCGCAAAGAAGAAGAACGCGCGGAATTACATCGCACGATTTGGAAGATTGCCGACGATTTGCGAGGTTCCGTTGATGGTTGGGATTTTAAAGCATACGTATTGTGCACTATGTTTTATCGCTATATTTCCGAGAATTTATGCGATTTTATTAATAAGAACGAGCATGAATCTAAAGACGGTGATCCAAACTTTGATTATGCAAAAATAAGCGATGAAGATGCCGAGCCTCTTCGCAGCGAAATGATCTCGGCTAAAGGCTTTTTTATACTTCCTAGCGAGCTGTTTTGCAATGTGTTGAAGCGTGCTCCTCAAGATAGCAATCTAAACGAAACGTTGAGCCGCGTGTTCCGCAATATTGAAGCTTCTTCTCAAGGAACTGATTCGTCTGACGATTTTAAGGGATTATTCTCCGATTACGATGTGAATAATATTAAGCTTGCAGACACTGTTGAAGGCAGAAATAAGCGTTTTGTTAGGTTATTGCAAGTGATTAGTGAGATGAAGCTTGGCAGTGTAAACAACAACGTGATTGAGGCTTTTGGTGATGCTTACGAGTATTTGATGGGCTTGTATGCGTCTAACGCTGGCAAGTCTGGTGGCGAATACTTTACGCCTGCAGAAGTTTCAATGCTGCTCACGCGCCTTGGAACAGTTGGAAAATCAAGCATTTCCAGCGTGTACGACCCTGCGTGCGGTTCTGGCTCGCTTCTGCTAAAGGCCAAAAAAGTACTCGGCATTGAAAACATTAGTGGCGGTTTTTATGGCCAAGAAAAGAATGTTACTAGCTACAACTTGTGCCGCATGAACATGTTTTTGCACGATGTGAATTTTGATAAGTTTACTATTACGTGCGGCGATACCCTTATAAAACCGCTAATCGAGGATAATAAAAAGTTTGAGCTAGTTGTTTCTAATCCGCCTTATTCCACGAGTTGGGAGGGGGATTCTGATCCGTGTATGATTAACGATTCTCGTTTTGCTCCAGCTGGAGTTCTTGCTCCAAAAAGCAAGGCAGACATGGCATTTGTTTTGCACTGCTTGGCGTATCTGGCGGAAGATGGTGCTGCTGCAATTGTTTGCTTCCCTGGAATCATGTACCGCGGCGGAGCTGAGCAAAAGATTCGCCAATATTTAGTTGAGCGTAATGCTGTTGATTGCGTTATTCAACTTCCAAGCAACTTATTCTTTGGTACTTCGATTGCTACGTGCATTATGGTTTTGCGCAAAAATAAGCGGAATGATACTTCTATATTGTTTGTTGATGCTAGCCGAGAGTTTGTAAAGTCAACGAATAGCAACAAGCTTTCGGACGAGAACATTGAGCAGATTGTTAAGTGGTACACTTCTAGGCAAGATGTGGAGCATATTGCGCACGTTGCATCTTTGGAAGAAGTGGAATCCAATAAATACAATCTTTCCGTTTCTACATACGTTGAAGCAGAAGATACTCGCGAAAAGATTGATATTACAGAGCTTAATGCGCAATTAAAAACGGTTTGCGCTCGCGAGCAAGAGTTGCGCGAACAGATTGAGAAGATTGTAAGCGAGATTGAAGCTGGCAGCGTTAACTTTGATAATAGCGAGGTGGCTCAATGACTAGCAAGCTTGAGGAGTTAATTGCTAAGCTTTGCCCGAATGGTGTGGAGTATAAAGTTTTAGGCGAATTATGTAATATTTGCACTGGTAAGTTGAATGCTAATGCAAAAGATGAAGATGGTATTTATCCGTTTTTCACCTGCGATGCAAACCCTTATAAAATTAATGAATATGCATTTGACACATCAGCAATATTGATATCAGGAAATGGTAGCCAAGTAGGTCATTTAAATCAATATGAAGGTAAGTTTAATGCTTATCAAAGAACTTATGTCTTAGATAATTTTAAACTCGTCATTAAACCTTTTTTATTTCATTTTATGGATGCCTATTTAAAACCATATATTATGGTGAACTGTAAAAAAGGCTCCGTACCATATATCACATTACCAATGTTACAAAGTTTTAATGTCCCTGTACCTCCGTTGGAGGTACAACGTGAAATAGTCCGTATATTGGACTCTTTCACGTTACTTACAGCAGAGCTTACAGCAGAGCTTACAGCAGAGCTTACAGCTCGTAAAAAGCAATACGAATACTACCGCGATACCTTGCTTACATTTGACGACAATAATCCTCTTCGCTCGCTTATATCGCGCTGCTGCCCGAATGGTGTGGAATATAAGAAGATTGGTGATATTGCCTCCGTAGATAGGGGTGGAAATTTACAGAAAAAAGATTTTTGTGAGCACGGAATACCATGCATACATTATGGTCAAATTTATACGAAATATGGTTTGTTTGCTAGTAAATCTTATACATTCATAGATAGTGAATGTGCAAGTAAACAAAGATTTGCGCATAAAAACGACATCGTAATGGCTGTAACAAGTGAGAATATTGAGGATGTTTGTAAATGCGTGGCTTGGTTTGGTGAAGAAGATGCTGCTGTTAGTGGACATTCTGCAATTATTAGGCATAACCAAAATGCAAAATATTTAGTTTATTATTTTCATTCATCAATGTTCTTTTTACAGAAGAAGAAACTCGCTCATGGCACTAAAGTAATTGAGGTCACTCCATCTGATTTGTTAGATGTCAAAATCCCCGTCCCACCTCTTGAAGTACAGCATCAAATCGTACAAATTCTGGATCGTTTTGACGCACTTTGCAATGATTTAACTCAAGGCTTGCCTGCAGAAATCGAAGCTAGACGCAAGCAATACGAGTACTATCGCGATCAACTCCTAACCTTCAAGCGTGCGTAATTAAGAATTCGAGTGTGAGTAGATAAGAAGGAAGCAAAATGAAAATTGTGTTAGAGAATCAAGATAGCACTGTAATGTCTACATTTACGCCGAGTGCGCGAAACGACGGCAGCTATCAAAGCGAAGCACAACTCGAAGAAGAGTTCATCAACATTTTGCAATCCCAAGGCTACGAGTATGCTCACATTCACAACGAGAAAGATCTTATAGCAAATCTTCGCGTGCAAATTGAAAAGCTCAACGACTATCATTTTTCAAATGACGAATGGGAAAGATTTTTCAAAGAAAATATCGCAAACAGCACTGACGATATAGTTAAGAAAACAGATACTATTCAGCGCGATAACGTTAAAATACTCAAAAAAGATGACGGCACAGATAAGAACATTACTATTATTGACAAAGAAAATATTCACAAGAATATTGTGCAAGTAATCAATCAGTATGCTGTTAATGCAAGCGATAGCGCAAACGATAATGATGCAAATGGCCCTGCGCGTAGCAATCGTTACGATGTGACTGTTCTAGTAAACGGCTTGCCAATGGTTCATATTGAGCTAAAGCGCAGAGGTGTGCCTATTAGAGAAGCGTTCAATCAGATTAACCGTTATGCTCGCGACTCATTTTGGGCTGGAAGCGGAATATTTGGATACGTGCAAATTTTCGTAATCTCAAATGGCACTGAAACAAAGTATTACTCTAACTCAACTCGCAATAATGCGTACAACGAGCAGAAAAGCAAAGGATCTAGCAACACAACAACAAGTAACAGTTTTGAATTTACAAACTATTGGTCCGATGCTCAAAACACTATAATCTCCGACTTATGCGATTTTGCTAGAACATTCTTTGCAAAGCACGTAATTCTTAACATTCTTACAAAATATTGCGTTTTTAATGCAGACAAATGCTTGATGGTAATGCGACCATACCAGATTACTGCAGCAGAAAACATAGTGAATCGCGTAAAATACATGTTTGCTAATGCGAGCAAAACGCCAGCATCAGAGCGTCAAAAGGGCGGCTATATTTGGCATACTACTGGATCTGGCAAAACGCTAACTAGCTTCAAAACATCGCAGCTAGTAAAAGCGTTAAAAGACGCAGAAGGCAAGAATCTTGTTGACAAAGTTTTGTTTGTTGTAGACCGTAAAGATCTTGACTATCAAACAATGAGAGAATACGACAGGTTTGAAAAAGGAGCCGCAAATAGTAACACTTCAACATCTGTGCTTACAAAACAGCTAGAAGACAATACGGAAGAATGCAGGCTTATTATAACCACTATTCAAAAGCTTAGTAGGTTTATAAGCAACAACCCAAGCCATGAAATTTACAAAAAGCGCATAGTGTTTATTTTTGACGAATGCCACAGAAGTCAGTTTGGAGGCATGCATGCAGATATTGTAAAACACTTTAAAAATGCTCTGCTTTTTGGGTTTACTGGCACGCCAATTTTTGAAGCGAACGCTGCTGGCTCCGACGCTGCGCATATTTCTACAACCGAGCAAACCTTTGGACCGTGCTTGCACACGTACACAATCATTAACGCGATTAACGATAAAAATGTGTTGCCATTCCGCGTGGAATACGTTGCTACTGTAAAAACGTCGAGCGAGCTGGAAAAAGCAACCGACGAATTGGTTAAAGATATTAATCGATCAGATGTA
Organism: Gardnerella sp. c10Ua_31; assembly: GCF_055700915.1. Classification (NCBI taxonomy): domain Bacteria; kingdom Bacillati; phylum Actinomycetota; class Actinomycetes; order Bifidobacteriales; family Bifidobacteriaceae; genus Gardnerella; species Gardnerella sp. c10Ua_31. The sequence continues at coordinate 375,173 of NZ_JANUYG010000002.1, read as the reverse complement.
ATTAAGCACCCGGAGCGCGTGCATAATGTTGTTCAATACATTATTGAGCATTTTACTCAAAAAACGTATCGCAACGAGAAAACTTACAAATACAAGCGCATTATTAACGTTAAAGAACTTGCTGCAGATAAGCATAATACTTTAGATGCTAAAAAATCTTCTGAAGCAGTTGACGTAAACGGATTTAATTCAATCTTTGCTGTTGCAGACATTCCTCTTGCAAAAGCGTATTACAACGAGTTCAAAAAGCAGCAGCAAAATCTGCCTCCAAGCGAACGCTTAAAAGTAGCAACTATTTTTAGCTATGCAGTAAACGAGGGTGAGTCAGATTCTTCGGCGTACGCCAACGGCATGGGTTCTCTTGGAGAAGAAAATTCAGAAAGCACGGCAAATCTAGACGCAAATTCGCAAGAATTCTTGGAAAGTGCAATAAAAGACTATAACGAAATGTTTAATACTGCGTATGATGCGTCAAATAACAAATTCCAAAACTATTACAAAGACGTTTCAATTCGCATGAAAAATAAGGAAATTGACGTTTTGATTGTAGTCAACATGTTTCTAACTGGTTTTGATGCAACAACTTTGAACACGCTTTGGGTAGATAAAAATCTTCGCATGCATGGGCTTATTCAAGCGTTTTCGCGCACAAATCGAATCTTAAACTCCGTTAAAACATTCGGAAACATTGTGTGCTTTAGGGATTTGAGTTATAGAGTTGACGAAGCGGTAGCTCTTTTTGGAGATAAAGATGCGCAAGGTATTGTGCTATGCCCTACGTTTGAGCAGATTTATAACGGTTATATTGATGCTAAAGGAATTGAGCGTTGTGGATACAGCGATTTAGTAAATGAGCTTATGGAAAAGTATCCGCTGCAAGGATTCAACATTGTTGGAGAAGAGAATCAGAAAAAGTTTATATCGCTTTTTGGTAATATACTGCGATTGCGTAATATGCTGAAAGCTTTCGATCAATTTGAAGGCAACGAAATAATCAAAGAGCGCGATATGCAAGATTACTTGGGGCATTACCAGGATTTGCATGAAGAGTGGAAGCGCAAAGAGCAAAAAGGCGAGATTGCAGACATTACGGATGACGTTGTGTTTGAGATGGAGCTTGTGCGCCAAGTAGAAGTAAATATTGACTACATTTTGATGTTAGTAGAACATTACCATAGCAAGCATTGTAAAGATAAAAATGTTCTTGCTTCTATTAGGGTGGCGGTTGACTCTAGCCCGCAGTTGCGTAGTAAAAAGAAGCTTATTGAAGGGTTTATTGCGCAGCTTAACGAGAATGAGCTTGGGAATCTTGTGGATTCTGAAGGTAACATTACCGTTTACGATTCTAACGGCAACAAGTTGAGCATTGTTGATTGCTGGAGCGAGTATGTTGAGAAAAAGTATAATCATGATTTGGCGCAACTCGTGCAAAGCGAAGGATTAAACGATGCTTTGACTCGCAAGTTTATGGAGAAATCTTTTAGCGCTGGCGAAGTGAGTGAGCTTGGTACAGATATTAATGATTTAATGCCTAGAATGAGCAGATTTGGCGCTGCGGCTAAGGCGCGCGCTGAGAAGAAAAGTCGCATTGTAGAAAGTATGAGAAACATGTTTAATGAGTTTGTTGGGCTTATTGGCTTTTCTCAATATGATTCGCAAAAAGATTGATAATTATCGTTATCAATATCATTTTTGTAATATTTGCGAGTTTTTTGCTCTGAACTATATCAATCTACTTGATATATCGATATTATGTTGATGGGGTTACTTGCGAGGCGACTTCAAATATAACAAAACGGAACAAGTTCTAGCAAAACAGAACAACCGCGTAGAAATCGCCAAAAAATTTGAACGATTAAAACTGAAGACTAAAAACTGAAGCTAAAACTTAAAGATAAAAGCTCCAGCAAAACTAAAAAATAGAACGAAAATAAAAGAAGTTGGGTGCGCTCGATGGGGATTAGAGCCAAAGGAGATATGGAGACATTATGCACGCGTGTGCAAAAGCGCGCCAAAAAGCACAGCAAGTGTATGCATTTTTACTTGCTATATGCGTTTTTGTAAGTTGCGCAATAGGGGTTGCTGGGGTTGCTGGATTTGCTGGAATTGCTGGGCTAATCGCAGCTCCAACGCCTGCTTATGCTACGGATGCCAATAAAACATACAACACTTGGTCGGAAGTTTCTTTAGCTATTAAAAGTCAGCTAGAACAAGGCAAAAGCGAGTATGCAAACGCAAATATGGCAGGAGCGGCAACCAGGTTTCAAGCTGCATACAACTCTGTTTATGTAGCTTCAAACATGATTACAGTTGTGCGAGATACGATTAGTCAGAATAAAGTTCAATCGCAAAGTGATCAATTCCAACAGTTACAAACGTTGGTGTATCAACAAAATCAGTCCGCGCAAATTAGTGAAGTCGTATCTGCTCTAGAAGCAGACGTTGCGCAAACAGCATCTCAATTAGACTCAAACACAAATCTAGATAAGCCGAATGTTTATGCATCCAAATTGCGTGCGCAGATCGCAAAAGAACGCAAAAAGCTCGATGCCGCAAAAAAGAAGAATCTTGGACGAAACGGCAGAACTTGGAGTCAAGTAGCGCAAGAAATGAACGTTATACTCGACAAATCTGCATCAACGTATAAAGCAGCAAAAGCAAATAAGCAAGAAGTTGCCAAAGCTGTTGATTTAGTGAACGAAGCCTATTACCAGTATTACGAAAAGCTCGGTTTCGAGAAGAACGTTATGAACGCAATAAGCGGAAGCCGAGTAAGCACTGTTGAATATCAATTCAAAGAGTGCAGGCAGGCTATGAACAATGGCAAATCATTTGCGCAAACAAAAAAGCTGTTTACAGTTCTTAAGTCAATGCTTATTGAAGATGCATTCAAGCTAGACGGCGGAGCGGCGGCTAATGCCAATGTGTTTATGCAATTTATAACAAGCTCCTTTGGTCAGGCTTTTATAATCTTGTTGCGCGAAGGGTTGGAAGCTATGCTGGTTGTGGCTGCAATAATCGCGTATCTTATTAAATCTGGGCACAAGCACATGGTTAAGTACATTTACATGGGTCTTGTTGCTGGAATTGCGGCGTCGCTTGTTGTTGCTGCGCTATTTGGATTGTTGTTCAATGGCTCTGGACCGCAGCAAGAGATTACGGAAGGCGTTGTGGCGCTGTTTGCAATGCTTATGCTGCTGTACACAAGCAATTGGATGATTTCAAGATCTTCTGTGCAAGCTTGGAACGAGTATATTCGCAACCAAACAACGGCAGCTGTTTCTAAAGGCAGCTTGATTTCTCTAGCGTTGCTAAGCTTCCTAGCAGTGTTTCGCGAAGGCGCAGAAACCGTGATTTTCTACCAAGCGATTTTTGCTGTATCAAGCGGAGCTGACTCCATGATTTGGGGCGGATTCGTGGCTGCAGCCGCCGTGCTGGTTGTAATCTTCTTACTGATTCGCTTTGCATCTGTGCGCATACCGATTCGCCCGTTCTTTGCAGGAACAAGCGCGCTTATGTGCATTTTAGTGGTGATTTTTGCTGGCGGAGGTGTGCATGCGCTTATAGAGGGCGATGCGCTCGCTGGCGCGTATATTCAAGGCTTGCCAACTAACGATTGGCTTGGATTCTATCCGTACGTTGAAACGATTTCGGCGCAAGTCGTAGCTGCAATCGTAGTTATTGCGCTGTTGTGTGTGAGTTTTGTGCGCGCGCGCAAATCGCAAGCAACCGTTGGCAACAATTAACGGATAAGTCAAAACTAAAAATCAAAACTAAAAATCAAGCAATAATAAACAATAACTAATAGAAAAGGTTAGATATGAAGAATAAAAAGATGATGGCAATTGCAGCCTTAGCGCTTGCAGGAATGCTAACACTCACTGGCTGTGGCGCAAACGGAAACGCAGCAAAGTCTGCGTCAAAGCCACAATCATCTGAGCAGAAGGCCGACGATAAGGGCGGAGACAAGGGCTTTGAAGAGGTTCCAGTTGGACCTCACCAAGACCAGAACATTGGCCCGCTTACGATTGGCGCTGTGTACTTCCAGCCAGTCGACATGGTTCCAGCAGGCATGGGCTTAAAGGCAAGCGAGGCAAGCTTCCACCTTGAGGCAGATATTCACGCAAACAAGAAAGGTGCACAGCTTGGCTATGGAAAGGGCGAGTTTATTCCAGATTTGACTGTGAATTATCAAATTATTGATAAGGCGAGCGGTGACGCTGTTGTAAAGGGCACGTTTATGCAAATGAACGCTTCCGACGGCCCACACTACGGCGCAAATGTTAAGCTCGATAAGGCTGGAAACTACAAGTTAGTGCTTTCTGTTGAATCGCCAGAAAAGAAGGGTTGGATGCTTCACGTAGATCCTGCTACGGGCGTGACTGGCCGATTCTGGACTGAGCCAATTACCGCTACATTCGACGATTGGAAGTACACTCCACGTCAGTGGTAGTTTTGCCAGTAGAATGCATGAGTAATGCATAAATAGTGCAAAATGGCGCATAAATAAAAAACAAAAATAGATAACAAATAACACATAAATAGCAAAGGAGGGAACATGCTCAGGATGTTCGTTACAGTACTTCCAGGGCTGCTCCCTCTTGCGCTGCTTACAATGGGATTAAGCGCAACGCTAAGCGTTGGCGAGGGACGAGATAAGCCAATCAGCTGCCGCTGGCGACTTTTTGGTTTGATTTTTGGAACAGTTGCGGCGCTTGTTTTTGCATTTTTGCGCGCAAGCGTGGTGATTAATCAGCGCAATTTTGTGAATCTTCCAGCGCTTTGCATTGCAGTTCCGCTAGATATTGCAACAATCGCCTGTGTTGGCGCATCTGGCAAAACGGTTGCAAAATGGCGCAAAAATCCGCTGCCCTTGCACATAAGTAATGCAATTGGCGCGCTTTGCCTAGCGTTTACAGTGTTTTACGCGCTCCCAGACGTGATTTTGCAGCTTACGATTTTCGTAGACTCCAGCACGCCTCCGTTTACTTCCGATATGCTTCTTCGCGCGCTAGGATTTATTCTTGGTGCGGCTTCTGCGATTTGCATAAGTCTTATGGTGCGATCTTTGCGTACAACCGCGAGTATTGGCGCCTTTAAAATCGCAATTATTCTAAGCTTAATAATTTTGCTAATTCAGCATTTAACATCCCTGCTGCAAATTATGCAAGGAAGTATTTTGCTGTATATAGACGATTTTTCGTTTAGCATTCTTGTTTGGCTTATAAACAACGCTCCGCTTATGATTATTGCGCAAATTTGCGTATTTTTGATTCCTGCATTTGCGTCTATTGTAATTGGTTTTAAGACGCCTGTAGATGGAGAAAATCCTGCACAAATCCGCGCAAAGCGAGCGTTTAAGCGCAAGTCTAGAAGGTCTGCGCTTGCGGCGCTAATGGCTGCAATCGTAGTAATACTTACGCTTACTGCTGGCGTGTATCTTATGAATATTAAGCCAACGCTTACGCCGCCAGAACCGTACGAGTTGCATGATGGCGTAGCAACAATCAACTTTGTGCAAATTAGCGATGGCCACTTGCATAGATTCCAATACAAAGCTAAAGATGGCACTGTTATGCGCTTTATAATCATAAAGAAAAATGGTGGAGCGTATGGAGTGGGCTTGGATGCTTGCGAAAATTGCGGAGACGCAGGCTACTACGAAAAAGACGGCAAGATAATATGCCGAAAATGCGATGTTGCAATAAATTTGGCGACTATTGGTTTTAAGGGCGGATGCAACCCGATTCCATTCCCATACAAGGCTGGTGGCGGCAAAATTATCATTCACACAGCCGATTTAGACGTGCTTAGCTCGCACTTTAAGTAGGAGTGCTTGCAAATGTTTATGATTCGAATGGTTGTGCGCTCCCTTGCTAGGCAGATTAAAAAGCGAGTTCTTATAGCGATTGTTGTGTGCTTGAGTGCGTGTGTAAGCGTTGCAATGCTTAGCGTTGTTTACGACGTTGGAGACAAAATTAACGCGGAGCTTAGCTCTTACGGATCCAATATTATTGTTCAGCCTAAGTCGAATGCTGTTGTGAACGACTTGTATGCGTCTCGCACAAAGTCAGCTTATAGTAATTCGCAATCTTCGCAATCTTCACAAACTTTGGCTGATGCGGAAAGCGAAGAATCTACTGCTTTTTTGAAGGAATCGGATGCTGCAAAAATCAAAATGATTTTTTGGGCGTTTAACATAACGAATTTTGCGCCAAAACTAACGATTTACGCAAATCTTAAAGCAAATCTTAAAGCAAATTCTTCTACTGAATCTGCGAATTCTGCTAGCTCCACTAGCTCCACTAATTCCACTAATTCTGCTAATTCTGCTAATTCAGTAGTTCCGATTGTTGGCACGTGGTTTAATCGCAAGCTTGCGCTCGCTTCTGGAGAGACAACAGTTGTTGGCGTGCAAGGAATGCGGTCTTGGTGGAAGATGATTGAAGGCAGATTCCCACGTGATTTTAAGCACGAAGTCGCTGTTGGTGCAAATCTTGCTAAAAGTCATAATCTAAAAGTTGGTCAGCGAATAAAACTAACTCGTTCTGGCAGGCAAATCTCACTTAAAATTGTTGGCATCTACGATTCTGGAGATAGCGACAATAACGCGATTTACGCGGATTCCAGCGAAGCTCAAAGCCTTGCAAATAAGCCAAATATGGTTGAGGCGATTGAGGTTAAGGCTTTGACTACGCCAGAAAACGATTTAGCGCGTAAAGCAGCTAAGAATCCAGCGGCTCTTAGCCAAGAAGAGTGGGAGACTTGGTATTGCACGGCTTACCCAAGCTCGATTACTTACCAGATTGAAGAAGTGATTCCAGGAGCCGTTGCAAAGCAAGTGCGGCAAGTTTCGGCTATGCAAGGCAGCGTGCTTAACAAGACGCGCGCTGTGATGGTGCTTATGACGGCGCTTAGCTTGGTTGCGGCGGCTGTTGCGGTTGCAAATCTTATGGCGGCTGCGATTTCGGAGCGCTCGGGGGAGCTTGCGCTGCTCAAGGCGCTGGGTGCGCGCGATGGCGCTGTTGCGCGGCTAATGCTTATGGAAACAGCGGTTATTGCGTGCGTTGGTGCGCTAATTGGCATGATTGCAGGCTTTGGAGTTGCACAAGTGATTGGATTTGGCGTGTTTGGTTCTGCGATTTCGCTTCGACCAATGGTATTTGTGCTGGTGTTTGTTCTTCTTGCGATTACTGTTCTTGCTGCCGCTGGCTCTTCTATTCGCTCTATTTTGCATGTGCGTCCTGCGGAGGTGCTTCATGGGCGTTAAATCTGGTTCGGGTATGACTTCTAATAGCGCAATGTTTGCGACTATGCTCTTTGGCGCGGTTTTTCGCCGAAAGTCGCGTGCGCTTATGGCAGTAGTTGCCACTCTTGTTGGTGCTGCAACGCTATTTTGTTTGGCTGCAATTTGCATTGTTGTTCCTCAACAAATGAGTGACGAAATGCGCGCATATGGAGCGAATATTATTGTGACGCCGCTTGCAGGCGAGTGGAAAAATGGCATTGATCGCGCAATGGTTTTGCACACTAACGACATGGTTCTTGCAAAAGGCGCTATGCGATTCTCTACGTACCGTTACGAAAATGTGCGCATTAATGCGGCTCCGTACGTGCTTGCTGGAGTAGATGTTTCTGCTGTTAAGTCGCTTAATAAGCATTGGAATGTGGACGGCGCTTGGCCTAGCAGTGGAAACGTTATGGTTGGGCGAGATGTGTCTACTGCTATGGGCTTGAAGATTGGTTCGCGCATTGCAATCGCGTATCGCGCTGGCGATAATTCCTCGGATTCGCATAAGCCTGCACAAAAGTCTCAAGGTAAGTCGCAAGGTAATCAAGCAGATAATCAAACAGGTAATCAAACGGAAAAGTCTTCCCAAAATAAGCTTGTTGAAGGCAGAGTTTCCACGGATATTATGGATACTCACGGCACAACTTTCCGCGTTTGCGGCATTCTAGATACGGGAGACGCCGAAGATTCCATGCTTTACGCAACTAACGCGGATTTGCGTGTGCTTACAGGCGTTAAGCGCGGTGCGGACGTGATTGCTTACTCGTCTTCTGCGCCGAACGTAGATGCTGTTGTGCGCAGCATTAACGATATGACTTCTATGCGTGTTCGCGCGCAACAAGTAACCAAAGTTACGGCTGCAGACACTGGCATTATTGCTATGCTTCGCAGCCTATTTTGGATTGTTTCGCTGGTTGTTCTTGCGTTGATGATGGTTGGCGTAAGCACTACGATTTCTTCGATTGTGCAACAGCGCAGAAATGAGATTGGCTTGCGCAAAGCTTTGGGCGCGAGTGCTAAGAGCATTGGCGTTGAATTCACTGCGGAATCTGGGCTTTATGGCTTTATTGGCGGAATCGCAGGTACGGCAGTAGGGTATGGTTTTGCGCGTTTGCTTGCGTCAATGGTGTTTGCGCGAGATTTGAGCGTGAATTGGTGGCTGGTAGCGTTTTCTATTGTGTTTAGCGTTGCAGCGTCTTGCGTTGCCGCGTTGCCGCCTGTTTTGCGCGCGTCAAGAATCGACCCTGCGATTGTGCTTCGAGAAGAATAGTTTAGAGTGATTTTAGAATGATTTTAGAATGTTTAGTTAAGGATTTTTAAGGATTTGATATGGCAGAGAATGTAGAAAATAGGCAGGAAAATACAGATTCCAAGACAGAAATGCTGTTGACTTTGGACCACGTTTCCAAGATTTACGGCTCTCTTCGCGCTGTTGACGATTTGTCGCTTACTGTGCCGCAAGGCGAGTGGCTTTCGATTGTTGGCTCGAGCGGCTCTGGCAAAACTACGCTAATGAACATTATTGGGTGCATGGACTCGCCGTCTAAAGGATCCGTTGCTTTGCAAGGCCGAAAGCTCGAGGATTTGAACGCGGGTCAGCTTGCAGATGTTCGTAAAAACGTAATCGGTCTTGTGTTTCAAAAGTTTTATCTTGTGCCGCATTTAACAGCAGTTGAAAACGTGATGGTTGCGCAATATTATCATTCAGTTGTAGATGAATCGCAAGCAATGGAAGCCTTGGAGCGAGTTGGATTAAAGGATCGCGCTCACCATTTACCAAGCCAGCTTTCTGGCGGTGAGCAGCAGCGCGTGTGCGTTGCGCGTGCTCTTATTAACTGCCCGAAGTTGCTTCTTGCAGATGAGCCGACTGGTAATTTGGACGAAAAAAATGAGCAGATTGTGCTCGACTTGTTTAAGCAGCTTCACTCCCAGGGCACTACGATTATTGTTGTAACGCATGATTCTTTGGTTGCTCAATGCGCGGATCGCGAAATCATGCTTAACCACGGTGTGCTTGTTGGGGAGCGTTGGAATAATGATAGTGCGCGCAAAGAGTACGAGGCGATTGGTGGAAAACCTGCGTTTACGAGCGCTCACGTTGATGAAAGTGTTGCAGAAGCTTTGCAAAATCATGAGCCTACTAAATCGCCTAAATTAGCGAATTTAGATGATTAGTTTTTAGATGATTAGTTGCGTATGGTTTTAATTTAAGATTTAAAGGCGATGATTTTATGGTTTCAGATAATATGTTTCACGATGTTTCACGCTGCAATAATTTGCGTGATGATTTGAAGTCTAAAAAAATTGCAAAAACGGTTGCTGCGATTGCTGTTTTAGCTAGCTCAAGTGCGTTTCTTGCATCTTGCGGTGAGCCGAGTGCTGTTCCAATGAATGATGAGTTTGCTGGTAATTCTGGTCAAAGCGAAAACGATAGTGGCAATGCTTCGAAATCTTACGATTCTGGTGCTCAACAATCGCACGCTTCTGCGCAAAGTGAAGATTCTGGGGACTCTAAAAACCAATCTAAAACCGATACTGGCAACTACAAAGATGGCGATTACAAAATCAAAGCTACGTATGGCCCAGTTGCAGAAGACAGTATTGATGTGAATTTAAGCGTTGCAAGCGGCAATGTGAGTAGTGTTGAAATTACGCCTCACCCGTTTACGCCAATCTCCAAAAAACACATGAGCGCTTTTAGCGAGGCTATTCCAGGTAAAATCGTTGGAAAGCCGTTGAAAGATTTGCATATCTCGGTTGTTGCTGGAGCAAGTTGGACTAGTGATGCCTTCAACAAAGCGCTTGACGTTGCTCGTCAAGAGGCCTCAATTCAATCCGCAAAATAATTTACAGCAACCTTAATTTTTAATATAACCGTGATTATATTGTTGAATATTTGTGTGTATTAATAGGGGTTAGTACTGCAGTTGTTTACAATACTAACCCCTATTTTGTTTATTTTTTATGAAATTATTGCTTATTTATTTTTATGCGCTTTAATTTTGCTATTACTACAGCAAGTCCGAATATTGCAATCGCAGCAAAGGCAGTTAGTAATATTTCGCTTCCTGTTTTTGGAAGTTGGTTATTATCGTGTTTGCGTTTTTCTGCAATTTTATTATTCGGATTTTCTTTTGGTTGTGGCGCAGGGTTTGGTGTTTTTTCTGGCGTCGGCTTATATTTTGGCCATGGTGTTTGTTCTGGGGTTGGTTCTGGAACGGGTGTAGGTTCTGGAACAGGCGTTGGTTCTGGAACAGGCGTTGGTTCTGGAACTGGTGCTGGCGGTGTTGGGGGTGTCGGCGGAGTTGGAGGAGTTGGAGGATTATATTCTACTGTGAGAGAAATATCATTAGCGCCTGCTGCTGCGTCAGAGTTTTTCCCTTCGCTTGTTTGCGAGCCGTTCCAAGTAAAGTCAAATAATTTTGTTGTTCCATTAAATGTTGCAGCTGCGTGGAATGAGCCCGATACGGTTCCAACAATTGTAGCTTTTCCGGAGAAATCTTGGTTTATCTTTATTCCCGGAATAGTGATTTTCATTGCGTCGCCAAGATTTGTTTGTACTGCTGTCTGTAATTCCGCATACGTTTTAATACCAGATTTCAAATTAATAGTAACTGTTACAGTTTTGTCTTTAACTTGCACATCCTGGATAGCAAAAGTATCTGAGAATCCATCGAGCTTAAGCGTATTTTTTGTGATATTTTCAGGCAGCGTTAAACTGTCTGGGATAGTAAATGTAGCCATGAAAGAAGATGTCATATCGCTTAGAGCAATATTGCTATAATCTGTCGCTTTTACTTTGTTAAATTTATTTTCTATCGCTTTCATTTGGTCTTTTACTACTGAAGCTGTGATTGTGCCAGTGAAATCAATAGTTTGTCCTGGTGTAACTTTGTATGCTGTAGTTGCTGTGTTATCGCCAGTTAATAAATCTGCAGGAAGATTAATATTCTCCTGCTGTATGTGTTCAATGCTTGGATCAATCTTCCACTTAAGGTAGAAGGTAAGATCATCGTTCACTTTTGGATCATTGTCAATAGTAGCTTTTTCTGTTCCATCCTTGTCTTTGAACCAGTAGTAGTAATCTGTGCTATACACATAGCCAAAGAGTGAGTTTTCTTTTTTCTCATTTATTAAATGATAATATTTGCGCGTGGCAAGATTCGTATAATTTGCATCTGAATCGGAACTTGCTTTGCCACTAATGCCAGGTGTGTCTATATTGACATTATCATCCAAACTTTTAATAAGATTGATTAGCGTCTTGTTTTCGCTAAATTTTGCTGTTTTCTTAACAACAGCAACATCTCCACCGTGCTCATCTTTTTTAATCTCAAATACTTTTGTATTTTTCTTAAAAATACTGCTATCGGAGAAAGTTCCGCCGTTTGCTGAGAATTTTACTGTAAATTCTTTTTCTTCCCAATTTGCATATAAGTCAATTAAGTTTTTATTCTTCGCTATAGCAATATTGCTACCTGCTTTTACAGTCTTGCCTTTGCCGTTTTTCTCTGTGGTCCAACCTTTGAAGACCATTCCTTCGCGGGCAAATTTTGCATTATTCTTAATAACTTCGTCGAATGAAAGAACTTTGCTGGTGCGTTTTGGGTTAGTTTCACTAACAAGGTATGTTGCATCATCTTGAGCGCAATTATGGTAGCGAACAGCATAAGATGAGGCATCTTTTTCCCATTTTGCATACACTGTTGTGTCGCTTGTTATAGGCATACTTTCAGTAAATTGTTGCTCTTTATTCTCAGCGTTCTTGAAGAACCACCCGAGGAACTTATATCCAGGAGCAATTGGATTTGCTGGTACTTCAGTACTTCCTCCTGCCACTGTTTTTGCAAAGTTTAATGCGTAACCTCGTACGGCAAGGGATTCTTTTGCTTTAGTTGAAGAGTCAGAGAATATAGCTTCTTTAGCTTTTTTAGAATCCTCAGCATTTGTATCATTGAGCTCGAATGTCACTTTTGCTGCTGGAACCCATACGTGCTTTTTGTTATCTTTAGAAGCTTTTTTAACTGAGTATATGTAGGCATTTCCATTTTTGTTAATTGGTTTTATCTCATTTACAGAACTATCAGCAAGAGTAAAGAGACTTAGCCTTTCATTACCGTTTTCTTTACCGTTTACAGGAACAGTGCTTCCCCTGTTGCTGTGATAATCAGGAGCATATGTAACCATGTGCGAGCCTCCAGTAACAACATAGCTATTTCCTGTTCCAGCTCCACCATCTGCATTTTTGATTGCCGGGCTATCTATTAAGCAGTCTTCTCTAAGTTCAATAGATCCGTTTTCCTGAGCTCCAAAAAGCGCTCCACTATTTTTTCCATTGCCTTTGATTGTAGAATCGGAGATAATTACTTTTCCGGTATTTACATTTAAGCCGCCAGTGCCACCATTATTAAATTCAAGAGTAGAGTTGGTAACAGTTAATTTTCCGTTTGATATTCCAACGGAAATGCCTGCTGTAGATCCTGCATTCGCAACAATTCGTGAATTATTGGTAACAGTTGAGTCGCCTTGAATTGTTAAACCAGTTGAGTGCCTCCAACCAATTTTATTAATCACAAACTCCGAATTATCCATGTTTAATTTGTTTACGTAGTATGACATTCCAAAGCCTGCTACAGTAAGTGAAGAATTCTTCAAAGTTAAATCTCTTGCATCAAACCATGTGCGAATTTGTGATTTAACGTTAATAGTAGCGTTTTCGAAAGTAATACCATCAGCATAAAAATCTGTATCACAGTTGTCGTCAGCAGTAATTGTTAATTTATCTTTGCTTGTACCTTTTACTGTTCCCGCAAGGTAGATTCCGTTACTGTCTTTTACTCCGTTATCTTTGAAATTGTATGTGCCGTCCGTAATAAGAGAGCCTTCTTCTGCTGTAAGTGCTACCTTAAACGCAGTCATTTTCAATTCGCCGTCACCGCGAAGTGTGGAACCAGATTTCAGCGTGATTCCATCGTTGGCACTATTCGAGCCTGTTATTGTGGCGCCGGATTTATCGATAGAAAGTGTAATGCCTTGTGGAATTTCTATAGGTGCATTAAGTGAAAAATTGCCTTTAATGTTGATATTTGCAGGTTTTTGTGTGGCTTTTTCAAGAGCTTTTTGAATAGTTTTTAATGGCTTACTTTCAGATCCATCGTTTGTGTCTGATCCGTTTGTGCCATCTACAACAAGTTGTGTTTTTGGAGCTGGGTTAGTTACGGTTACTTCTGTTGATGGGGGGGGGTAACAGCTAATGCACTTATTGGATATACAGAAAGTAGCGACATTGCTGCAATGATAGTTGAAGCAGTAAGTATGCGCATGCCTTTATATTTATTATTTCTTCTCATTGTTAGCTCCATATTATCTGCTGAAGTTTGGCATTAGTTAATGCATCGTATTAGTACAATCTCTACACTATACCCGTAGAAGGTAAAAGTATACTCGTATTTGTATTAAACACGATAGTTTGTGAATATTTGCAAATGCTCTAATTAATAGTGCAATATCATCTGTGCTGTGTGTTTATAGCAGCAAAATGTTGAATATTTCATATAAAATATTCCCATGCAAATTCTTTTTTTGGACGAGAGTGGAACTGCACCTAAATGTGATGCTGTAGAGCAAAATCCTTATTTTGTTTTGGGTGGATTAGTTATTCCTGAATCGAAATGGAAATCATTACAAAGTAATCTGCACGGATTAAAAAAGAAATATGGGATTGAAGGGGAAGTTAAGTGGCGTTATTTTATTAATCATCCATTAAGCAACAAGACCACGCCTCTTTCTAATTTAAGTGTTAATGAATTGAATGAATTGCGTGAGGATCTGTTTAAACTGATTTCGGAAAATGAAAATTTTAAAATTATTGCTGCTGTAGTGAACACTAAGGAGTATTACGATAAATATAAAGATGACAATGCTGAAAATATGTATCACACTGCATTTGAAAAAATATGTGAACGTTTTCAGTATTATCTTCAAGATTTAAGTAAAAATGCTGGTACAAAAGTTTATGGAATGATAGTTATTGATGCTCGTAATAGTAAGCAAAATAAGCAACTTGATGATTTCCATTTTGATTTACTTAATAATCATGACTCACATCGAGCTGATTATAACAATCTAATTGAAGGATTATTTATAGCAGCTTCGCATCACAGTGTAGGTGTGCAGTTTGCAGATTTAGTTGCAGGAGCAGTTTATAGAAAATGTTCTAAAGGAGATTCAACTTTTTATAATATGATAAGAAATAACGTTCGTAGAAATAGTCAAGGTAAAGCGGAAGGATTTGGAGTAGTAGCTGTACCTAGTGGTAGCCGTATTATTGAAAAGTGAAATAATAAAAATAGACGCCGTGTTGAAGATTAACCTCAAACCTGCAATATGGCGCAGTCACGACGTGTGTAAATTATATCATAAATTGCTTATTGTTCGCAATAATGCGTTTTGGTACTACAGTCACCTTAATCTTTGACTTCAAAAATAGTGCCTTCGTTGCGAATCATCGTTGCGGGCGTGGCGGCGGTTGTTGCAATAAATGGAATAATAGCATTACTGTATTCGTGCATGAACTGTGCAAAATCATGATCCCAAGAAATAAGCGCAACGTACAAAATAAGGAATTCGAATGCTGTAAATATTGCCCACTTAAGAATCCAAATAAGCGTTTCTTTAATAAGTTTTATATAGTACTTGCTCATGAGTTGTTTCCCTTCCAATTTGCTGTTTTGTTCGTGAGTATTGTAGCTAATTCATGTGCATTGCTTCTCGTTCGTATGCGTTTTGCATTTCTAGTATAAATGTTGCAATCCCTCGAGCAATACGATGTACTTAGAACTCAGTACTCAAGATTGCGCGGAAAATGTTGGTAATTAGACTTAAAGCAACGCACAAATATATTGAAAATATGTGTTGCGAATATAAGTTGTGAATACGTTACAAATAAAGGAGATACGAACATGAGTAGCGCAGATATGGGTAGTGTAAGCATGAGTGATTTTGGTATAAACTCTTGGCAGCCAGAAGATAACGTAAACAAAATAGGAAATGTTAGTGAAAATAGCATTAATCAAATTCAGAAGCAGGAAGATAACCTTGCGGAAAATAGTAGCGAAGAACTTTCACAAGATGAAATTGATGAATTAGCTAAGCAATTAGAAGAATTCTTTACAAAATATATTGTGCTAGAAAATGGCTCTTTTGTTGTAAAAGAGGATGCTATTATTGCAGACGGCTATGGCGATCATATAGAATATTTTCGCAATGCCGCAAAAGGATTAAATCTTTCAATGGAAGATCAGCAATAAGCTTAAATCCTTAAAGTCTTAAATCTTTAAAAATCGCTTTCATCAATAGGGTGACCTTGTGGGCGCTTTATTACTCGCCACAAAATCACCAATGTTAAAACGCCATTTGCAATTCCATAGTAATAAATCCAAGGAACGTGAATAAGCCCACAAATAAAGCATGAAATAATATTTATTAAATTATTTGAGTAATTGTTGAGTATTTGCTTATTTTGCGATTCGACTTTTTTGCGCTCTCGCTCAAGAGTCATTATGTAATCTTTGTTGCTTTCTATATTCTCAACGTCACTACTTATGCTGTTAGCGCCCGCGCCGCTAAGCTTAGATATATTATTTTCTATATACGCATTTTTTGCTTTAATAACGCTTTTGAGCAAGAAAAAATATGCACAAGAATACATTGCAACAGAAAGAAGTCCTGGAACAAGCCACAAAACGAAAAAGCCAAAACTACGCATAAAAGCAGCTGCTGAGGCGAACGCCATCGCAGCTACTTCTGCGGAGTGCAATACTACTAATCGTTTTGTCATATAATCCTGCTGCAATCATTATTGAATATGAATTTCAACGCAACCAAAAGTCACATATTGTTACTTATTATAACCAAATTTGACTTACATGCATTACTTGTAATCATTTATTACTACACAATTTGCCCTACTTTGCGCGCGTTTATAAAGTAGAATATAAGAAAAGTAGCGTGTGATTGCAAGAAAGCCATTATGCCAAAAACGTATGCAATAGTAGATAACGACCCATTAGTTTTAGCGGTTATGCGAAACGTGCTCAGCAAGCTTTTGCCAAGCGAGTACGTGTGCAAATGGTGCGTAAAATCAGGCGTGCAAGCTTTGAAATATTGCCAAGTAACAAAAACTACTCCGGATTATATTTTGATAGATATGTCAATGAAAGACATGTCTGGAGTGGAAGTAATACGTGCAATTCGTGAGCAAAACAACAGCATTATTTTAATTGGCATGACTTCTTACGATTGTAGATCCTATGCTTCTATGGTTTCGCAAGTTGGCGGGCAAGCAATGGTTGCTAAAGACAACTTCAAAGGACTAGCAGAAGCTTTGCAATATTGCGATAATCAGCACGTGTATGGCTGCCGTTGTGTTAAAGATGTTGCTTACGATTTTGCTACTCCGCAAGAATCTTTTATTAGGCTTTCTAAATCAAGGTCGCGTAGCGTTTTGCCGCCTCAAGAACTAAAAATTATGGATCTGCTCGCTAAAGGTTACACAACGAATCAGATTGCGTCTCAACTTGGTCTTATGCCAAACACTATTAACACGCATATTCATAGAATTTACAAAAAGTTGCATGTTTCTAACCGAGTGCAAGCAATATCCGCGTTTGCTGCAATGCAAAATCGTGAGCAAAATAGCAATATGCAATATTTTAATGATTCGCCGCAGAATCATCCGAATTTTTTGCAAGAAACGGATAATGCATGTTAATGAAAACATTTTCGCGCGTTATTGAGTTGGTTAAAAGCTGGAAAATTCAGCGAACTTTATTCATAATATTGGCGATTCTTGTAGTGTCAATGGATGTGCAATCTTGCAATACAGCTGGTTTGTGGCATAACCCGCAGCAATCTGTGTGCCAATACGTTTGGATGTTTGCAATATTTCTTTTGATTGCTTTTTCGCGCCAAATATCCCTCGTAACTCCGATTTTGTATTGCGTAACGTTAGCAGTACCAGGTGTAAATGCAACTTGCTTTCTTTTTTCATTGATCGCTAGCATGTTTGTTGCAGGCTTTTACGATTCGTGGAAGTATTTGCTTTGTGCGTACATAGTTTCGCTGAATATTATGTACTTTGCAAAAATGGCGTACATTCCGCTTACTTTTCCTTGTTTTATTCTTATTTCCATGATTTGCGGTTACGTTTTGCGCAAGTATTTGAACATGTTGGAAGAAAATAATCGCGCAAAAATGGATATTGTGCGCAGTGAGTTCCAGTCTTATATTGCTTCTGTTGCATTGCAATTGCACGACGATGTGAACAATGAGATTACGGATATTACATTGCTTGCGACTGATGCTTTGTATGCCGAGAAAAGTGATCATACAAAAGAGTCGCTAGAGCAGATTGTTGAGCATTCTCGTAATGCGCTTTCTAAAACGCGACTTGTTATTAATCTACTTGAGCAAGCTGAGCATAAGTATGATGATTCTTTAGATTCAAATATTGCTAGTATTGCTGGCACGCAGTTTATTTATGGTTCTAATGGTAATAATTGCATGACTTTGGCTGATTTCTTATGCAATATTCGCGCACGCTTACAGGCTGAACGTAAGATTTGTGAGCAGCTTGGGTACTATGGCTCTCTAACAGTAAATGATGAAAGTTCGGGAAGTAACGATTTTACTGCATCTGCAACTGTTAGTACTGAAAAAGCTCAATGTGCTATTCGCATGTGCAGCGAGTTGCTTACTAATATTCGCAAGCATTGCAATACTAGCGTTGATTTTTCTATGAATGTTACGGTTGATGAGCGCGAATGCAAAATAATGTGTATGAATTCGATTTCGACGTTGAATAAGTTTGGTGAAAGGCTTGTTTTTGGCAAAGGGCTACTATTCCACAAAAAATCTGTGGAACGTTTAGGTGGATCTTTAAGCGCGCAAAAAGATGACGACACTTGGCTGGTCAATGTTGTTATTCCGCTAAATTAGCATCACTCAAATCATGCGTTATCGTGGCAGAAATTACAAAAATTGCAAAAACTGCCACGATAACTCCATAAGTGCGCGGATATTTAAAAATAGTTCCAAAATGTAAATATTCTTAAATATTGATTGTTAGGAACATACAAACTGCTAATAGTAAAAGTTTTCTAAAAACACTATCGTTAAAAATAGGTACGCCTATTTGTGTAGATAAAATCTGCACGTTAGTATGTTGATAATTTACAAAACAGGAATCACAAGGAGGTGCTTATTATGACTAATCCTTTGCGCGGTATACGAGAAGAAGATATCGTCAAGTATTTTAAAGATCACAATCTTTCAGTTGATAAGACGTATGTATTTACAATGAAATACGACCCTTGGTGGAAAGATTTAATCAAACTATTTTTGTTACCTAAATTATTCTATGTAGCGCAAGGCGTTGTTGCGCGTATTATTGCTGCCACTAATAATGAGTTTATTGTTGTTAATCCGAATGTCATTTTAGGCTCGGGTAATCTAGCTAAATTAGACGATAAGTATCTTCGTCGTATTGCGTGGAATCAACTCACTAATTTTGAAGTTATAAATAAGCCAACAACTCAAATAATTCGTTTTACTGCAAATGGCAAAACCGAAGAATGGAGCATGCCAACGGAAAGTGCTAGCGTATGGCACTTTAATGTGTACAATCTTGATAATTTGAGAAAAACAGTACAATCGCACATCTCTTGATAATCGGATTCCAAAACAAGATACCATATATTGTATGAACACTACTTACGCAATTGTTGATAATGACACGCTTGTATTGCGATATATGCAACTTCTTCTAAAAAGTCGTTTGCCTGAAAACTTTGTTTGTGCATGGATGTGCTCTTCTGCAAAACAAGCTATTCATCGTTGCGTTACAGAAAATACTCCTGATGTACTTTTAGTAGATATGTCAATGAGAGAAATGAGTGGCGTTGATGTAATTAAAGCAATTCGCGAGCGCAATAGCAATATTGTTTTAATTGGAATTACTTCCTACATGCTGGATGAATACGTATTGCAAGTTGCTAAGTCGGGTGGTCAAGCGTTAATACATAAAGACAATTTATCAGACGTAGTTGCAGCTATCCAATCGCGCACAACAAGCTACGGGTGCCCAGAATTGCCACAATATATTGACTATTTTCACACTCCGCAAGAATCATTTAATATGATTTCTCAACTTCCGAAGACTTCAGTTTTGTCTCCTCAAGAATCGGAAATTATGCGCTTGTGCAAACAGGGGTATTCTACGAAAGAGATTGCAGATCAGCTTAATGTGAAAGTTTCAACAGTCAACACGCATTTACGGCGTATTTATGGAAAACTTCAAGTTAAAAGTCGCATGCAGGCGCTCGCTGCGCTCGCAAAATACTCGCATGACATATAACGTGTAAGAAATTAACGTGTAAAAGTAGGTAGTTATGAAATTATTAACGCGTATGATAAATTTTTTGCCGCATGATGCTTGGCAGAAAATTGGAATTGGTGCAGTCATAAGTTGTACTTTGATTCTTGAAATTTGTTCCTATAATAATCTTCATTACTACTCTAATTGGCATGCAATTACGGTTGAAATAGTATGGATTGTAATCTGCTTATGCATTGCAATATGGCCACGTAAAGCATCTTTTATTGTGCTCATTTGGATGCCGTTGGTAATTGTTGCGCCCAATATCAACTATTCATCTATGATGCTTACCATATTGATTTGTTTGGCAATTGCTATAATTACTCAACCTTGGTACACCGTGCTTTCTTCTTGTGGAGTATCTTTATGGTTCTTTGTTATATGCGATTTTCAAAACGCTTATGTGTTAGCGTGGTGGCTTCTTATCACTCTTATTTCTAGCGCAATCGTAAAATACTATATTTCTACTATTCACCAACAACAGGAACAGTTATTTGCGCAACGTTACAACGTTTTTCAAAAATATGCCACTATTGCAGCAATTCGCATACATGATGAAGTAACTAATGAGCTTTCCAGCATTATGATGATGGCCCAACAATCTATTGAACCTCAAACAACTCATGACCAAGAGCACGAAAATTCGCGAGAGATTCTTCAATGTGCTACTACAACTATTCATAAAGCACGCAATATCATTTCTCTTCTTGACAATGCTACAACTGCAAGCACTAGCGATGTTATGCAATCGACTACATGTTATAAAGATTTTTGCACAGGCTTACGCGCTCTATTTGACTGTGAACAAAAGTCATTTGAAAAGCTTGGCTATATTGGTTCCATTGACTTGAGTAGTGATTTAACTGCTGAAGATTCTCAATCAATGCGTTTGCCTTTTGAAGAATGTGCTCAAATTGAATATATTTGCCGAGAACTACTTGCAAACGTAAAAAAGCATGCTGCAAAGCCTAAAGAATACGCTATGAATGTAATGCTTAATGACAATGAATGTCACATTACGTGTATAAATAGTGCGCAACGCGGTATTCTTGCTAACTTGCAATTAGGATATGGACTGCGTTTTCATAAGATGCTTGCGGAACGAGTTGGCGGAACTTTTAAAGTTATTGAAGATGACGATTCGTGGATTATTAATGTACACGTTCCTATTCATGCAGAGAAATAGCCATTGTGCAAGAATAAATTATTGTGCTTTCTTGCGCTTTAATCGAGTATTTGGAAGTATTTCGACCGAGTATTTGGACGAACCTTTGCGCAGCAGATGCAAGTAAGCGGTTAATCTGTTATGCAGAATGCTGTTTCGTTGCTATGTTATACACGTTATCGTGGCAAAAATTGCAAAATTAGCAAAATCTGCCACGATAACGTGTGATTATGGCTGCGCGATATGGTCGTAACTATTGTCGCTCAATCAGTTAAAAAACATTGTTTGTGCGTCAACAAAGTTGATGCTTGTTTTAGCATGACGAGGATTGTAAGAAGTTGGATACTTTGTAAACAGCATAAATATTTTCTTATAATCGCTATTTTTTGCATTCTCAACTAAAGTTGCGCGCTGTAACAACTTGCTAACTGCTTCAGCTTCGTTAAGATTATTACGCCACTTACATTCCGCAATAAGAAGCTGCTTGTTAATATCGTCTTCTGCAACAATATCAATATCGGTTTGCTCACGAGCAATAGGATCCGCACCCCACCATTTACCTAACTTAGTTGGCAAAAAGTCCATTCCGCCAACTTTGCATTGGTGCACAATCCACTGTTCGCACATTTTCTCAAACTGTTGACCTACAAAAGTACTAAACACTTCATGCTCGCCACCAAGAACACTACTTGCGGCAGCGTGTGAAAGTCCGCGTTCAATTAATCCTTTATTAGGCGCTACAAACCTATACCAATACGCAAAAAATGGGTCACAAATCTGCCATAATCCTTTTTTGCAATGAAGTAGATTCATGCCAAATGGAATATTTCTTTCAATTAATCCAAGTCCTTCTAGTGTTTTCAAATACACGTTCACTGATGTAGCTGGCAATCCAATGCGATCCGATATTAAAGTCGGAGTATTGCATCCCGTAGCAAGAGCATTTAGCACACTATTGTATGTTGAAGGATCGCGCAATTCCTGGCGCATGAGCATGTCTGGTTCAGCGTACAAAATTCCCGAAATGTTAAAGCATAATTGCTCAAGATTTTCCGCAAACGAAGACTTATTATCCAACTGTTCAATATAGTATGGTGTTCCTCCAAGGGATGCAAAATAGTTGATTTTATCTTCCCAAGTAGCATTATTTGGCATAAGCTCAGATGCTTCAAAAAGATTAAATGGTTGCAAGCGAATCTGCGCGGTACGTCTTCCGTAAAGCGGACTCTTTTTACCAAGCACTTCACTTTCCATGAATCCTTCGTTACTGCCACACAAAATAAGAGTCATGTTCGTGTTCTTAAACTTATGATCTATTGCAACTTGGAATGTTGACGCTAAAGACTTATCTGCTTGTGCTGCGTACGGAAATTCGTCGAAAACTATAATAAGTGGAGATTGAGAAGCGCTTTGATCTGCGTTGTTAGATTGTTGTGCAACAAAATCGAGAGCGTCGTTCCAATCATTAAACGATCCTGTAGTTGATGGAAGATTGAAAAAGTCGTACACAGTGCGCGAGAAATCACGCAAATTCTCGATATTAGTTTGCTCGCGAGCAGTAAAAAGTATTGCGCGCTTATTTTTACAAAATTGTGAAATAAGTGAAGTTTTTCCTATTCGTCTTCGACCATAAACTATTGCCATCTGGAACGAGTGATTGCTGTTTTCATACAGTTTTTCAAGTACTTGTAACTCGTCTTGTCTGCCAACAAAAACCATATTCCACCTGCCGTTACGCCAATAATTGCAATATTTTTCAGCGCATCTTATTGATGCCGAATATACGCTCTAGTTAATATAATCGCGATTATTATAATCATAATTATAATAATCTAAATTATATTATTTTGCAATATGATCAACGCAATCATGCGTTATCGTGGCAAAAATTGCTAACTAGAATAAGTCGTCATGAGATCCTAAGCGTAGGAATATAATGCAATCTTCTTTAACTTGATACAACAGTAGAACATCTGCAGACACATGCAATTCATGCACACCTTTATATGAGCCTTTAAGAATATAATCTCTATAAGTTGCAAGCTCGCGAGAATCTGCACCATTGCAAATAAGTCTCACAATATTGATTACCTGTTCAATATCGTAATGCTTCTGCTTATATTTCTTAACATCTCGCAGATAGATTGGACTATAAAATGGCGGTTTAGGCATTGCGCATCAGCTCAGCAAAATCGTCAACAGTACCTGCAGCTATTGGTTTTTCTTTCATAGCTTCATCAATAGCGTGCTCATATGGAGAACTTTCAAGTGAAAATGGGAAACGTTGCGTATTTACAATCTGATACAAAAATAGGTTGACTGCTGAACTCATATCAAGACCATAATGTTCAAGAACTTGCGATGCGCTATCTCGTATTTCTGGATTAACTCTTACACTTAATCTGCCTGTTTTGGCTGTTTTTGTAGAAGTCATGTCGTTTCCTTTAAGCTTAGAATCATAAATTTGTTATTCATGCTTTGCTTTATTATAACAGACCTACAGCACCCAACGTAATGCCAAAGTAGCACCATTGTGTACACAATTATTACAAAATAACAAGTTATCATGGCAGAAATTGCAAAATTGTATCCTGCAGGATAAAATATTTTTATGGAGATACTTAAAACAGATGAGTATCGCAATTGGATGAGAAAATGGTAAATATAAGTAAATGGGATGCGAGTGAGTATCTTGAGAACGATGATGATGTTATTGCATATCTCAATGCCGCAGCAGAACTTAACGATCCTCGCTTGTTGCAAGCTGCTATAGGTGATATTGCAAAAGCTCGAGGCATGAAAGAGATTGCTCAAAAAGCTGAGGTTGGAAGGGAAAGCCTTTATAAAAGCTTAAGACGAGACGGCAATCCTAGCTTCCAAACTATTGCGAAGGTTGTTCAAGCGTTAGGTGGACGTATTGCAATAGAACCAGCAAATGCGTGACGCGCACAGTTATCGTGGCAAAAATCGCAAAATTAGCAAAAACTGCCACGATAACTCGTTTTTGTGTTTTATAAGTCCTGTAACGCAATTCTTTTATCTTCTGCAGACTGCTTAGATGACTTATCGTCCCTCTTAAGAGAATGCGCATATCGAATAAGACTTCTTGCAATAAAGAACACCAAAGCACATATAGCAAGTGCGATAAGAATGTCAATTATCGGACCCAATAATGCATAGCTCATGATTCATCCTTTCTTTTTCTATATTCGTTTATGAGTGTTCGAGCTGTGTTAACATCGTATTTATCGTCAATGGCAAGACTCTTTACTAAAAGAACGAACGGGTCTTCTGGTTCATTGTCACTTATGCGCAGTTTTTCAATGAGCCTGTTAAGCCTGATTCTCATCGTTGGGTAAGAGACTTGATACATTTGCGACATTTCTTTTAACGATCCAGACGATAATACAAAGTTCTTTATAAACGACATATCTTCGTCTGTGAGATTAGCAATCCATTTTGGAATATGATCCATATCACCCCTTTCTTCAGACTATAAACTTTAATTAAATTAAACTTTTATTAAAAATATTAAAGTTGTTGTATGAGTTTGTCAAGAATAAACATAAGAGATATGACGCAAAGCGACATTTTTATGTCGCCAGAATTGTCGCTTTGTCACCAATGGATACAAAATTTAGTCATTTTGCTTAGCGTTAAGAACGTTCAATAAGTTTATAATTTCATCAAGTACGCTTGAAAATGTTATTCCTTTTGTATAACTATATTTTTTCGAATAATTTTGCCACTGTTGATTTTGCCTTATTCACAGTAGCACTTCCAGTGTTTGCTTGACTTTATTGGATATATTCATTTTTGTTGCATACTCATGAAGCTTTATAAGATCTTTCCCGTTATGCCTACTGTAAGCTTGAAGAGTTTTAACAAAGAGTTCAGAATCAATACTGTTTCTGTTTATTATAAAATCACAAATAATGCGTTCAAAATCATAAACACGTACTTTATTCCCCATTGTGGTAATCGTTGTAGTAATGCCTAATTTGCTATACAATTTTGAGACCCAATGAATAGTTAAATTTGATGGTGGATTATTAAAACGATATCCTCTAGGAACGCTTACTTCAAAATGTTGTGGAATTTCATCTGTAAAACCTTGAAGATAAAGAGCTGAAACATAAGAGAATACAGCTTGTGGATAACGATATTGAAAGAAGTAATATTCGTCATAATCACCATTGGAAGAGAGAAAAATTCCCCTTTCAATTCGATTAAGAACACCTTCGTTTTTCAAACGAGTTAAATATATAGTTGGAATATTTAATGTTTTACAATCTTTGTATGTAATTATTCCATGATGGTTATCTAAATAGTCAAGGAGCATCTCTTTGTTTGACATAATAGCCTCACTTCTGTTGCTTTCATACTAATATTTTATCTTTTTTGTAGTGTAAAAGCAACAAGAATTGCAGACGTCATATTTTTTTTAACAAGTTATCATGGCAAAAAATGCAAAATTAGCAAAAACTGCCGCGATAACGCCATAAGTGCGGGGATATTTAAAAATAGTTACAAAACGGAAATATTCTTAAATAATTAAATAAAAAAGGTTGCTTATGAAAAGTGCATAAGCAACCTAATTAATTAGTAAAGCGGCTAGCGATTAGTGGTTAGCGGCTAGCGATTAGAAGTCCCAATCGTCGTCATCGGTTTCAACAGACTTGCCCATAATGTAGCTAGAACCAGAGCCAGAGAAGAAGTCGTGATTTTCGTCGGCTGCAGGAGAAAGAGCTGCGAGAATTTCTGGGCTTACGTGAGTTTCTTCTTCGCTGTACTTAGCAGGGTAGCCAAGGTTCATCAAAGCTTTGTTAGCGTTGTAACGCACGAAGTCAAAAACGTCATCGTGGAAGTCAAATCCTTCATAAATCTGACCAGAATACTCAACTTCCAAATCATACAAAGTATCAAGCAAGTTCATAGTGAACTTTTCAAGATTCTTCTTGTCGTTCTCGCTTCTAAGCTCCAAACCGCGCTGGAACTTGTAGCCAGAATAGTAGCCGTGAATTGCTTTATCGCGCAAAATCAAGCGAATCATATCGGCAGTGTTCATCATCTTACCGCGAGAAGCAAAGTAAAGTGGAAGGTAGAAGCCCGCGTAAAGAAGAAGCGAAGAAAGCATAGTTGCAGCAATCTTGCGCTTAAGTGGATCTTCGCTCTCATACTCGCAAAGCACGGTGGTAACGCGCTGCTGCAAAACGTCGTTACCAACAGCCCAACGGTAAGCCTCATCAATTTCTTCGCTAGAGCAAAGAGTAGAGAAAATAGAGGAGTAGGAGCGCGCGTGAATCGACTGCATAAAAGCAATATTCGTGTAAATAGCCTGCTCGTGCTCCGTGCGCGCATGCTCAATCTGGCAAAGCTCACCAATAGTTGCCTGGCTGGTATCAAGCAAAGTCAAGCCTGTAAAAACGCGAGTAGTTGTCTTGCGCTCAAGATCGGTGAGGGAACGCCAAGAAGGAATATCGTTGCTCAGCGGCACCTTTTCTGGAAGCCAGAAGTTAGCAATAAGACGATTCCAAACGTCCAAATCTTTGTCGTCAACAATATTGTTCCAATTAACTGGGCGCACGCGAGATCCGTGATGGTAGCGGTATTGAGCTGGAGTGATGGAATCTGCCATCATTTGGTCGCTTGCGATTACGCGATTCGTGCCGAAAGGCTTATCGAGGCTACTTCTAAGCTCGGTTGGGCTGAGTTCTGTCATAATTACTCCTGATTCTGTGTTTACGTTTTATAAAATTTTTAAGTTTTTGATTTAATTTGCGAAAGATTTACAACCATAAGGTTTACAGCGTGCAGCTTACGCAACCCTCGATTTCTGTACCTTCCAAAGCCTTCTGGCGAATACGAATGTAGTAAAGAGTTTTAATACCCTTACGCCATGCGTAAATCTGAGCTTTGTTCAAATCGCGAGTAGTTGTAGTGTCTGGGAAGAACAAAGTAAGAGACAATCCCTGATCCACATGCTGAGTTGCCTCCGCGTAAGTGTCAATAATTGCCTTCCAACCAATCTCGTAAGCATCCTTAAAGTACTGCATATTGTCGTTTGTCATGTATGCAGCAGGGTAGTAGACGCGTCCAACTTTACCCTCTTTGCGAATCTCAATGCGAGAAGCAATAGGGTGAATCGAACTCGTGGAATGGTTGATGTAAGAGATTGAGCCAGTTGGAGGAACAGCCTGCAAATACTCGTTGTAAATGCCGTCGCGCAAAATCTCGTCGCGCAACTGCTCCCAGTCCGAAACGGTTGGAATTGCAACGTTAAAACGCGCAAACAAATCGCGAACCTTTTGAGTTTTAGGCTCAAGCGAGCGGCTGCCATCAGTGTACTTATCGAAGTAGTTGCCTTTGCCTGCAGGCTTAGCGTAATCGCTAGTCTTAAAGCTTGCAAAAGCAGTCCCGCGCTCTACAGCCAAAGCGTGAGAAGCCTTATAAGCGTGGTAAGCAACAGTCATAAAGTACATGTCTGTAAAGTCAAGAGCTTCCTCGCTTCCGTACTGCATATGCTCGCGCGCAAGGAAACCGTGCAAATTCATTTGACCCAAGCCAATAGCATGGCCTTCTGCGTTACCGCGACGAATCGAAGGCACGGAATCAATCGAAGTGTGTTCCGAAACAGAAGTGAGCGCGCGCACGGCCAAATCAACGCTTGCACCCAAGTTTCCATCCATTGCCTTAGCAATATTAAGCGAGCCAAGATTGCAAGAAATATCGCGACCAACGTGGCTATAAGACAAGTCAGCGTTATAAGTGCTTGCTTCTTGAGTTTGCAAAATCTCGGAGCACAAGTTGCTCATAGTAATGCGGCCCTCAATAGGATTTGTGCGATTAACAGTATCCTCAAACAAAATGTAAGGGTAGCCAGACTCAAACTGAATCTCCGCAAGCGTCATAAAGAATTCGCGAGCATCAATGTACTTCTTGTGAATACGAGGATTTGCAACCATCTCATCGTAATGCTCGGTAACGGAGATGTCTGCAAAAGGCTTTCCGTACTCACGCTCAACGTCGTAAGGGCTAAACAAAGCCATCTTTTCCTTACGTTTAGCAAGCTCAAAAGTAATATCTGGAATCACAACACCCAAAGAAAGCGACTTAATACGAATCTTCTCGTCCGCATTCTCGCGCTTAGTGTCGAGGAAACGCATAATATCTGGGTGGTGAGCGTTAATATACACGGCACCAGCGCCCTGACGAGCGCCAAGCTGATTAGCATAAGAGAATGAATCTTCCAAAAGCTTCATAACAGGCACAACGCCGCTCGACTGATTCTCGATGCGCTTAATAGGAGCGCCAAGCTCGCGCAAGTTCGTAAGGAGCAGAGCAACGCCTCCGCCGCGCTTAGAAAGCTGCAAAGCAGAGTTAATTCCGCGTGCAATAGACTCCATGTTATCTTCCAAACGCACGAGGAAGCAGCTCACAGCCTCTCCGCGCTGAGCTTTACCAAGATTTAAGAACGTTGGAGTTGCTGGCTGGAATCGGCCTGCAAGCATTTCGTCCAAATAGTTGAGCGCTGCTTTTTCGCTGCCATCTGCAAGCTCCAAAGCAACTGCTGCTGCGCGCTGAGCGAAGTTTTCCAAATATTGCTTGCCGTCGAAAGTCTTTAAAGCGTAAGAAGTGTAGAACTTAAAAGCACCCAAGAATGTGCCAAAAGTGTGGTGAGCGGATTCTGCGTGCTCGTAGAACTTATCTAGAAACTCGTCGCTGTATTTATGGAAAACGTTGCCGTTGTAGTAGTAGTTGCTAATCAAATAGTTCAAGCGCTCGCGAGTGGAAGCAAACTTCATGCTGTGTTCTTGCACGTAACCCGAAACGTAAAGCTTTTCTGCTTCCGTGTCTTTATCAAACTGAATGCCTTTTTCTGGATCAAAAAGACCGAGCATAGCGTTAAGAACGTGGTAGTCGCGGCTGTTGCGAATGCGATCGGCAGTTGTGCTGCTAGCAGTGCTGGCATCGTCAGTGTGATCAAGATTAAGCGAAGTAGATTCGCTCATCGGATCCGTGCTATTCATGGGTTTTATTCCTTTCTTCGTGCGTTGTTTTTGCTTTTCAAACGCTGATTGATTTTATTTATGTGCTGTATTTGTTGTTTTTGTTTATTTGTTGTTTTTGTTTATTTCGTTTATTCTGTTTCTTTTAATTGCCTTAAAAATCTTGGTATTCCCTGCGCTACTTTTTCTATGTCTTCTGCAGTTCCCGTAAGCTCAAACGAATACATGTTTGGAATTGCGCATTTTCCAGCGATTTGACCGCCTGCAGCGCAATATGCGTCTCCAAAATTCGTATTTCCAGAAGATATTACGCCGCGAATAAACGAACGATTTTCGCGATTGTTTAGGAATTTGCGCACTTGCATTGGTATTGCTTTCTTAATATTTCCGCCGCCGTAAGTTGGCACAATCAAAACGTATGGTTCGCGAACGTGCAATTCTGGTTCTTTTGGACGAAGCGGTATGCGATACACGTTCACATTGCTGCTTGGAAAATCGCAATTTTTCACGAATCGTAGTGTGTTTTCGGAGACGGAAGAAAAATAAACTACAGCTCCGATTGATTCGCCTTGTGCGCGCGCTTCTGGTTCGCTTGGTTGTGACATATTTTCTTGATCACACATTTTTATACTTCTTGATTGCTTTGATTATTTTGCGTATCTTGCTTATTGTTGATTGCTTTAATCGTTTTAATCGTTTTTATTTTCGTCTTCTAGTTGGCTTGCGATTTGTGCAATCAAATCTGGGCGATACCCACTCCACGACGAGTTTGGAGTAATCACCACTGGCGCTTGGCGATATCCTGCAGCGCGCAATTGGTCTAAAGTAGAAGGGCTTTGAGTTAAATCTACTGTTTCAAAATTCACGCCTAGCTTAGTGAATTGACGCTTTGTGGCATCGCACTGTGGGCAATGTGGCTTTGTGAAAACTGTAATAGTCACGGTTCGTCTCCCTTCGTTGTGTGTATTGTGCGTATTTAACGCTTTTTCTTTATGATTATTTAAGTTTGTGCTTTTGGGCACGATTTAACAGTCTACTACCACTTAACACTATTTGTAGTGGCGTGTTGTATGGATAATCCCTATATTTAGTGTGTCCAAATTTTGGCTATCACGCGTGTCTATAAGATTTAAGCGGTATTTACGCTTTCTAAATAGTGACTAATAAAAGTAAAAATGTAATCTTTATCACAAAATTGCCATTAATGCGCGAGCTATGCAGTACGCCTTGTGATCGCAACAAAAACGCTTGTGCATATAAAACGATAAACTTTAAAAAGTGTGTTTTGATTGATTAAGTGTTAAAAATAAAACAATCATAAAATAATAAAACGGTTATAAATATTACTGTTATAAATATTAAAAGATAGAGGTGCAAAATGGCGGAAACTCAAGCTAGAGCAAATATTGGCGTTGTTGGCTTGGCTGCAATGGGATCGAATTTAGCGCGTAATCTTGCGCATCACGGAAATACTGTTGCTGTTTATAATCGTCATTATTCGCGCACAGAAACCTTGATGAATGAGCACGGCAGCGAAGGTGCTTTCGTTCCTGCTAAAACCGTTGAAGAATTTGTTGCTTCGCTTAAGCGCCCACGCACTGCAATCATTATGGTAAAAGCTGGCGCTCCTACAGATGCTGTTATTGAAGAGCTTGCAAATGCTATGGAGCCAGGAGATATTATTGTTGACGGCGGAAACTCCTACTTTGAAGACACGATTCGCCGAGAGAAAAACATTCGCGCGCGCGGCCTTCACTACGTTGGTTGCGGTGTTTCTGGCGGAGAAGAAGGTGCGCTTCGCGGTCCTTCGATGATGCCAGGAGGCACGGAAGAATCTTGGAAAACGCTTGGTCCTATTCTAAAGTCGATTGCAGCCGTTGCAGAAGGCGAGCCTTGCGTAACGCATATTGGCACCGATGGTGCTGGTCACTTTGTAAAGATGGTTCACAACGGCATTGAGTACTCCGATATGCAACTTATTGCCGAAAGCTACGATTTAATGCTTCGCGGTTTGGGCATGAAGTCCGAAGATATTGCAGATGTGTTTAGCGAGTGGAACAAGGGCGAGCTTGATTCTTATTTGATTGAGATTACGGCGGATGTGCTTCGCCAGAAAGACGCTAAGACTGGTAAGCCTTTGGTGGAGATGATGGTAGACCACGCTGGAATGAAGGGCACGGGTACTTGGACTGTGCAATCTGCGCTTTCGCTTGGAATCCCTGTAACTGGTATTGCAGAAGCTGTGTTCGCTCGCGGACTTTCAAGCCAGGTTGCTTTGCGTGAAGCTGCAGAAAACCAGGGTTTGACTGGTCCAGATATGCATTTTGATTTTAGCGATTCTGAGCGTAAGGCATTTATTGAGGATATTCGCCAAGCTTTGTACGCTTCTAAGATTGTTTCTTATGCGCAAGGATTTGACGAGATTGCTGCTGCTGCAATTGAGCATGATTGGAAGATTGACCAGGCTGGTGTTGCTCGCATTTGGCGCGGCGGATGCATTATTCGCGCGCAATTCTTAAACCGCGTTTCCGAGGCATTTGAATCTGGGCAGGCAAGTGTTTCCTTGCTTTTTGCGCCGTACTTTAAGGATGCTATTGAAAAGTCGCAAGCTGCTTGGCGCCGTGTTATTGCGCGCGCAGTGGAGCATGGTGTGCCTGTTCCAGCATTCTCCAGTTTGCTTGCATATTATGATGGCTTGCGATCAAAGCGTTTGCCAGCATCGCTTATTCAAGCTCAGCGCGATTTCTTCGGCGCGCACACATACGGACGCATTGACGAGCCAGGAGTATTTCACACTTTGTGGGCAGATCCTAATCGCCCAGAAGTAAAGCAAGATTAAATCAAATAATCTTTAGAACTAACAGGCCTCTGCGTTATTATGCATAGGCCTGTATTTTATTGTTCTAAATATTATGCACGATGTTAGAAGGCTATGCAGATTACTGGATTGCTGCTTGCAATGTTTCTGCGGTGGTTAGCCATGCGATTTCTTCACTTCCGTTAGCAAAGGAAGCAGGATAGTCTGGGTTATTGCTTCCAGAAAGCGCGTTCATTAAAGCTTTTCCTTTTTGCTCGCCAGCAGTTAAGAACCAAGTGCGGCGGCTATGAGCCAGAACGGGTGCGCTAAGCGTTAATCGCATTGGCGGCTGCTTAGGGGAGTGATTCACACCTAAAACTATGCGATCGCGATTGTGAATTTGCGGCAATCCTGGGAAAAGAGAAGCCATATGTGCGTCTGGCCCCATGCCAAGAATCGCCAAATCAAAGTGAGGCTCTGGCCCAAGTAATCCTATAATCTCTTCTTCGTAATCGCGTGCTGCCGCATCTAAAATAGCGTCATTTTCAGCATCGCTAGCATTTGCCACTTCTTGCGCATTGCGCTCATCTGCAGGCATTTCGTGAATATGAGACTCCTGCAAAACTTTGTGATCGCTAAGCATGCTAAGAAGTAGCTCGCGAGCCTTGCGCGCATTGCGATCGTCGCTGCTATAAGCTACAAAACGCTCATCTGCCCACCAAATATGCACATTAGACCAGTTGATTGCTGGAAGTAACGGATTGCTAGCTAACATTTGAAACATGCGAATCGAATCTGTTCCACCTGTTAGCAAAAGATGGAATGGCTTATTAAGATTTTCAACATTGTTCTGCCATTGCATAATCAAAGTTACAAATTTTTGTGCAGCAACAGCAGCTAAAATATCTTGATTGTCGTAGCCGTACACTGTTGCGTTATGCGCAAATCTAAAATCTTCAGCCATAATGAATCCTTTTATTACTTTTACTTGTTGTATTAGAGTTCGTTATCTTGCAAGTTCGTTACTCTGCATTGTGCAACAATTTGCGTGAATAAGCTGCGCATAAATCTCGTCTGGGTCAATTCTGCGTAATTCTTCACTTAAACAGTCTTGTAAAGAACGAATCGGCATAGAAATAGGCTGAGAAGCTTGCCCAGGGAGACTTATTATTGCTTGGCTGCTGCCGGAAGGTCGCACAAGCGAAAGCTCGCCATCTTGCCGCTTAAGACTTACTTCCGTAATTGCATTCGCGCTTGAATCTTCAACAATTTCTACAGGAACATTAAGTGAGATTTTTAGCCATTGCGCAAGCAAATGCAGTGGAACGTAATGCTTAGGGCCGCTAACTTTAACGCTAAGAATCGGCAAGTGAGGCGGTTGATCAAGCATAGAAGCCAGCATTGCACGCCAAGACGTAATGCGAGTCCAAGAAAGATCAACGTCTTTAGAAGACCAGTTTTTTCGCAGATTTTGTACAGTTTCAAGAGTGTTGCTGGCGCGTTGAGCGTCTGTGATTCTGCTGCTTGCCATAGCTCCAAGCAAGTCTTTAGCAGGATTTTCTGGAGCGTTTGTAGGCCACCATGCAACAATAGGCGCGTCTGGAACAAGAAGCGGAATAACAAGCGTATCTGGGTGGCGAACAAGGTCATTATGCGGATAGAGAATAATGATTTCGCCTGCTCCAGCATCTGCGCCAAATCGCACTTGAGCGTCTAAGTTCGGCGTTTCTTCTTCTTGATTGTTTTGATTTTCTTGATTTTTTTGATTTTGATTATGCAAACTTGCATTAGCGCTTTGCCAATCGCGAACAATCGCAATAACTCTGCAAGGGTGCTCGCGGCTGGCTGCATTTGCTGCGCCCAGTGCGTTTTCAAGCTCTTTAAGAGTGGTGTCAATAAGAAGAGTGAGCACGCGTCCAGTTGCGGATTCACCTCGTTCTTCGTGAAGCTCGTCGATTTTTGCGGATATTTTAGACGTGTTTGTGTTAGGAAGATTAATAATCATGGCAGCCTCCAATGGCGATTATTGCGAGCAAGCATTTGATCTGCCTCTTCAGGTCCCCAAGTTCCAGCACGGTATGGTTGCGGACGCGTGTTAAGCGAAGCCCAAAAATCTTCAATCGGATCCAAAATCTTCCAACTTAAATCAACCTCTTGCGTTGTTGGGAAAAGTGGTGGCTCGCCAAGTAAAACGTCTAAAATAAGGCGCTCGTAGGCTTCTGGAGAGTTTTCTGTAAAAGACCTTCCATAGCTAAAGTCCATAGAAACATCGCGAACTTCCATAGACGTTCCGCCTGGCACTTTTGCGCCAAATCGCATTGTTACGCCTTCGTCTGGTTGCACACGAATCACAATCGCATTGCTACCAAGTTCGCGAACAGCAGTAGTCTCAAAAGGTAAGTGTGGAGCTCGCTTAAAAATCACAGCAATCTCTGTAACGCGCTTGCCTAAGCGCTTGCCAGTTCGCAAGTAGAATGGCACTCCAGCCCATCGGCGAGTGTCTACGTCTAATCGCACAGCAGCATACGTTTCTGTAGTGCTATCTGGGCTAATTCCTTGCTCTTGCAAATATCCAATAGCCTTATATGACCCCTGCCAGCCTTCTGCGTATTGGCCTCTTGCAGTGTTTGCGCACAAATCTTTAGGCAGGCGTATAGCAGACAAGACTTTAGTTTTTTCTGCTGTTAAATCGCTAGCACTAAAGCTTACAGGCTCTTCCATAGCGGTGAGTGCCATTAGTTGAAGTAAGTGGTTTTGAATAACATCTCGCGCAGCGCCAATGCCGTCATAATATCCAGCTCTGCCACCTATGCCAATGTCTTCTGCCATAGTGATTTGCACGTGGTCAACATAATTAGCGTTCCAAATTGGCTCATACATTGCGTTTGCAAAGCGCAAAGCAAGCAGATTTTGCACAGTTTCTTTGCCTAAATAGTGGTCTATGCGGAACACGGAATTAGGGTCAAAAACCTCGGAAACTACGCGATCCAGCTCTTGTGCGCTTGCTAAATCGTGGCCAAATGGTTTTTCGATTATCACTCGTCGCCATGCGTTTTCGGAGGAGTGTGAAAGCCCCGATGCAGCCAATTGCTGCGCTACAACAGGGAAGCTGGATGGCGGAACCGACATGTAGAACGCGTGATTTCCGCGAGTTCCGCGATCTCTGTCTAGTTCGCTTACGGTTTTGCTTAATCGCTCGAAAGCGCTTGCGTCGTCGAATGTTCCGCGAACAAAACGTATGCCTTTTGCAAGATTAATCCAAGTGGATTCGCAAAATGGCGTACGGCAATGCTGTTGAATATTTTCTCGCACAAAGTTTACAAAATGCTCATCTGTCCAGTCGCGTCTGGCGAATCCCGTAAGGCCAAAGCCAGGAGGCAAAAGTCCGCGATTTGCTAAATCGTATACGGCTGGCATTAGCTTTTTTCTAGCTAAATCGCCCGTGATTCCAAATATAACAAGGCTGCACGGTCCTGCGATTTTAGCTAGTCGCAAGTCGCGCGGGTCTCGCAGAGGATTCTTCCAATCTGCAATCGAATCGCCCTTATTGCTTTGGGAAAATGGGGTTATTAACTCACTCATATATACCATCGTAATATTTTGACGTGATTTGGGCGGTTTGTTTTGCTAGTCGCAAGTCATCCGCCGCACACTGCTAGTCGTATCATTCGTGCGTATTGTGGTCCGCCAATAGGTGTTAAGTGTATTCCGTCGTCAGTTAGAAACTCGCTATGACCTGCACTCGTGCCATTCCAGTCAATAATTCCAACGTTTTTACGCTTTGATGCAAATGCGCGCAATTTTGCGTTCGTCTCGTCTTGCCAAGGTTGCGGCACGCGAGTTGTTACAAAGTACACGGGCTTTCCGCCAGTAATATTCACCATGTTTTGTAAAACTGACTCGTCTCTAGGCGGCCCGTTGGTTCCAAGTTCGTAGATTACAACACTTCCAGGGTGTTTTTCTGCTATGTCTTTTTGGTAGTCTTCGGCACCGTGGAAAATCTGCCTGCTAACTTTTCCGTCAATCCAAGCGTTTGGTAGAGCTTTTATAAGGTACGGTTTTGCGCCTTCGGTTACTGAGTCTCCAACCATTGTTATGTCTGCCGTGCAAACGTCTTGTTTTGAGTCAATTTTCCAAGGTTTTGTGTTTATGTTTGCTGGCACTTTTTCTGCGATTGGGTTTAGAACTCTATGCGCGCTTGGCTTTGTTGGAAGCATTTGTTTTGTTATATTTTGGCGCTTTCCGCCCACTTTTCTTTTTTGATTTTGATTTGATTTGTTGTTTGACTTTGTGTTTGTCTTGTTGTTTGAGTTATTGTTTGACTTTGAGCTTTGGCCTGACTCTGGCTTTTGCTTGCCATTTTGCGAATGAGTTTTATTGTTTTGTTCTTGACTCGTTAGTTCTGGTCTTAATTGTATTGCTCGCGCCTGCGCAATGCTGTTCCAGTTTAATGGCGCAGCAATTAGTACTATGCACGCTATTGCGCACACAGTAGTTGCAACTCTTCGTAGAACAAATGGAAGTCGAATGTTTTTGCTTTTAACGCTTAAAGTATCGCTAGAAAGATCAAGGTTTTTATTTTCATCTATAGAATCATCTATAGGATTATCTTTTGAATCATCCATCGAATTATCTTTTGCATTCTCTGATTTTGTGTTAACACTAAAAGTCATATATTTACTTGCAAATGGCATTTCAAAAATTCTGTAAAATACTTCACCTGCAGCAACAACAATCACGCATTGCAAAATCTGCTCAAATAGCGTTATATGCGTTGTTCTAGTTGCAGGATTTAAGACTTCGAGTATAGGAAAATGAACAAGATAAATCGCAAAAGATCTCTTGCCTAAGTAGCTTAACACGCTAGTGCCAAGTATCTTTGCGCAAATGTTGTTTTTTAGCATGCAAGCGTGCATTAAAATTGCGCAAACTATTGCAAAAAGTGCATAACCGCCGTACACAATCCACGTTTTTAGTCCGTCTTGTTTAATAAAGCAGAATAAAATAAATGCTAGTGCAGCAAATCCTACAATGGATTCTAAAATTGGCTGTCTGCCTTTGTTTTTGCCATTTTGCGAATCGTTTTCTTGGTTTTCAATTTGTTCTTTTTCGCTTTTGCTTCCAACAATGTAGCGGCACGCGTCTGAAATGATTTTTATAGCAGATTTTCCACTAAACCACGTGCAATACATTGCTAGAATCGCGCCGATTAAGAATTCACATGCGCGTGTATCTAAAGCGTAGTACACGCGTGCAATGGTTTGCCCTTCTCCATAAAGAATTGTTATTGCAATGTTTGTAAGCGCAGACACAATCGCAAGCGTTGCTGTAACAAGCATTCGCACGAACTTTGATTTAACTATTTTAAGAATTGCGCATAGAATAATAGGCCAGCAAATAAACATTTGCATAATAAGGCCTAAGTACCACAAATGCTTAATAGGAGAAGGCAGCCCCGATTGCTCAAAATACGAGACTTTTCGCAAAACATACGCCATGTTGCTGCTAAATGTTGCTCCGCTTAGAGCATCTGATTGCAACTTTGTTAAAAGGCTTGGCGAAAACAGCCACATAAGTGGTGCGCTTAGTGCAATAATGCCCAGCGTAGAAGGCCATATTCGTTTTATGCGTTTAAGCAAGTACTTAAAGTAGGCAATAAGTTTTGATTTTTTCTTCTGGCTTTCTTGGTTGCCATCTAAATGCGAATTTTTATTGTTATTCTCGCTGAACATTTTTAGCAAAGATACGGTGCTAAAGTATCCTGCCATAACAAGAAACATTGTTACGCCTAAAAAGCCGCCGTTGAATACAATTGGACGCAAGTGGAACGCTACAATTCCAATAATTGCGATCGCGCGCATGCCGTCTATTGCAGCGTTGCGTTTGTTTGCAGCGTTTGTTGCGTTGTTCAATTCTTTCATCTTGCCTACAACTTAATACGTGTTTGTTGTGTTTGTTGTGTTTTTGTATTCAGTTTTGTATTCAGTTTTACAAGTGTTTATGTTCGATTTTTCCCATTAGTATCGCGCCAAAACGTAGTCATATTATCTATGTATTAAGACACTAAAGACGCCTATAGCGTGTCTTAGGTTTTCCTTGATTTTTAGCATATTTTTGCCTGATTCACGAGAGTTTTTTTAATGTGAACTAAAATATTTTTCAAATGTTTTACTGTTTTTATTAATATTTTTTATTAATATTTTTCATATTTTTCTTTGTGTTTTTCTCATTGGTTAGTCGCCATTTTTCTGTGTTTATCTAAATCGCGCATTATTGCGCTTTGCTTCGATTTGCTTGTGCATATATCGTAAAGCGTATTGCGCACTATTTTTCACATGTCGCAAATATATTACACAAATATGTCTCGCATATATTCCGCATATAGTCTGTATATCTAACTGGTTCTGAATTGCTATCGTGCGCGTAGTGTTTTATATACTCTTTGCTGCGCGCTAAAGTTAGATTGAACAGTCTAAGTTAGATGTACAAACGTTAGATTGATAAACAAATGCTTAAACGTACTAATGTACTTAAGCATTAAGTTTTACGTTAAGGAGTAAAAATGGCAGAAACATTTAACGTTGTGGTAGAGATTCCACGCGGCTCTAAGAACAAGTACGAAGTTGATCACGAAACTGGTCGCGTATTTTTGGACCGTACCTTGTTCACTGCAATGGGCTACCCAGATGATTATGGCTACATTGATGGCACTTTGGGCGAAGACGGCGATCCGCTTGACGCTCTTGTTATGATTCCAAATTCCGTATTCCCTGGTTGCGTTGTTGAATGCCGCGCTGTTGGTTTGTATCACATGGTTGACGAAGCTGGCGGAGATGACAAGGTTTTGTGCGTGCCAGCAGACGTTCGCTTTGACGACATTAAAGATATTGATGACGTTAACGAGTATCACAAGGCAGAAATCAAGCACTTCTTTGAGCAATACAAGGCTTTGGAGCCAGGCAAGGAAGTTCTTCCTGGAGACTTCTGGGCTGGAGTTGAGCAAGCAGAGAAGGAAATCGTTGCAGCTCGCAAGCGTTTGGAAGAAAGCGAAAAGTAGTTCTTGCGATTAGTCGCAAGCTTCCAAGCGTTTTAACAACGTATCTATTAGTGTCTAACGCATTTTATGTGTTAGACACTTTTTAATATCTTTAATATCTTTAATATCTTTAATATCTTTAATAAGTAATTGCTATCTATAAAACATTGCTATCTATAAAACATATTGCGTGAAACAGTGTGTGAAACAGTGTGTGAAACAACTAGCATTAACTTTAATCGCTTACGCTACAAGCAACATTGCCAATCCAGCTCCGTAAACAACCATTCCGCACATCATAATTGGAATCAAAGCTGTTCCAATTTGTGGAAAAACTGTTCCAGCATTGTATTGCGCGTCTTTAATCCAAAGGTGAGAAAGGCCAGCCAAAACAATCACAACAAACAATCCAAGAATTGCCACTAACACGCCAAGTTCCAATACGCGTACAGAAAAAGTGAATTTAATAATTGACGGCAAGAAAAGCCATCCAGGCAAGGCTGCGCATGCAATACTTGCAGTAAGGCAATGAGATAGGTTTCGTACAAGATTAGACCTATCTTCTCTAAACATTTGTCTAGCAAAGCTAACAAATGTTGCTGCAACAAGAATTAGCGCAAAGTTTACCGCCCATCGCTCGTATGGTCTAATAGCAGCAACAAATTTGTGAATACTAACTTCTGATTCGCCATCAATCACGCTGCTTGGCAGCCATCCTTTTAAGGCCAAAGTTGCGCACCACATAGACGCTAATGATGCAAGAAAAGGAATAGCTTTATCGGCTGTAGAGCCTTTGAGTGGCCAAAAAGTTATTAAAGCAAGAAGAATAAGAATGCAAACCGTTAAAACTGCTTTTGTTGTTGCAAACGGAAGCATTGCAGCAGATGCTAAAAGAACTATAGCAACAAATTGAGTTACAGCAATCGTAATGTGACCATACATTTTGTTGCGCTGAATATTGTTGCTCATTGTACGCTCCTATCGCGTTTACACTGTGATTTACACCATTTTATATGCAAGCGTACACTTGCGCTTTTTGATTCTTCTTAAGCATGGATTACAATTCTTTTTTATAACAGCTTGATTTTGAATTTTAATTCAATTCTATGCGCTATGGAGGTGTCAATATGACGGATATTACATTGATGACCTCTTGTGCCGCGCCTGCAAAAGTTTTGCCATCGCTAACGCTTCTTTCGCATCGCGTGCGCGTAGTGCCAATGGAACCTTCTAGCATGCTTAAAATGCCCGAAGATACTATTCTTCTTGTTGATGCTAGAGAAGACTTATCTTTAGCAAAATCGCTGTGTTCTCTTGTGCGCGCGTCTAATTTAACAATGTCTATTATTCTAATTCTTGCCGAGGGCGGTTTTACAGTTGTAAACCCATCTTGGGGCGTTAACGATGTTATGCTAACAACTGCTTCTCCTGCAGAAGTAGAAGGAAGATTGCGCTTAGCTGCTAAAAAAGTTGTATCTGCAGATTCTGCTGCTGGCTCTACTGTTGCCGATTCTACTAGCGTTGAGGTTAACAGCAATGGTCAAATGTGCTCTGGAGATTTAGTTGTGGATACGCAAAGTTACACAGTTAGTTTGCACGGAAAGCCTATCGATTTAGCGTATAAAGAATTTGAGCTGCTTAAATATTTTGTTCAGCATCCTCGTAGAGTTTTTACGCGTGCACATTTACTTCAAGAGGTTTGGGGCTACGATTACTATGGCGGAACGCGAACGGTAGACGTTCATATTCGTAGGCTTCGTGCAAAGTTGGGCGTTGAATATGAGCATGTTATTGGAACAGTTAGAAATGTTGGATATCGTTTCGACCCATTAGAAGCTCAAGTTGACGAAGTAGAAAATGACGATTACGCACAAAATGGCAATAGTGCGGATGCTGGCGATTCGCGTGCCGAGGATTCAGGCGTTTCCAACGATTTAGACTAGGCTTATATTGGCTACAAATAACACGAATAAAATAAATAACACAATAGATAACACAAATAAAATCAATGCGGTAAATGTGATAAATAAAAACAAAATGCGCGAAGAATACAGGATTTTATGCGAAGAAATCCCAAATCCAAAATGTGCGCTAAATTTTACGAACCCATTTGAGCTTTTAATCGCAACTGTTCTTAGCGCGCAAACAACTGATAAGCGCGTAAATCTTGTTACAAGTAAGCTTTTTAAGGAATACCCAACGCCAGTCGATTTAGCAAAAGCGCAAATATACAACGTGCAAGAAATAATTCATTCGCTTGGATTTTATAGAGTAAAATCGCAACATATTATTGAGCTTTCGCAAAAACTTGTTAAAGATTTTAATGGCGTTGTGCCAAATAATATGGCAGATCTTACAAAGCTACCAGGCGTAGGAAGAAAAACAGCAAACGTTGTTTTAGGGAACGCTTTTAAGATTCCAGGATTTCCAGTAGATACGCATGTTATGCGCGTTACGTCAAGACTTGGCTGGGTGAGTGAGGCTAGTGCTAAGGCTAAAGATGCTGCAAAAATCGAGCGAGAAGTCACAGCTTGTTTTGCTCCAGAAGAATGGACTAATCTTTCACATCGTCTTATTTTGCACGGAAGAATGATTTGCATTGCTAGAAATCCGCGCTGCGGCGATTGCCCGCTTAGGTTTTTATGCCCCTCGGTTAGATTGTAGAAAATAAATTTGCACAAGATTAATGGCGTCTAGTAAACCCTTTTAGAATATTTTTAGACTATTTTTAGACTATTTTGTGCATAAATTCGGCAATCAAATTCAAACGGTGATATAAACTTTTAATCATGCCTGAATTTGAAAGATACTCATCTGCTTCACATGTGCGTAGTGCAAGATATGCGCATAAAACTAGACGAAGCACTAAACCATGGGTTGTATTTATTGTTTTAATCGGCATTCTATCTGCAATAATTTGGGGCGGATGGCGGTTTATAGATGGAAGATCTTTAATACCTACAAACATTTTTCCAGCGTCAAATTCAACTTTAACAATAGGATTACGAACGGCTCCAGCCTCGCTAGATATTAGAACAGACGATAGTGATTCCTTACAACAGGCACTTTTAGAGAACGTTTACGAAACACTTGTAAAACGAGACGAAAACAATGCTTTACGCCCAGGACTTGCGCAATCTTGGAGCGTTTCGAACGATGGATTGAATTATAAATTTAGGCTCCGCAGCGGAATTAAGTTTGCTAACGGAGACCCAATGGACTCAAGCTCCGTTCTTAAATCGCTTCAGCAAGGCATTACAAAGAATTATCCTGGCTACGAAAAGCTAACAAACATAACAAGCGTTTCTAATTCTGGGCCTAACGTTCTAGATATAACTCTTAAAACTCCAGACCCACTTTTGCCAAGGCGATTAGCTGGAAGAGCTGGAATTGTTTACAACACAAACATCTTTGTTAATTACGCTTCCGATGCTATTGGAACAGGTCCGTTTACAGTAAAGGGATATAACAAGGGTGGGGATCTCGTTCTTGCTAGAAACAACAATTATTGGGCGGGGCAAGCTGGATGCCAAAGCATAACTCTTAAGTATTTTAACGATGACACGTCTTTAGCAAACGCTGTTAAAGATGGCAGCGTGCAAATGGCAATTCCACTAGACGGAAATGAAAACAAGCGAATGGCTGCAATGCCAAACACTAAGTTGGTAAAGGGAAAAAGCACAAGATTAAGAATGTTTGCTTTTAACACGGGAATGTCATCTATGTTCTGCGATCAGCAAATTCGTAGAGCTGCAAGACACGTGATTGAGCCCAATGTTATTCTTGCTTCCGATCCTTTTGGAGGCCAGCTTGTTGGCGGTCCAATCGACCCTATGTCTCCAGGGTATGAAGATTTTAGTAATACGTATCCTCACGACGTTCAAAAAGCTTACGGTATGTACCACTACTTTGTTGCAGGATATTTGCGCGGAATCACAATGCTTGTTCCAACTGGAATGGCTAGCGTTTGCGATCAAATGGCAAAAAACTTAAGCTATGCAGGTGGATTCCCAGTAAAACTAGAAGAATTAGACCAAAGTGTAATCGATCAACGAATACGCGAAGGTAAATACGACTTAGCTCTTACTTGGACTAATCACACTCTTGACTCTGGAATGTATGCAGACACTAAGTCTAACTATTTGTTCCAAGATCACGCTTCGCAAAAGTATTTTGCAGACGCAATGAAGTCTACAAGTCCGCAAGAGTACGAAGAAAACATTAAAAAGTACGCTAAAGAATTGTGCGATTACGCGGTTTCGGGATGGTTGTACGCAAGGAATAGCGTTGTTGTTGCAAAGTCAAATGTGAGTGGATACCCTACTAACATGACCGATCAGCTGCTTCCTTTGCATGATGTGACTGTTAAATAGTGCTGGCTTAGTGAGTTCTTAGTGCTCTGTTATAGTGCGATGTCTCAGTGAGTTTCTAATATTCAGTTCATGAGTGAACAGGATAACACAGTAAAACACGCACATTTAACACCATTGCCTAATAAGGTTGGTGTTGATGGTCTTGAAGACAAATGGCGTAGCAATTGGGACGAAGCTGAGACTTACGCTTTCCACAATTCTCGCGACCGCAAGGCCGTGTATTCAATCGATACGCCGCCTCCAACGGTTAGTGGCCACTTGCACGTTGGTCACGTATT
Organism: Gardnerella sp. c10Ua_31; assembly: GCF_055700915.1. Classification (NCBI taxonomy): domain Bacteria; kingdom Bacillati; phylum Actinomycetota; class Actinomycetes; order Bifidobacteriales; family Bifidobacteriaceae; genus Gardnerella; species Gardnerella sp. c10Ua_31. The sequence continues at coordinate 331,788 of NZ_JANUYG010000002.1, read as the reverse complement.
TTCTTACACGCATACGGATGTGATTGCGCGATATAAGCGCATGCAAGGCTTTGATGTGTTCTACCCAATGGGTTGGGACGATAATGGCTTGCCAACAGAGCGCCGCGTGCAAAACTATTACGGCGTGCGCGTAGATACTTCGCTTAAGTATGACCCTGATTTTAAGCCGCCATTTGAAGGTACTGAAGGCAAGAAGATTGAGGCAAAAGATCAGGTTCCTGTAAGTAGACAGAACTTTATTGAGCTTTGCGAGCGCCTAACTTCCCAAGATGAGAAGCTTTTTGAAGCTTTGTGGCGCAGGCTTGGTCTTTCTGTTGATTGGTCGCAAACCTACCACACTATTGGCGAGCAGCCTCGCAGAGTTGCGCAAAAAGCATTCTTGCGCAATCTTGCTCGCGGAGAAGCCTACCAAAAGGATGCTCCAGGCTTGTGGGATGTTACATTCCAGACTGCAGTTGCCCAGGCAGAGCTTGAAGCGCGCGAATACCCTGGTTTCTATCATAAGATTGCTTTCCGCTTTGAAGATGGTACGCCAATTTATATTGAGACTACGCGCCCAGAATTGCTTGCTGCTTGCACGTCTTTGATTGCACACCCAGACGATGAGCGTTACAAGAAGTACTTTGGCAAAGAAGTTTACTCGCCGCTGTTTAAGGTGAAGGTTCCGATTTTGGCTCATCCTGCTGCTCAAATGGACAAGGGCGCTGGCATTGCAATGTGCTGCACTTTTGGCGACGTAACAGACGTTGAGTGGTGGCGCGATTTGAGTTTGCCAACTCGACCAATCATTCAGCGAAACGGCCGCATTGTAATGACTACTCCTGATTGGATTACGGACGAGTCTGGCCGCGAAATGTTTGAGAAAATTGCTGGTAAAACCACGTTCTCTGCTCGCAAGGAAGTTGTTGAAGCTTTGCAAGCTGCTGGAGATATGGAAGGCGATCCAAAGCCAACAAAGCGTATGACGAACTTCTACGAAAAGGGCGATAAGCCTTTGGAAATCATCACTTCTCGCCAGTGGTATTTAAAGAACGGCGGTACGGACGAAAAGCTGAACGCTGAGCTTATTGAGCGCGGTAAGGAACTTAACTTCCATCCAGACTTTATGCGAGTGCGCTACGAGAATTGGGTTCATGGCTTGAATGGCGACTGGCTTATTTCTCGCCAGCGCTTCTTCGGCGTGCCATTCCCACTTTGGTACCCAGTAAATGAAAATGGTAAAGTGGATTACGAGCATCCTTTGACGCCTAGCGAAGACCGTTTGCCAATCGACCCAACTATTGACGTTCCAGAAGGCTTCGACGAGTCTCAGCGAGACCAGCCAAATGGCTTTACTGCTGAGCAGGATATTATGGATACTTGGGCTACATCTTCCTTAACTCCACAAATTGTGACTCGTTGGGAAGAGCCAGGTGAGGAAAATCAAGCTTTGTTTAAGGCTACTTTCCCAATGGATTTGCGTCCACAAGGCCAGGATATTATTCGTACTTGGCTGTTTAGTACGGTTGATCGCGCGCATCTTGAAAACGGCTGCTTGCCTTGGAAGCATGCTGCGCTTTCTGGCTGGATTCTAGACCCAGACCACAAGAAGATGTCTAAATCTAAGGGCAACGTTGTTGTGCCAAATAAGCCAATCGAAGAGTTTGGTGCGGATGCTGTGCGTTACTGGGCAACTTCTGCAAAGCTTGGTTTGGATGCAACTTACGACGAAGGTCAGATGAAGATTGGCCGTCGCCTTGCGATTAAGCTTTTGAACGCTACTAAGTTTGCGCTCGCGATTGGTCGCGAAGATGAGGAACATCAGGTTCTTGAGTCTGCCAGCGCGGATTGGGATTTTGCAGATGTTACGGAAGTTTTGGATCGCTCTGTTATGGCAAAGCTTGCATCCGTTATTCGTACAGCAACTGATGCGCTTGAATCTTATGAGCATTCTAAGGCTTTGGAAGCAATCGAAACCTTCTTCTGGGAATTCTGCGACGATTACATTGAGCTTGCAAAGAATCGTGCTTATGGAACTGCGGAATCCACTGGACGCACTCCAAGTGAATCTGCTGTAAAGTCTGCTCGCACAACTCTTGGTCTTGCACTCGACGCTTTGGCTCGCTTGCTTGCTCCTTACTTGCCTTACGCTACGGAAGAAGTGTGGAGCTGGATGCATGATGGCGAAGGTTCTGTGCATCGCGCAAGCTGGCCATGCGCTAAGGCGTATGAGGCTGCTGCAAACGGTGTTTCTGCAGACACTTTGGCTTACGCGGGCGAGGCTTTGGCTACTTTGCGCAAGATTAAGTCTGAGGCAAAAGTTTCTATGAAGACTCCTATTTTGCAAGTTACTTTGAATGTAGCGCAAAACGCTTATAAGGCTGTTGAGGAGACTTTGGGAGACGTTGCGGAAGCGGGACGCGTTACTGGAGAAGTAAAGCTTAACGCTGTTAAGGCTGCGGATGCTGGAGATTCTTCTGATTCTGATTCTGAATCTGAATCTGAATCTGCGGAATCTGATGCAGCTAATGTAAACGTTTCTGTTGCTCAAAGCGAACTCGGTGAAGCTCCTGCAAAAAAGAAGTAGTTTGCAAATAATTAAAAATGATTAATTGCAAGTAGCTAAAGTAGCTAATCGTAAGCTGCTTGCGATTAGTCGCAAAACAAAAGCGCTGGAAGTCAATCTTCGACTCCAGCGCTTTTTGTGTATTTAAGCACTTAAGAATAATCACTTGTTATAGATTCTACTGCGATGATCAATGTCCACAACAAAAACGGTCAGCACATTATTTTCAATTGCGCAAATTATTCTGTAATCCCTTACTCTATATCTCCAAAACCCCGAATAGTTGCCAGTTAGCGCTTTGCCTCTGATTCGAGGATTGTCGAGATTGCTAATTTCGCGAAGCTCCTTAACGATTTGCTTAGCAATTGTTTTGTCAATTTTCCCTAGCTGTTTTTCAGCCCTTTTAGATAAATTAATCTTCCAGATCAAGGCGCTTCACCACGTCGTCGAGTGGAGATGTTTCTAATTCTCCACGTTTGTATGCTTCAATATCTGCCATTAGTCCATATTCATGTTCAAGTTCATCGATTTGAGCTTCTAGTGCTTGATTCATGTAAAATGAACGAGTGCGGTGAGTGGTTTTAGCGAGCTGATCATAACGATCTAAAACGTTAGACGGTACTCTTAATCCTGTAATTGTTGCAGCCATTTCTAATCTCCATTGTAAAACATGTAAAACATATATTACCTTATATGCAGAATAACGCAATCCAATACGTTATAATCGCGAAGCATCGCGCGGTAACGCTAGACTGTAAACCATGAATCCAGAAAGCTTAAGTGAATTAATTGAAAAAATTGCTAAAGATTTAGTAGCAAGCGGTAAAGCTGGCAGTTTAACAGAAGATTTGATTCCTGCTGCCGAAAAACTTGCAGTTATGAGGCCAAAAGATCGCGCACACGGCGATTGGGCTACAAACGTTGCTATGCAGCTAGCTAAAAAAGCTGGTATGAAGCCTCACGATTTAGCGGAACTTTTTGCCGAGCGTTTGCAAGAAGCAGAAGGTATTGCGCGCGTAGAAGTGGCAGGCCCTGGCTTTATTAACATAACGCTTGATTCTGCTTCTGCAGCGGCAGTCGTAGACGAAGTCTTAAATCAGGGTGCTGATTTTGGCAAGAATACGCACTTGAGCGGCAAAACTTTGAATCTTGAGTTTGTTTCCGCAAATCCAACTGGCCCAATCCACATTGGTGGCACACGCTGGGCAGCAGTTGGCGATTCTATGGCTCGAGTTTTGGAAGCGAACGGCGCAAAAGTTGTGCGCGAATACTACTTCAACGATCACGGTGAGCAAATCAACCGTTTTGCAAAGTCTTTAGTTGCTGCAGCTCACGGCGAAGAAACGCCTGCAGACGGCTACAAAGGCGCGTATATTAACGAAATTGCGGACGCTGTTATAAAAGAAGCGAATGCGGACGGCGTTGACGTTCTTTCTTTGCCACGAATTGATCTTGGAAAAGATGAAGAAGGTTTGCCACTTGGCGAAGGCGATTCCGAGCAGCGAGAAGAGTTCCGCAAGCGCGCAGTGCCAATGATGTTTGCGGAAATTCGCAAGTCAATGCGTGATTTTCGTGTTGGTTTTGACGTGTGGTTCCACGAAAACAGCTTGTACGAGGACGGCGAAGTTGAGCGCGCTATTTCGGACTTGCGTTCTCGCGGAGATATTTTTGAAAAAGACGGCGCAACTTGGTTTGAATCCACCAAGCATGGCGACGATAAAGATCGCGTAATTATTAAGTCTGACGGAAATTACGCTTACTTTGCTGCAGATATTGCGTACTATCGTAACAAACGTCATCGCGAACAGAATCCTGCAGACGTAGCAATCTACATGCTTGGCGCGGATCATCACGGCTATATTGGCAGAATGATGGCAATGTGCGCGGCTTTTGGAGATAAGCCAGGCGAAAACATGCAGATTCTTATTGGCCAGATGGTAAATGTTATGAAGGATGGCAAGCCTGTGCGCATGAGCAAGCGCGCTGGAAACGTTATTACGATTGACGATTTAGTTGATGCAATTGGCGTTGACGCTTCGCGCTACTCTCTTGCTCGCACAGATTACAACACAAGCGTTGATATTGATTTGGATTTGCTTGCTTCCCACAGCAACGATAATCCTGTGTACTATGTGCAATATGCTCACGCGCGCAGTTGCAATGTGGCTCGTAACGCGGCAGACGCTGGAATTAGTGCAGATGGAGCCGATTTAAGCTTGCTTAATACTGAGGCAGACGGCGAAGTGTTGGCTGCTTTGGCGCAATGGCCTGCGGCTCTGGCGCAAGCTGGCGATTTGCGCGCTCCGCACCGCGTTGCGCATTATCTTGAGGATTTGGCCGCAAGCTACCACAAGTGGTACAACCTTGAGCGCGTAGTGCCAATGGAGTTGAGCGACCCAGAAAATCGCTTGCCAGAGGCAGAGCGTGAGGCTATTCGCATTGCAAAGTGCCCAGAGCCAGCACGTGCTGCAGCTCGACTTAAGCTTAACGCTGCTGTGCGCACAGTAATCGCCTCTGGCCTTGATTTGCTTGGTGTTTCTGCTCCAGACAAGATGTGATTTAGCGCATTTGCTATTATTGCGCATTTGCTTTTTATTTAGGACGCTAGCTTTTATGTTGGCGTCCTTTTATTTTGATTAGGAGACACGCGCGAAATTGCAAATTTTTGTCTATTAAGTACATGCGATTTATTAATATACCCCCTAATATTATTTTTCGGTTTCAGTTTTGTTATTCAATGCGTTAAATAATATGCTTAAACAATTTTCACCATATAGGAGGTGTAAGCATGAGCGTCACAACACAAAGTGTCAGCACAGACAGTGCCCCGAAAAAAAGGAACTTGACAATTATTGAATCCGCATACGTGGCGGTCATGTTGTTTGGCATGTTCTTTGGCGCTGGAAACCTTATTTTCCCAGTATTCCTTGGTGCTAACGCGGGAAACAATTCTGCTCCTGCAGCATTAGGCTTTATTGTTACTGGCGTTGGTTTGCCATTGTTAGGCGTTACGGCTCTTGCAATGAGTCGCGCAAACGGTCTTTTTGAACTTTCAAGCAAAGCTAGTAAAAAATACGGCATGTTCTTTACATGCGTTCTTTATTTAACAATTGGCCCGTTCTTTGCAATTCCGCGATGCGCAACAACTTCATACACTGTTGGCTTGGAGCGAATTATTCCGCAAGACGGAAATGGGCAATTGTACTTGTTCTTGTTCTCTGTAGTGTTCTTTGCGCTCGCGTTCTTCTTTGCTATGAAACCAAGCGGCATACTAACGTGGGTTGGTAAAGTTCTTACGCCAATCTTCCTTGTGTTCCTAGCGGTTTTGGTATTTACTGCACTATTTTCCCCTATAAGCGGTGCTTCTTCAGATGCTGCTCCTATGGGAAATTACGTTAATAAGTCATTCTTTACGGGATTCTTAGATGGCTACAACACAATGGATGCTTTAGCTAGCTTGGCATTTGGAATTGTGGTTGTTAGCACCATTCGCCAGTTTGGTGTAAAAGATCCTAAAGATGTGGCAGTAAATACTGCTCGCTCTGGATTCTTTAGCTGCTTGCTAATGGCTTTGATTTACGTTGCGATTGTTGTTGTTGGTGTGCGTAGCCGTGCTCTGTTCCCACCTGCGGAAAATGGTGGCGTAACTTTGGCACAAGTTGCACGCTACCATCTTGGAAATGCTGGCTTATTCGTGCTTGCTGCAACAGTAACGCTTGCCTGCTTAAAGACTGCGGTTGGATTAATCGTAAGCTGCTCGGAAACCTTCTCTAAGTTATTCCCTAAGGGTCCTAGCTACCGTGTTTGGGCTGTATTGATTACGCTTGTTTCGTTTGGTCTTGCAAACTTTGGATTGAGCGCAATCATCGAATACGCGGTTCCAGTATTAATGTTCTTGTATCCACTGTCAATCGTATTGATTCTTTTGGCTTTGTGTGGTCGACTTTTTGGAAATTCCAAGGTCGTGTATGCTTGGACACTTGGTTTTACTGGTGTTGCAGCTGTATTTGACTTTTTGAATAGTTTGCCAACAGCTTTGCGCAACGCATTGCATATGAACGATATGTTGATTGTTGCTCAAAACTGGTTGCCGTTCTCGGAATTTGGAATGGCTTGGGTTTGCCCTGCTGTTGTTGGATTTGTTGTTGGCTATGTTCGCATGGTTATATGTGACAACAAAGGTATGGAAGAAGTGGCTCGCGTAGCTGCTGGCCCAGATCTTGAAGGCAGCGTTGCTAATAGCGATGATTATTCTTCCAGCGAATCTGAGCTTGATGAACCTAGTTTTGGCAATCAATCCTAGTGACTAATTCATATTTATTTGTATAGATAGTTGCAATAATAAATAATCGCCATATTTTGGTGCGTATTTTACGTAACAAGATATGGCGATTTTTGTATAAAACTTGCGACTAGAAGTTGCCGCCGTTCCAGCCCCAGTCAGTTGTTGCAGTGTAGCGAATGTAAGTGCGATCTTGTGGTATTCCAAGCTCGCTCTCCAAAGCTGCCATAATTTGCTCAGTTAACTTTTCCCAAGCCGAACCAGGCACGCTAGAGCCAAAAACGTTCACTTCAACGTAAGCTGCAGGCTTAGAATTGTCTCCTGCAAAATAAATTGGCATGTTGTCTTCAAATGGGCACATAAGCCAATGTTCGCTTTTGCCTGGAACTGCGCTAATCGCCTTGCCGTACGCTGCTTTTAAGGCATCGCGCTGAGCAGGTGTAGTGCTTACAGAAACATGAGTGTGAATAACTGGCATAATCGCTCCTTTGCTAAATTTTATGAATTTTCTAAGTTTATAAACTTGTGTTACGCAACTTGTGTTACGCAATAATAAACCTGTGTTACGCAATAATTATAGTAAATTGTTAGCCTCCGCGTGTTTAATTGAATGTATGAAAAAACTTATTGAACAGGTTGTTAAGTTTGGAATCGTAGGCATTATTGCGCTGATTATTGACGTAGTGTTGCTAAATCTGCTTCTTCTTGTGCATCTTAATAACGTTGTTGCTGGAACAATATCTTTTATAATCTCACTTATTTTTAACTACATTGCCAGCATGAAGTACGTGTTTAAGCATCGCGAAGACATGGCTCGTTGGATGGAATTACTAATTTTTGTTATTTCTGCAGTTATTGGTTTGCTTATTAACGATGCGATTATTTGGCTTAGCACGCTTGGAATGTCGCAAGCTTTGCGCGGTACTGCGATTTACATGCTTCGCACAAACATTGGCAAGCTTATTGCAACAGTTGTTGTAGCTGTGTGGAATTTTGTTATTAGAAAGTGGCTTTTAGATGATACAAAGTCACAAAAACCTGATTATGATGCCGCTAAAGACAATACTTTTGCTCACAAGTTGGGCGAGTGGTCGCTAAGTCACACTCCAAAAGGCTGGAAGTAGGTTTGGAAATAGGTTTGGAAGTAGGTTTAGAAAATATGCCAGCTACGACTATTCATTTTGTGCGCCACGGAGAAGTGGAAAATCCAAATCACGTGCTTTACGAGAGACTCCCAGGATTTCACTTATCTAATCGCGGCTTAAAAATGGCTCGCGCTACAGCCAAATATATTGCGACTGTTCCGCAAATGCGCGGAATTAGTGCGATTTATTCGTCTCCTTTGGAGCGCACGCAAGAAACGGCGCAACAAATCGCAAACGCTTTGCAAATCAGCCCAATTATTTTAGACAATCGTCTAATCGAAGCGGAAAACAATTTTCGCGGAAAAAGAATCGGCTACGGCGAAGGCGCTTTGTGGAAAAACAACAATTGGAAGCTTGTATCTAACTTGTGGAAGCCGAGTTGGGGAGAATCCTACAAAAGCATCGCAGCTCGCGTTGGCGATTTTGCGAGTGAACAAGTGAAAAATCACCCAGGCGAACAAATCGTAGCTGTAACGCATGAATCGCCAATATGGTCTTATCGTCATCTGCTAGAAACTGGTCACGCGGAGCACAATATGCTTTTGCGCAAGACGGCTTTGGCGTCGATTACGTCGATTACATACGATTGCACAAATATGAATGTGCTTTCCATCACATATGTGGATCCTGCGGCGCGTGTGCAGTAGAACGTGTGGAATAATAAGCAGTAGACTTAAACATATGCATAAAAGATGCGTAGAAACCGTGTTTTTTACGGCTAATGCGAAGGAGCGTTATTATGGGTGATTCTGTAGAAAAGCTGGATTCAAAAGCTTTAGGCTTGCTTGAGTCTGCTGCAAAGAAGGCCGCGGATTTGACTAAATTGTGGCCTTTAAGCGAGGCTCGCTATTTAGATAATGACGCAAAATATGCGGAAAACCTGGAAGTTAGGGCGATTCGCGCTATTGCACGAATTATTACGGATTTAGATGTTACTGTTCCAGATGCAGAGTTTGTGTATGAAGGTGCGGATGTGATTCCAGGGCGCCCACAAGAGATAGTTGACGCGCTTTTGGCAGCAGCAAACGCTTACGACGATATGGATTTATGCTACGACCCAGATTATAGCGAAGCGCAAGAAGAGCTAGAAAATAACACGAATGATGTTAGCGCTATTTTCAACAAGCTTGAGTCCAATCTTTCTAACGATGTTAATGCAATCAACGGTGCTGCGGATTCTTTAAGCGTTGCAGGGAATTGGAGCGTTGAGAGCTTGCAAGATGCGTTTAGATGCGCAAAACAAGAGTGTGATTTTTGCGGACTTAATTCTGTAGAATCGCAAAAAATTACGGCAATACTTTCTATTCTTAAAAGTCTTATTAAAAAAACCAGTAACATTTACGAAACTTTGCCTATATTCCTATATATTAACGAGGTGTGCGAGTGTGCTGGAATTCCTCGAATGATGTTTAAGGATGATCAGTGGCGTGCGCTTGTTGATTGCGCAAAAAGTGGTAAGACTGGCGATGATGGCGATGATGGCGAAAATAGTAAAAATAGTATGAGCGCGCTGGTTGAATTTGCGGCTCCATTGCTTGAGCGTGAATGGTCAAAGCATAAGGAAGACGTTCTTTGGGACCCAGAAGAAGCTAAGAAGCTTGCAAAAGAAGAAGACGATAGAAAGTCTCGCGAAGCTCTTGCTGCTAAGTTTGCGCATGTGGAAGGTAATAAGGAATCAACTCAAGCGCTTGACTAGATAGGCACGTCCGTAACGCGCGGCACAATGGAACCTATGACTGATACAGAGGAAACTCAAGAAGTTGCTAATAATGCAACAAAATCCACAAAGCCTGAACTTCCAAAGAATGTTCGCGTGCGTTTTTGCCCTTCGCCAACTGGTACGCCTCACGTAGGTATGGTTCGTACCGCGCTGTTTAACTGGGCAGAGGCTCGCCACACGCATGGCAAGTTGCTTTTCCGCATTGAAGACACAGATAATGAGCGCGATAGCGAGGAAAGCTATCAGCAGATTATTGAGGCTCTTCGTTGGCTAAATATTGATTGGGACGAGGGCATTGATGTTGGCGGAGATAACGGGCCATACCGCCAGTCCCAGCGTCTGGAAATTTATAAAGACGTAGCGAAAAAGCTTTTCGATGCAGGATACGCTTACGAATCCTTCTCTACTCCAGAAGAGATTAAGGAGCGCAATATTGCTGCTGGCCGTCCAGCTGAGTTTGGTTACGATGGCTACGATCGCAATCTTACGGAAGAGCAGAAGCAAGCTTTCCGCGATGAAGGCCGCAAGCCTGCGCTTCGCTTGAAGATGCCAAATGAAGACATTACTTTTAACGATTTAATTCGTGGCGAAATCACTTTTAAGGCGGGTTCTGTTCCAGATTATGTGATTGTGCGCCCGAATGGCGATCCGCTTTACACGCTTACGAACCCTGTTGACGATGCGTTGATGGATGTAAACGTGGTTTTGCGCGGTGAAGATATTCTTAGCTCCACGCCTCGCCAGATTGTGCTTTACCGTTATCTTATGGAAATGGGAATTGCTAAGGAAACTCCGCTTTACGGCCATATGCCTTACGTTATGGGCGAAGGCAAGAAGAAGCTTTCTAAGCGAGACCCTGAGTCCAACTTGTTCTTGCATAGAGATAACGGCTTTATTCCAGAAGGCTTGCTGAACTACTTGGCTTTGCTTGGCTGGTCTATTGCGCCTGATCGCGATGTGTTCACTATGGACGAGATGATTGAAAAGTTCGATGTGCGCGATGTTAAAGCAAACCCTGCACACTTCGACTTAGACAAAGCAATTTCCATTAACGCTGAGCATATTCGCATGCTTGAGCCTCAAGATTTTTTGAATCGTTCTGTGCCTTACTTGCATAAGGATGGCGTAGTTAGTGCGGATTCTTGGGATGCGTTGACTAGTCGCGAGCGCGGGGTGCTTAGCGCTGCCGCTCCTCTTGTTCAGCCTCGCGTGCGATTGCTTGGTGAAGTTGCTGGCATGGTTTCTAGCCTGTTAAGCGAAGATGGCTACATTGAGCCAGATGATGATGCTCGTAAGCAGCTTAAGGAATCTGCTGGCGAGGTTCTTGATGCTGCGCTCGCTGCTTTGAATGGCGTTGATGCTTCTGATTGGCATACGGATTCCTTGCACGAGCTTTTGAACAAGAAGCTTGTTGAGGAAGCTGGATACAAGCCGCGATTGGCGTTTGGCCCTGTGCGAGTGGCTCTTTCTGGCCGCCGCGTTTCTCCTCCGCTTTTCGAATCCATGGAAATCGTGGGCAAAGACGTGACTTTGGCTCGCTTGGCTGGATTGCGTGAGCATTTGTAAAAATGATTAAGCTTAATGCTGTTTTGCCCCCATGCTTGTTGATTTTTGACTTGCATGGGGGCATTTTGTAGCTGATGCGACACGCCGCTAGTTGCATATACTTGCGTTATGTTGTAAAGTCGACATTTGTTGCGTCTAGAGGCGTAGCAAATAAATTAAGCCCCCGTCGTCTAGCGGCCTAGGACTACGCCCTCTCACGGCGCCAACACCGGTTCAAATCCGGTCGGGGGTACAAAGACGGAACGGTTCCAAGAGCCGCGAAGCCTGCCAATTGGGGTATGGTGTAATTGGCAACACAGGTGATTCTGGTTCATCCATTCTTGGTTCGAGTCCAGGTACCCCAGCGAATAGCTCTCGTAATCGCGGGGGCTTTTTCTTTTTCAACTTCCGCAAATGAATCTTACGAAAATCCCACTCAAAGCTTACACAAAACAAAACCCCGAGTGATTGGCTCGGGGTTTGAAAGAAGAGAAGAAGAGAGGTTCAGTTATTAGTTCTACATCACTGATTATTGTGATTTATTTCGTTTATGCTTTATATCTAACCACTCTTTTCTTAATGCGAATAGGTTATTAGCTTAAAGTTATCTTAAAATATTGTAAAAAAACGCTATTTTTGCGGCGTTTTGCGGCGTTTTGCGGTGTTTTGCTGTGTTTTGCGTCGTCTTACCTTGTTTTGCGTTATCTTGAATAATCATTAATGATTTTTAGTGTTTTGCCGTGTTTTGTTGATACGCCAGATGCTGTGCCGTATGCTTGAACTATGTTAGAAATTGCAGAATCTGATAAAAGCGACTCTAAGATTTTGAAAAGCAGCCTAAATGAGCAGGAGACTTTTCAAAATGCTAAGTCGTCAAGTTTTGCTAAGTCGTCTAATGCCTCTAATACGTCTAATTTGTCTAATTCGTATAGCGCATCTGATTCGTCAAAGCTTCCAACATCCGTCTCTGCAAGATTAGGTAAGTTGCAATTTCATCTTTCGGGAAAATTCCGCGTTTTACAGTTTGCAGATGTTCAAGATGCGCCAAAAATCAGCAAAGATACGATTAAGCTTATAGAGTCTGCTTGCGATGCAGTTAAGCCAGATATTGTGATTTTTAGTGGCAATCAGATTGCAGGGTATGCTAAAGATTTTGCGAACACTTTTGTGCGAAGACGCTGGGATGAGTCGCAAGATAACCGTGGAGCAGATGCGCGCAAGTCGCATGAAAAAGATTTGCAAGATACGCGCAAAAAAGTCTTAGAGCATATTAAGCGCATGGTAAAGCCTTTAGAAGAACGCTCAATTCCTTGGGCTCTAACGTACGGGAATCACGATTTTCAGTGCGGATTAAGCAACGCGGAGCTGGATTCTTTGTATCAAGAGTTTTCGGGATGCTTGAATCGCCAGCAAACCGATGAAGCATTTTCTAGCGGATCCGCAATGTCTCTTCCAAAAAGCATTTTGCCAAAGCAAATCATATTTCCTTGCAAAGCAGGAACTTTTGCTTTGCCTGTTATGGACGTAAATCAAGAAAAAGTCGTATTTTCTATTGTTCTTGTAGATTCTGGCGATTACGAAAAGCGTGGTGGTTACGGAAGTCCTTCTAGTAATGCACTTGACTTTTTAGCGGATTTGCCAAACTTTTTGCCGCCAAAATTCTGCGTTTTTCAGCATTTTCCGCTTCCGCAATACTACGATTTACTACGCGAAGTTCCTAAAGATTGCGCTGCTAAAGAAAACGCTATCGAAGGCTACAGGCGTTTTGCTGGAAAATACTACGCTTTAGACGATAATCGCGTTTTGCCAGATGGGTATCTTGGAGAAGGCGTGAGCTGCCCAGATAAAGACAGTGGGGAATACAATATTTTGCAAAAGATTGGTGCTTTTGCTTTTTGCGCAGGGCACGATCACAGAAACGCGTTTGCTGGCAGGTGCGAGGATTCTGGCATGCTTCTAATGGCCACTGCAACGTGCGGATTTGCGTCTTATGGGCCAGTGGCTTCTAAATGCGGAGCAAGGCTTCTTGAGTTCGACATTCGTCACCCTTATGAGCCTAGAACGCAAATGCTGGAATTCGGCGATTTAGTTGGCAAAGCATCGTCTAAAAAAGCGTACACATATGGATTAAACGCGGATTGTAGTCACGATTTGCCAGAAGTGGACCTATTGCAAAAGCCTTCACTTTTTGCAAGGATTTTAAGAAGGTGGCGGTCTATAGTTGCAAAATAGCGTGCGATTATTGTGCGATTGCAACGTCATTTACATGCGATTGGCACGCGTATCGGTATTATAGTTAATTAGTTTTAGTTGCAAACGAAAGAGGTAAATGTGTCTGCGCAAAACACGGCTGAACATAACGAAAGCGGCATCGACGCTGCAGACGTTTTACATGTAGAAGGTGGCAAGCCGCTTAACGGAACGATTAAAGTTCGTGGCGCAAAAAACTTTGTTAGCAAGGCGATGGTTGCAGCGCTCCTAGCTCCTGGAAAATCCGTGTTAAAGAATGTTCCAGAGATTAGAGATGTTCACGTTGTTTCGGATTTGCTTCGATTGCACGGTGTAAATGTAAGCGTTGATGGTGCTGCAGGCGTTGTTAGCATCGACGCAAGCAACGTTCAACTTGCAGACGTTGCCGACGTAGACACGTTATCGGGGTCTTCTCGTATTCCGATTCTTTTTTCTGGCCCGCTTCTTCACAGGCTTGGCGAGGCTTTTATTCCAGCGCTTGGCGGCTGCAATATTGGTGGGCGTCCTATAGACTTCCATCTTGAAACTTTGCGCAAGCTCGGCGCAAATGTAAACAAAGACCACGAAGACGGTATTCACATTACTGCTCCAAACGGTTTGCACGGAACTAAAATCCACCTTCCTTACCCTTCGGTTGGTGCTACTGAGCAAACTCTTCTTGCTGCTGTTCTTGCAGAAGGAAAAACGGAGCTTTCGGGTGCAGCAATCGAGCCAGAGATTATGGATTTGGTGGCCGTTTTGCAAAAAATGGGCGCAATCATCTCTGTAGACGTTGATCGCACGTTTAGAATTGAGGGCGTTGATAAGCTTCAAGGTTACAATCACACTGCTTTAACAGATAGGATTGAGGCGGCATCTTGGGCTTCGGCAGCGCTTGCGACTCACGGAGATGTGTTTATTAAAGGCGCAACTCAGCCAGAAATGATGACATTCTTAAACGTGTTCCGCAAAGTTGGCGGCCAGTTTGACGTTGCAGATAATGGTATTCGATTCTGGCATCCAGGCGGAGACTTGCATCCAGTTGCTATTGAAACCGACGTTCATCCTGGTTTTATGACAGATTGGCAGCAGCCGCTTGTTGTTGCTTTAACGCAAGCTAAAGGTTTGAGCATTGTGCATGAAACAGTGTATGAGAATCGTTTTGGCTTTACAAAGCCGCTTGTGCAAATGGGTGCTATGATTCAGCTGTATCGCGAGTGCCTTGGCTCGCTTCCTTGTCGATTCCAGCAGCGCAATTACAAGCATTCTGCTGTGATTTTTGGACCAACACCTCTTACTGGTCAAGATATTGATGTTCCAGATTTGCGTGGTGGCTTTAGTCATCTTATTGCAGCTCTTACAGCTAAGGGGCCATCTAACGTTAAGGGTATTTCGCTTATTGACCGCGGTTATGCAGACTTTAGAGGAAAGCTCACTGCTCTTGGCGCAGACATTGATTGATTAGTGTGATTAATACTAGCAATGCAAGCAATGTAAGCAATGTGGATAACTTTTCCCTTATTTTTCTAGGACTTTGATGGCTTTGGTACACATTTTCCATTAAGTCTTTTCTTTGCATGAATTAGTGCATAGAGTTTAGCGCACAGGATTATTATCGGTTTGATTTTATGAAAGTGCGGTAAATATGGTTTGTGTAGGTGGAAAATATCAGCTTTTGGGAAAGCTTGGTTCGGGCGGAACTTCTAGCGTTTATCTTGCTGTAGATAATGTTTTACACAAAAAATGGGCTGTTAAAGAAACGTCTAATGAGAATTTAGATAGTGATAAAAAAGCTTTGATTTTGCAATCGCTTCGAGCAGAAGTCGAGGTTTTGAATCATTGCAATCATCCTTGTATTCCTAGAATCGTTGATTTTTTTGAGGAAAATGGCAGAGCGTACGCAGTTCGCGACTATGTTGAGGGAAGTTCGCTAAAAACGATTATTGCGCAAAGCGGAGTTATTAGCCCTAGTCAAGTATGCGCTTTAGGAATCCAGCTATGCGAATTATTGCAATACCTTCACTCGTTAAATCCAGCTGTTGTTTATTGCGACTTAAAACCTTCTAACGTTATGATTTCTAATGATTCTAGTGTGCATCTAATTGATTTTGGCTCTGCATTAGAGCTTAAAGGCGAAGATGGTGTTTTGGTGCAACCAAGTCGATTTAAGCAAGATGCGCGTTTTGCAACATGTGGATTTGCAGCTCCCGAGCTTTTTGAGCAGGATGCTAAAATCGGCGTTTTTACAGACGTTTATGCGCTTGGAGCAACGTTGTTTTACGCGCTTACGGGTACATGCTATTGCGAGAGTTCCAATTGTTCTGATTCCTCTTTAAGTTTTAACAATTCCGATTTTTCTAGTTTTTCTAGTAATCAGACTTTAGATTTTAAGGATTCTAATAAATCTCATCCGCTTACTAACTTCGATTTGAGCTGCGACGATTGCGATAGTGGTGTGCGCTATGTGTTAATGCGCGCATTGGCGCATAATCCAAAGGACCGATACGAAGATTGTGCGGAGTTTTCTCAAGCGTTAAAAGATTGTTTAGAAGATTTAGAATTTGGCGAAAAAGTTGAGTCAAATATGGGAGAATCTGGTCTTGTTTTGCGCAATAAAGAACGTGCGAGAGGTGCGCAAACTCGCAAAAAATATGATGCAAGTCGTAGCAGCCATGCTCTCTCGCGATTGCGCGTAGAAAGTGGTAATCAAAATATTGGCAAAAGACACAAGAAAAATGGTGTTAAAAATGGTGTTAAAAATGGCAAGAAAAATATTTTTAAGATTGTTTGTTGCGCCTTAATGGCATTTATTGGATGTATTGTTTTTGCATTTGCTTGTAAATCCGTAATAACAAACGCAAGTAGAGCAAAAGTAAGCGAACTGCGCTCATATGTAAAAAGCGGCAATATCCCTACAAAAAACAAGAACGCTAGCAACATAACAAGCAGTGTACAAGAATATAAAAAGTACATGTCTAAGGCTGCAAAATCAACAGATTCTAAGCAAATTGTTGAATATGTTAACAAAGCTATGTCTTTACAAGTAAAGCTTTTTAATGCAAATGTTCAGCCTATATCCATTCAGCCAGCGTTGCGACTTTTAGTAAACCAGATTGAAGATTTTCGATGGAGTGCAAGCGAAAGAGAAGATTTTACGTCGTTTGTTAATAAGTACAAGTCGGATCTTAAAAAATCCGAAGATTGGTATGAATTATGCTTATCTGTTGGAAAAGCGTATTGGTATTACGGTGTTAAAGATAAAGAAGAATCAAGTAGTGCGAATAGAAAGGAACGTATTGAACAGTCTGCAAAGTGGTTTGAAGAGGCGCTAAAGGGTGTTAAGGCAAAGGATTATGAGTCAGCGTTAATGTATTCCACGCTTGGCAAAGGCTACTTAGATCTTACAAACTATTCGCAAGCTAAGCCAAAGCCTAAAGTGCGAGAGTATGCTGGAAAGTTGCGCGCTTTTGTTGAAAATGCAAAGAAAAACGAAAATGAGATTGTAAAAATAGATGCAAGTGAGATTGTGTTTGAGTCCCTGAACTCTTGGAGTGCGCAATTTAAGGCAGATGGCGTAAATCAAGATATTATTGAAAAGATTTTTGACGATGCGTTGGATTTAGCGCGGTCTTTGAAGTCGCAAAATAAAAACGTTGATAACAGAGTTAAGAGCATAATGAGCCAGGCAGATCCGCTAATCGATTCGATTGAAAACGCATTCGATAACAGCGGTGCTTAGGATTTGCAAAGAAAAAGCCCACTGCGGTGGAATGAATGCAGTGGGCTTAGTGGAGCTAATGGTAATCGAAACCACGACCTCTTCGATGCGAACGAAGCGCTCTACCAACTGAGCTATAGCCCCAATGTTTTACACAACTCTGCACACTGTACTACAAAATGCGTAAAAGTACAACGCTAGAAGTGATGGAGTGTTGTAAAACACGATTAATTTTGCTTAAGTTATTTTGTTAAGCTAATTCTGGTGCGCTTCGTTTTCTAAGCGTTTTTTGGCTTTGTTGGCAGCGTGAGCTTTGTAAAGCCCAATAAAAGTTGGAACAAGAGAAATAAGCAAAATCGCCACTATAACAAGCTCAAAATTCTTTTGAACAAAAGGAATATTGCCAAAGAAGTAGCCGAGAAGAGTAAAAAGCGATGACCACACTATTCCGCCAAGAACAGAAAAAGGAGTAAAACGAGTCCAGCGCATGCCAGAAATGCCAGAAATAAATGGCATAAATGTGCGTATAAATGGGAAGAATCTGCCTAAGAACACGGCAATTGGTCCCCACTTATCAATCATTTGCTCTGTTTTAGCAATGCGTTCTGGTGTTAAGGCCTTAACTTTGCCTGATTCAACGATTCGCCTGCCAAAAAAGTGGCCAATAAAGTAGTTGCATTGGTCACCAATAATGGGCGCAATCCAAACAACGGCGAGCAAAATCGCAAGTGGAAGCGAGCTTTTACCTGTTTGTGCATCTGGTGCTGCAAAGAATCCAGCAGCAAAAAGCAAGGAATCGCCAGGCAAGAATGGGAAGAATACAACGCCTGTTTCAATAAAAATGATTAGAAAAATCAATCCTAGTGCGGGTGCAGTTCCCATAGCAATCCAGCCAGCTATAGCAGAGCGCGGATCTTTAAGAAGGTTAAGAATAAAGTGAATAAAACCCATGTGTGTACCTAAATCTGTTTGTGATTGCGCATTTTGTTGCAATCGCGTGGAGTATCATTATATTGCACGCTTTAGATAGGGGAATGTGGCTGGTAAGGTATTCACTAAGATTTGCCGTTACTAGATTTGTTGTAACAAATTTAATCTAGTCTAATCAGCACTAAGAGTTTAGCACGTTAAAGGAGAGTGCAAGAGATGGATCAGCGTAAAGCAAACGCTAATGCTGCTAATGCTAACGCAGATGAAACCCTTGAGTTGCCTGGCGAATTGGAGTCGGAGCTTTCTATAGCAGATATCTCCAAGCTCCACTCAAATCCTAAGCGTTGGGTGCTTTATTTTGCGATTCTTCTTGTAGCGGTTGTTGTTCCTTATTGGGCAGGTAGAACTTTGGCAGTTCAACACACTGCTTGGGTTGTTAAGAATTTTTCTGGATTATCTGCGCAGGGAGTTGTGTTTATTGCTTGGGTTACAACAGTTGCAACCGCTACAGCTTTGGCAATGGCGCTAATTGAGTCTAGTAGATGGCTTTGGCGATTCTTGTTTGTTGTTTTTCTAACGATTGAACAATTTATTAGCGGATTATGCTTGTTGCGCTTAAGTTTTTGGTATTCAACATACGTTGTTTATGGGTCAGCAAGTGGACTTGCAAATGCTGCAAATCTTGGAATAATCTCTGCTGGATTTGGCGTTGCTGTTTATGCGATTTTGTTTGTTGGATTGCTTGTAATGGTTCCTAAAAAGTCGCGATTAAACGTTTTGACTCGCAGCTGGGCTTCGTTCATAATGTTTTACGCTATAGAAGTTCTTGCGATTCTTGTAGTGATTTTTGGCGGATTTATTACTGCTATGTAGGCTTTATAAGCTTGTTTGGGCATAGTTGTAAAATCGAAACTCGGCGTGTAACGCCCGCGGATTTGCAAGCGCTGTATTAAAGGATGCGGCACCGCGCAGTAACTACATAAGGAGGACGCCGTGGCATTAACGGCTGAAGATAAGAAGAACATTATCAACGAATACGCAACGCACGAGGGTGACACGGGTTCCCCAGAGGTTCAGGTTGCTTTGCTCAGCAAGCGCATCTCCGACCTTACCGATCACTTGAAGGAGCACAAGCATGATCACCACTCTCGTCGTGGTATGATGCTCATGATTGGTGACCGTCGTCGTCTTCTTGATTACTTGAAGCGCGTAGACATTAATCGCTATCGTTCTTTGATTGATCGACTCGGATTGCGTCGATAAGTCTTTTTGCCCGAGCGTAAGCTCGGGCTTTTGTATTTATGCATTTGTATTTATGCGTATTGTTTATGCGATTCTAGTGAATTTAGTGTGTTTGAAGTAGAATTAAAAAGCTTGATTAAATGGCTGAATTTGAGGTTTGAAGATTTAAGTTTGAAGATTTAGGATTAACGATTTAGATTATAAGCTAAATGATTTAAGAATAATTGATTTAAGGTTAAACGATTAAGATTTAAGTGATTTAAGATTTAAGCGATTTAGTTTTAGCAAGTTCTTAAGTTTGCAGGATTTATAACTGAAGAATAAAACATAATTGAATATGGATGATTGAAGTAACCGAAACAAAAAACTACGAAATGTTGGTTATGCATTTTGCAAAGATTCGCGCGTATGTTAGGCAAAGGTAACAAAAAAGCGAGTCTGCCAATGACGACGCATGTTGGTTGATTAGGTAAGTTAAGAAAAGGAGGAACCCGTGGAGGGTCCCGAAATTAAGGCTGTAGAAGCCGTTATTGATAATGGTTCATTTGGAAAGCGCACGCTGCGTTTTGAAACAGGTCGCCTCGCTCAGCAGGCGGATGGTGCTGTTGCCGCATACTTGGATGACGATTCCATGATTTTGTCGACGACGACTGCAGGATCTAGTCCAAAAGAAAACTACGACTTCTTCCCACTGACTGTTGATGTGGAAGAAAAAATGTACGCTGCTGGTAAGATTCCAGGATCTTTCTTCCGCAGAGAAGGCCGCCCGTCAAATGAGGCAACGCTTGCGTGCCGTATTATTGACCGCCCATTGCGCCCACTTTTCCCACACACTTTGCGTAACGAAGTGCAAGTTGTAGAAACGATTTTGGCAATTAATCCAGATGATGCTTACGACGTTATTGCTTTGAACGCTGCATCTGCTTCTACTATGATTTCTGGTTTGCCATTTGAAGGCCCAGTTTCTGGTGTGCGTTTGGCTTTGATTGATGGCCAGTGGGTTGCATTCCCTCGTTGGAGTGAGCGTGAGCGTGCTGTATTTGAGATTGTTGTTGCTGGTCGCGTTATTGAAAATGGCGATGTTGCGATTGCAATGATCGAAGCTGGCGCTGGTAAGAATGCTTGGAATTTGATTTATAATGAGGGTCAAATTAAGCCAGATGAGGAAGTTGTAGCTGGAGGCTTAGAAGCCGCAAAGCCGTTCATTAAGGTTATTTGCGAAGCGCAAAATGAGTTGAAGCGAATTGCGTCTAAGGAAACCAAGGAATTCCAGCTGTTCCCAGAGTATACGGATGAGCTTTATGCAAGAATCGATGAGATTGCTCATGCAGATTTGAACGAGGCTCTTTCTATTGCAGAAAAGCTTCCACGCCAAGACCGCATTGCGGAAATTAAAGAAGGCGTGCGCGAGGCGATTGCGCAAGAGTTTACCGATATGGACGAAGCCGAGAAAGAAAAGGAACTCGGCAATGCGTTCAAGGAGTTGCAGCGCCAGATTGTTCGTCGTCGTATTTTGACGGAAGATTACCGTATTGACGGCCGCGGCTTGCGCGATATTCGTACGCTTAGTGCAGAAGTTGATATTGTTCCTCGCGTTCATGGTTCGGCGCTCTTCCAGCGCGGCGAAACCCAGATTTTGGGCGTAACTACTTTGAACATGCTTAAGATGGAGCAGCAAGTGGATGCGCTTTCTGGCCCACAAACCAAGCGCTACATGCACAACTACGAGATGCCTCCATACTCCACTGGCGAAACGGGTCGCGTTGGTTCTCCAAAGCGCCGCGAGATTGGTCATGGTGCTTTGGCAGAGAAGGCTTTGGTGCCAGTTTTGCCAAGTCGCGAAGAGTTCCCATATGCTATTCGTCAAGTATCGGAAGCTATTGGTTCCAACGGCTCTACATCTATGGGCTCCGTGTGCGCGTCTACGCTTTCCTTGCTCGCTGCTGGCGTTCCTTTGAAGGCTCCAGTTGCTGGCATTGCTATGGGCTTGGTTTCGGGAGACGTTGATGGCAAGCACATCTTTAAGACTTTGACCGATATTCTTGGCGCAGAAGATGCGTTTGGAGATATGGACTTTAAGGTTGCTGGTACGTCTGAATTTATTACTGCTTTGCAGCTTGATACTAAGCTTGATGGCATTCCAGCAGACATTTTGGCTGCTGCTTTGCAGCAAGCTCACGAGGCGCGCACTACGATTCTTGAAGTGATTAACGAGTGCATTGATTGCCCAGCAGAGATGAGCCCATTTGCTCCACGCATTATTACAACTACGATTCCTGTAGATAAGATTGGCGAAGTGATTGGCCCTAAGGGCAAGATGATTAACCAGATTCAAGAAGAAACTGGTGCCGAGATTGCTATTGAAGATGACGGTACTGTGTACATCTCTTCCGAAGGTGGCGAAGCTGCTCAAAAGGCTAAGGAAATCATTGATTCTATTGCAAATCCACGTATTCCAAAGGCTGGCGAGACTTTTACTGGCAAGGTTGTTAAGACTACGAGCTTTGGTGCTTTCGTAAACTTGACTCCTGGAAGCGACGGCTTATTGCATATTTCCCAGATTCGTAATCTTGCTAACGGTGAGCGCATCGACACCGTTGAAGATGTGCTTAAAGAGGGAGATACCGTAGAGGTAATCGTGCAAAGCGTAGACGAGCGCGGCAAGATTTCTTTGGCAATTCCAGGTTTTGAAAATCAAGAGTCTTCAGCACCAGCACCTCGTGAAAATCGTGGTCGTGGATCTCGCGAAGATCGAGAAGATAGGGATGATCGCAGAAGTGACCGTAGGCGTGCTCCACGCGACGATAGGGATGATCGTGGAGATAGAGGAGATAGAGGAGATAGAGGAGATCGTCCTCGCCGCCGTAGCGTTCGCGACGACCGCGATTCGCGTTATGACGATAGGGAAAATCGTTCGGATCGTTCCAGCCGCTACGATGAGCGCTCTTCTAGAAGGGATGATCGCAGAAGCGATCGCTACGATAACAACGATTATGAAGACCGTCCTAGCCGCCGCGCTCCTCGCGACGACCGATACGACGAGCGAGATGATAGTGCAAGTGAGCGCGCAGAGCGTTCCGATCGTTCCGACGACCGCGCAGAGCGTCCTCGCCGTGGATCGGATCGCAGAGTGAGCGACCGCAATTTGCGCTACGCTGCAGACGACGACCACTACGATGAGTATCGCGCTGCTCGCGAGGAGCGCGCAGAACGCCCTCGTCGCAGAATCCGCCGCGATTTTGACCCATTTGACGAGGATTAATCGCAAGCTAATCGCAAGATAAAGATGCAAGCGCATAAGCGCCTAGTCATATAAAATAAAAAATCTAAATGCCTTCAAGTTGCTTTTGCGCTTGGGGGCATTTTGAAACATTTTTTGAAACATTTGAACAGGAGAAAAATGGCCATGAATCGCACTATAGGATCGTTCAACACTACAGCTATTGGCTTTGGTGAGATGCCATTAACGATTGAAAACAATCTTGGGCACAGTATGGGCATTGAAACAATCCACGCTGCTCTAAACGCTGGATGCACGCATATAGATACGGCATGGGCGTATTATTGCTCGGGCGGTGAGGAGCAGACTGGCGAAAAGCTTGTGCGCGAGGCGTTGGATAGCTGGAATGGAGACAAGTCCTCGATTCTTGTTGCAACAAAAGTCGGTCACTTCCGCAACTTTACAGATGGCAAGCCAACGTGGGGTAAAGATGGAAAGCCAGAGCATTTGATTGTGCACGCTAAAGAGTCGGCAATGGCTCTTGGCGTAGATACGATTGATTTGCTTTACTTCCACAGGCCAGATCCGCAAGTTCCATACAACGAGTCGATTGAAGCAATGCAACAGCTGCTCGATGAGGGAGTCGCGCGAGAAATCGGCATTTCTAACGCATCTGTTGAGCAGATTGACATTGCGCGTGGGATTTTGGGAGAAAAGCTTGTTGCTGTTCAAAATCAGTATTCGCCAGTGCATTTAGAAAACGAAGACACGTTGCAATATTGCAAGAAGCTTGGAATTGCGTTTGTTTGCTGGAGTCCGCTTGGAGGGTTCCGTCACCCGTATGACGAGCATCTTTTTGACCCATTCCGTAAAGTGGCGGATGCTCATAACGTTAGTTATCAGCAGGTTGTTTTGGCTTGGGAGCTTGCCAAGGGCAGCAATGTTTTTGTTATTCCAGGCGCGCATAGGCCAGCTACGATTTTAGATAGCTTAAAGGCTGCAGATTTGCAATTAAGCGATGAAGAATTAGCTTATTTGGGTTAGTTTAATTTTGATTAACTTTTACATCAAATAAGACAAAACGAATAAGACAAAACGAAAGCGAATAATATGCAAGAAACTAGCGTAGCAGGAATGCCACTTGCACACGAAGACGAAGACGGCTTGCCAATTCCAGTGACAATTCCAGTGCCACTTGGAGCGCGCGCTCATGCTGTTTTTACAACGCGATTAGGTGGAATTTCCGAAGGTGCGTTTGCTTCGCTTAATTTAGGAGGCAAAGCTGGCGACGATGCTAAATCTGTGTTTAGCAACCGTTGTGCTTTGCAACGCGCGCTTAAATCTGACTTGTGTCTTGTTAGCCAAGTTCACGGAAATAGTGTTTTTGATGCAGATCCAATAGTTGATTCGTGGAACACTCCGTACGGTTTTGATGCTACAGGTTTTGCAGATTCACACGCTAGAATCGAAGCAGATGCGCAAGTTTCAACTGCTTGCTCGCTTGCTTTAGGAATGTTTGCTGCAGATTGCTTGCCAGTTTTGCTTGCAGATAGTGAATCTGGCGTAATTGCTGCAGCACATTGTGGCAGAAAAGGCTTAATGGCTGGCGTGCTTGATTCTGTTATTGAAGCGATGTGCGAAAAGGGAGCCGATCGCTCGAATATAACAGCTGTTTTGGGGCCATGCATTTGTGGTGATTGCTACGAAGTTGGCGAAGAAATCGCGCGCGACTTTGAACGCCGATACCCACAAACTGTAACGCAAACGCGTTTTGGTGGACTTGGAATTGATATTGCAGAAGCTGCTCGCATTGATTTAGCGCTTGCAGGAGTTGCAAATATTGTTGACGCTTTGCCGCGCGTTACTGCTGCCACACAATATTTGGCTAAAGACGAAGAGTTGCAAACGATTTGTAAGGTAGACGGCGAAGGCGAAGCGCTGGAAAGTCGCCTTAAGGCGTTGCAAAACCCAATGTGTACGCTGGAAAATCCATTATGGTATTCTCACAGACGCGCATGTCTTGCAGGAAAATCTCACGAAGGACGATTGCTTGCGCTTGTAGTTAAAGACAAGTAAAAGCTATTGTTAGAAATCTATTGTTGGAAAGCTGTAGAAAGCTATTGTTATGAATCAAATTAACGTAGTGATTTCTGGGTTTGGACCATACGAGGATTTAGAAATAAATCCGTCGCACGAAGTGCCACTGGCGCTCGAGCACGCCAAAAATGGCGATTTAGCATCGGATTTTAATCTTCCAGAAGATGTTAGCGTAAAAATTACGTCTGTAATGTTGCCAATCAGTTTTGCAAACGCTTGGCCGCATCTTTTAGAAACGATTAACGCGCAAGACGCGGATATTGTGATTGCAACAGGTGTAAAACACGCGGCTCGTGGAGTGCAACTAGAACGATGTGCTACAAACATAATGGATGCGAATAAGCCAGACGTAGATAACCACACTCCTCAAAGCGTGCAAATCGTTGAAAATGGGCCTGCTGCGTACTGGACTAGGCTGCCGCTAAGAATGATTCTAAACGATTTTGCTCATAGTGGGATTGCGTCTACGCTAAGCTCGGATGCAGGAACATATGTTTGCAATTCGCTGTTTTATAGATTGCTAGATTGGGCGTCGAATAATTCTAAAAAGCGCATAATCGCAGGGTTTGTAAGTTTTCCGCCAGTGGTTGCGTTGCATGATGCACGCCACGGGCTGCCATTAGACGCGCAAATAAAAGCTGGAAAAAGCATAATTTGCGAAGCTGTAAATTACTATATGAAACCTTCGTCTTCGGGAATATTGCTCAAGTAATTCGCGCGACACGCTCGAGTGTTTTAGCAACTAAAGTGATAGCGTTATTGCTGATGGAGTGTGCACGATAAGTAGTAGTCGTGCGGGGGTTTGTGAAAGGAATAAACATGGTGCCAGATCGTTTCCCAACTGCTTTGCGAGGGTACGACAAAGATAAAGTCAACGAAGCCTTTACCAACTATGAGCGCACAATATCGCGTTTGCGTGAACAAGTGCGATCTAGTGACGAATCTATTCTTCAATTGCAAGCACAATTGCAAGAAGAAAAAAATAATGTAAAACGCGCAAAAAGCGGAAATACTTTTGCATCTTTGGGCGCAAATGCGCAACAATTACTTGCTTCGGCAGAGCAAACTAGTGCGCAATTAATTGAGCGTGCAAAGCAAGACGCTGCGTCTATTAAAAAGACGGCTCAAGCTCAGGCAGGAACTTTACTGAATAATGCAAAATTAGACGCGGAACATTTGCTTCAAGAAGCGCAAACTAAGGCAGATACGCTGCTTTCTACGGCAAGCAATAAGGCAAATCAGATGACGAGCGCTGCGAAAGAGGATTCAGAGCGTTTGCGCGAAACAACGAGTAAAGATGTTAATGCACAAAAAGATGCTGCAACGCTAGAAATCAGCAATGCGCGTGAAGAGCACACGAAGCGAATGGCATCCGAAAAATCCGAGCAAGAACGTGCAATTGCACAGCTGAAGGCGGATGCAGCGCAAAAAATCGCGGAACAAAGGTCGGCTGCAAACGCGGAAATCGCACATGCTAAAGCAGAAACGAATGATCAAATTGAATCGGCTTTAGCAGAGGCGAATAAGAAGCTTGCAGATATGCAAGAGCGCGCAACAAAGATGATGGCGGATGCTCAGCGCAAGGCTGGAGAAATCACGGATGCTGCAGCTGCAAAGGCTCAGGAGATTGCGGACGAAGCGCAAGTTGAGCGCACACGTACACTGAGCCAAGTTAGTGCAGAAGTTGAGCAAATTAGAAACGACATTGCAGCTCAACAAGAAGAGGCCACAAAAAAGGTGAACGAGCTTATTTCTGGTCTAAAAGAGCGTGAGCGTGCTGCGCAAGAAGAGGCAGACGCGCTTGTTGCGCGCGCAAAAACTGTGCATCAAGATGCGGATGATTATGCTGCTCAAGCGCATAAGGATGCGGATGCTCAGGCTGCGCAAATCGTTCGCAAAGCTATGCAAGATGCTACGTCTCAGGTGGAAGAGCGCAGGGCGGCAGCTCAAAAGGAGCTTGACGGCATGACGGCGCGCTTAACGCAATTACAGCATAGGGAAGCGCAAATCACGCAGCGCGTTACTGAGCTTAGGTCTTTGTTTGCAAACGCATTCTCGGGATTTGATTTTGGAGATGTTGCTTCTGGACAGGGGCATTCTGGCGATTCTACAGATGTGGATGCTTCGGAGCATAGAGATGCGTATGCTCAAAAGCAGGCTAGAAAAGATGCTCAGGCTCAAGTGGAAGAGGCAATTGCGCAGGAGTCGTGAGCTTCTGGCGTGATTTGCGCTGCGTGATTTGCGCAGAAAAGTCGCGGAAAAGTCGCAAGCAGACGCAAGATTTGCGAAAAAAGCTAAAATAAACTATAAAAAATAAACATAAAACAAGGAAAACAAGAAAGGTTATACAGTGACTGAGATCTGTGAATTAAGTGCCGAAGCTTTGCAAGGTTTGCGTGACGATTTTGACGCAAATCCATTGAATCGTTTGGCAATGAACGGCGTTACGGCTGCAGGAATCGATAAAGTGGCGCGAAACTACGACCGCGCTCGCCTGCTGCAGCGCCGATTCTCAACGGTTGTGGATAATGGCGATGCAAGGCATCAAGATCATTCTGGTCGCTGCTGGCTATTTAGCTCTTTGAATGTTGCGCGATTTGTTGCTAAAAAATCGCTTAAAGTTAAGGATTTTGAGTTCTCGCAGAACTACGCAATGTACTTCGACAAGCTTGAGCGAATCAACTACTTCTTAAATGACGTTGCGGCTCTTGTTCGCTCTGGCGAGCCTTCTGATTCGCGTTTGTTGCAGCATTTGCTCAGTGACGTTATGGGCGACGGCGGCCAGTGGACTATGGCTATGAACGTCTACAAGAAGTATGGTGCTGTTCCTAAGGATTTGTATCCAGAAACAGAGTCTTCTAAAGACACTGGAGATATGAATACTCAGCTTAAAAAGCTCTTGCACACAGCTGTGGCTCATATGTATGCCAATGCTGCAGATATTGACAATATTATTGAGACGACTATGGCTGCGGGTCATAGGATTCTTACAATTCACTTGGGTGAGCCACCAAAGAGCTTCGATTGGGAGTGGACGGACGAGGACGGAAAGTTCCATCGCGATGGCGAAATTACTCCAGTTGAGTTTTGGAAGAAGTACGTTACTGCTGGTTTGGAAGACTACGTTTGCTTGGTGGACGATCCGCGTGCGGAGCATCCAAAGGGCAAGAAGATTGCGATTGAGCACTTGGGCAATGTTGCTGGCGGAGATGCTACTGAATATTTGAACGTGCCAAACCAGTTTATGAAGGATTGCGTGCGTAAGATTCTTGTTGAGCAGGGTATTCCAGTTTGGTTTGGTGCGGATTGCCACCCTATGATGGATCGCGATAATGGCGCGTGGGCTACGGATTTGTTTGAGTACAATCGCGTTTATGGCGTTGATTTTGACTTGAACAAGGAGCAGCGCGTGCGTTTTGCTGATTCTGCTATGAATCATGCTATGGCGTTTGCTGGAGTTGATGTTGCGGATGACGGCACGACTACTCGCCGCTGGCGCGTGGAGAACTCTTGGGGCGCGGATATTGCGGACAAGGGTTACTTTACGATGAGTGACGATTGGTTCACTGAGTACGTGTACGAGGTTGCTGTGCCTAAGGCTCTTTTGCTAGAGGAATATAAGAAAGCACTTGAAGAACCAGCAATTGTTTTGCCAGCGTG
Organism: Gardnerella sp. c10Ua_31; assembly: GCF_055700915.1. Taxonomy (NCBI): domain Bacteria; kingdom Bacillati; phylum Actinomycetota; class Actinomycetes; order Bifidobacteriales; family Bifidobacteriaceae; genus Gardnerella; species Gardnerella sp. c10Ua_31. The sequence continues at coordinate 303,455 of NZ_JANUYG010000002.1, read as the reverse complement.
GGACCCAATGGGCGCATTAGCCTAGCTTGAAATCATTAGGATTTCAAGCTACTCTAATGCGCCCGAGCTGCTTAGAGCAGAAGCATTGCTTCTGCTGCAGCGAGGACAGTCGCGCGCTTAGACCGCGCGACTGTTGTGGCCTAGGCTAATTTCACTAGGAAATTAGCCTAATCGAGCGCGCCGCGTTCGCTATTTGCAAAAAGCACGGTGTGCTTTTTGCGCGAACGCGGCCTGCTGCGTCTCGATTGACGCAGCAGGTGCCACACCAAGTGTGGTTTAGCCTACTCGAGTGCGCCCGAGCCGCGTGAGTTATTTTCCGCTTTTTGTACCAAATTTGGCCTAATTTGGTACAAAAAGCGGAAGTTTTTCCCGAGTTTGTACGTGTTTTTGGTCAAAAATGGTACAAAGTGCGGAGTTGTTTTCCGGGTTTTGTATGTGTTTTAGGCCAAATTTGGTACAAAAAGCGGAAAGGCGGTTCGTCGCGCCTGCGAGGAGAGAAATACTCAAACCTCGCGCAACATCAAATAGGAGAGTTGCGCTACGCTCTAAGCTCGAAGGTAGGTCGGAGCAACTACATAAACTTGTAGTGCTTTGTAATTGCGTCAAATCTTGCCGCATTGAGCGCAGCTTATTTTATAGGATGGTGACAAATGGAATCTACGCCTGATCAGCGCATTTCAAGCGCAGTCAAGCAAGCTGTTGAAAACGGCATGAATCCGCTTGACTCGTCTAAATTCGAGCGCTGGGAAGACCAGGTTGGCGTAGATCGTATAATCAACCGTCGCGTGTTGGAGTTGGAGCCGCTTCCCACTCCTGCTCAAGTTCTTGGCGAGTTGCCGCTTTCTCCGTATGCGCAAGATATTGTTGCCGAGTCACGCGATGAGATTCGCGAATGCCTTAACGGAGATGACGATCGCTTGCTTGTAATCGTTGGGCCTTGCTCGGTTCACGACCCCGCTGCGGCTCTTGACTACGCGTCTCGTTTGGCTGATTTGCGCGCAAAGCTCGAAGGCGAGCTTTTGATTGTTATGCGTGTTTACTTTGAAAAGCCGCGCACAACAGTTGGCTGGAAGGGATTGATTAACGACCCAGATATTGACGGCACGCACGATATCCACAAGGGTTTGCTTTTGGCGCGTCGCACGCTTCTTGGCGTTTTGGACGCTGGTTTGGCTGCAGCAACCGAGTTTTTGGAGCCGACTAGCCCGCAGTTTATTGCGGATGCGGTTAGCTGGGGGGCGATTGGCGCGCGCAACACGGAATCGCAGATTCATCGCCAGCTTGCTAGCGGTCTTTCTATGCCAGTCGGATTTAAGAACGCTACGGATGGCTCTGTTACAGCCGCCGTCAATGGTTGCCTAGCTGCCAGCCAGCATCACACTTTCTTTGGAATTGACCATCTTGGACGCGCGTGCGCTGTGCAAACGCTTGGAAACCCTGATTGTCATGTTGTTTTGCGCGGCTCTAGCAAGGGTCCAAACTACGATGCGGCTTCTGTTGCGGCGGCCGTTGCGTCGGTTCGTTTGAGGCTCGGCGCGGATTGCGTGGCGTCTAATGGCGTTGTAATCGATTGCTCGCACGGAAATTCTGGCAAAGATGAGAATCGCCAGATTCAAGTTGTGCAAGATATTGCGGATCGATTTGCTCACGGCGAAAAGGGCATTAAAGGCGTTATGATGGAAAGCTTCTTGCAAGGCGGAAACCAAGATCCTGCGCCTTTGAGCGAGCTTGAATACGGAAAGTCTATTACAGATCGATGCATTTCTTGGGAAGATACTGCGCGATTGCTTAACACTCTTGCGCAGTCTGTTTCTTCTCGCCGACTTAAGTCTTGATTTTGCCGATTTTGTTGCTTTAATCGGCGTGTCGAGCTACAAAAAGCGGAAATGAAAGTGTGCAAACATGCTACAGTAAGACTAATAAGACTATAAATAGTCAGCATTTTTGAACAAAGGAGTGCAAAATGTGCGAATCGCCAGCCCCTGAGTACAACAATATTCCCCAAGATAAAGATGGCGTTTTAAGCCGCGCTCTTCCAATTGCGCGATACGCGATTTTTGCGCTTTTGCTTGCTGGCGCATTTCTTCTGGCGTTTGCGTGGTATCGCGGCACTCACAGCAAAGGCTACACTGTTGTTGCCTGTTCTGCACTATGGTTTAGCGTTATTGTTCCGTTTATTACGTTGATTGTGCTTTGCGTTTTTGTGCGCGGATGGCGTCTTATTGTTGGCTCTACGATTTGCGTTTTGCTAATAGCGTCTTTCTTTGGGTTTATTGCGCTTCAAAATCAAATCATGGAGTTTTTGAATGTTCCCGCTACAAATCCTTGGTTTGAATTCACGTGCAGCGCTTCGCTAAAAATTGCAACCGTGTCTTTTGTTATTATGTGTTGTGTAAGCGTATTTTTGATTAGACGCAACGCAACGCGCGAGATTAAATACAACGCGCGAGATTAAATACAGCACATACGATTAAGACTAAAGGATGATTTGACGAATGCCTAAGTTTACAAAAATTGCCATTATTGGCGCTATGGAAGAAGAAGTTGCGCACATTTCCGCTTCTCTTAGCAATGTTAAGCATAATAAGGCAGCCAGCTTAGACGTATCTTGTGGCGTGCTTGAATGCGAAGATGGCGGAAAAATCGAAGTGGCTGCAACGGTTGGCGGAATGGGACTTGTAAATGCCGCTGCAACCGCACAGTATTTAATTGATACGTACAAGCCGCAGGCCGTAATCTTTTCGGGAATTGCGGGAAATCTTAATAAAAATTTGCATACAAATGATGTTGTTCTTGGAAAAACATTAAGATATTTAGACACTGACATGCGCATGATTAATCAGTGGAAGCCGTTTACAAACGAATATCATTCAGACGATTATCTTCTTAAAACTGCAGACAGCGTTTTAACAAAGATGGGCATTAACCACATTTTGGGAACAATCGCATCTGGCGGATATTTTGTAGACACGCCCGAAAAAGTGGCGGAAGTTATTGAGGCGACTCAAGCAGATGCTGTAGAAATGGAAGGCGCTGCGATTCTTCACGTTGCTGCAAGAAACGACGTTCCAGCGCTAGTTGTGCGCGCAATGAGCGACAATGCAGACACAAAATACGAGGAGTTCCACACTTTCGACATATCGGAATACGCGGATACTGCTGCAAAAATGACAGTAAATATTGTTAGGAATTTGTAGAGTTCAACACGCCGATGTGGTCGCCGACGCGCAGCATCGCCAAACAAAAGGCGAGTAGCGCTAAATGCCGCCATTTTTTGAGTGCAATCAGATTTTGGCGGCAAGGTTTTTACCCCACTCTTAAGATTGGCATCGTTAATAGAAGAAAAAAGGTAATAAGAAATAAAAGATGCCAGTTTTAAACATTAGTTTAAATAGTTAAGAGGAAAATTTGCGGTAGGTTATACGAGAAACGCAGATTGACTGGCATAATGGCAATTCTTCTTGAAAGGAAATGAAGAATATGCGTAAAAATGCAGTAAATAATGCAGTAGAAAATCAATCAATAAAGTCTAACACAAAGTGGAATATGCGCGCGATTGCAGCAGGATTGTTAGCGTCCGCAACTTTAGTGAGCTTTGCGGCTTGCGGAGATAATGTTCCTGCAAGTAGTTCGCAATCGTCCACAAATACTAGCGCAAAAATCGTAGGAAACTTCCAAGGTTCGGGTGCGTCTTCCCAGCAGGTTGCTGTAGAAGCGTGGATTGCAGGATTCCAATCCAAAAATCCTGGCGCAAAAATAGCATATAATCCAACTGGCTCGGGTGCAGGAGTTACAACATTTATGACGGGAGCAACAGCTTGGGCTGGATCCGATAAATCGTTAAGCGACGACGAGTTAGAAAAATCAAAGTCGGTTTGCGCTAATGGCACTACGGCTTTCGACGTTCCAGTATACGTTTCTCCAATCGCAGTAATCTTTAATCTAAAAGGCGTTTCGGATGCTGGAAAACACATAAATATGGACGCTTCTACAATCGCAAAAATCTTCGACGGCAAGATTACGCGTTGGAATGACGATGCTATTAAATCGCAAAATCCAAAGCTAAAGCTACCAGATAAGCCGATTACAGTTGTTCACAGGTCCGATAAGTCTGGTACAACGCAGAACTTCTTAAGCTACATAAAAGACGTTGCACCAAGCGATTGGGCCTACGATCTTAGCGAAAATTGGCCAAATAGCGTAGGCCAGGGCGCAAAAGGCACGTCTGGTGTTGTTTCCACAATCCGCATGGCAGACGGAGCAATTGGATACGCGGACTTCTCGCAAGTTGGAAAGCTTGGAACTGTTGCAGTAAAAGTGGGAGATTCTTACAACCAGATTAGCCCAGAAGGTGGCTCTATAACCGTTAACGATTCAAAGGTTGACGAAGATGCTGCAGCAAAATCAAAGCACCGCGTTGTTGTTAAAATAAACCACAAAACAGAAGAAAAAGGTGCTTATCCGATTGTGCTAGTTTCTTACGATATTGTGTGCGGTGCTTACAAAGATGCTGCAACTGCACGATTTGCAAAGTCTTGGCTTAGCTACGTTACTAGCAAAGATGGCCAGGCTGCGGCTAAAGATGCTGCTGGAACTGCGCCTTTGCCAGAAAAGCTTATGGGAAGGATTAACAAGTCGATTCAGTCGATAGGCAAGTAAAAATAGCATTTTGCAAAGATTTTAGAGTAGTTAATATAGTAGTCAATATATTGCTGCTGATAGCATTTATATAATGACTACAAAAGGAGCATGAGTGAGTTCTAAACAAAGAACTGAAATCAGTAAAGATGCGCACAAAAGTGGCCATTTTGCAGGTGGTTTTGCAGGTGGTTTTGCAGACCGCTTGTTCAAAAGCGTAGCTCTTGCTTGCGGATTGCTGATTTTAATGGTGCTTACAGCTGTTGCATTGTTCCTGCTGTTTCAAGCGTGGCCTATTATAGGCGCAAACAAAAACCAAGTAAGTCAAGTATTTTTGGACTTTACGGGTGGCAAAGCGCACGATTTTCTAGGCTACGTAGCGCCAATGGTTTTTGGAACTGTTCTTATGTCTGCGCTCGCTCTGCTCCTTGCTTTCTTTGTTTCGATTGGAATCGCGCTGTTTATAAGCCACTATGCTCCGCCAAAAATGGTGCCGCTTTTAAGTGGTGTAGTCGACTTGCTTGCTGCGATTCCGTCCGTAATCTACGGTCTTTGGGGTGGATTGGTGCTAGTGCCATCCATATACCCGTTCTGGAAGTTTATCTCTCACATCTTTGGCTGGATTCCGCTTTTTGCAGGCCCTGCTGCAAGCCCTTCGCGTAGTGCTGCAACCGTTAGCATTGTTCTGGCAGTTATGATTTTGCCGATTATAACTTCTATGGCGCGAGACATTTTCCAGCAAGCTCCGCGATTGCAACAAGAAGGTGCGCTCGCGCTTGGTGCAACAAAGTGGGAGATGATAAAGCTAGCGGTTTTGCCGTTTGCAAAGTCGGGAATTGTTTCCGCATCTATGCTTGGTCTTGGTCGCGCTTTGGGCGAAACAATGGCAGTTCTTATGATTTTGTCTCCAGGATTCACCTTTAAATTCAACATTTTGCAAGCTTCGCAAAACCAAACAATTGCAGCAAATATAGCAGCGCAATACCCAGAAGCAAACGGATTGGGTGTTAGTGCGCTTATTGCTACAGGCTTGGTGCTGTTTGTTATTTCATTCGCTGTAAACCTTATTGCTCGCAAAATCACGGGAAAGGCGAGTGTATGATGCAAAATTCGCAATCGTTACAAGCTGGCTCTGCTGGAGTTGACCATACTGTTGGCGCAAGCAGCGAATCTCCAAAAATCGACTTTAACAAGTTCCGCCCAACGCGCTCTAGAATCGCAAGTCGTAAGCGAAAAGACTTGTTTATGCGCGTGCTAATCTTTTTGTCTTTTGTAGTTGCGCTAATTCCGCTTCTTTCTTTGCTTTTAACTACTATTGTAAACGGCATTAAGCGGCTAAACCTTGACTTTTTAACACATAATATGACTTATGTTGTTGGCGGCGCTGCTACTGGCACTGGCGGCTATGGCGGTATTTTGCACGCCATTATTGGAACGTTGGAGATTACGCTTGGCGCAATGGCAATTTCGATTCCGATTGGAATTATGTGCTCCGTGTATTTGATTGAGTACGCGCGAGGCAGCCGCCTTGCTAGGGTGATTAATCTTGTTGTAGACGTTATGAGCGGAATCCCTTCGATTGTGGCTGGCTTGTTTGCGTTTTCTAGCTTTACGATTTTTGTAGGCCCTGGAACAATCAACGGTTTTGAAGGGTCGGTTGCGCTTTCGCTGCTTATGCTGCCAACTGTTGTTAAGTCGTGTCAAGAAATGTTAAAAATTGTGCCAAACGATTTAAGAGAAGCGGCGCTTGCTCTAGGTGTTACAAAGCAGCGAATGATTACAAAAATTGTGTTGCGAACCGCGTTGCCTGGCATTGTTTCTGGCTGTATTCTTGCGGTTGCGCGCGTGGTTGGCGAGACGGCTCCTCTTTTAATGGCAGCTGGGTTTATTGCATCCACGAATTTCAATCTTTTTGACGGGCAAATGACTACTTTGCCAGTGTACGTTTACCAGGAATATTCCAAGCTTTCGGCGAATTGCCCAGCTAACGCGCCATCTTCGTGCGTTACTACGATTCCGATGGAGCGTGCGTGGGCGGCGGCGCTTGCTTTGATTGTGGTTGTTTTGCTGCTGAATATTATTGGGCGAGTTGTAGCGCGCGTGTTCTCAGTAAAGGCGAAATAAAGCGAAGTGAATCAAGGTAAATCAAAGTAAAGCAAAGTAAGACGAAGGATTTTAGAAAGTGAGGCGCAAATGGGTCAGCGCATTGATGTTAAGCATTTGAACATTTACTATGGTGATTTTCTAGCAGTAGAAGACGTTAACATAAGCATTGAGCCAAACAAGGTTACGGCTTTTATTGGGCCTTCGGGATGCGGAAAATCAACGGTTTTGCGCACTCTAGACCGCATGCACGAGATTACTCCAGGCGCTCGCGTAGAAGGTCAGGTGTTGCTTGAAGGCCGCGATTTGTATGGCAAAGATGTGGATCCTGTGGCCGTTCGCCGAGATGTTGGAATGGTGTTCCAGCGCCCAAATCCTTTCCCAACAATGTCTATTCGAGAAAACGTTCTTGCAGGAGTTCGCTTAAACAATCGCCATATTTCAAAGCAAGACGCCGACGACCTAGTTGAGTGGGCTTTGCGTGGCGCGAATTTGTGGAACGAGGTTAAAGATAGACTCGATAAGCCAGGAATCGGGCTTTCTGGCGGCCAGCAGCAACGACTTTGTATTGCGCGAGCCGTGGCTGTGCATCCGCAAGTGCTTCTTATGGACGAGCCTTGCTCCGCTCTTGACCCTATTTCTACGCTTGCTGTGGAAGATTTGATTAACGAGCTTAAGCGTGATTACACGATTGTGATTGTAACGCACAATATGCAGCAGGCAGCGCGCGTGGCCGACTACACCGCGTTCTTTAACCTTAAGGCGGTTGGAAAACCAGGACATCTTGAGTATTTTGCAGATACAACCACTATGTTCAACAATCCGCGCAATGCAGAGGCGGAACGCTACATTTCTGGCAGATTTGGGTGATTTTTGCATTTGTGTTTTGCGTTTGTGTGATTCCTTGCACACTTGCATTGCATGATTCTTTGCATGATTTTCTTTGGTCAGCACGTGCGCGTAAGGTCGAACCTGTTCGGTTGTTCAAAGTTCTATGAGTCGTTTCTAATTCTCGCTAGCTTTCTAGAGTGTTTGTTCGGCTTGTGCTTTGCGCGCCGAGCGAGTCGCAGTAACCTCTGCGTGAATGCCCAAATGTAATTGCGTCCGCGATTGCTCAAGTGCTCTCGCCACGCTTTTTATGGTCTTTTGCGCTGTAAAACCAAGGAACAGAGAGTTTATGGAAAAGTTCTTCCATCTCAAAGAAAACGGCACGAATGTATCAACGGAGATCACTGCAGGTCTCACTACATTCTTTGCAATGTCGTACATTATTGTTGTAAACCCAATGATTTTAAGCCAAACTGGCATGCCTAAGGGTGGCGTTTTCCTCGCTACAATCATCGCAGCAATTATTGGCACGCTTGTTATGGGCTTGTTTGCTAACGTGCCTTACGCTCAAGCTGCTGGCATGGGTCTTAACGCATTCTTCACATACACAGTGTGCTTTGGCTTGCATTTTACGTGGCAAGAAGCCATGTGTATGGTGTTCTTGTGCGGTTTAATTAACATTATTATTACCGTTACCAAGATTCGTAAGATGATTATTCGTGCTATCCCAACTTCGTTGCAACACGCGATTGGTGGTGGCATTGGTTTATTCGTTGCATACGTTGGCATTATGAGCGTTGGCTTAATCACCTTTACTTCTAAAGATCCTGCAGCCGCCGCTAAGAGCAAGCCAACCGCTGCTATTCCAGGCCTTGCTGTTATTAATAATCCTATTTTGTGGCTATTCCTTATTGGACTTGTTTTGGCTATTGTTCTTACCGTTCTTAAGGTTCGCGCAAGCTTGCTTATTACGATTATTGCAACCTCTTTGATTGGTATTCCGCTTGGCTTAACTTCGCTAAATAATGCCGTTTCTGTTACGGATGCTTTTGCCCAGCTTCCAACCACCTTTGGTGCTATTTTTGGCCCGCAAGGTTTCCCTGCTCTCTTCTCTAATCCAGCACGCATTCCGCTTGTTTTGGTAACTATTTTCGCCTTCTCTATGTCGGATACTTTCGACACTTTGGGAACGTTTATTGGTACAGGCCGCAGAACTGGCATTTTCTCGGAGGCAGATGAGAAGGCTTTGGAAAACGGCTCTGGCTTTAGCTCCAAGATGGATCGCGCGCTGTTTGCTGATTCGATTGCAACTTCGGTTGGCGCAATTTGCGGTACTTCCAACACAACTACTTACGTTGAGTCTGCTGCTGGTATTGGTGCTGGTGGCCGCACTGGTTTGACTTCTGTAGTTGTTTCCGTGTGCTTTGCGCTTTCGATTGTTCTTGCGCCATTTGCTAGCGCTGTTCCTGCAGCTGCTACGGCTGGCGTGCTTGTAGTTGTAGGCTGCATGATGGCAAGCTCGCTGAAGGAGATTGCTTGGGACGATATTTCCGAAGCAATTCCTGCGTTCTTCGCTGCCGTGTTTATGGCGTTCTCTTACTCGATTTCTTACGGCATTGCCGCTGGATTCATCATGTACTGCTTAGTTATGACTTGCAAGAAGCGTGCTAAAGACGTTCATCCAATGCTTTGGATTGTTTCGCTTTTGTTCATTCTTGACTTTGTTGCTAACGCAGTTTTGTAAATCTGTTAGTTAGATATTAGTTAAGTTAGATATTAGTTAGATATTAATTTAATTAATTATTTTAAGAGCGTATTTGATGCGTACGGTTGCTTGCGATTTTTCCGCGTTAGTTTGGGATAAGTCGCCAGCAACCGCGCGTGTTGAGTACGCTCTTAAATGATCTTAAATAAAAATAAATTATAAAGTTTGCGAAAAAATATTGACATTGTCGCGTGTGGATATTAAACTGGCCCAACGTAAACCACAGACCGTTGGTGGAGTCGCAAGATTCCTGAAAATGATGTGTCATGCCAGCACAGGTTGAGCAGTGATTGTTGCAATTGACTTGCGATTTTTCACAAACTTTTTAACACTATGTGTTTTTTGGATGCTCTGCCGTGCGCAGGGCTTTTTTGATATGTTATTTCCATTCCAGCGGCCAATTTAGGAAGGAACGCCATGAAGAGGCCCGAAAAGGAAGCGGTAGTTGCAGAGCTTACGGATTTGTTCCGTAACGCCGACGCTGTCTACCTTACCGAGTACCGCGGGCTTACAGTTCCGCAGATTTCTTCTCTGCGCGAAAAGCTAGGCCGCGATACTTCCTACTCTGTGGCTAAGAATACGCTTGCTCGCATTGCCGCTAAGGAAGCGGGCATTGAAGGTCTTGATGAGCTTCTTGCTGGCCCAACTGCAATCACCTTTGTAAAGGGCGATTTCATTGAGGCTGCTAAGACCTTGCGTGATTTTGCCAAAGAGAATAAGACCCTCGTCATCAAGGGCGGTTTCGCAGATGGAACCGTTTACGATGCCGAAGGCGCCAAGCAGCTGGCAGACCTCAAGTCTCGCCCAGAATTGCTTTCCGAGATGGCTGGCGCGCTCAAGGGCACCATGTCCAAGGCCGCCTACCTGTTCAACGCTTTGCCAACCAAGGCAGTGCGTACTATCGACGCTTTGCGCGAGAAGCAGGAAAAGGCCGCTTGATTCCCTTGCAGCTTGCTGCATGAGACCAAAAAATAATAAAAATGTTATGGCTCTAAGGCACAAGGTGTGTCTGGCCAAGTAAGAAAGGAAGCCATTATGGCTAAGCTCACTAGCGAAGAGCTTCTTGAAGCTTTCGGTGAAATGACCCTCGTCGAGCTTTCTGAGTTCGTCAAGGCCTTTGAAGAGAAGTTCGATGTTGAGGCTGCTGCTCCTGTAGCTGCTGTTGCTGCTGCTCCAGCCGCTGCCGCTGGCGCTGCTGAGGAAGAGAAGGACGAGTTTGACGTTGTTCTCGCTTCTGCAGGTGCTCAGAAGGTTGCCGTCATCAAGGCTGTTAAGGCTTTGACTGGCCTCGGCTTGAAGGAAGCTAAGGACATTGTTGACAATGCTCCAAAGCCAGTTCTCGAGAAGGCTAAGAAGGAAGATGCCGACAAGGCTAAGGCTGCTCTCGAAGAAGCCGGCGCAACTGTTGAACTTAAGTAGTTCTAGGCTCTTTTGTTAACGCGGGCGGCTGGCTGCTAGTGCAATTTGCTAATGCGCTAGTCGCGAATGCGTTTTGAATGCGGCAAGGTTTTCGTGGTTTTCACGGATTCCTTGCCGCATTTTGCGTTCCGACCTGCCTTTTCGCTTAGAGCGTAGCGCGAAAAGGTAATTCGGAGCGCTGAGCTTGCTTAAGGTTGAAAGCACAGTGTGCTTTCAACGCAAGCGAAGACGTGAGCGCAGCTAATCTGCGCGAACAACTACCTGCCTTGTAGTGCGTTTGTATCAAAAAACACCGAAATTCAGTACAATCGCACTACAGTTTTGCGTGTATGTGTAGTGTGTTTGTATGACGACACGCCGTATTTTAGGTACAATCGCACTACATCTTGTGTCACCAAATCGTCGCGGCAAAGTGGCATAATAGGAAAGCTTGTGACTGGAGGAGTAATCCGCTAGCACAGCACAGCAATATAAGTTGCGGGAGGATCCTTAAAACGGCTTAATATCAACGTTTTAGGGCGCCGATTTAACCGCTTCAAAAGAAAGAAGAACCATATTATGGCTCCAAAAAAGAAAGTCTCTGCGCTTATTAAGCTCGAGATTCAGGCTGGTAAAGCAAATCCAGCCCCACCACTGGGTCCTGCATTAGGCTCCCACGGCGTAAACATCATGGACTTCTGCAAGGCCTATAACGACCAGACGAAGGACAAGATGGGTCAGATCGTTCCAGTAGAAATTACTGTTTACGAAGATCGTTCCTTTACATTTATTCTTAAGACTCCACCAGCTGCTGCTTTGTTGCTTAAGGCTGCTGGCATTCCTAAGGGCACCGAGAACCCATTGACCCACAAGGTTGGCTCTGTAACTAAGGCTCAGGTGCGCGAAATCGCCGAAATCAAGATGCCAGATCTCTCTGCACGAGATGTTGAAGCTGGTATGAAGATTATCGCGGGCACTGCTCGCTCGATGGGTATTACCGTTACCGACTGAAAGTGAGTGGAAAAAATGGTGAAGCGTTCTAAGAAGTATCGTGAAGCGGCTGAGAAGATTGACCGCAACAACCTTTATACCCCAGCTGAGGCTATTGCTTTGCTTAAGAGCATGCCAAAGTACGCTTTTGACGAGTCTGCTGAGGCTGTTATGCGCCTTAATGTGGATCCTCGCAAGGCAGATCAGTTGGTTCGTGGCGTTGTAAACTTGCCTAATGGCACTGGTAAAACCGCTAAGGTTTTGGTGTTTGCTCGTGGCCCAAAGGCTACTGAGGCTCAAGAAGCTGGCGCAGACATTGTTGGCGATGACGAGCTTATCGAGAAGGTTGCCGGTGGCTTCCTTGACTTCGATGCCGTTGTTGCAACCCCAGACATGATGGGCAAGGTTGGTCGCCTTGGTCGTGTGCTTGGTCCTCGTAGCTTGATGCCAAATCCTAAGACTGGCACCGTTACAATGGATGTTGCAAAGGCTGTTGCCGATATTAAGGGCGGTAAGATTGAGTTCCGCGTTGATCGTCAGGGCAATCTTTCCTTCCTGTTTGGCAAGCTTTCCTTCGACGATAAGGCTCTTGAAGAGAACTTCAAGGCTGTTGCCGATGAGATTCGCCGCTTGAAGCCTACAACCATCAAGGGTCGTTACATCACTAAGGTAACGATTACCTCTACAATGGCTCCTGGCGTTCCAGTGGATATTGCAAGCATTGCTGCGTGATTTTAGCCAAGCATAGCTGAGTAATTTTTTAGCGCTGAAAATAGTGTGTTCTTTTTTAGAGCACATTGTTTTCGGCGCTTTTGCTTTAGAGCGCAGAATCGCGAATGCGCCCAATCGTAATCGCAGTTTGCAAAACGTATGCTTCTCGTGGATCGGTGGCGTCCCATCCTGTTGTTTGCGCAACTTTGCGCAAGCGGTATCGTATTGTGTTTGGATGCACGTTAAGATTGTGCGAAGTTTGATCCAGCGCGCCGCCAAATCGCAAGAAAGCGTCTACTGTTTGCAAAGTCGGGTCATCTGGGTTGTACGGCGCCAAGCTTTGATACACCTTGGTGTACAAGGTTTCTACGGCAGTTTCGTCGCCTATAAGTGCGCGCTCTGGAAGAACGTCGTCGCAGCGGATTATTTGCGGTAAATGCGTTACAGATGGCGCAACGGCAAGCGCTGCTAGGGTTGCTGTGATTTCTTTGCATATTTTTTGCGCGCCGACTACAACTTCGCTTATGCAAACGGGTTTTCCCGACTTTGCAAACACTTCGCACATCTTGTTTAATGCTGTTGGATTTGGGTTTTCTCTTAGCGCAAGAATGATTATGTGCGAAGGCGCTGCATCTTTGCGCGAGACGCTTTCTTGCGATTTTCCGCCGATTTTCCACGTTTTTGCACGCGCGCTAATGGCGTCTAGCTGCACTCTGTCAACTATTGCATCGTATGCGCCGCATGCGCCAAGTTGCGTCCATATTGCGCGTCTTAAAGAGTCTGTGTTGTTCTGCGCCGCATGCGCGCCTGCGTTTTGCGGTGTTGGATTTGGGTTGTCGTCGTTTGAGTTCAATTCCGTTTTATACGTGCCTGCAATCGCCACGAATCGCGTATTTTCTTGCCATTGCAAGAGGTGCATTAGCGCGCTTACGCGACTATCTGCAATGCCGTTCATAAGGCACGTTCCGATTAGCGCGTGCAATCGCAAGCGCGTTGCCGCGTCAAAAATTTTGCCGTCTCGAATGTCAAAAATTCCGAGTGCATCTTCGCTTTTTGGAGCGCATGGCATTGGCGTAAAGTTTGGTGTGGAACTTGGTGTAAAGCCTTGTGCGCTAGATTCTTCGGCAGATTCGCATGCTTCACTGCGTTCGTCATCTGGCTTTACGCTTGTAAGAATTGTAAGAAAGTCAGCGTTTTCGTCCATTCACTCCCTCAATTCTTGTGCGAATCCTCGTGTGTCTTGTAGTGTGTATTGTTGTGCTAATCCTCGCGCGTACTATCATTCACCAAATCGCAATTTATTTTATCACTTTGACGGCATGTGTTATCGCACGTATTACGGCATGAGCTGCAAGCGCTATCCCTTATAAACATTAGAACCGTAAAGAAGAACACAAACGCAATCGGCAGCATGTGTCGCTCAAAATTGTTTGCAGGAGCTAGCACCATTACGCCCATCAAAAGCGCAAGAGGCGCGTGCAAAACCAGCGTTTTCCACCTGCGCAATGCTATTTCGGCAACGCCAATCAGCAGCGTTGCAACAACATACAAGTTTCCGTGAATAATCCACCCAAGAATCGGCGTATTACTCCACGATTCGGCGCTGCTCGATACAGTGCCACGCCACTCTGGCAGCCAGTAGCGAATCCACTCGGAATTCTTTATATTCTCGGTGTTTACGTAGTATTCTGGTCCAACATAAGGCACGTCTAGAATGTCGAAGTAGCCGTACGACTTTGCTAGCAGCGCATCCGTTGCAACAATCGGGCTGTGTGTAATCATAAGCAACCATGCGTGGTTAAACTTTTTCATGTCGTCTTTTGTAATATAACGCCAACGGTAGCTCACTTTTTTAGACTGCAAGCCAGAAGATTTTACAGGATCCGCGTCTTGAGGAGTGTACGCTTCTGCAGTTTGACTAAGATTAAAAATTGGCGATATTGCGCGCTTTGCTGCATGCGGTATGCTTTTTGGATCTAGCTTTGCGATTCTTGCGATTTGCTGAAGTTGCACTCCGCGGCTTTCGATTGGGTCGCCATTTATAATCGCGCCGCTAGAAATGGCAAGCATAATTGCGCCGTGTATAAGAATTGTTGGGAGCAGAATGCATAAAACCCATATTTTCCAACGTTTTCTGTTAGATATAATCAGCAACACAAATTGAATCGCAAGAATGTACCACGCGTATTTTGCGGCAATTAGCATAATGCACACGCTGATTATTAATTCGACGATTGTGTGTGCGGCTGGTTTTTGCTTGAATTCCAGGCGATTAAGCTCGTACATTATTCCAAACCACCACACAAATGCAAACGCGAACAGTGGCGATTTTGTAAGCGAAATCGTTGAAAACACTACAAGTGGGCTGAATAAAAATGTGATTATTACTGCTGCGCGCAAGGCGATTGGTGTTGATGCGATTGGTGTTGATGTGCATACAGCTTGCGATTCGCTTGTTTTACCCTTAGCCCACGGCGTGTTTAAGAATCGGTTTGCGGTTGCAGCGCAACAAAATGCCGCGAGCACAAATTGCATAACGGCAAGAAGCACGATTCCTGCATCGTTCGATTCGGTAAAATAGCGCGAGACTGCGGCTGTAGCTCCGTAGATAAGCGTTAAAACAATGTTGTGCTGGTCGCTTAAATACGTAGGTTTTGCAGGCCAAAGATAGTGTGCTGTTGGGTAAATGTCTGCTGGAACAAAGCTAAAGAATCCAATGTATGGCTGTTTTAAGCCAGTAACTTGATTCCACGCCCAGCTGTATTCGCGGATTTGCGAGCAAATGTCGGCTCCGTAGGCAGCGAGTAGTGTTACGGGCGCCCACAGCCAGCCGATAATCAGCGTTAGGAAAATGTTTCGTTTTCGGCAGGTTGAGCGGTAAAAACACCACTTTGCAGCGCGTTTTGCGTTAAAAAATGCGGTGCGTAGGGTTGTTGCGATTTTTGATTTCGATTGTTTTGGCTGTGATTTTTCTGGCGATAATTCTGCTTGTGATGATTTTTCTTGCGATGCTTTTGCGCGTATAAATCTTGCGATTTTTGGCATAACTTCGTTTTTGCCAAAATAAATAAGAACCCTCAAAATTGCGTAATATGCGCAAAATGCGATTACAAAAATCAGCGCATTTAGCCAATTAAAATCTGTTAAACACCCTTGAGCGCGGTAGATTACACCAAGACTTGTGCAGGTTGCAAGGAAGATGCATGTAAAAACGATTAGCGAGTTTGCGGCGATTTTGCTTGCCGCTTTTGTGCTCGTGTTAATGCGTTTCATGTTCCACCTATACATCTATACACTCGTGTTTTACTTGCACTCTAATTATACCCGCTATAATCGCTTGCGCTCCAATCTGCCTTTTCGCGCTACGCTTTAAGCGAAAAGGCAGGTTGTCGCGCGAATCGCACTTGATGTTTTCATAGGGGGGGGGGTATATTATTAATGGCTTATGATAAGTGCCCATTTACTGGCCGTAGTTAGCAGATGATTATTTAATCTGTAAGTTTTGCAGTTTGCTTTGCAAGCTTAGTAAATACGCGGAGAGGGAGGTGTGCCGATGCGTAATTTACATTGCGGTGGCCATTTCCTTCGATTATTGCGCTCAATTTGCGCTAAAGCAGCGTGCGCTCGCCGTGCGATTGTTGCGCTTTTTGTTGTTGTTGCTACTATTCTTGCTACTTTTATGATTGCTCCGACTTATGCTTTAAGCGCTGGCGAAGGTGCTGGTGAGAAAGTTAGCGCTGAGAAGGTTGTTGATGCGCAGTCTGGTTCTGCTAAGAGTGAGGGAGAGAATAAGCAGCAGCCTAATCAAAGTGAATCTAATAGTACTGAGATTAATCAAGGCAATAATACTGGCTCTTCTAGTAGTTTAAAGAAGAATGATGGTGAGCTAAAGTCTGTTGAAAAGCAGCAGCCTGATAGTAACAATGGTGTTGATAAGGCTAAGGCTGAAAAGTTTGCAGATGAGACTGATGCAAAGCAAAAAGCTGAAGGTGCAAAGAAGGAATTCGCCTCTAAGGAAACTGCTCACAGAATGAACAGAAGTGCGAAGGAAGAGCCTCAGTTTCCAAAAGAGTGCATGGATAAAGGGAAAAATACCTTATCTTCATGTTATAAGATTGACTACTATAATAGTCGGTCTATTGTTAAAAGTAGTAATCCTATTGGAGTAGAACGTGGTAGGTCTATAACTATTACTCCAGAATTCAAATTCAGGTTTGGTAAAAAACAAAAAACCACTGTGCCAGAAGGCGTGTGGTTTAAGTTAGAACAAGATGGTGAAGATCCTGTACCAAGTTGGGTGAATTTTGAAAAAACAGAAAATGGTAAAACTATCCCAGTTCAGAATACTGAAAATCAAAAAGGCTTTAACGGTTCTGTTACATTGCACCCAGGCAAATGGGATCGCGGTAGTCATAAATTCAAAATTGGCATATACCACCCTGCTGATACTAAAGGTAAAAAAATTTATGTAAATGTAAAAATTGCCAGATCTGTTAGTGGTGATTTAACACTTAATGTTTACAATCATGAGGATTCTGATTCAACGCGTTCAGAAATAAACGATAAAACTGGAATAACTTTTGAATCAGGCGAAGATGGCAAATATAGCGAAATTACACCTATCTTTATTGATTCTCAATCCAAAAAAGAGCCTGGTTTTATTTATCACCATATGATTTGCCATAAAGATGGTAGTGATGGTAGTGGTGATTCTAATGAAAATTACACGGTAGATAAAGTTAACGGCTTGAGCTTAAGCGCTAAAAATAGCAACTCAGGCATACAGACTCAGTTCAAGCATGTGGAAAATAATAAGCCTTCAACTGGTGCAGATGCTTACGCTGTGTATGAAAAAGGGGATGACAGTATTACTGAGCGTTCCCAAAGCTGGATTACTGGCAAGCCGCAGGCACAAAGTGATGGAACTTTTGAGTGCAAAGTGTTTGCTGTTAAGGATACTAAGTTAATTCACATCAGGAATCAATACGTACCTAAGGAAGTAAAAGATTCTTCGGTGTCAGACGAATTCAGCAGTAAAATTAAAGATAAAAAATCTATTGCGCAATTGTTTGCTAATCCAGAAAGCAATATGGTTGATAGTAGTTTGTGGACTAATAGCAACGATATTACAAAAACCATCGACTGGGATTATAAGACCATTAAGATTGTTTTTAAGTCGAAGAAAAAGAAGCAGCTTGAGGTTAAAGATGGAGATCTTAAGCTGAACGTGTATCCGTTTAAGAGCAATGATTATGGCTCTGGTGGTGCTTCTTCGGCGTTGGCGGATGGCGACACTGTTTCTGTTATGAAGGGAATAGAGCTTAAGCCGTTTATTGAAGCTACGTCTAAGGCGGATTCCACAAAACAAATTAAGCTTAAAATGTTGTGCTCGAAGGGTGAGAAGCCGCAAAAAACTAACGCAGGCGCTGCAGGCGGCGCAAGTAACGCATCCAAAACAGGCGCTGCAGATTTTGAGTATACAAAATGGGTAGATCCAAGCAGCCTTGGCTTTAATTTCCCAGATAGTGATAGTCAAACTAAGTGTACTTCAAACGAAGGCGAGCAGTCTTGCACTCCTGATGGAGCTACTACCAAGTTTGCGGCTAGGACTTACGCTAGCGCTACGTTTAAGTCAACGGAAGCTGGCGATTATAAATGCGTTGTGTATGCGCTTAAAAAACCAGATGCGCTTAATAAGTTCAATGACGAAGCAACTAAAACAGACGTAACGCCAGAGAAAATATCTACCTCTTTTAAGGGTGCGAATCTAACAGCCAACAAAGACTTTGCGCAGTTAGCTTTTAAAATTCACGTGCCAGAAGATTTCACTCTGCCGCACACGGGCGGTCAGAATTGGAACTTGCAGCTGGGTGCTGTAGCTGCCGTAATGGTGAGCGTGCTTGCCGCAGGATTTGTTATAAGTCAAAGTGAAGCATGCAGAAAGCTACTTTACGAAAGGCGGCGATGCTAATGTGAAAGCTGCCTACGTAATCAAGTTGTGCGCGCGTATTAGTGCAGTGCGCGTAGCAAAAATAAAAACATAATTAGATTAACTAAACCAAGATATTTCAACAAGATATTCCAGGTAGTCAAAAAACAAAACAAACACACAAACACAAACAAGTATCGAGTAAGTACGTAAACAAGTGCTAAATCGGTACTCAAACAAACACACAGTAACAAACACAAAAACAAAACAACTTAACTCAACTGCTTTTAGAAGCATAGAGTAAAGGAGATAATATGAATAAACTAACAAAAAAGTGCGTTGCGGCGATTGCGTCGCTCGCGATGGCTGGCACGCTGTGCGTTGCTGGCGCTGTGACTATGGCCAGCGTTGCGTGGGGTGTTCCACATCCTGGGGTGCCCCAACCACATGCCGATAACTCTCCGTGGGGTACGAAACAAGATAAAACAGGTACATTAACGATTAACAAGTTTAAGTACGCAGATACTGTAGATGGCGAGGGTCACCACAAGGGCGCTGCTCTTACTGGCGCAACGTTTACTCTTAAAAAGGTTACCAAGATTGATAACGTTGATCTTAAATACGATGAGTTTAGCACTTGGTCCAAGATTGCTGGCATAGTCGGTGCGCTGAATCGTGGTGATGAGGCTAGCGCAAATCTTACATTTGACGATAATACAAGTCCTACGTCTACTGTAAGTGAAAACGTTACAACTTTCTCAAAACTCCCAGAGGGCTTGTACAAGGTTGTTGAAACGCCTCCTGCAGGCTATGGTGCTGCGGATATGACCGAGTTCTACATAACAATGCCTTTGATTGAGACGAAGGTTGAGAATGGCGCTACGACCACCACTTACAACTGGAATCCAACAATCAACCCAAAGAACAAGGATATTTCTAAGACGTTTACCAAGAAGCTAGACGACGGTAAAGATCACAACTCTGTTCTTGCAAAAGATAAGACGCTTTACTACACGATTAGCGCTTCTGTAAACCGTACCAAGTCTGGCACTTTGAGCGCAGATGATCTTAATGGATTTGCTGTGTTTGATGATTTTCCTACTGCTGCATTTGCGTCACCAACGGATGCCAGCAGCGCTGTTGAGTCTGTGAAGATTGGCGATGGTGATAGTGCTACTGAACTAACTAAGAATACTGACTACAACGTTTCTATCGTGAAAGCTAGCTCTGAAGCCGACGGCAAGAATCTTGAATCTGGTCGAAATCGCATCTTAGTTAAGTTCACCGACGCTGGTTTGAAGAAAATTGCTGAAAAGCTGAATGACGTTACCAACGGCCAAGACCCTAAGGTAAACGTTGCTATTAAGCTCGATCTTAGTGATACTTACCAGAACGGTAATGCTCCTACCGACACAACTTCAACAGAGACAAATGGCAAGAACGAAGTCGTAAATAAGTCTGGTTACTTCCAAGCAAGTCCTAAGGGCACGCCAAATCCAGACCCAATCGTGTCTGGAGATGATGACGGCGGTACTTCTAAAGTCAAGTATGGCTGGTTCGACGTGTTCAAGTACGATGCTGCAGACGAAGGCAAGAAAGATAGGACTGGCCTTTCTGGTGCTGAGTTCAGACTTTTCAACACTGAAGAGAAAGCGAACGCTTGCGCTGAGAAACTTGTCGACGCAAGTAAGACTGCAGATAATATCGCCGAATGCAAAGCTGGTTCTTCTACGTTTAAGGGCGAAGAGGCTACAACTCAAGAAACTACTGGTAAATTGAAGGCGGCTGTTAAGGTTCAAGCTGGCACAAACATTTACCTTGTTGAGGTTAAAGCTCCAAATGACTACATTCGTTTGCCAGAAGTTAAGGCTGTGAATGTAGAAGAAGGCAAGCTCAAGATTGTTGACTTCTCTAACACAAAGAAGAACACATTTGGTACATGGTTCAACCTTCCTGCAACTGGTGCTACTGGCGTGATTATTTTCGCGCTTGCTGGCATGGGCTCGATTGCAGCAAGCGTGTTCCTCTACATGCGCAATCGCAAGGAAGAGGAGCAGGCAAAAGCCTGATGCGCTTTTGCAAAGTAGCTGCTTCAGTAATCTAGTAGTCTAAAAGTAAAGTGTGTGAGTCTAGGGTTTGTATGTAAGCCCTAGACTCGCGCATATTTGCGCTTTTGCTGCTTTTTGTTCAATATTCTGTTCATTTTTTGTAGTGCGTTTGTATTTGATTTCGGTGTTTTTTGGTACAAACGCACTACAAGGCAGGTCGTGCCGTTCGCGCGGTCTGAGCGCGCGAACGTCTTCGCCGCGCAGAAGCAATGCTTCTGCTCTAAGCGGCTCAGCGAATCGAAGTGCATTCGCGCGCTACGCTTTAAGCGCTCATGCAAGTCGATTCGCATTGGAGGAGGAATGAAGGCTAAGAAAAAGAAAAGCCCTTTGCATCGAGCGCTAGAGCCAGTTGTCTTGGCAGTCGCCGCAATCCTATGTTTTACGTACCCAGTGGCATCTACTCTTTGGAACAATCACGCTTCGAAGCAGCTCTCTGCAATTTACGACAAGCTTAGTCGCGAGCAGCCTAAAGACGCGCGTGCGATTAGCTTAGAAAAGGCTCGCAAGTATAACGCGCATCGCAGCGCGATTTTTACGGCGGATCCGTATAACGGAACGGAAGATTTTAAGAAAACACCCGAGTATAAAAAGTACAGTAGCGTGCTGGATGAACCAATGGGCATTATGGGAATCGTAAAAATCCCAAAGATTGGTGTAAAACTTCCTATTTATCACGGCAGTTCGCAGGATGTTTTAGCGTATGGCGCTGGTCATTTGTACGGCACGGATTTACCAGTGGGCGGCAAAAATAGGCATTCTGTTATTACTGCGCACACGGGTTTGCCGCATGCGACTATGTTTGACGACTTAATCTACCTTAAAAAAGGCGATTTTTTCTATTTGGATATTCAAGGCGAGACGCTGCGATACAAGGTGTTTCGCATTAGCGTTGTAGAACCTAACGACATCAGTTTGTTGCAGCGCGAGAAGGGTCGCGATTTGGTGACTTTGCTCACTTGCACGCCGTATGGTGTTAATACGCAAAGGCTGCTGGTAACGGGGTATCGCGTGTTGCCAGATCTTGTTAAGGCTCCAGATGACAAGCTGCAGTGGCCTCTTTGGATGACGCTGTTTGTTATTGCGCTTGTTGGGTGCGCGGTGATTCTTGCGACTATGGTTGTTGCGGATGTTAAAAGAAAGCGCGGCAGGTTTGATTTGCACGCTAAGCATTTGATTAGCATTTAGCGCAATATACACAAAGCATGACACAATAGTGTGTAGTGTGTTTTTTGAAGGGAGCAGGTTCCGTGAGTGTTCAACAAACCTTGCAGCGCTGGATGATTACGGTAGGTGGAGTGGAGCAGGCACGCGTTGGTGCGGGTCGGTCTGTAGAAATTGGCAGGAAGCCTATACGCCCTTTGCGTGAAGATGGTTTTATGCGTGTAGACGTTGTAGACAATAAGCGCTCTATGTCTAAAAGGCACGCGCTTTTTATTGTTGATGCGAGCGGCGCTGCTACTATTCGCGATTTAAACTCTACAAACGGAACTTACTTGGTTAGCGAAAGCGGTGATTTGCTGCGACTAGACCCAGGCGTTGATTTTCACATGCCAGACAGCATTGTTCGCATGCAATTTGGCGACGTTCCAGTTGATTTTGTGCGCATTGAAGAAAAGGCGCCGCAGGGAAGTGATGCGGGTGCGCAGCCAGTGCGCGATTTGTTCTCTTATGCTCCAGATAATGATATTAAGGAGCCAGATGCGGCGGATTTGTCGGTAGATGATATTCTTGACATTCGCGCGGGGGAGCCAACGGGAGTGTTCCATGCGCAGTCGGTTTCGCGGCCTGATTTGGTTTGGGATAGTCAAAAGCGGCTTAATGATGCTGCTGCGGCGGATGACCTTGGTAGTGCTTCGGCGGCGGATGCTGGTGCGGATGCGGATGATAATGCGGATAATAATTCTGCTGTAACTTCTGCTGAGCCTTCAAGTGTTGCGCCTTTAAGTGTTGCGGATGTTGCAAGCGTTCTAGATGTTGCAAGCGTTGCAGAAAGCGTTGCAGAGCAAATTAAGCCTGTTATTGCAGGTCAGGTTGTTTTGCCTGTTGTTCGAGATGAGTTTGAATCGCCTGTGGAACCGCGCAATTTATTTGACGATGCTGCAAATAACGATGTATCTAGTAACGATGTTGCTAGTAATGATGTATCTAGTAACGATGTTGCTAGTAATGATGTTGATAGTAACAATGATGCTAGTAACGATGCTGCTACTAACGATTCTGTAGATAATGATGTATCTACTAACGATGCTGTTACTAACAATGATGCTACTAACGATGATGCTAGCGATGTAAGCAATTCTAGCAATGTAAGTGACGCTAACAACATAAGCGATGTAAGCGCTACAATCGCAAGCGATTCCGCGCAATTTACACCAGCTTTTGAGCCAGGATCCGTGTTTGAAAAAGTTTCAAATGGCGAATTTAGCGCTCGCAAAGAAGTGGTTTCCGCTGGAGGATTTACATCGGAAGAAGCGCAAAAAACAGACGATTTTGCCGAGCAATTTGAGATGGCAAAGTACCAAGAGTTGCTGCCATTCTTGGCAATGAACACAAATTTGTACGACGATTTGTATGCGTGGCTTTCGGCGCAGGGGAACGCAGACGTGGATCAAGCGTTGGCGCAAAATAGCGGATACAGCGCGTATCGCAATGCAATCGGCTTGTAAACAAGGGAGTTGAGTAGTATGAGCGATAATCAAAATGACTTTATGCACAGCCAGCAAGGCCAGGCAAGTCAGTTAAGCCAGCAAAATCAGCAAAATCTTTCAGATAAGACAGATAAGTCAGACCAGCCAGACCAGGCTGCATCACGCCAATCTGCACAATCTTTGCGCGCCGAGAAACTCGAGCGCATGAACAAATGGCATGAAAAATATAAGTCGCAGCTTGCTCCATCTCCGCTAGAAGACATAACAAAACTTTGTGCGCAACTAGAGTTGACTCACGCGCACCCTTCGGGAATCGCCCAGCTTTTTGCCAGTGGAAAGGCCACTCTTCAAGCGCTTTTCCGCGATTCGGGAATGCTGCGTGCGGCAGGTAGAAGGCTAGACAGAGTTTTTGAAGACAGAGACAATAAAGCGCACGAAAATGGCGTTTCGGAGCTTTCGCTTGTTGTTGGAGTTGCGTCGTGGAGCGGCAATCATGTGCCAGTTTTAACGTACCCCGTACGCGTTTTGCGAGAAGCTGGAAAAGACGAGACGGCTGCAACGATTTATTTTTCGGGAAACGTTCGCCTAAACCACGCTCTTGTTCTTAGGCTGCAAGAAAGAGGCGTGCACCTTAGCGAAGACGCGCTTTTTGATGGCTCAAACTACCAGAGCGGCACGCCAGAAACATCCGCAGTTTTTGACGCGATTTGTGCTGCTGCGCAAAGAGTTTTCCCAGATTTCGACATTGAGCGAGATATTGTGCTCGGTTGTTTTACGGACTCGGGATCTAGATTCTTAGCAGAAAGCGGCCAGATTTTGCGCGCGCTTAAGCTGGGGAACGTTGGAAATACAATGATTGACGCGATTGCGGGAGATGATATTGCCGTTGAATCGCTGGGCGCAAAAGCTACTTCCGACTATTCTCCACTAGATGCAGACCCACACTACGAATACGAAGTTGGCGACGTTAGTAACGCTGTGCGATACGCTGCAGGAATGGCGGCAAATGGCGCTTCTTTGGCAATAGACGCAGATGCTGGATGCGATTCCGCTTTAATCGCAGCTGCAATTTCTTCGCGCTGCGTTCTTGCAGGAAAGTCCGTTTTGTACGTTCCAAACGTTATGGAGCAGCAGCGCAGATTCCGCCACGCTCTTAGCGCAAACGAGATTTCTTCTCTTTCGCTAGACGTTTCGGATTCGCATCTTGCAAAGCACGTTGATGCGCAGCTTATAGCGGCCGTTGGGTCCCGCCAAAGCGTTGCTTCTAGTCGCTTTGAGCAAGTTTGCGACGAGCTTGTTGGTGTTAAAACGCGATTAAACCGCTACTTGGGTGATTTGCACGGAGTAAACGAGCGATGGGGTGTCTCCGCTTATCAGACTATGCAAAATCTTGCAGGAATCGCCATGCTGCCTACGCATCCTTGCACGCATGTACGTCTTAGCGTAGATGCTGCGCGCTCGCTTTCTGGTCATTTAGACGAGTGGGCGCAAAAGCTGCACGAGGCAGATTCTCTTGGCGAATTTACTACTAATGCCGAAGATACGCCGTGGTTTGGCGCTTCGCTGTTTAGCGAGAACGAAGCTGTAAACGTGTATCAGCGTGTTGTAGACGTTCTTACAAAGCTTTTGCCAGCCGCGCGCGAGCACGTTAAGTCAACTGTGCAAAATTGCGGTTTCCCTATTCCTTCTACGGCGCGAGAATGGGGTAGGCAGGTTACGGTTCTAAAGAATCTTCGCCGCGTTTTAGACGTTTTCCAGCCAGATATTTTTGAGCGCGATCTTAACGCAATGATTGAAGCGAGCAAGCCTAAAGCTGTTCGCAAGCGCGAAGGCACGCCAATGGGCTTTTGGGAGCGCAGGCATCATATTAAAGAAGCGCGCAGCCTTTTGCGTGTTGGCGCAAAAGTAGACGATCTTCACGAAGCGTTAAAGATTGTTGCCGCGCAAGCTGCGCAATGGCGTACTTTTGTGCCTCATGGCGGTTGGCCAGTATTGCCTCCTAAGCTAGACGAAATCGTTAGTACGCAGGAGCTTTTAGATCGTAATCTTGTAGCGCTTAACGCTGTGCTTTCTACAACGCGACTTGGCGCAGACCTTGAAAACATTGAGTTTACTAAGCTTGACGAGCGCTTGCAAGCCTTGCACGATAGTCGCGAATCCTTAGATACGCTACCAGGTAGGTGTGTTATTGAGCGTGAATTGCGCGGCGTTGGTTTAGAAGATCTTGTTTGCGACTTGCGTAGGCGTAAAGTTACGGGCCATGCCTTAGATGGCGAGCTTCATCTAGCTTGGTGGACTACCGTTTTTGAAGATATTGTTAATTCTTCCGAGATTATATCTAATCAAGACGGCTCCGCGTTGCAAGACGCTTCCGATCGTTTTGTTCAAGTAGACACAGAGCACGTGCGTTCCGTAGGGCCAATGGTTCAGCAAGAAGCACTTAAAAAGCTTTGCGACTTGCTTTTTGCGCGTTCACAAGAGGCAAATCAGCTTCACACTGCTCTTGCAAGCAATGGTTCGGGTGTAACTTTTGCTAAGTTGATGAACTCCTACCCAGATTTGCTGCTTGCTGCTAAGCCGATTCTGGTTGCAATGCCGTCTACTTTAACTATGATGACTGAGTTTAAGCCGATTGTAGACGTTGTAATCATTGATTCTGCAGAGCATATTAACAACATTGAGCTGCTTAGCATTCTTGCGCGCGCACGCCAAGCCGTTGTTATTGCGCACAAGCAAACTGTTAGCTCGCAAAGCGTAAGTGACCTTATTAGTGTTTTGCCTACTGTTTGCGTTAAGTCGCGAGCAACCAGGCGGTCCGCGTATCTTGCCGATTTCCTTGAAAACCACGGCTACGGCGCGCTTAGACACGATGTTCCTGTAGAAAAAATGCAAGGCAAGGTTAAGCTTCATCAAGTAGAAGCCGCTGGCGTTCCAGTTATGGCAACGGGTCTTATTGAAAGCAGCCAGCGTGAGATTGATGAAGTTGTGTCTTTGATTAAGCAGCGCGCTAAGACTTTTAGCGTTGTTCCTTCTAGCTATGTTCTTGCAGTTGTGACTCTTACAAGCGTGTTTAGAAATAGGCTTGGAGCGGAGCTTAAGGCGTTGGCCGTTAAAGACGAAAATATGGGTAGATTCCTTAGGCATGTTCGACTTGTAAGCGTAAACGAGGCTGTTGGTGCATACGCAACGGATGTTATTCTTTCGCTGTGCTACGCAAAGACTTCGCACGGAAGGCTTTTGCAGCAGTTTGGAGTTTTGGAAGAAGAGGGCGGAAAGTCCATGCTTCTTGACTCCTTGGCTTTGGCTCGCAGAAACTTGGACATTGTTTGCGCATTTAAGTCTAGCGATATGGAAGATGATCGTTTGCATCAAGACGGGCCTAAGCTTCTTAAGGATTTGATTACTTGGGCGCAGAATTTGGGCGATGATCCAGTTGATGCAGTAAATGCAGCAAATGCAGCGGTTGCTGGCGATGCTGGTGATTCTGCGGATTCTGGCGATTCTGCTGACGCGGGCGAAGCTGCAAAATCGCAAGCTGCTGGCGATTTTTCCGCAAACGGCTTTAGCAACGTTTTGTTTGCTGATTTGGCAGAACGAATTCGCTCTCGCGGCCTTAATGTGGCAGTAAACTACGGTTTTAGTGAAGATCATAGTATTCCTCTTGTTGTTGGCTTGCCAGATAAGCCGTTTGCTTTGGCTGTTCTAACCGACGACGCGAGTTTTATGAGCCTTGAGTCTACTCGTGAGCGCAATCGCATACTCGCTCAAGATTTGGAATATCTTGGCTGGTCTGTTATGAACGTTTGGAGCGTTGGAGCATTCGTTAATCCCGAAAAAGAAGTTGAGCGAATTGTTTCTAGAATTGGCGAGCTTTATAAAAGCGGCGAGCAGCAATGAGCGAATACAACGCTAATCGCAGATGTTCTAGGGGCCATTCGCGCGTGGTTCGTAAAGGGTCGGAGCTCTTTGACGCGGACGGCGTAAAGCAAGAGTCGGGCGACGCTCAAACGATTGAGCAGCGCGCAAAAGACGACGATAATCGTATTCTTGGCGAGCTTCCTCCTCATTGGGCAGTTTTTAGCGAGCGCGGCAGATAAACCACATAGCGGCATAAGTTTCTTTATTGTTCGCTAGTTTTGCACAGCTATAACTGCAAGGTTTGGAATAATCGCCTGCGTGTTTATGATTTGCAACGCGTTTTCTGCTGGCATTGCCAGCAGTGCGCTTTGCGCAGAATTGTTTACGTTAACAACGATTACGTTGTGAACAAGTGAAACGTTTTTGTCTTGCAAAGTAATGTTATCCGAAGAACTAGCGTTGCTAGATGTTTCTATTTGTGCTGGATTTGTTGAATGATTGGCTGTATTTGAGCTGTTTGGAACTTTGCTAAACGCTATAGAAATAACGTCTCCTTGTGCAAGACTGGCGCTACTACTTGCAAGATTCACCGAAATCGTTGTAAAACCAGGCGGAATTTTTGTTTGCTTTGTAACTTGGTTGCTAAAAATCGGCATTCCGTATTTAATGTTGCATGCAGCAATAATCGCGTTTTTAGTGGAATTGCTTATAGAAGTGTAGTTAAGCACATTGTTAAAAACGCTACTTTTAGGAACATTAACGTAATGCAGGTCGCTTTGCTTAATTACGCTGCCTTTTGCTATGTTTCTAACGGCTACTGGCACACTTTGAGTAGCTTGAAACGTTGAAATAAGGTGTATTGAAAACAATGTTGCAACACTTATAAAAAATATTGAAAGCATGTTTAAGGTTTGCGCCTTTTTTCTGCGCTTTATAAGCTCTACTGGCACCTTATTTTCCGTGTTGTAGCCAACTGTTTTTAGTAAAAATGATGTACGCATATAAGCATCATTTATCGCGCGGAGCGCTTTTGCAAGCTTTTTTGTGCAATGTGGTTAAAGGCTAGCTTATATGAGGATTTTACGCACATATAAACATTTTTGATGAATCTTAATAGTCACTTATACACATATTCACATAAATGGCCATTTTTGATTGGTGTTAATCCACATATCAACATAAGTGATTACTAACATACGCACACATGCGTAGCAAAATAAACGCCACTTACGCACATAAGCACATAAGTGGCGTTATAAATTTTCAATTTATTCACATACACACATAAGTTGCGTCATATTTTTTCACTTATGCACATATGCACAAATTTTAATGGGTTATTTGCACGTTACTTATCGGTGCGATAAAATCCGCTACCCTTAAAGTTGATTGGCGGCGCGCTAAAAACCTTACGAACTTCTTGCTTTCCGCACTTTGGGCACACGGTAATTGGCTCATCTTCAAACGATTGATGTTGTGAAAAATCATATCCGCATTGCTTGCAACGGTAATGATAAGTAGGCAACGGTTCCTCCAATCTATAATTCCATCACATATCCTAGCTCATAATATCGCCTCGTTAAAGCTGTTAATCGCTAATCGTAAACGCTTTTTCGTTTGTAAAATTTTGCGAAACAATCGCAAAAAATCCGACACGCCGACTTATTTTTAGCCTTTACATCCTTAATGCACTTTATATTTGTACGTATGGGTTATGAATCGGTGAGCGCGTTAACAGTATTGATCATCATCGTAACCTTAATGTTTGGTTGGTTGCCTAAACGCACTGAAAACAGCATGAAGTCAATGCTGGAACACAGCGAAGATAGGTATTCACCTTCGTTGCACATTGTGGATTATAGCAGTGATTCGCTTTTCCACGCGTGTAGCGGCACGATGGCGAAAGGGGTTGGCGTGCAGCCGTCGAAGATGCAAGCGAATACAAAGCCTAATAATGGCAAGTCCAGTCGCAATGGCGTGAATGCTAATAAACATAAGTGCGCTAAGCAGTTTAATGGTGTTTTTACGCCTGAACATGTTGCTCGTATTCGCGCGCTTCGCCGTGCGGCAATCCGCCGTCGCCGTGCGTTGGTGCTTTCTCTAACGTTTTTAACTCTTGTTGTGTTTGTTGCTGGTCTTTCTGGCCTTTATAGTGCGTGGTTTGCAATTATTCCTCTTGCTGCTGTTTGCACTGTTCTCTACTTTGGTTCTATGGCTGCTAAGCAAGCGCGTAAGTGGGAAGCAAAAGTTGCTTTGTATAACAAGCGTTCTGCAGCTTTTAATGATTCTGTTGTGGAGCCAATTTTTGACGCTGCCGTAAACTCAGTTGTTGAGCACGTTGAGAATTCAGACAATTCCAGCAATCCAGACAACACAGAGACTTCAGTTATGCAACAGCGAGATATAAGCATGGCTTTAGCAGGAGCAAATAGACAAGAGGCGGTAAAAAGCGCGGTTGCTGGCGATTTTTCCGCTGCTAATGATGCGCGCTCGCAAGTCGATATCTCCAACTCTAACCAAGATCTTATATCGTTCTCGTTTGGCGATGATTCTAGTGATTTTGGTGCTAATGGCAAAAATGCGGGTCCGCAAAGCTTAGAGATAAAGTCTACTAAGCAAGTTACTAAAGCGATTTCAACAGACGATTCAAACGAATCGGCGGCGGCTTTCGATTCAAGCAAAGTCTCTGAAGTATCTGAAGTTACTGTAGAGCCTCCAGTTAGCACAAAAGACTCGCTTGGTAAAGCCGATTTAAGGGATGTTTTGGCTCGTCGCGCTGCTTAAAGTTTGTAAAAATTTTCTAAAATTTTAGCACTCTAGTTGGTAGAGTGCTAAAAACGCGCTATTATAAGGTTCAGTGCTCGATAGTTTTGACGTGATCGTCAGCCTCGTCAACATTATTCGCGCAAAGGTTACATTTCTCTAGAAAGAGGTACCGAAGTGTCGATTAAGCTCACACCTTTGGAAGATAAGATTATTGTTAAGCAAGCTCAAGCAGAAACTCAAACTGCTTCTGGCTTGTACATTCCAGATAATGCTAAGGAAAAGCCACAGCAGGGAGAGGTTTTGGCTGTTGGCCCAGGCCGCAGAGACGATAAGGGCGAGCGCATTCCTATGGATGTTAAGCCTGGAGACAAGATCCTTTACTCCAAGTATGGTGGCACAGAAGTTCATTACGAAGGCGAAGATTACTTAATCGTTTCGTCTCGTGACGTTCTTGCAATCCTTGGCTGATTTTGGTTAATCACTTGTATTAGTCAAGTAGTATTAAAGCTATTTATATAAAGCTATTTAGCGCTGAAAATGGCGACTTATCGCTGTTTTCAGCGTTTTTGTTTAATTTGTATAGCTTGGTTTAATTTGTATAGTTTTGTTTAATTTACTTATTTTGTCTAATTTTTCTTAATTTGTTTAAGACGCGACTATTATAAAATCATGGATTACAAACATCGCAGTATTTTAGATACTTTGCCAAATTACAAGCAAGGTAAGCCAGCGCCATCATTAGACGGTATTCGCGCATATAAGATTTCTAGCAACGAAAACCCATTTGAGCCGTTAGAAAGTGTGAAAAGCGCCATTTCTAGCCGTGCGCTTGGTGTTATTAATCGTTATCCAAACATGCGCGGAACAGAAGTCGTAGAAGAGTTAGCTAAAAAGTTTAACGTTACTCCAGACGAGGTTGTTCTTGGATGCGGCTCTACAGAGGTTATTACGCAACTTGTAAATCTTGTTGCAGGCCCTGGAGACGAAGTTATATACCCGTGGAGAAGCTTTGAAGCGTATCCGATTATTGTTACTGGTGCTGGCGCTACAAGCGTTAAAATCCCTAATCGCGCAGATGGGTCGCACGATGTGGACGCAATGATTGATGCGATTAATGAGCGCACGCGTCTTGTTATTTTGAACAATCCAAACAATCCAACGTCTGCATCGCTTTCAGACGAGGAAGCTAGACGAGTGCTGGACGCTGTTCCAAGCAATGTTTTGGTGCTTATTGACGAAGCTTACGTGCAATTTAACAACGCAAAGGGTACGGCGGATGGCATGCAACTTTACCGCGAATATCCAAACGTTGTTGTTGCACAAACATTCTCTAAGGCTTACGGTTTGGCTGGTTTGCGCATTGGCTACGCTATTGCAAATGCGCAAGTCGTAGAAGGCATGCGAAAAGTGGCTGTTCCGTTTGGCGTAAGTCAAATTGCGCAAGTGGCAGCTCTTGCGTCTTTGGAGAATGAAGCGCTTGTAGAAATGCGCAATCGCGTAGATGCGCTTGTTAAGGAGCGTAACCGCGTTGTGAGCGGCTTGCGCGAGCAAGGGTGGAATGTTGCAGAGCCGTACGCAAACTTCTTCTGGATGCCGTTTGGCGAAGATACAGAGCGAGCTAATCAGCGTTTTGTTGATGCAGGTCTTTCTGTGCGCGCGTTTGCTGGAGAAGGTATTCGCATTACAATCGCAGAAACCGAGGCAAATGATCGCGTGCTTAAAGTGTGCGAGTCTTTAAAGAAAGATGGTTTTTCGCTTAAATAATCGCATTTTTTAGATGCATTTAGATGTGATTTTTGCTTTCGGCGTGTCTTGAACTTGCATTAGTCGCGCGTTCGTGGCAAAATAACAAAGTTGCCGTTTGGAGATGTTCTTCTCCGCGCGGTTACGTTGGCGGGTTACCAGAGCGGCCAAATGGGACTGACTGTAAATCAGTTGCTTCGTGCTTCAGTGGTTCAAATCCACTACCCGCCACGCCTCGATAGCTCAGTGGTAGAGCACTTCCTTGGTAAGGAAGAGGTCGTGAGTCCGATTCTCACTCGAGGCTCTCTGGCGGGGTAGCTCAGCTGGCTAGAGCGTACGACTCATAATCGTAAGGTCAAGAGTTCGAGTCTCTTCCTCGCTACAATGGCCAGCAGGAGTTGGTCAACATACAATATTCTAGAGGTGAACAAAATGGCAAGTAAGAGCGCAGACATCCGTCCAGGCATTACGCTTGCATGCACGGAGTGCAAGGAGCGTAATTACATCACGACGAAGAATCGTCGTAATACGCCTGATCGCCTTGAGTTGAGCAAGTTCTGCCCACGCTGCGGCAAGCACACTCTCCATCGCGAGACTCGCTAAAAGCGTGAACTTCGGCGAAGTTTTATAGCTTTATTACCCCGCGTTTTGCGGGGTTTTTTGTTATTTATTGCTGTTAGGATTAGTCGTATGAGTATGCAATCATCCTTATTGGAATCTGATAATCCAACTTTTGCAAATCTTACAACAATCGGCGTTGGAGGCTCTATTGCTCGTTTTGTAGAGCCTACTAGCAGAGTGGCTGTTATTGAAGCTGTAGAAGACGCAGATTGCGCTGGATTGCCGCTTTGTGTTATTGGCGGCGGGTCTAACATGCTTGTAAGCGACGAACCGTTTAACGGAGTTGTTGTGCGTGATGCTCGTCGTGAGATTTGCGTTTTAGATGAGGCAGCTCCTGGCATAGACGGCGTTGATAAAACTAGCGGAGATTTTTTGGTTCACGTTAGTGCAGAGGCTGGCTGCAATTGGGATGATTTTGTGTCTCACACTATTGAGCTTGGATTGCAAGGCGTAGAAGCGTTATCTGGGATTCCTGGAACTGTTGGTGCGTCTGTGGTACAAAACATTGGCGCATACGGTGCGGAAGTATCACAAAGTGTTGATTCTGTAGAAGTTTGGGATCGTAAAGACAAAACCACTTTTTATATGAATCTTGCGGATCTTAAATTTGGCTATCGCACGTCTGTTCTTAAGCAAAGCATGTATAAGGCTCCTGGTGTTGCTGCTGATTGCTTCTTCCCAACGCCTAGATACGTTGTTTTATCTGTTACTTTTTGCTTAAAGCATTCAAAAACAGGTGTTGTGGCTCATTCGCAGCTTGCTCACGCGCTTGGCGTACAAGTTGGAGATAGGATGGAAACGTCTAAGATTCGTCGCGAAGTTTTGCGCGTTAGAGCATCTAAGGGCATGCTCGAAGATGCTATGCGCTACGCAAATAGGTGGATGTGCTACGCGAAAAGCGAAAATGGTGTTGAGTCTTCGATTAGGCTTCAAAATGAAGACTATGTTTGTGGTGATTTGCAAGATGGCGATTCCAAGTATGCGGACCGCCATAGTTGCGGAAGCTTCTTTATGAACCCGATTTTGACTAAATCTCAAGCAGATTTGCTCCCAGAAGACGCTCCGCGCTTTGACGCCACTTTGCCAGATGGATCTAAAGGAGTTAAGACTTCTGCAGCTTGGCTTATTGACCACGCTGGATTCCACAAGGGATTTAGACTTGCTCAAAGCGATGGCGAAAAAAGTAAAGCTGGATTATCTTCTCTGCACACTTTGGCGTTGACTAATCGCAGTTGTGCAAAATGCAAGGATATTGTTGATTTGGCGCGCAAAATCATAGATGGTGTTTACGATTCGTTTGGTGTAAAACTTGTTCCAGAACCTGTTTTAATCGGCGTTAGTGCGGATTGTTAAGACAATTGTTAACACAAATTTAGCATAATTTAACATAATAAATTGCGATTTGTGTTGTGATTTTCCGCTAGACAAAGTACTATGCTCTTTTAATATCGTAAAAATTATTGTTTGATGACTCTTAATGCGAGTTGAACCGTATTTTTTGCGATTTATAACATATATACCCTTATATGGAATGTTTTAGACGTAGTTTTAGAGAAGGTTGGATTATGCAAATATGGAGAAAAAAGTCTGTTGAACAGACTATTGCAGAAACAATGGATGGTGATCGCCATCTTAAGCGTACATTAAATGCTTGGGATTTGGCAGTTATGGGCGTAGCTGTTGCTGTTGGCGCTGGAATCTTCTCCGTTGGCGCTCAAGCAGCAGCATTCCATGCAGGTCCTGCAGTGATTATTAGCTTTATTATTGCTGGAATCGTTTGCGGAACGGCTGCAATGTGCTACGCGGAGTTTGCTTCGATGATTCCTGTTGCAGGTTCTGCATACACGTTTACATATACCACAGTAGGCGAGCTTATTGCTTGGATTATTGGCTGGGATATGATTCTGGAAATGCTTATGGCAGGATCCGTTATAGCTAAATATTGGGGCGTTTATCTTAACGATTTAATGCACTTGTTTGGCCTTAACGTATCTACTTCGGTAAAGCTTGGTAATTTTACTTTTGATCTTGCTCCAGTAGTTATTGTTGCGTTCTTTACGATTATGCTTGTTGTTGGAACAAAACTTTCTGCTCGTTTTGACGGTGCTTTAACAATTCTTAAGATTGGTATTGTTTTGTTTGTTGTTGTTGTTGGATTCTTCTACATTAAGGCTTCTAACTTCACTCCATTTGTTCCACCTGCAACAGACGTTGCTAGCGTTAAGGGTATTCACGTTTCTGGCACTATGAGCCAGCCGCTCTGGCAGTGGATTACTGGCATGCAGCCAGCTGTTTACGGCATTACGGGTATTCTTTCTGGCGCAGCACTTGTATTCTTTGCATTCATTGGATTCGACGTTGTTGCAACTACGGCAGAAGAAACTAAAGATCCACACAAGAACATTCCTAGGGGCATTGGTCTTGGTCTTTTGATTGTGACTGTTCTTTACATTCTTGTTGCTGTTGTTACAACTGGTATGGTCTCTTACAAGGATTTGGCTAAGCAAGAGGCTCCTTCGCTTTCTACTAGCTTTGAGCTTGTAGGTGCAACTTGGGCTGCTAAGATTATTTCTCTTGGCATTGTAATCGGCTTAACAACTGTTGTTATGGTTCTTCTTTTGGGCCTTACGCGTATTGTGTTTGCTGTTAGCCGAGATGGTTTGCTTCCACGCAGCTTCTCTAAGGTTAGCAAGCGCGGAATCCCTGCACGTATTCAGATTGTTTCTGGCGTTGTAGTTGCTATAATCGCTTCTACATTGGATATTGGAATTCTTTCCGATATGGTGAATATTGGTACGCTTTCTGCGTTCTTGCTTGTTTCTGCAGGCGTTCCTATTATGCGTATGCGTAGACCTGATTTGCATCGATCATTTATGGTTCCATGGAATCCAGTTCTACCTATTTTCGCCGCGCTTTCTACGTTCTGGCTTATGCTAAACCTTTCTGTGCTTACATGGATTCGTTTTGCAATCTGGCTTGCAATCGGTTTTATTGTGTACTTTGGCTATTCTTACCGCAATTCTTTGCTTGGAAGGCAACTTCGTAAAGCTAAGAAGCTTGGTGTTCCAGTAGAAACCTTGTTTGCGCAAGATGCTGTTGCTGCAGAAAAAGTTGCGGAAGGCGAGTCGGAAGATCAAGCGCGAGCTGAGGCAGCTCAAGAGGTAGCTCAAGAGGCGGCTGTTGGGTCTGCTCAAGAGGATGCTCAATAGGCTTTTGCTTTTAGACGTTGATTTTTTTTAGACGTTGATTTAATGTGTTGAGTCGGTATGCGATTACGTATGCCGACTCAATGCGTTTTGCACTCGTAACGTGAACTATAATAGAAGAGTTAGTTTATTTTTTAGTATGAAAGGGGGCGTTTGTTATGCCTTACGTTATTGCAGAACCGTGCGTTGACGTTAAAGATAAAGCGTGTGTTGACGAGTGCCCTGTTGATTGCATTTACGAAGGCGATCGCACGCTTTACATAAACCCTAACGAATGCGTTGATTGTGGCGCATGCGAGTCTGCATGCCCAGTAGAGGCCATTTTTTATGAAGACGATGTTCCAGAAGAGTGGGAATGGTATAAAGACGCTGCTGTGGAATACTTTAACAAGCTTGGCGATTTAGGTGGTGCGCAAGAAGCTGGCCCATCTGGTTGGGATGAGGACCGCGTAGCTGCTCTTCCTAAAAAAGATGCTTAAATGCCCATTTGAGCAGCATTCTTACCATACTTTTTTCTTACTGCATCTAATACGTGTTCTGCGTGACTTATTCTTGCATGCGTATTTTTTATTGCGTTTTGCGCAATTTCTGTTGAATTTTTACGCATACCACTTATGGTGTTTTCTCTTTCGTTCTCTTCTAAGATGTCGCTAATCGTAGGCTGAACAAGCGCTTTGCTTTTATCTACAAGATTGCTTACGCTAACGCCAGCAAGCCTAACGGAGCTTAGTAAACAAATATGACTTCCGCCTAATTTGTGGTCATGAACTGTTGGATTTACTGATTCTAGTAAATCGCAAGCATGCTTGTATAACTCTGGTGCGCAATCGGTTACGTTTCTTAATGTTTTGCATCTTGTTGCATAGTGCAAATCGCTGAATCGCAATTTTAACGTTACTGTTTTTGCCATTGTGTTGCGATTGC
The DNA here is from genome assembly GCF_055700915.1 of Gardnerella sp. c10Ua_31. Classification (NCBI taxonomy): domain Bacteria; kingdom Bacillati; phylum Actinomycetota; class Actinomycetes; order Bifidobacteriales; family Bifidobacteriaceae; genus Gardnerella; species Gardnerella sp. c10Ua_31. The sequence goes on along the minus strand of NZ_JANUYG010000002.1, from coordinate 267,219 downwards.
GTAATTCTTGTGCCACTTCGTTGCAGCAGTGCCTGATCAGGTTTTTCACTGCTGCAATATCCGTGGTGTCTTTATCAAGAGTGCTTTCTGTACCAATGGATTTTTCTGGAACGTGGGGCGTTACTTGCCGTGTGTCAATTCCGCGCGAAGTGTTATAAAGCATTCGCGCAAGAACTTTAGACCCAGCAACTCGTTCCAAAGTCTTCTCATCTACACTTCTAAGCATCTCAATGCTATTTATTCCCCACGTAGCTAGTTTTTTAGCAAGCGCGGGTCCAATTCCTGGTATTGCTCGTAATGGCATTATTGAAACAAAGTCGGCATTGCGATTTTGGGGGATAATCAACATTCCATTTGGCTTTGCGTTCGTTGACGCCATTTTTGCGATCAGCTTATTTGATGCAATCCCAACAGAGCAAGTGATATGAAACTTGCGCGCGACTTCGCTTCTTATCCACTCGCCTATGGCGATGGGCGTTTTCCAGCGTAATAACGCTGAGCTAACGTCCATGTAACACTCGTCTACAGAAACCTGTTCAACCTTATCTGTGATCTTTGAAAAGACCTCCTTAAAAATCCTAGATGAAATGGAAACGTAATATGGCATATCTACCGGCAGGAAAATGCCATTAGGGCACAAGCTTCGTGCTCGCGCTGTAGGCATAGCGGAATTCACGCCATACTTACGTGCTTCGTAGCTGGCTGCCGAAACTACGGAGCGCGAGCCTGTACCAATAATCAGAGGTTTGCCAAGTAACCTAGGATTACGCGCCGCCTCGAGTGATGCATAAAATGCATCCATATCGATATGAAGTATTGTGCAGCCAGACGTGTTGCGCCCCCAATCGCGTTTAGCTGCATTAACTCGCGGTGCTGTGCTCATGAATTTATAGTAGAACAAACGTTCGATTTTGTACAATAGCGTGTCGCAATAAGTTTACGAAAAATAAGTGTAAAATACGCAAAATAACTACTGGCAAATATAACTACTGCCGTGTAGGGTATGCTTTATGAAACAAATCATAGTAAACGCGCTAAATCGCATGCCTGTTTTGCTAATCGTTGTTGCAGAAGCTGCAACGGTCTATCTAGCAACGTCTATAGCAAAAGTCGCGTTTAGCCAGCTCGATCCGCTATATTCTGTGTGGTATCGCGTTGGGTTTATGTCTTTGTTTTTGCTTGCTTGGAGAAGACCTTTTTCGCGTAAAAAGCGCGCTCGCAACTCTCTTCCTAAAACATTAAAAGAATGGTTAATTGTTGTTGCAGTAGGCATTTCTGTTGTTCTTATGAACACAATGTTTTATTTAGCTATTAGTTGTATGGCTGTTGGAGTGGCTGTAACTATTGAGTTTGTAGGGCCTTTAATGGTTGCTGTTATAACGGGTAAAACATGGCGTGAGCGCGTTGGTATTGTTATTGCGGCTTGCGGAATTGTGCTTCTTGCAAGCGCATCGATGGGCTCTAACGAAAGCCCGCATTTTCTTGTTGGATTAGTGGCGATTCTTATTGGCGGATCAATGTGGGGAATGTACATTGTATCTGGGCGCATGCTTGCAAGAGGCTCTAATGCAATTGACCGAGTTAGTGTAGCTATTTTAATTGGTTGGCTTTTGCAATCGAGCGTTCTTGGAATCCCTGCAATTTTGCATGTTGTGCATCCTAAATCGAGTGCAACATGGGCTGCTCAGCCTTACGGATCTTTGAAACTTCTTGGATTAATGGTTGTTATTGCGATTTGCGCGTCTTTTATTCCAACGCTTTTAGACCAGGTTTTGCTAAAGCGTGTGTCTTCTGCAAGATATTCAGTTATGCAAGCGCTTTACCCTGCGATTGCAGCGCTTGTTGGCATGGGATTTGGCGAAATGCCAACGTTGATTGATGTTTGCGGAATGGCTCTAGTTATGTTGGCTGTTGTGATTACATTTTCGGGAGATCACAACCCCGCATAAATACTGTTGCGCGTTATATAAGCTTCTTTTGTGCGTTTGGTGTGTCGCTTAAGCATTGTGCACGTCCTCAAGAGGTGATATAGTTTGAACCTGTTGCTATCTTGAATAGTTACAAAGTGGAGTCATGCCTGAGTGGCCGATAGGGGCACCCTGCTAAGGTGTTAGTCGCGTAAGCGGCTCGAGAGTTCGAATCTCTCTGACTCCGCGGTTTAGCTCTAAATCGTTGAAAAATCAGCGGTTTAGAGCTTTTTGTTTTGATTTTTGGCCTATAACCCATAATCCGATTCACTGTATTCCCTGTATTCCCACTTAATCGTTGCAAATTGCCAGCAGCTGCCGTAATTGTGTGTAATTGTGCACAATTGTGTATAACAATGTGGATAACTACCCTCTAAAATAGCCTTTAACCACATTGAAAGTTTTTTATTTACAGATTGAAATTCCTAAATCATAGTTAGAGCATGAGCGAATTTTTCGTTCATCGTGGCTAGCAAAAACGTTTGTCACGTTAGAGAAAACAACGTTTTAAGGAGTTGATATGGGAAAACATGGATGTAAAGGGATTCCAATCTTTTTACGCAATAAGCGCACGCGAATGTTCTCTTTACTGACAGCGTTGCTGGCGACTATTGCAATTGTTGTTGGTAATGGCGCAATAAATGCTGCTTCTGCGGATATTTTTGCTCAATACTATACGTATAGTGATGCCTGTTCAAAAGTGAGTCCGAGCAGAAAAATTGTAAAAAAAGATGATGATGGTAATTACGTATTTTGCATTAATACGGGATCAACTGTAAAAGCTGATTCCGATTGGAGAGATATTCCGCTTGATGTTAACAATATTAATGAAATCACAGCAAGAATAGCTAAGTCTGCTATTGAAAATGATTTTACATCCCGAATGGAGGCTGCAGCATATTTAATTCATGAACATTATGATGAAGATAAACGCGGGTGGGAAGAAGCGAAGCGTAGGGGATTTGATGGTGCGTCTAACTTAAAGGAAGATGCAGAAAAACTATGGAACGAAGTAACCCAAAAAACGCCTAAGGGTATGGGATTCAAAATACTTGACCCTTATGCTACCTACTATGCAAGGAGTGGAAGGGTAGTTATTGATACACAGGGTGTTGATGAAAGAAATGTTACATATGACAGCGAAAATACAAAATTTAAAGTTACTGCAGTAGGCGATAAGTTGCGTTTTATAAAAGATAAGAAACAGGTTAAAGAAGTTAAAGATCACATTGGATCTTATAGTACGTTGTATGGAATTGATTGGGTTGCAACAGGAGAAGGTGAAGCAGAAATTAAGGGTGAATACTACATTCCATATTTGCAAAGAAAAGATATAGGGAATGGAGCAGCTTTAATACGAGTAGCAAAAGATGAAAAAGTCAAAGAATTTACAAATGTATTAACAGAGAGAGCGCACAGAAAGTTCCAGCCCTCGCTTTCTTCTAAGTCGACTGTAAAAGAGTTGAAAGTAGGCGATTCTGTAGAAGATACTGTTACTTCGTCGCTAAAGAATCCTACTGAAGGTGAGTGGGTAAGTGGTAAAGACGTTCGTGCTCGCGGATACTACTTTGTTGGTTCTTATAACGATATTATGAAAAAACGCGAAAATAAAAAAGACAAAGTAGAAGAGTATATAAAGGAACTACGAGAAGATAAGAATATTCGTCAAGTTGCTGCAGCTGATGTTTATTTTTCGGGAGAAAATCAAGAGGTTAAGGCGGTTGCGCACGAAGCAACAGGTGACTTATCTAAAGATGAACTTGCTAGCGCAAAAGTTTATAAAGTGAACAAAGACGATGCAGGATTATTTGGAACGTGGGTTTGGTTTATTGATCCCGGAAATCAAAAAGACGACGTTCGAGAGTTTATTCCAGGAAAGTTTGTTGAAGAATTTGGAAACGTAAATTCAACAGTTTCGCATAAGGCAAAAATATCGATTGAACATGTTAAGAATCTAAAAAACAAAGATACAAATGACGTTTCGGATGCGATAGTTGTTAGTGGTGTTCCAAAAGACTACGGAAAATTTGATGGAAATACCGATTATGGGTTTAGTAAAGATGCAAAGATGAACATTCGTCTTTGGTGGGTTGGAAACAAAGATAGTTCAATGAGCAATGAAAATATGGTAAAGCTTGTTTCTAGCTCGGTTGAAGAGCCTAAAGAAGACGAAAATCATAAGAAAATAGATTCATGGGATGTTCCATTGCATAATGGAACTTACACGCTTGGCAATGGAAAGATAATTCTTACTCATAACGAGTCTAATAGTAAAGAAGCTGGCAAAGAATCTGGTAAAGATGGCGATAGTGAAGATAACAAGGGCAGTGAAGATAACAAAGAGAACAGAAGTGCTGAGAATAAAAAAGAAAAGTTTGAAAAAGTTGGAGATATGATCGATCTTTTAGATGGCAATACGGCTAAAAGTGGAATGTATGTTTTTGTTTATGAATTCCCAGGTTCTTCTAGAGCGCAAGAGTTTAAGACGTCGTTTAATAACGAAGATAGTAGAAGCTTCTTTGATAGAAATAAGCCTGTTACTGTGACTGTTAATAAGGCGGAGAATGCTGGTGCGAAGGGTGAGCCTGGTAAGGGTGATCCTGGTAAGGGTGAGCCTGGAAAGGGTGAGCCTGGAAAAGAGCAGCCTGGTGGTTCTAGTGAAAAGCCTGGTAAGCAAGATCCTGGTAAGCAGGATAATCCTGGAGGTTCTAGCGAAAAGCCTAGTAGACAATATCCAGGTAAGAGCGAGCCTGTTGGTAGTGGAAATGTTACGGGTAGTGAAGTTGATCCAAAGACGTCTCCTAGTGGTGGTGTTGTAGATAATATTATTTCAAAGCAGGATCCGCAAGGTTCTGGTAAGCAAGATAATCCAGGTAAGCAAAATCTGAGTAAACAAGAGCCTGGAAAACAAGATAATCCTGTAAAAGATCAGCCTGGTGTGCAAAAGCCAGGTGATTCTAACGAAAAGCCTAGCAGTTTGCAGCCTGGCGGAACGCAGAATAATGGCAGCGCAAGTAGCAGCCAAAATGGTGGTGCAAGCGATGTTAAGGATGGTAGCCAAAGTGGAGAGTCATCGGGTGAGCCTGCTGGTAGTGGAAATGTTACAGGTAGTGAAGTTGATCCAAAGACGTCTCCTAGTGGTGGCGTTGTAGATAATATTATTTCAAAGCAGAATCCTCAGAATCCTCAGAATCCTCAGAATCCGCAAGGTTCTGGTGTGCAAGCTGGCAATAATAATCAGTCTGGTAGCACACAGGGTTCTGGGAAAAACAAGCCTGGTAAGCAAGATCCTGGTAAGCAAGATCCTGGTAAGCAGGATAATCCTGGAGGTTCTAGCGAGCAGCCTGGTGGTACACAAGGTTCTAGTGCGCAGAATGAAGTTGCTGGCACACAGTCTGGCAGAGCGCAAGTTGGCAACAATGCGCAATCTGGTGTAAACGCTGGAGCGAATAATAATACGCTCGGTGCGCAAGTAGATGCTGGAACCAATAATACAGTTCATCAAAATGCAGATGCGACTGGCGATAGTAATCCTAAGAGTAATCCTAAGAGTAATGCTAATAACGATAAAATTAATGAAAAAAACAATAAAAAAGATGATCAAAGTAATGTTAAGACGGATTCTCAGCATAAATCTGAGCATATTGCAAGTAAGGAAGATAGCAAGGAAGGTAAATATACAGCTACTAAATCAGGTACTATTCAGAGAGGTGATTCTAAGAAGGTTGATACTTACCAAAGTGCTACTCAGCAGGGAGATTCTAAACAGGGAGATTCTCAGTATGGAGGTAATCAACAAGTAAGCGACTCTAATGTAGAGCAGAATTCGCAGTCAAATAATCAATATGCAAGTGGAACAAAGAATTCAAAACGACGCCATGCTCGTCTAGGTGCTAATGTTGGGCATCTAGTAACAACTGGCGTAAAAGTTGAAACAACATTAATGTTCTCTCTGGCTATATTGCTTATTGCAGGATCTGTGATTTTGGCAAAACGCGTAAGTTACATTGCATAAAATCTCTCATAAAATATTTGATTCATATGTGCATAAATTTGTAAAACATGTATGTTGAGATATATTAATTGGGATATATTTAAAACAGATAAGAATAGTTGCGTTGTATAATATGCATAATTTATTCTATAAACATAGCTTTTTGGCGCTTATAGTTTTGCGTACTATACAACGCACAATTATTATGTAAATAGTATATAAAAGCACTGTTTTCAAATGAGGTTTTTTATGAGTGACTACAACATAGATAAAGAAAAGATGTTGGTTCGCTTGCATAGAGTATGTGGGCAAGTTCACGCTGTTGAAAATATGGTTGAAAAAGGGGAAGACTACAACAACATTCTTATGCAACTTTCTGCATCTACGGCAGCTCTTAGGGCAGTTGCGCTTATAGTTGCTCATCAAGAAATATCAAAGGCATTAGAAGAAGCACAAGACGCTGGAAATAAAAAGGTTACAGATAAGAAAGTTGCAGAGCTTGTAGATGTTGTAGATCACTTAATGCGCTACGATAAGTCGTGATTTGTGATTTGTGACTTGCGATTTGCGATTTGTAATTCTAGCGGTTGCATATAATCTTTTGTAGCTTTAAGACTGTTTGAATTGAAAACGATTTTAATGTCGAATATCGAATAATATTAAATATCGAATATGAAGAATATGCGAACCGTAACTGATTTATGTGAGAATCCTGCGCACTTTGCTTTTGTGGAAAAGAAGTCAGAGTTTATTTCGGACGCGTGCCACATTTCTAGTGCTGAAGAAGCGCTTGAGTTTGTAGAGTCAATTAGGATGATTCACCCCAAAGCAAGGCACGTTGCGTATGCTGCGATTTACGCAGATAAAAATGGCAGATTGTGCGAGCGTATGAGCGATGACGGCGAGCCATCTGGAACTGCAGGCAAACCAATTTTAGATGTTATTAGGTCTTCTAATGTTGTAGACGCAGTTGTAACAGTTACGCGTTATTTTGGTGGGATTTTGCTTGGCTCTGGTGGATTAATACGAGCGTATTCTGCTGCGGCTGCAGGTGCTGTTAAGTCTAGTAAAATAGCGGATATTGTAGAGTGTAATTGTTTTTCTTACAAAGTTGAGTACGCGCATTTAAGAATGTTTAAGCATTTATTATTAAAAAACAATGCGGAAGTTATAAGTGAAGAATACGGCGTTTCTATTGAATTAAAAGTATGTGTGCCACGTGAAGAGTCAGATAGATTCCTTGAAGCAGTAAAAAATACGTTTTCTGGAGTAATAATTCCAGATTTTTGCGGTGTTTGCACTAGAATTTGCTGATTTTTATTTTTAGTGATTCTTGTTTGGCACTTGTTTGATTCTTGGTTTTAAGATTTGTGTTGCAAAGCTGATAGATTAGATAAGTGACTAAGCAAAGGTTGGTGAGTCTCTTATGAATGATGCGCAAAAGCTTAATGGCGTTGAGAAAAACGAAGATTTAGGCAATAGTGCAAGCCATGATTTATCTAATGAGTCTAATGAATCTAATAATTCCAATGCTTCATACGAGCCATTAACCGCTGTTTACGAGCATTTAAGGCATTCCAGTGATTCTAAAGAATTGCATGAATTTGCTATAAAAGAGTTGCCAGATAGGTCGGATCAGGCAGGATTTTCTAGAGCGACTGCACTTTTGGAAGCTGTAGCAGGCAATTCAAATACTCCAGAAGAAGATCGCGTTCGATTAGCAACAGTAATGCCATTCCCGAATATCTTGGTTAAACTTTCTCAAGACGAATCAAGTAATGTTCGTTTAGCTGTTGCAAAGAACGAAAATGCTAAGAATTGGCTAGTTGGAAGGCTTACTAAAGATTCTTGCGCGCAAGTTAGAGATGCTGCTTTGTGTAATCCGCGAACATCTTGGAAAATGCGATTAGAAGGTGCGCAGACAAATGGTGTTAGCGCAAAAACGTTGGATTACTTGGCTTCTCTTGGTGCAAGCGAAGAAAGTGACGATTCTCCTGTGCTCTCTGCAATGGTAAGAAGAGCAGTGGCTCTTAATCCTGGTGTGTCGCAGCCAACTTTGATTGCTTTGTCTAAAGATAAGGACTCGGATGTCTCGCTTGCTGCGTCAGAAGTCTTAAATAAGTCTTGAATAAGTATTAAATATAAAAATAAGTCTTGAGTATAAAAGTAAAATGAATAATAATTGCATACGTTTGCATTAAAACCCCACAAATAGACTACGATGGAAACTATGAACACTAAAAATGAAGAAACAGTGCAACCAACAAGTCCGTTAAGGCGATTGGCTGAACTAATGGGCGTTCGTTCCAAATTCGTTGGATCGGATGGCGTAGAGCATCAAATCGCCGATAGCGTGCTTGTAAAAGTATTGCAATCACTATGCGTAGAAGCTCAAAACGATAAACAAATCGAAGAAGCAACTCAAAAAATCCTTAATGAGCGTCACACTCGCTTAGTTGCTCCAACAGTTTTGCACACTGTTGGTAAAGAAAGCGAAGTAAGCGTAAACACTGGGATTTTGGAGTATCCTACAGCAACACTTATTTTGGAAGATGGCAGTGAATACAAGGGTGATTTGCAAATTTCTCCTTCTAAAAACGATGTTGCAATTCCCGTAGACGGAAAGTTTGTAGCAACGTCTTTGCTTAAGATTCCTGCAGACGTTCCAATGGGCTATCATACTTTGCGCGTTAGTGTTGCCGACCGCGTAGAAGAGGCCACTCTTATTAGCGCGCCAGAAAGCATTGATACTATTGAGAAACTAGAAAAAGATGGCAAGCAAATTTGGGGTTGGATGGCTCAGCTTTATTCAATCCGCTCCTCTAAGTCTTGGGGAGTTGGCGATTATGCAGATCTGGCGGATTTGCTTGTTAAAGCTAAAGAAAAGTCGGGAGCGGACTTTGTTCTTATAAATCCGCTTCATGCTGGAGAGCCAGTTGCTCCGTTAACGCCTTCGCCATATTTGCCTGTTGCTAGGTCTATGGTAAACGTCACTTATATTCGCCCAGAAAGCATTCCAGAATATAATCTTCTTAGCGAGCAAGATCGCAAAAGCGTTGACGATTTGCATAATCAAGTAGAGCCGCTTAATAATGATGTGCAAATTATTGATCGAGACGCAATGTGGCGCGTAAAAATGCACGCTTTGTGGATTATTTTTAAGTCGGGCATGTCAGATAAGCGCGCGCAAAAGTTTGAAGCATTTAAGAAAGATATGGGAGACACGCTTGAATCCTACGCAACTTGGTGCCTTTGCTACGACAAGTGGGGTGCGCCTAATGGCGATGACTGCTGGGAGAAGCATCTTACTAAAGATTCCGATGAGATTAGCGCTTTAGCAAAGCAATTCCCAGACACGCTAGAGTTTTATCGTTGGCTTGAGTGGGTTGCGTTCGGCCAGTTGCACGACGCGCAAATGGCAGCTAAAAAAGCAGGAATGCGCATTGGAATTATGTCGGATATGGCTGTTGGCGTGCATCCTGCAGGCTCCGAAGTTTGGTGGAATCCAGAGCGATTCGCCAATGGCGCTTGCGTTGGTGCGCCTCCTGATTATTTCAATCAGCAAGGTCAAAACTGGTCTCAGCCTCCGCTTAATCCATTTGAGCTTGAGCGCACAGGTTTTAAGACATACAGAGATATGGTTCATGGCATGTTTGCTTCCGCTGGAGCTGTGCGAATTGACCATATTCTTGGGCTTTTCCGCCTTTGGTGGATTCCAGAAGGATCTACTCCAGGAGACGGAGCTTACGTTTACTACGATGCAAACGTTATGCTTGGCATTCTTGCGATTGAAGCCACGCGCGCAAATGGCGTTGTAGTTGGAGAAGACCTTGGCGTTGTGCCAGCTGAAGCTCTAGAAGTTTTGGCTAAGAATAAGGTTCTTGGATGCACGGTTGAGTGGTTTGAACAGAGGGATGGCGCGTTCCGCGAGCCTAAGAAGTGGCGCGAAATGACGCTTGCTTCTGTAAATACTCACGATTTGCCACCTGCTGCAGGATACTTAAACTACGAGCACGTTAATATTCGCGAGCGTTTGAATCTTCTTTCGGGCTCCGTAGAAGAGTTCCGCGCTGATGCTGTTAAAGAGCATAATGCAATGCTTAAGATGCTTGTTTCTGGCGGATTCTTAAGCGAAAGTGCGCTAGAAGACGAGTCGCAGCATGAGCAAGAGATTGTAGAAGCGTTGTATAAAGCGCTTAAAGCTGCGCCTTCTAAGTTGCTTGCTGCGTCGATTGTTGACGCCACTGGCGAGCGTAGAGCACAAAATCAGCCTGGAACTAACGACGAATATCCAAATTGGCGTATTCCTTTGGCAGATGCCGATTGCAATCCCGTTCTTTTGGACGATTTATTCGACTTGCCTAGAGTTAAGTCTTTAGTGCAAATCATGAATAAATAGAGATGAATAAATAGAGATAGATGCATTATTAATTGCGGGCTGCAGCGTTTGTTTTTGATAGCGAGCGTTGCAGTCCGCAATTGTATAACGTTGTAGTCCGCGTTGTAGTCCGCGCTATATGTAAAATAGAAGTTTGCAAATAGTCGTCATGTGGCGATATACTTGCAGATTGTTGTGTTTCCCTAAGGGGTCCTTCAAAGCGCTTTTCCCACTCGCCATCGAGGACTTTCAGGGAGCCCACGGATTATGAGTAGAGTATCTTCTATAAACCAAGAAGATATAAAGCTCGAAACACAATAGAGAAAAGGTACGATTGTGAAGACTTTCACACCGAAACCAGCAGATTTAACTCATGACTGGTACATTATCGACGCCACTGATGTGGTGCTTGGTCGCTTGGCTTCCCAGGTAGCTATTTTGCTTCGTGGTAAGAATAAGCCAACTTATGCTCCTCACGCTGATTCTGGCAATCACGTTATTATTATTAACGCAGATAAGATTGCTTTGACTGGCAATAAGTTGAGCAAGGAATTGTATTCCCACTCTGGCCGTCCAGGCGGACTTCGCCGCGATAGCTATGCTGAGCTTTTGGAGAAGAATCCAAAGCGCATCATTGTTTCCGCTGTTAGGGGAATGCTTCCAAAGAATCGTCTTGCTAAGGTTCAGCTTGATCGCCTTCGTGTGTTCACTGGCGCTGAGCATCCTCATATTTCGCAAAAGCCACAGGTCTTCGAGATCTCTCAGGTTAGCCAGCAGGCTAAGTGAATCGTAAGGAGAATATGATTATGGTAGATAACAACAACTCCGCGGTTCTTGAGAACGAAGAAGAACTGACTAGCTACACCACCGAAACCAACGCTGGTGCAGGCACTGGTACTTCCGCTATCGCTCCAGGCTATGGCACTGGTCGTCGTAAGGAAGCCGTTGCTCGCGTTCGCTTGGTTCCAGGTTCTGGTAAGTGGACTATTAATGGCCGCACTCTTGAGGAATACTTCCCATCTCGCTTATTGCAGCGTGAAGTTAATTCCCCAATCGTGCTTCTAAAGCTTGAAGGTAAGTTCGACGTTGTCGTTTTGGTAGACGGCGGCGGCACCACTGGTCAGGCTGGCGCAATCCGCTTGGGCGTTGCCCGCGCTTTGAACGCTATTGACCGCGATGCAAACCGTGCTTCCTTGAAGAAGGCTGGCTTCTTGACTCGCGACGCTCGCGTTGTGGAACGCAAGAAGGCTGGTTTGCACAAGGCACGTCGTGCACCTCAGTTCTCGAAGCGTTAAGCTGCGAAGAATTACAACTTCAATGGCTCCTGGCTTATGCTGGGAGCCATTTTTTATTCGTGTGTAATCTAGAATCAAGTTAAATGTTATTAATCGTTTGTAAGTAACAGCTAAATCTAACATTCTAGAAAATTTTTCAGCAAATCGCACATAAATCATTACAAATAAGAACAAATAACGAACATTAGGGGATAAACCTCGCTCATAAATAGCGCAACTCGCTGCAAACTCAAAATAGTACAGTAATTCAAGTAAATTGTGAAATGTATCACATACCAGCATTATGATGCGTCTTTCATAGAAGATTATGCATGTAAATGTTGATGTGCCAAAAGCGTAGAAGTACGTAAGGAATCTAAAGATCAAGGAGGACCAAATGGCGCAAGCGCAAGAAACAGCGCAAGAAAATGTGCTCGATGAAAAAGAGCAAGCGGCATTAGTTGCAAAGCAAGAAGTTGACGAGTTAGCTAAAAAAGCAAAAGTCGCTTTAGATGAATTTGAAAAGTTAAATCAAACTCAAGTAGACCGAATCGTAGCAAAAGCATCGATTGCAGCTCTAAACAAGCATTTAGTCTTAGCAAAAATGGCTGTTGAAGAAACAGGCAGAGGATTAGTTGAAGATAAAGCTACAAAAAACATCTTTGCATGCGAACATATTACGCATTATCTTGCAGGCCAGCGCACAGTAGGCATTATTAGAGAAGACGACGTTCTTGGAATCGACGAAATCGCTGAGCCAGTTGGCATTGTAGCAGGCGTTACGCCAGTCACAAATCCAACGTCTACAGCCATTTTTAAGTCGCTAATCGCGCTTAAAACTCGTTGCCCAATTATTTTTGGCTTCCATCCATTTGCCCAAAAGTGCTCTGCAGAAGCGGCAAGAATTGTGCGCGATGCTGCAATAGAAGCAGGAGCGCCAGAAAATTGCATTCAGTGGATTGAGCATCCATCAATCGAAGCTACGGGAGCTTTAATGAAGCACCCAGATGTTGCAACAATTCTTGCAACGGGTGGTCCTGGAATGGTTAAAGCTGCTTATTCTTCTGGTAAGCCAGCATTGGGCGTTGGTGCAGGAAACGCTCCAGCATACGTTGATGCAGACGTAGATGTTGAGCGCGCTGCAAACGATTTAGTGCTTTCAAAGCATTTTGACTACGGCATGATTTGTGCAACAGAGCAGGCGATTATTGCGCATAAAGACGTATACGATCCTTTGAAGCTCGAATTAAAGCGCCGTAAAGCTTACTTTGTAAACGAAGAAGAAAAAGCAAAGCTCGAGAAGTACATGTTTGGTTGCACGTCTTATAGTGGCCAAACTCCAAAGCTTAATTCTGTTGTTCCTGGAAAGTCTCCTCAATTTATTGCTCAACAGGCTGGATTTGAGATTCCAGAAGATGCTGTGATTCTTATTGCTGAGTGCAAAGAAGTTGGCGAGATGGAACCTCTAACAATGGAAAAGTTGGCTCCTGTTCACGCTTTACTGCGCGCAGATAACAAGGAACAAGGCTTTGAAATGTGCGAGAAGATGCTTGTGCACGGAGCTGGTCACACTGCTGTGATTCATACCAACAATCAGCAGCTTGCTCGCGAATATGGAAGCCGCATGCACGCTTGCCGAATCATTTGGAACTCCCCAGGATCTTTGGGTGGCGTTGGGGACATCTACAACGCAATCGCGCCTTCTTTAACTTTGGGATGCGGTTCTTATGGTGGAAACTCTGTTTCTGGAAACGTTCAAGCGGTAAATCTTATTAATATAAAGCGCATAGCGCGAAGGAATAACAATATGCAATGGTTCAAGATTCCGGCCAAAACGTATTTTGAGCCGAATGCTGTTCGCTATTTGCGAGACATGTATGGCATTGAGCGCGCAGTTATTGTGTGCGATAAAGTGATGGAACAGCTTGGCATTATAGACAAGGTGATTGATCAGCTTCGTGCTAGAGACAACCGCGTAACGTTTAGGATTATTGATTACGTTGAGCCAGAGCCAAGCGTTGAAACTGTTGAGCGCGGCGCGGAAATGATGCGCGAAGAGTTCCAGCCAGACACGATTATTGCTGTTGGCGGCGGATCTCCTATGGATGCTGCAAAGATTATGTGGCTTCTTTACGAGCATCCAGAAATTTCCTTCGCTGATTTGCGCGAAAAGTTCTTCGATATTAGAAAGCGCGCGTTTAAGATTCCGCCTCTTGGCAAAAAAGCTTGCTTGATTTGCGTACCAACGTCTTCTGGAACAGGATCGGAAGTTACTCCGTTTGCTGTTATTACAGACCATAAGACTGGCTATAAGTACCCGATTACGGATTACGCGATTACGCCTTCGGTTGCAATCGTGGATCCAGTTTTGGCGCGTACGCAGCCTAGAAAGCTTGCTTGCGATTCTGGTTTTGACGCTTTGACGCACTCTATGGAAGCTTTTGCTTCTGTTTATGCTAACGACTTTACGGACGCAATGGCATTGCATGCAGCAAAGTTGATTTGGGAGAATCTTAACGATTCTGTGAACGCTAATGACCCTGAGCGCAAGATTCAAGCTCAAGAGAAGATGCATAATGCAGCTACGATGGCTGGAATGGCGTTTGGCTCGGCGTTCCTTGGAATGTGCCACGCAATGGCACATACAATCGGGGCTTTGTGCCACGTTGCGCACGGCCACACAAATGCGATTTTGCTTCCATATGTAATTCGCTACAATGGTCAAATTCCACAAGAGCCTACAAGCTGGCCAAAGTACAATCGCTATATCGCTCCAGAGCGCTACCAGCAGCTTGCTAAGAATCTTGGTGTAAATCCTGGTAAAACTCCTCAAGAGGGCGTAGAGAATTTGGCGCGCGCTGTTGAAAACTACAGGGATAATCTTCTTGGCATGGACGCATCGTTTAAGGCGTGCGGTGTGGACGAAGAATACTATTGGTCTTTGTTGGATCAGATTGGCATGCGTGCTTACGAAGATCAGTGCGCTCCTGCAAATCCGCGTATTCCTCAAATCGAAGATATGAAGGATATTGCGATTGCAGCGTATTATGGTGTTTCTCAAGAAGAAGGACATCGTATGCGCCTACAGCGTGAATCGAAGTAGAATTTAAGCAAAATTTATTGCATGATTATTTGAGTGGTTATCTAAGTGGTTATCTAAGTGATTATCTAGGTAATTATTGAATGATTATTGCATATTTAGTTACAAATGGCAGAGGCTGCACTAGCTGTAGTTTCTGCCATTTTTCGTTGGAAAATAGCCGACACGCCCGATTTTTGTTAATCCAAGGTTGATGGTTTAATTACTTAGTTGCCTGTTTTTAAGGCTCGCATGTTGTAATTCAAAAAAGCGAGCGCAGAAGCAGAAATCGCAGTTTTTTTTTGTTGATTTTTGTAGGCTGCGCACTGATGTGGAATGGCCTTTAGTGTCTATTCTCCCGGTGCCCTTTGATACAGGTTGGTAAACAGTAAACGAATCGCTAGAAAGGGCGGACGGCAATGGCGGGACAGAAAATCCGCATCAGGCTTAAGTCCTATGACCATGAGGTCATCGACCAATCGGCGAAGAAAATCGTCGAGACGGTGACGAACGCGGGCGCCACAGTAGTGGGTCCGGTTCCTCTGCCGACCGAGAAGAACGTGTTTGTTGTTATCCGTTCTCCTCACAAATATAAGGATTCTCGCGAGCATTTCGAGATGCGCACTCATAAGCGCCTCATTGACATCGTTGATCCAACGCCAAAGGCTGTGGATTCTTTGATGCACATTGACCTGCCTGCGGATGTAAATATCGAGATTAAGCTGTAGGAAGGGGGGTAAATAATGTCGCAAAATAAGAATCGCACTGCTTTGCTCGGCCGTAAGCTGGGCATGAGCCAGGTTTGGGATGAAAACGGCCTTTTTGTCCCCGTAACTCTGGTTGAGGTTGCTACCAACGTAGTTACCGCTGTTAAGACCGAAGAAACTGACGGTTATTGCGCCGTGCAGCTCGGTTATGGCCAGATTGATCCTACCAAGGTTACCAAGCCATTGGCTGGTCACTTTGCAAAGGCTGGCGTGACTCCTCGTCGTCACCTCGCTGAGGTGCGCACTGAAAATGCAGCAGATTACAAGCCAGGTCAGGAATTGACCGCTGAAGTATTTGCTGAAGGTGCAGAAGTTGACGTAACGGGTACTACAAAGGGTAAAGGCTTTGCTGGCACAATCAAGCGTTGGGGCTTCAAGTCTTACCGTCGTACTCACGGCTCGCACAAGAATGAACGTCGTCCAGGTTCTGTGGGCGCATGTGCAACTCCAAGCCGCATTTTGAAGGGCAAGCGTATGGCTGGTCGCATGGGTCATGTGACTTCTACTGCGCTCAACCTCACAATCGTTTCTTCGGATGTTGAGAACGGTATTTTAGCTATCAAGGGTGCTATTCCAGGACCTAAGGGTGCTATCGTTCTAGTCCGTTCGGCAGTGAAGGGAGCCTGATTTAAATGGCAAACGTAACTCTGAACGTAACTGACACCAAGGGTAATGCAAACGGCACTGTTGAAGCTCCTGCCGAGATTTTCGGCATCTCCAACGAAGACGTTTTGGCTCATGGCCCATTGGTTCATCAGGTCGTTATTGCTCAGCTTGCTGCTGCTCGCCAGGGTACTCACGCGGTTAAGAATCGCGCTAACGTATCTGGTGGCGGTAAGAAGCCATGGAAGCAAAAGGGCACTGGTCGTGCTCGTCAAGGCTCCATTCGTGCTCCACAGTGGGTACATGGTGGCGTTGTACACGGTCCAGTTCCTCGCAAGTACGATCAGCGTACTCCAAAGAAGATGAAGGCAGCTGCTCTTCGTTATGCTCTTTCGGATCGTGCAAATGCTGGTCGCATTGCAATTGTGGACTTTGGCATTAAGGATGTTCCATCCACAAAGGCAGCTGTTGCAGCACTTACACCAGTAACTAAGGATCAGTTCACCACTGTTGTTCTCTCTCGCGAGAACATCAACGAGTGGATGTCTGTTCGTAACATTCCTACGGTGCATGTGATCTTCGCTGATCAGCTCAACACCTACGATGTCATCACCGCTCAGTACGTCGTCTTCTCCAAGGAAGGTTTCGAAGCCTTCGTTGCAGCTAAGACCGAGCCTGAAGTTAAGGAGGCCTGATTTCAATGGTCGCAGTCCATAACCCAGCACATGACATCATCTTAAAGCCAGTTGTTTCTGAAAAAAGCTATGCAGCTTCCGATCGTGGCCAGTACACGTTCGTCGTAGCTCCAAAAGCTAACAAGGTTCAGATCAAGCAGGCTGTCGAAGAAATCTTCAAAGTCAAGGTAACGAATGTTAACACCTTGAATCGCGCTGGCAAGCTCAAGCGCTCTCGCACCGGCTTCGGTCGTCGTGTGAATCAAAAGCGCGCTATTGTCACCGTGGCACAAGGCCAGACAATCGATATCTTTGGTAACTGAAGGCTAGCCGAGAAAAGTAAAGGAATACTATATTATGGCTATCCGCGTTTATAAGCCTACGACTGCAGGACGTCGTAACGCTTCGGTTTCGGACTTCTCCGAGATTACGCGTTCCACTCCTGAAAAGTCGTTGGTACGCAAACTCAGCAAAACTGGCGGTCGTAACTCTTACGGTCGCATGACTTCCCGCCATCGCGGCGGCGGACACAAGCGTCAGTATCGTCTCATCGATTTTAAGCGTTGGGACAAAGATGGCGTGCCAGCAAAGGTCGCTCATATTGAGTATGACCCTAACCGTTCCGCTCGCATCGCATTGTTGCATTATGCAGATGGTGAGAAGCGCTACATTATCGCTCCTGAAGGCATTTCCCAGGGAGATGTTATTGAGACTGGCGCCCAGGCTGATATTAAGCCAGGCAACAACTTGCCTCTTAAGAACATCCCAACTGGTACCGTGGTTCACGCAATCGAGCTTCGTCCACTTGGTGGCGCAAAGATTGCACGCTCCGCAGGTGCTGCCGTTCAGCTCGTGGCTAAGGATGGCGCTTACGCTCAGTTGCGTATGCCATCTGGCGAAATTCGTAACGTGGACGCTCGTTGCCGCGCTACAATCGGCGAGGTTGGCAACTCCGACCACGCTAATATCGAGCTTGGTAAGGCAGGTCGTGCTCGTTGGCTTGGTCGCAGGCCAATCACCCGAGGCGAATCTATGAACCCTGTTGATCACCCTCATGGTGGTCGTACCCGTGGTGGTAAACCACCTGTTTCTCCATGGGGCAAGGGCGAGGTTCGTACCCGCCGTCCGAAGAAGGCTTCGAACAAGATGATTGTTCGTCGTCGTCCGAATGGTAAGAACCGCAAGTAAGGGAGTGTCGAACAGATGACTCGTAGCATCAAGAAGGGCCCTTTCGTCGACGCCCACTTACAGAAGAAAGTCGATGAACAAAACGACAAGGGCACGCATAACGTCATCAAGACGTGGTCGCGTCGTTCGATGATCACTCCTGATTTCATTGGACACACCTTTGCCGTACACGATGGCCGCAAGCATGTGCCGGTATTCGTTACCGAAGCAATGGTTGGTCATAAGCTCGGTGAATTCGCCCCAACCAAGACCTTCAAGGGTCATGTGAAGGACGACAAGAAAGCACGCCGCTAAAGGAGAGTTAGGACACATGGAAGCTAAAGCAATCGCTCGTCACGTACGTGTGACGCCGCGCAAGGCTCGCCGCATGGTCGACCTCATCCGAGGCAAGCGTGCAAGCGAAGCTATTACCATTTTGAAGTTTGCTCCTCAAGACGCATCGTTGCCGGTGCGCAAGGTTCTTGAAAGCGCGATCGCTAATGCTCGCGTTAAGGCTGAGAAAGCTGGAGAACCATTCCGCGAGCAAAACTTGGTCATCAAGGAAACTTATGTGGATGAGGGTGTAACGCTTAAGCGTTTCCGCGCTCGTGCACAGGGTCGCGCTGCGCGCATTAACAAGCGCACAAGCCATATCACTGTTATCGTCTCGCTTAAGGAAGGGGATCGCTAAAGATGGGTCAGAAGATCAATCCTTTCGGCTATCGCCTGGGCATTACCGAGAATCATCGCTCTAGGTGGTTCTCCGACTCTACTAAAGCCGGCGAGCGTTACCGTGACTTCGTCCTTGAGGATGACAAGATTCGCAAGGAAATGAGCCATGACCTCGAACGTGCAGGCGTGTCCCGCATTGTTATCGAGCGTACCCGTGACCGCGTTCGTGTGGATATTCACACCGCTCGTCCAGGTATTATTATCGGTCGTCGTGGCGCAGAAGCCGAGCGTGTTCGTGCAAAGCTTGAGAAGCTCACTGGTAAGCAAGTACAGCTCAACATCTTTGAAGTAAAGAACGCTGCACTTGACGCTCAATTAGTTGCTCAGGGAATTGCGGAACAGTTGACTAACCGCGTTACATTCCGTCGTGCTATGCGTAAGGCACAGCAGGACGCAATGCGCGCAGGTGCCAAGGGTATCCGTATTAAGCTCTCTGGTCGCCTTGGTGGCGCCGAAATGAGCCGTTCTGAGTTCTACCGCGAAGGTCGCGTTCCACTGCAGACCTTGCGCGCCCTTATTGATTACGGCTTCTTTGAAGCCAAGACCACTTATGGCCGTATTGGCGTAAAGGTTTGGATTTACAAGGGCGATATGACTGAGCGTGAGTTTGAAGAGCAGCAGGCTCAGCAGGGTAAGCGTGAAGGTCGCCGTGGCGATCGTCGTCCACGTCGTGGCGCACGCTCTGCCAATCAGCAGAAGGCTACCGAGGCACAGGCCGAAAAGCCAGCCGAGGCTGTAGCTGCTGAAGCTCCTGCCGCAACGGAAACGAAGGAGTGAGCAGATGCTTATCCCAAAAAGGACTAAATATCGCAAGCAGCACCGTCCTACCCGTAGCGGCATGTCTAAGGGTGGAACCGCTATCGCTTTCGGCGATTTCGGTATTCAGGCGCTGGCTCCGGCGTACATCACTAACCGTCAGATCGAGGCAGCCCGTATCGCAATGACCCGCTATATTAAGCGTGGTGGTCGCGTGTGGATTACGGTTTTCCCTGATCGTCCATTAACCAAGCACCCGCTTGGTGCACGAATGGGTTCCGGTAAAGGTGCTCCAGAATTCTGGATTGCCAACATTCACCCAGGTCGTGTAATGTTCGAGATCGGTGGTGTTTCTGAGGACGTCGCTCGCGAGGCTTTGCGCCGCGCTATCGACAAGCTCCCAATGAAATGCCGTGTTATTGCGCGTGAAGGCGGTGACATCTGATGCCAGTCGGAACTGCAGACTACACCATCAAGAATTTAAACGAGAAGACTAATGCTGAAATCGAAGGCTTCTTAAAGAAGTCTAAGGAAGAGCTTTTTAACTTGCGCTTCCAGGCAGCAACTGGTCAACTTGAAAACAGCGCTCGCCTCAAGGCGGTCAAGCACGACATAGCCAGGATGTATACTATCCTGCGTGAGCGTGAACTCGGCATCAGCCAAGAGCCTGGCGCCACTGAGGTCAAGGAGAAGTAAGCATGGCTGAGAACCAAGAGCGCAACTTCCGCAAGGTTCGTCGCGGCTACGTCGTGTCCGAGGCCATGGACAAGACGATTGCCGTGGAGTTGGAGCAGCGTTCGACACACCCACTTTACGGTAAAGTCGTCCGCTCCACCCGCAAGGTCAAGGCCCATGATGAACACAATGAGGCGCATATTGGCGACCTCGTGAGTATTATGGAAACTCGGCCTTTGAGCAAGACCAAGCGTTGGCGTCTCGACTCGATTATCGAGCGCGCCAAGTAAACAAGTTCAGCAAGGCTCCGCGCTTCACCTGTGCTGCTTATTTGAGCGGTACGGGTGAGCGGGGAGAACCAGCTCGACTAAGGAGAATCAATGATTCAGCAGGAAACGCGGCTTCATGTCGCCGACAACACGGGTGCTAAGGAATTACTTGCCATCCGCGTGCTCGGTGGATCGAAGCGACGCTATGCCGGCATCGGCGACATCATCGTCGCCTCCGTTAAGGATGCTATTCCTGGCGGGTCGGTCAAGAAAGGCGACGTAGTTAAGGCTGTCGTCGTCCGTACTGTCAAGGAACATCGTCGTGTTGATGGTTCCTATATTAAGTTCGACGAGAACGCCGCTGTTATTCTCGGCTCCGGCCGTGAACCAAAGGGCACTCGTATCTTTGGACCAGTCGGTCGTGAATTGCGCGATAAGCGCTTCATGAAGATTGTGTCCCTCGCCCCGGAGGTGATCTGAGATGGTAGCCAAGATTAAGTCCGGCGACCAGGTAAAGGTTATCCGCGGCAAGGATCGCGGTAAGGAAGGCAAAGTACTTCGTGTACTCGCCGAAGACCGTTTGATCGTCGAGGGTGTTCAGGTTGTTAAGAAGCACGTGCGTGCTACCCAGCAGGGTCAGCAGGCAGGCATCGTCTCTGTTGAGGCTCCAATTCACCGTTCTAACGTTATGGTGATTGACCCAGAGACCAAGCAACCAACCCGCGTGGGCGTGATTGTTAAGCAAGAAGCTCGCGACGGCAAAGTAAAGACCGTGCGCGTGCGTGTAGCTAAGAAGTCCGGAAAGGAGCTGGCATGACCGATACTACAGTTGAAGCGCCGGCAACTCCGCGCTTAAAGCAACAATACAATGATCAAATCGTTCCAGCTTTGGAAAAGGAATTTGGCCACACTAATCCTATGCAGGTGGCTCGTTTGCAGAAGGTCGTCGTCTCTATGGGCGTTGGCGCTGCAGCTCGCGATTCCAAGCTTATCGAAGGTGCGATTAAGGATCTCACTTTAATCACTGGTCAGAAGCCAAAGGTTACTAAGGCTAAGAAGTCTGTTGCGCAGTTCCATTTGCGCGAAGGCCAGGCTATTGGCGCTTACGTAACTCTTCGTGGTGATCGTATGTGGGAATTCTTGGATCGTTTGCTCACTCTGGCTTTGCCACGTATCCGCGATTTCCGTGGTATTAATGGCAACCAGTTCGACGGTCAGGGTAACTACAACTTCGGTCTTACGGAGCAGTCAATGTTCCACGAGATTGATCCTGATTCGATTGATCATCAGCGTGGTATGGACATCACCGTGGTGACCACCACCAAGGACGATGTGGAAGCGAAGTCGCTACTTAAGCACCTCGGTTTCCCATTCAAGGAGAACTGATATGGCAAAAACCGCTCTGAAAAACAAGGCGGCCGCTAAGCCGAAGTTCAAGGTGCGCGCTTATACGCGTTGCCAGGTTTGTGGTCGTCCTCACTCCGTGTATCGCAAGTTCGGTCTGTGCCGTGTATGCCTTCGTGAAAAGGCACATCGCGGTGAGTTGCCGGGTGTTACGAAGTCCAGTTGGTAAATATCGACGCTGAAGGTCCACTGCTTTATAAATAACAAACAGGCGGTGGAAACCACGGCGAGAAAGGGCGTTAGCCCAACATGACAATGACAGATCCTATCGCAGACATGTTGACACGTCTGCGTAATGCGAGCGCGGCAAAGCACGATATCGTGGAAATGCCGTACTCCAAATTCAAGGCGAATATCGCCGAGATTCTTAAGCGCGAAGGCTACATTAAAGACTTTGCTGCTAAAGAAGCTAAGGTTGGACAGACTTTGGAAGTTACGTTAAAGTACGGCTCCAATGGTCAGCGTTCCATCCAGGGCATTAAGCGCATCTCTAAGCCAGGCTTGCGTCGTTACGCAAAGTCTGATTCTTTGCCTATGCCTCTTGGCGGTCTCGGTATCGCTATTATCTCGACCAGCTCGGGATTGTTGACTCAGAAGGAATGCCTCGATCGAGGCATTGGCGGCGAAATCGTCGCCTACGTATGGTGAGAAAGGAGAGCTGAAAATGGCATCGCATATTGGTAAGCTCCCCGTCGACATTCCTGCAGGCGTGGAAGTTAAGATTGAAGGTCAGTCCTTTAGCGCTAAGGGTGCTAAGGGCTCTGATTCCTATGTAATTCCAGAAGGTATTACCGCTGAAGTTGCTGATGGCAAGATCGTTTTGACCCCAGTTGACGATTTGCGTCCAACTCGTGCAAAGCACGGCTTGGCTCGCGCAATCGTGGCGTCTATGGTTAAGGGTGTGCACGAAGGCTACGCCAAGACTCTAGACATTGTTGGAACTGGTTATCGTGCTGTAATGAAGGGCAAGGGCATTGAGTTCTCGCTCGGCTATTCGCACACTATTACCGTTCAGCCACCTGAGGGCATTGAGTTTGAATTGCCAAACGCAAATCAGGTAATCGTCAAGGGTACTGACAAGCAGGCCGTTGGTCAGGCTGCCGCTAACATTCGCAAGCTTCGTGCTCCAGAACCTTATAAGGGCAAGGGCATTAAGTACAGCGATGAGCGTATTTTGCGCAAGGCTGGAAAGGCTGGTAAGTGATATGAGCGTTAAGATTTTCGGTAAGGGTACCAAAGTCGCACGTTTGCGTCGTCACGCCCGCCTTCGTAAGCGCATCTCTGGCACTCCAGAGCGCCCACGTTTGGTAGTTTCTCGTTCTAACCGTCACATGGTTGCTCAGATTGTGGATGACACTAAGGGTCTTACCCTTGTAAGCGCTTCCACCTTGACTTCTGACTTCGCTGGTTTTACTGGTACGAAGACTGAAGCTGCTACCAAGGTTGGCGAGTTAATCGCAGCCAAGGCGAAGGAAGCGGGAATCACCGCTGTTATCTTCGATCGTGGCGGTAATAAGTATCATGGTCGCGTCGCAGCCGTAGCTGAAGGCGCCCGTCAGGGAGGTCTAGCACTGTGAGCGATAACGAAAAGGAAACCCAAGTGGCTGAAGAAACTCAGAACACTCAGGCATCCGCTGAGGAGCGTACCGACGATCGTCGTTCCCGTCGTTCTAAGGGCGAAGGTAAGCGTAGCGAACGTCGTAGCCGTCGTGAAGAAAACCGCGGCGAAGAGCTTTTGGATCGCGTAGTTACTATTAACCGTGTTTCCAAGACCCACAAGGGTGGCCGTACCTTTAGCTTTGCAGCACTTGTTGTTGTTGGCGACGGTAAGGGCACTGTTGGTGTTGGTTACGGTAAGTCTCGCGAAGTTCCAGCAGCTATCGCTAAGGGTCAGCTTGACGCTAAGAAGCATATGTTTACTGTTCCACGCATTCGTGGTACCGTGACTCACCCTGTGTTGGGTCACGATGCTGCTGGTACAGTTTTGCTTCGTCCAGCTGCTCCAGGTACTGGTGTAATCGCTGGTGGCGCTGTGCGTGCTGTTATGGAGTGCGCTGGCATTACCGATATCCTCACCAAGTCCATGGGCTCCGCAACCGCTGTTAACGTGGTTCGCGCTACTGTGGATGCTTTGAAGAAGCTTGAAGAGCCAGAAGAAATTTGCGCTCGTCGTGGACTTTCCCTCGAGGAAGTTGCACCAGACGCATTGCTTCGTGAGCGCGCTGCTGGCATTGCCGAAGCACGCAAGGCTCGTGAAGAAGCTCAGGCTGCTAAGGCTGCCCAGGCAAAGGATGGTGAGTGATGGCTAACTTAAAGATCACTCTGGTGCACGGTTTGGTTCATTCCACCGAGCGTCAGCGCGCTAACGTTAAGACTCTTGGCCTTCACAAGATTGGTCAAAGCGTTGTTCGCGAGGACAATTCAGTCAATCGTGGCTTGGTTATGGCCGTTCGCCACTTGCTGAGCGTTGAGGAGGTTGACTGATTATGGCTAATGAAGAACCAATGTTGCACATGCACACGTTGCGTCCAGCTCCAGGAGCTAAGAAGGATCGCATCCGCGTGGGTCGTGGTGAAGGCTCTAAGGGTAAGACTTCGGGTCGTGGAGACAAAGGTACGAAGAAGCGTTACCAAGTTCGTCCAGGCTTTGAAGGCGGCCAGCTTCCACTTTACATGCGCTTGCCTAAGCTTCGTGGCTTTAAGAGCCCATTCAAGAAGGAGTTCCAGGTTGTTAATGTTGCAGCCCTTGCAGAACTCTTCCCAAAGGGTGGTGAAGTCACTGTTGCTGATTTGGTAGTTAAGGGCGCTGTGCGTGATGGTTACCCAGTTAAGGTTTTGGGCGATGGCGATCTTAAGGTTGCTTTGACTCTTAAGGGAGTTAAGGCTTCTGCATCCGCTAAAGCCAAGATCGAAGCTGCTGGTGGCTCTGTTAGTGAAGAGTAGTAATAAGTAGTAATACTTAAGCTAGTAATGCTAATTAACGCAGTGATTTAACTGTTTAATAATCCCCCTAGTTTGCACTGGGGGGATTATTTTATTGCAAAACTCACTCAATTATTGTTTCAGTATGTACCGTGATATAAACTATTGCCTCAGAGTTTGTTTTTTTACTGGTGCGCCTAGATCGTAGCGCAAAAAAGGGAGGAAGACCCAGGTGAAAACGTTAATCCAGGCCTTCAAGACGAAGGAGTTGAGGAATAAGATCCTCTTCGTCTTCGCAATGATTATTATCTACCGAATCGGCTCATTTATTCCGATTCCTGGAGTTGACTACAAAGTTATTCGAGCTTGCACCGCTAAGCTGGCTTCTTCTAGCGAGAACTTTATTGGGTTGGTGAATCTGTTCTCTGGCGGTTCTCTTTTGCAGCTTTCGATTTTTGCATTAGGCGTTATGCCATACATTACGGCGTCCATTGTTATTCAGTTGCTTAGAGTTGTGATTCCACGCTTTGAGGCTCTTCACAAAGAAGGTCAGTCTGGAGAAACGAAACTTACTCAGTACACCCGTTACTTAACCATCGGTTTGGCTGTTTTGCAATCAACTACCATTTTGGTTACGGCTCGTTCTGGCGCGCTATTTAACTATCAATGCGGCCAGGTTATTCCAGACGGTTCTATGTGGAGCCTTATTGTAATGGTCTTAATCATGACTGGTGGCACTGGCCTCATAATGTGGATGGCAGAGCTTATTACAGATAAGGGTATTGGCCAGGGTATGTCTGTATTAATCTTTATGTCTATTTGCTCTGGATTCCTTCCAAAGTTGTGGGAAATCGGTTGGGGTACGAATGGCCTTAATGGAGATTGGACTAAGTTCTCCATTGTTGCTGGCGTTTTCCTTGTGATTCTTATTTTCGTTGACTTTGTGGAGCTTGCTCAGCGTAGAATCCCTGTTCAGTACACGCGTCGAATGATTGGCCGCAAAATGTACGGCGGCTCTTCCACATACTTGCCTCTTAAGGTGAATATGAGTGGCGTTATTCCACCAATCTTTGCGTCTTCGATTCTTGCTATTCCAACACTTCTTGCTCAATTTGGAGATAGTCGTAAGGATTGGGTGCGTTGGATTAATGCCAATTTAGCAAACTCTACTTCTGTTTGGTACATAGCGTTGTACACCGTTATGATCGTGTTCTTCTGCTTCTTCTACACCGAGATTACTTTTAATCCAGATGAGACTGCAGACAACATGAAGGAATACGGCGGATTTATTCCTGGTATTCGCGCTGGTAGCGCTACAAGCCGTTATCTTAGCTACGTTATGAATAGGCTTAACACAGTTGGTGCTATTTACTTGCTGTTTGTGGCTTTGATTCCAACGGTTTTGATTATGTCTTTGCATCTTAATATGAAGCTTCCATTTGGTGGTACAACAATTCTGATTATTGCTGGTGTTGGCTTGGATACTTTGCGTCAAGCTAAGGCTCAAACTGAGCAATTCCAGTATGCTGGATTCCTGTTTGATCACAGCAATAATAAGCAGGTTGCTAAGTAGTATTTCAGATAGGTTTTGTTTAATATTTGTATTGGATTTGCATTGGCATAAAACTAGGAGATTAATATGCGATTGTTAATTATGGGTCCGCAAGGAGTAGGTAAAGGCACTCAAGCCGCTTTGCTTGCAGAGCATTACAATATTCCTGCTATTTCTACTGGCGACATTTTCCGTTACAACTTAAAGAATAAGACGGAGCTTGGCAAGAAGGTTCAAGGTTATCTCGATAAGGGAGAGCTTGTTCCAGATGAATTGACAAATAGCATTGTTAAAGATCGTCTTGCTCAAGATGATGCAAAGAATGGCTGGATTCTAGATGGCTATCCTCGCAACGCTTCTCAAGTTCAGGCTCTTGATCGCATGTTGGAAGAGCTTGGCACTCCGCTCGATCACGTTGTTGCTTTAGAGGCGGAGCGTGAGGTTTTGCTTGAGCGCATGCAAAAGCGTGCTGTAGAGCAGGGTCGTTCCGACGATACTCCAGAAGTTATTGCTAAGCGTTTGGAAACTTACGAGAAGGAAACAGCTCCTTTGTTGGATATTTACGAAACCCGCGGTCAACTTGTTGAAGTTGATGGCGTTGGAGATATTGCCGAAATTAACAATCGCATAGTTGAATCCTTGGTATGAGATTTATTTAAGATTTAGATTTTCTCATATTTGTAATGCGCCCTTGCGACACGCCGAGTGTTGTATTGGGCGCATTTACTGTATCATAGAAGATTGGCGTGTCTTCGGATGCGCAAAGTAGTATATCCAAGGAACGGAACGAGGCTCATGGCAAAAGACGGTGTGATTGAAGTCGAAGGCACGGTAGTAGAAGCACTACCTAACGCGATGTTTCGCGTTCAGCTTGAGAACGAGCACATTGTACTGGCTACGATTTCGGGAAAAATGCGTAAGAATTACATTCGCATTCTTCCGCAAGATCGTGTTGTGCTGGAGATGAGTCCTTACGATTTGAACCGCGGACGTATTACGTACCGTTATAAGTAAAGGTACAAGCAAAGGAAAACCATGAAGGTCAGCCCTAGCGTGAAGAGGATCTGCGAAAACTGCCGCGTGATCCGCCGTCACGGTCGCGTCATGGTGATTTGCATCAACCCACGTCATAAGCAGCGTCAGGGCTGAGTGGATCTCCACCGCGAATATAAAGGAATAAGGCGCTAAGTCGCAGCTTAAGCTGAACCCTGGGTGCGCAGGCCCAGGCCGCAAATAATCGATATTATTGCGGGAGACTTGGTGCACGACCTGCGTAATAGTAAAGGAATTACAATGGCACGTCTTGCCGGAGTAGATATTCCCAATGAGAAGCGCATTGAGATTGCCCTCACCTATATTTTTGGTGTAGGCCGCACTCGCGCTAAGGAAACGCTTGCCGCGACCGGTGTTAATCCGGATACCCGCGTCAAGGATCTTACGGATGAACAGTTAATCACTTTGCGTGATTATCTTGAGGCCAACTATAAGATTGAAGGCGATTTGCGTCGTGAAATCGACGCTGACATCCGTCGTAAGATTCAGATCAACTGCTATCAAGGCCAGCGTCATCGCAAGGGTCTTCCTGTGCGTGGTCAGCGTACTAAGACTAATGCTCGTACTCGTAAGGGTCCAAAGCGTACTGTCGCCGGGAAGAAGAAGGCCACCCGATAGTCGGTGGTCGGCTCTAGGCCACGAGTTAATTCTCATCGCCTAGACATACCAACTAATTCGTCATAGGAAACGAGGGTCAATGGCAGCTGCAAAGCAAGCCTCGCGCAAGCCGCGTCGCCGGGACCGCAAGTCGGTACCGGTTGGGCAGGCGCATATTAAATCAACATTCAATAACACGATTATTTCCATCACCGATCCATCGGGCGCAGTCCTCTCTTGGGCTTCCGGTGGCGATGTCGGCTTTAAGGGTTCCCGTAAGTCGACTCCTTACGCTGCAGGTATGGCCGCTGAGTCTGCTGCTCGTAAGGCAATGGAACATGGCCTTAAAAAGGTCGACGTGTTTGTTAAGGGTCCAGGTTCCGGTCGCGAAACCGCTATCCGTTCCCTTCAGTCCGCGGGTCTTGAGGTCGGTTCTATTACCGACGTCACCCCACAAGCGCATAACGGCGTTCGCCCACCAAAGCGTCGCCGCGTCTGAGCACTCTTACGAATCCATCCATCCAACCCGCTTATGGGCGGCGAGTGCACCACCGACCAGAAGCTGAAAGGATACAAAAGTGCTTATCGCACAGCGTCCAACACTTACCGAGGAATCACTGAATCCCCAGCGTTCTCGCTTTACTATTGAGCCGTTGGAACCAGGTTTCGGATACACGCTCGGCAATTCGCTGCGTCGTACCCTGTTGAGCTCCATTCCAGGTGCGGCCGTTACTTCGGTACGCATCTCTGGTGCTTTACATGAGTTCACGACTCTGCCAGGTGTTGAAGAGGATGTCACTGAAATCCTGCTGAACATCAAGGGCATCGTACTTACAAGTGAGTATGACGAGCCAGTAGTGATGTATCTACGCAAGAGCGGCAAGGGTGAGGCAACAGCTGGAGATATTACTCCTCCTGCTGGCGTCACTATTGCCAACCCACAGATGCATATCGCTACACTTGCTGAAGATGGCGAGCTCGAAATTGAGTTCACTGTGGAGCGTGGTCGTGGCTACGTGCCTGCTCAAATGAATAAGCAGGAAAACAGCGAAATCGGTCGCATTCCAGTGGATTCGATCTACTCGCCAGTTTTGAAGGTGAGCTATAAGGTCGAAGCTACCCGCGTGGAACAGCGCACGGACTTCGATAAGCTTATCCTGGATGTGGAAACTAAGCCAGCTATTACACCACGAGACGCAGTTGCGTCCGCAGGTTCGACTTTGGTTGAGCTTTTCGGTCTTTGCCGTGAGCTTAACGTCGATGCTGAAGGTGTTGAAGTTGGTCCAGCTCCAGTCATGGCGGAAGCTGATTCCCAAATGGCCACTCCAATTGAGGACTTGAACCTAACGCAGCGCAGCTACAACTGCTTGAAGCGTGAAGGAATCCACACAGTTGGTGAGCTGGTAGTTCACACTGAGCAGGATTTGCTCGATATTCGTAATTTCGGCATGAAATCCATCGATGAGGTTAAAGAAAAGTTGCAATCCATGGGATTGTCTCTTAAGCCTTCACCGCTTGGCTTTGACGCCAATAATCTCGAAGGTGGCACATTCTTCTCGCCAGAAGACGAGTAAACAACCACCGCAAATCGTCGCGGTTTTTGGATGTTCGGGTTTTTGCCCACCTGAATTCCGCGGCAATAAGGAGTAATAATGCCTACACCGAAACAAGGGCCTCGTCTGGCTTCTAGCCCAGCGCATGAGCGCCTGATGCTGGCCAATATGGCTACAAGCCTCTTCCAGCACGGTCGTATTGTGACTACTTTGCCAAAGGCAAAGCGTCTTCGTCCACTTGCTGAGCGTTTGGTAACATTCGCTAAGCGTGGCGATTTGCATTCGCGCCGCCGCGTGTTGCGCGTAATTCGCAATAAGTCCGTTGTTCACATGCTTTTCACTCAGATTGCTGAGCAGATGAAGCAGCGTGAAGGTGGCTATACTCGCATCGTTAAGATGGCCCCTCGTCGTGGTGATACTGCTCCACAGGCTATTATCGAGCTTGTTGTTGAGCCAGTAAGCCCAAAGAAGGCTGTTGTTAAGGAAGCTGAGTCCGCTACTAAGGTTGCTGCTAAAGAAGAAGCAGCCGAGTAGTTGAGATTAGCATCTTGATGCATCGGTAAGTAAATCTTTTGCGATTAATCGCAAGTATAAAGGTTTATTAAACGGGTTGGAGATATCTCCAGCCCGTTTTTCTATATCTGACATATATTTTCTATATCTGGTATCAATTATTATTGAACTATGTCAAATATTCTCGATTTACTGAATAACGATTTTACTAATTTTAAAGAGCGAAAATTCAACGCCGTAGATTCGCTTATTTTATGCGAGTTGGCGTATATTTGCATGCCTGAATCGATTCCAAAGTATAATGACGATTCTAACGCACTAGCAACCGTTCCTTTAAGCGAATTGCTTCGCGGCGAGGATTTTTCTTCAATGTTTAGCTCTGGTTCTACTAAGGTAGATGAGTTTCGCAAGAATCTACTTTTGGCTGTTGAGTCTAGCCCGCGTTATAGGGGCATGCGTGTTGGTGAGGTTCTTGAACGTTTTGATGAGTCGAATATTGATGACTCTTGCGAACAGCAATTTGCGGCTGTTACTTTTGATTTAACAGATTGCATTGGGTCTAGCTGCTTTGTTGTTGCTTTTAGGGGAACAGACAACACGCTTGTTGGCTGGAAGGAAGACTTTAACATGGCGTTTCGCTGCCCAGTGCCAGCACAGGAGTCGGCGGCGGAGTATTTGCTCTCTATATCTAGGCGCGCGTGTAAAGATTCTTGCAAAAGTGGCGGTATTCGTGGGATTTTTGGCAGTGTTGGTGATTATTTTGCGAATTTGTTTAATAAGAAGAGTGATTTTAAGAATAGTGATTTAGATAATAGCGATAACACAAATAGCAATGATTGCGATTTAAGTGATAATCCTAAAATATTTGTTGTGGGTCATTCAAAAGGCGGAAATATGGCTGCATACGCGGCAATGCGATTAGACGCGCAAGATCGAAGCCTTGGAAACCATATTAATAAAATCTACTCAATGGACGGCCCTAGTTTTGGCTCGGATGTTGTTGATCCAAAGGTTTTTTCTCGCGTTGTTTCCAGAATCGAAAAAGTTGTTCCGCAATCTGCTTTTATTGGATTGATTATGGATACTGGAGTGCCGTATAAGGTTACAGCTGCTGATTCGATTGGATTAATGCAACATTTTGGCATGTATTGGCAAGTTAAAGATGGTGATTTTGACTACTGTGATTGTGTAACTCCGCGCGCTCTGGCCGTTTCTAAGGCTGCAAACGAGTGGATGATGAATTTGCCATTTGAAGAGCGAAAACGCAGAATTGATAGTGTTTACAGCATTTTTAGTAGTTTAGGGTACTCGACTTTCGACGAGATGTCTGCGCATTGGTCGGAGGTTGTTCCTGCATTATTGAAGATTGCAATGCGTATGGATTCAAAGACACATGAGTTGATTCGTAGCGTTATGAGTGCTTTTGCGCTCGCTAGTGTGCCTTCAGATAAGGAAAACTAGTGTAAGTTTGTTTGTAGGTCTGTTTGTAAGTCTGTTTGTAAGTCTGTTTGTAAGTCTGTTTGGAAAGGTTTTGAATGCGTCTTCGTTTGGATTTAGCGTATGATGGCGGCGATTTTTATGGTTGGGCAAAGCAGCCTACTTTGCGCACCGTTCAAGGTGTTTTAGAAGACGCATTGCATAAGGTTTTGCGCGTGAATAAAGACGATGCTAGCGAACCTTTGCGCCTTAGCGTTGCTGGCCGCACAGATACGGGCGTTCACGCATCTTACCAAGTTTGCCATTTAGACGTTTCGGAATCCATTTTGCAAAATTGCGTCGGTCACACAAATCTTACGCCAGTAAAAGCCTTGGAATATAGGCTTTGTGGCGTTTTGCCTAAAGACATTTCGATTCACAGCGTAAGCATTGCGCCAAGCGGTTTTGATGCGCGTTTTTCTGCGTTGGATCGCACATACGTGTATAGGATTAGTGATGCTGCGAATCGCGCGAATTTGGATCCGCGTATGCGTGGCTTTGTGTTGCAACTTGACTACGACTTAAACGTTGATGCCATGAATCAGGCGGCGTCTTTGATTGTTGGTTTGCACGATTTTGGCTCTTTTGCGCGGCCGAATCCTGGTGGGACTACGATTCGGTGCGTTAAAAAGGCTGTTTGGAATCGCGTTTTCGTGGGGAGCTGTTTATCTAAATCAACTGGAAAAATTCCTTGCATTGAGAACGGTTTGCTTGAGTTTACTATTGTTGCAGACGCGTTTGCGCATAACATGGTTCGTTCGCTTGTTGGGGCGTGCGTGCAAGTTGGGTGTGCAAAGCGTTCTGTTGATTGGTTCAAAAATAAGATTGAAAATCCTATTCGAGAAGGCTCTACTGGTCCGATTGCAGCAAATGGCTTGACTTTGGAATATGTTGAATACCCTAAAGACGAGGAGCTTGGTGTGCGAGCAAACGCGATTCGTGCTAAGCGCACGATCGAGGAGCTTGGGTGAGTGTCAACGCGCCATGCGTCTTATATATTCTAGGGTTGTTTTACAATTGAAAAGTTGCGTTTCTTTTTGCATTTGCGTTTTGCGTATTTGCGATTGGCGCAAAGGATGAATGTCCGAGCGGTCTAAGGAGCACGCCTCGAAAGCGTGTGAGGGCTACACCCTCCGCGAGTTCAAATCT
Organism: Gardnerella sp. c10Ua_31; assembly: GCF_055700915.1. NCBI lineage: Bacteria > Bacillati > Actinomycetota > Actinomycetes > Bifidobacteriales > Bifidobacteriaceae > Gardnerella > Gardnerella sp. c10Ua_31. Next base: position 234,666 of record NZ_JANUYG010000002.1, on the reverse strand, counting down.
CGCTTCATCCGCAAGCAGGGTTTCTGGCGATTAGCCAGAAGCCCTTTTTGCTTACACAAGCGCTTTCCTTATTTGTCGTTGCGCGAGGTTTGAGTATTTCTCTCCTCGCAAGTCCCGTCGCTACGCTCCTCTTTTATTGCTCGTAGAGAAATACATCAAACCTTCTGGATATCTAGAACTTTTTCGTATCTTTCATCACCGAGATTCTCGATTTTTCTTCTTCATTCGATGAATCACCACCTTCGGCGCTGAGGTTCATCTCATTCAGTGCGAAAAATCTCGAATCTCTACTTTATTTGGCGTACATATGCAATCATGCAGTGTGCTATTGCTCAAAAATCGCGGAAGAATCGCTAGGGTATCCATACGCGTACGCGCTCATAATATGCGAAATAGTAATGTTTGCAAGAATCTCAATAAACTCTTGATTTGTTCTGCTAGAAAGTGCGCTATGATTTACGCTGCCGTCTTTGTTTGTAGGGAAAATGGCTTGATTTAGCGCATCTAGTTCTCCGCGCGCGCAATCCATATATGCTATTGCAACTATTGGCAAGTCTTTTGCGCTAGCTTCGTCTTTTGCAACGCCAGAATCCAGATTCTTTTGTGGTATTTCGTATACTTTTTGTCGCAAGTCGCTTCCGCTTGAAGCAAAGTGCATAAGCGTGTTAGCAATCGTAGCTGTAATATCGCTTTGTCTTAACGAAACATTATCAACATCTTTTGCAGCTAAAGTTTGTAACATAAAAGCTAGTTTGTCTTGTTCTAATGCCGCTTTTGCAAGTGGGTCGTGATTCCAATACAAATTACTAGTACTATTTGCAAAGTCATACAATTTTTTGTAAACGCTTGATTCCATTTGATTTGCGATTTTAGAGGCGTTTGCCGCTCCGCTTTCGTTACCTTGACTTAAGTTGGCCAATTTCCAGGTGTTTTGCGCGCTAAAAACAACGCCTTGAGCAAATCGTGCGTTGCATTGTATTGCAACGTTTTTCCAAGAATCCGCAGCATTTTGCAAGTTGTTTCTAGTTACGTTTGCTTCTTGTTTATCTACGATTTTTTGATTGTGCTTTGCGCTTTGTAGAACTTGGTAGCACTCATTATTGCTTTTAGATGAACGAACCGCAGTGTTGTTAACGTTATTAAATTGCCCTGATCCCGAGCAAGCGCTAGAAGCCATTAATACAGCAATAAGTGATGCAAATACTAGAACAAACTTTTTTTTGTGCATTGGAACACCTTTTGCTACGCGTTTGATAATATTTTGCACGCCTTGCAAGGCTTTAGAACAAAACAAAACGTGTCTGCATAATCTACTAAAATAGTCCGTGACTGTGACCAATGTTGGCTTGCTTTGTGTCTAACATTTTATGCTTAACATTTTTAATCATAGTCATAAAATTTTGCGCTTTACATACTTGTTAAAATTAGATTTTAGCGTTTTGTTATGCGTAAAACGTATAAAAGAAGAATAAGTTAATTTTATAAGTGAAAATTTATAAATGAATCACAGGAGGACGTGCACGATGGAATTGGATTTGGCGGGAATGCATCAGCTTGCGGCTCAGCAGGGGATTAATGCCGACGAGCTGGACGAGGCACTCGCCGAGGCTTTGCGTCTTGCATACATGAAGACTTCCCACCCAGCAAGGCATGCTCGAGTTGAGCTAGATGAGCGTGCTGGTTGCTTTACTGTATGGGCACGAGATGAGATTCCAGGTGTTCCTACAGAAGATAATCCTCACCCAGCATTTACTTTGGGCGAGGAGTATGACGATACGCCTAGAGATTTTGGACGTCTTGCTGCAGCAACAGCTCGCCAAGTTATTACTCAACTTTTCCGCAAAGTGGAAGATGACCGCGTATTTGGAGCTTTTTCGGGTCAAAAAGGAAAGCTTATTAACGGCATTGTGCAGCAGGATTCTAAAGATCCTTCTAATATTCACGTTGCTGTTGGAGATGTTGAAGCCATTTTGCCTAGAAGAGAGCAAGTTCCTGGCGAAAGGTATCGTCACGGCGAGCGTATTCGCGTTTATGTTGTAAACGTTGCTCGCGGCTTGCGCGGACCAGAAATAGTTGTTTCTAGGTCTCACCCAGATCTTGTTCGCAGACTTTTTGAGCGAGAAGTTCCAGAACTTGTTTCGGGAGCTGTTTCGATTATGGCAATTGCTCGAGAAGCTGGCGCTCGTACTAAGATTGCTGTTCGCGCTAACACAGATGGCGTTAATCCAAAGGGTGCTTTGATTGGTCCTGGTGGTTCGCGCGTTCGTGCTGTATTGGAAAATCTTGGTCAAGAAAAAATCGATATTGTTGATTGGTCGCAAGATCCAGCACAGTTTGTTTCCGCTGCATTGTCTCCAGCAGTAGTAACTGAAGTTCATGTTGTTAGTGAGAAAAGTCAGACTGCTGTTGCTTTTATTCACGATTCTCAGCTTTCGCTTGCAATTGGCAAGGAGGGACAGAACGCGCGACTTGCAGCAAAGTTGACTGGTTGGAAGATTGGAATTGAGTCTGCGGAAGAGCATGCTAAAAAGCAAGAAGCTATGAACGCTGATTCTAATTCGGCGGAATAAGATTTTTGCTAGTATTTAGCAAACTTGCGACACTCCCGAGAATCCAACGTTTCGAGTAAGCTGAAAGCTGCAATCTGGGCTTATTAGCAGCTTTTTGCCTAGGGAACGAGGTACAAAATCATGGTTGAAATCATGGTTACACGATGAGATATCGCATTATGAGATATCTAAATAAAAAGCATAAGAGTAAGAATCTTATAACAATATAAAGTGGTTGCGTTCGTTTTACGCTGCCACAGACTGAGGAGAACACTGAGTGGTAAAAAAGCGCGTATACGAACTGGCCAAAGAATTTGGTGTAGATAGTAAAACCGTATTGGAACGTTTGAAGAGTATGGGCGAATTCGTAAAGTCCGCTTCTTCAACTGTTGAAGCTCCTGTAGTGCGTCGTCTAAAGACGGAATTTGTGCCTGCGGATTCTGCTGCAAAGAGCGAATCGAAGCCTTCTGCGTCTAAGAATGTTGATCATGCGTCTAATAAATCTGCGGATTCTGCGTCTAATAGCAAGCCAGAATCTCATGGTCAAAATGCAGAAAAGAAGGCTAATCAAAAGCCAGAACAAAAGTCTTTTGCAAAGCAGAATTCTGCGCAAAAAGTGCATGAAAATCACGAATCTAAGACTTCTAATGCGCATGCTGCTAACAATGCAACTCCTAAGCCTTCGGCTGGAAACGCAAAGCCTAATAATGCTTCTAGGTCTGGCGATTCAAAGCGCAACGCAGAAAAGCGCAGTGGTGCAGAATCTAAATCTGCTAAGCAAGAGCGTTCTGCGCAAATGCCTCCACGCCCTAGACCACACCAAGGCTCTGGCTCGGGAGCCGCTCCTCGACCAGGAAACAATCCGTTTAGTCGAAAGCAGGGTATGCGCGCGCCTACACCTGGAGACATTCCACGCCCACATCCAATGTCGCGGCCAGGCGCTGCTGCAGAGAATGCTCGTGGCTCAAAACCAGGATCTGGTAATGGTAATGGCGGCAACGGCGGTGGTCGCGGTCGCGGTGGTCGCGGCGGAAACCGTCAAGGCGGCGGCAATGGCAACGGCGGCAACGGAGCAAATCGTTCCCAATGGCAAGGTTCGCATCGTTCAGGCGGCGGCAATGGTGGGGCAGGATCGCGCCCATCGGCAGAGTCGCGCTTTAACGCAAATCAAGCAGCAAGCTTCCAAGCAGCGGCTGCAGGCGCTCCAAACGCAGGCCCATCTAGGGGCGGTCGCGGACGCGCAGGAGCCGCAGGTGCGTTTGGTCGCCAAGGTGGAAAGTCCTCTAAGGCTCGCAAGAATCGTCTTGCAAAGCGCAGGGAATACGAAGAGCTTAAAGCACCAGTTATTGGTGGCGTGCGTATTCCTTCGGGTAACGGCGCTACGATTCGCCTTCGTCAGGGAGCAACGCTTTCGGATTTGGCAGAAAAGATTGATGTAAATCCAGCAGCTTTGGTTACTGTTTTGTTCCATCTTGGAGAGATGGCAACAGCTACGCAGTCTTTGGATGAAACAACATTCCAGATTCTTGGCGAAGAAATCGGCTGGAATATTAGCCTTGTTTCTGCAGAAGAGGAAGATAAAGAGCTTCTTCAGCAGTTCGATATTGACTTAGACGAAGAAGAGCTTCAAGAAGACGATAATCTTGTAACTCGCCCTCCAGTTGTTACTGTTATGGGCCACGTTGATCACGGTAAAACTCGCTTGCTCGATACAATCCGTAAGTCGAATGTTGTAGCGCGCGAAGCTGGCGGCATTACGCAGCGCATCGGCGCTTACCAAGTTACAGTCACCTTAGACGGCGACAAGCGCAAGATTACGTTCTTGGATACACCAGGCCACGAAGCGTTTACAGCTATGCGTGCTCGTGGTGCGGAGCTTACAGACGTTGCAATTCTTGTTGTTGCAGCAGACGACGGCGTTATGCCTCAGACTGTTGAAGCAATCAACCACGCACAGGCTGCTCACGTGCCTATTGTTGTTGCAGTAAACAAGATTGATGTTGCTGGAGCAAACCCAGATAAGGTGCGCGGTCAGCTTACAGAGTACGGTCTTGTGCCAGAAGAATACGGCGGCGACACCATGTTTGTGAATATTTCCGCAAAGCAGGGGACCAACGTAGATAAGCTTCTTGAGGCTGTTCTTTTGACTACAGATGCGGAGCTTGATCCTAAGGCGAATCCAAACATGGACGCTCGTGGCGCAACTGTTGAAGCTCGCTTGGATAAGGGTCGCGGTGCTGTTGCAACCGTTCTTGTTCAGCAAGGTACGCTTAAAGTCGGAGATTCCATTGTTGCAGGCACGTCTTATGGTCGCGTTCGCGCAATGCTCGACGAAAATGGCAACCACTTGCAAGAGGCAGGTCCTTCCACTCCAGTTCAGGTGCTTGGTTTGACTTCTGTTCCAACTGCAGGCGACTTGTTCTTGGTTACTTCCGACGATCGTTCTGCTCGCCAAATTGCCGAAAAGCGCCAGGCTACAGAGCGCGCGGCTCAGCTTGCAAAGCGTCGTAAGGTTGTGTCTCTTGAAAGCCTTAAGGAACAGTTTGCTAAGTCCGAAGTGGATATGCTTAACATTGTTATTAAGGGTGATTCTTCTGGCTCCGTTGAAGCTTTGGAAGACTCCTTAATGAAGATTGAGGTTTCCGACGAAGTTGGAATTCAGGTTATTCACCGCGGCGTTGGTGCGATTACTCAAAACGATGTGAACCTTGCAACTGTTGATAAGGCCGTTATTATTGGCTTTAACGTGCGTCCAAATCGCCAGGTTGCAGACTTGGCAGATCGCGAAGGCGTGGAAGTTAAGTACTACTCTGTTATTTACAAAGCAATCGAAGATATTGAAGCTGCTTTGAAGGGTATGCTTAAGCCAGAGTTTGAAGAGGTTGTTACATCTCATTCCGAGATTCGCGAAATCTTCCGCTCGTCCAAGTTTGGCAATATTGCTGGCGTTATGGTTCAAGATGGTGAAGTTAAGCGCGGAACCAAGTGCCGTATCTTGCGAAACGGCGTTGCTACTGTTAACGATCTTGAAATCTCCACTTTGCGTAGGTTTAAGGATGATGTGCAATCCGTTAGCGAAGGCTACGAGGCAGGCATTAACCTTGGCAGCTTTAACGACATTGAGCTTGGCGACGTAATCGAAACCTTTGAAATGAAGCAGATTGAGCGCAAGTAATATGGCTGGAACAAACCCTAGAGCCGCGCGAATTGCGGCTTTGATTCACAGAGTGATTGCGTCCAATATGGAATCGCATTTGCACGATAAGCGACTTGCTAACGTAACGATTACAGAAGTGAGAGTTACTAACGATTTGCAAATAGCTAAAGTGTATTGGACACAGCTTGGCACTGCTGGAAAAGAGCAGGGTGAGCGAATGCGAGCAAACCAGGCTTTGCAGCAGGCTAAGGGGCGTTTGCGCACTTTAGTTGGAGCTAAAGCAGGCTTGCGATTAACGCCTCAAATCCAATTTGTTTACGATGAAGTTCCTAGCGAAGCTCACGAGATTGAAGACATTTTGGTTGCTGCGCGTAAGCGTGACGAGGAGCTAGCTAAAGCTCGAGAAACAGCTCAATACGCTGGAGAAGCCGATCCGTACAAAAAGCCGCGTGAAGATGAGGAATTTGAAGACGACTTTGATAATGACCTTGATGACGACGGCTTTGACGACGACTTTATAGAGGGCAATGAGTAATTTTCAAATGCAATCTTCTAGCAAGATGCCATCTTCTGGCATTTTGCTAGTAGATAAGCCAAAAGGCGTTACCAGTCACGATGTTGTATCTTTTGCGCGCGGCCTGTTGCACACTAAACGAGTGGGTCATGCTGGCACTTTAGACCCAATGGCAACAGGTTTGCTGATTCTTGGCTTTGGTAACGCCACGCGCTTGCTTAACTATTTGCTTGGTCACAATAAAACGTACGAAGCTGTGATTCGTCTTGGCGAGTCAACTAATACGGACGACGCAGATGGTGATGTTGTTTCAAGCGCGGATGATGAAAATGGCATTATAAACTTTGCAAATATTGATGAAATTCTTAAAGAATTGCGCGTTGTAATAGCAAAGAATTTTACTGGCTCGATTATGCAAACGCCAACATCTTTTTCTGCTATAAAAGTAAACGGCGTTCGCGCTTACGACTTAGCGCGTGAAGGTAAAGATGTTCATTTAGAGCCTAGAGAAGTTTTTATTTACGATTTTTCTTTGCTAGATGCGCATTTTAGTGTGGGCGTAAGCGGCGCGAAAGTTATTGATGTGCGCGCAAGCGTTTCTTGCTCTAGTGGCACGTATATTCGCGCTCTAGCACGCGATTTGGGGCGTGTTCTTGGAGTTGGAGGACACTTAGTGAGCCTTAGAAGAACGCGAATTGGCGATTTTTCTATAGAAGATAGTCGCGTACTTAAGCTTAAAAGTGTTATTCGCACATTTACAAACAAAAATGGAGTGACTCAAACTCACGCGAAGGCTGTTTTAGACGATTCATACTATTCACAAGGTTCATGCGAATCGCAAGCTGCTGGCGATTCGCGAGCTGCTTTGCCAGCCTCGTCGCCTCTAGAAAACACTCTTAATCAACGCTTGCTAAGCATGTTTGAATCTGCAAAATTAACGATGCAAACAGTAGAAGTAAGTGAAAATCAAGCTAAAGACTTGCGATTTGGCAGAAAAATCACGATTTCTGCTATTAGTGCAAAAGACGCTACAAAGAACGCTATTGCATACGTAAAAGCCGCAAAAGATGAGCAAAACGACGTTGTTGCTGTTTTGCAGACCGCACAAAAGCGTCAAGCAACCGCAGATTTAAGCAGAACGGTTTCTATATCTCAAGCCAAAATTACAACAACAAACGAAAAAATCGAAAAAAATACAAATCAAATAGAAGCTAAACCAATTGTAGTATTTGTACAAAGCTAGTTTGCTGGTAAAATAGATGTTAGTGTGAAAATGGGGTTGCGGCAAAGTGGCGTCTAAAATAAAGCGATACCAATATTTGCGGCTCTTGCGAACAGTAAGGATATGATGAAGGTCATAGACATTCGACCAGATGCCAACGGTATGATTAGTTGGCCAACGTTGAGCGCTCAACGTAAGTCAGTTGTTACAATAGGTGTATTCGACGGAATGCATCTTGGGCATCGTAAAGTTATTGAGCGAACAGTGGAGATTGCGCGCAAAAACAACGCGTTCTCGGTTGTTATAATGTTTGACCCTCGTCCAAGCGTTGTGCACGAGAATCCAGATTTATTCGACGATTTTGGCGATGACGCGCAAATTCCAGTAGATTCGCAAGCGCTAACAAGCGTTCGCCAGCGGCTTAGAGTTTTACAGCAGTTAGACGTTGATCACGTTATTATAGTTCGATATAGCCTTGCTTTTGCGGCAAAATCGTACAGATTCTTCCTTGGGCAGCTGGTTGGTAAGCTAGGTATGCGCGCGCTTGTTTTGGGGTCGGATGCAGCTTTGGGCGCTAAAAGAGCTGGAAACGTTCATGCTATTAAAGAGCTTGCGCAAGCTACAGGCGTTTTTAATCTTGTTGTTGTAGATGATTTTGGGCCAGGAGACGTTCGCGTTCCAGACCCGATTGTTCCAGAGGTTCCTTTAGAAGGCGGAGAGCCAAAAGATCCTGCAAGTGGCATGAATAAGGCGGAATATCGTGCTTGGAGCAAGGGCATGCCGAATAAAAAGGTTCGTGCTTGGAGCTCTACAAATGTGCGATGGATGCTTGCAAATGGCAGGGTTCGAGATGCTGGAGATATTCTTGGACAGCCGCATAGAGTAGAAGGCACTGTTATTCACGGAGCTGGTCGCGGTCATCAAATTGGCTTCCCAACTGTGAATCTTGGTGAGCGAATTGACGGATATATTCCTGTTGATGGTGTGTATGCTGGTTGGATTATTGATTTAGATGCAGACGAGCAAAATGGCGCTTCTTCTGGCAGAAACATTCCTAGCGTAGGTGTTTTGCGTAAAGATGAGCTTCATCTTGGATCGCATTCGCCTTGGCGTTGGGCTGCTGCAATTTCAGTTGGCACTAATCCTACTTTTGAAGATGACGCAGCAAATCGCGCGGATGCTTACGACGATACTCTAGAAGAGCAATCGTCTAATGCATATAATCCGTCTGATTCTTCTAATGCATCTAATACGTCTAATCGAACTGTTGAAGCATATGCATTAACAGATAAGATTCAAGACTTGTACGGGCATAGGGTTTGCATTGAGTTTGCGCGCTTCTTGCGCCCTCAGCAAGCATTTGACTCGCAAGAGCAGCTTAAAGACGCTATTAGCAAAGACGTTGAGCAAACGCGCGCGCTAGTGTCGGAATGATTTAAAGAAGTTTTGCGTTTCTGGGTCGCTGCAAGCGTCCATAACTTCGTACGGCGTGCCGTTTTCTGCAACAACGCCGTTTCTAAGCAAAACTACTCTGTCGGCAGCTTCGTGAGCAAAATGCATCTCGTGAGTGGCCATTAAAATGGTTGTTCCTTGCTGCTTTAGCTCTGCAACCATGTCTAGAACTTCGCCAACAAGCATTGGGTCTAGCGCGGAAGTAATCTCGTCTAGAAGCAGAAGTTGTGGGCTTGTCATAAGCGCGCGAGCAATCGCCACTCGCTGCTGCTGTCCGCCCGAAAGCTGATCTGGGTAGGATTTTGCTTTATTTTCTAGCTTAATCCTAGATAGAAGCTCCATTGCGCGGCTTTCTGCGCGATCTTTGCTCCAATGATGAACTTTTCGCGCAGCAAGAGTTACGTTATCTAAAACACTCATATGCGTAAAAAGATTGAATTGCTGGAACACAACTCCGATTTGAGATCTAATTTGATCTTGATTTATGCGTGGGTCTGTAATATCTGTGTTTCCAAGCCAAACTTGACCGTCGTCTACTCGCTCAAGCAAATTAATGCACTTCATAAGAGTAGATTTGCCACTTCCAGAAGGCCCTAAAAGAGCCACCACTTCGTGAGGCGCAATATCAAAAGAAATACCTTTAAGAACAGGCGTTGAGTTATACGATTTTCGAATATTGCTTAAGCGCAAAACTGGGGTTGAATCCGTGTTATCGCTTGCATTTGTTTGATTGCTTGTGTTTGTGTAATCACTCATTTGTTGATTTACCTTTTGATTTGTTACGTTACTCATCACACAGTTCCTCCGTTTAGCTCGCGCTTGCGAAGTCTTGCTGTATACCAATCGTTTAGAACAATAAACGGAATGCTTAGCGCTATAAACACAACGCTTGCTACAACGTATGGAGTGAAGTTATAAGAAGTTGCAACAGATATTTGAGCGGCTCGAACAGCGTCTACAGCGCCCAAAACCGATATAAGTCCTGCATCTTTTTGCATAGATATAAAGTCGTTCATTAATGCAGGAGCCACTTTTCTTAAGCCAAGAGGAATTACCACTAATCGCACAGTTTGACCAGATGTTAAGCCAAGAGACCTTGCAGATGCTCGCATAGAAGGGTGTACGTCTTCAAATCCTGCGCGCAATACCTCTCCAACGTATGCTGAGTAGCTCATAACAATGGCGATTGTGCCGAGTATTGCTGGTGGAATGCGCCCAAAAAGCTGTAATCCTGGTATGCCAAAGCCGATTAAGTAAAGCACAACAAGCATTGGTATGCCGCGCATAATAGTTGTGTAGAATTGCGCTATAGCGCGCAATGGAAAAAGCATTGGGCTTACGCTTGTGCGAATAACTGCGATTAAAGTTCCAAGTATTGCAACTCCTATTACAGCAAACACAAGCACTTGCAAATTAAGCATTAAGCCTTGCAAAACAGATGGCAAAGATAGCATAAAGTATTTGCCAGAAAAGAACGTTTCGCGCACTCTTGGCCAACCAGGGCTCATTGCAAGCGCCGCAATGCACACGCCAAGCAATACTAAAGTGCTTATTATGCTTGTTAAAACAGATTTAAGATTCTGTTTTTTGCGTATTGCTCTGCGCTCAAGCTCGATATTGCTTAAAGCGCACGTTCCTTCATCTAATGCCGTATTAGCGCTAGATAGTGACGACGCATTAGTGAGTAACTTATTTGATTCGTTGCTTGCAGAATCTGTTGTACTGCCGTTAAGTACTGTCATTGGCGGTAGCCTGAGCCTTTCGACATAATGAATGATACGCACTATTGTAAGCACTTTTATGTGACGATTGGGTTACAAATTGCTTACAATAATGCGTATTGGTAATGACGTTGGTACGATTTTTATTTATTTTGATCTATTTTTAATCTATTTTGTTTGATTTAATTTAGATCAATTTACTTAAGAACTGGCACATCAGTTGTGTACTCTGCAAGCCACTTTTCTTGAAGCTTCTTCAAAGTGCCATCTTTTTCTAGAGCATTCACAGCCTTAGTAACGTCTGCAGTAAGCTTAGATCCTTTTGGAAGAACAAGGCCAGTTCCTTCCTTATCTTCCGATCCTGCAATCTGTCCAAGAACAACACCATCCTTAACTTGCTTACTGCGAACAATGTTCACAGAAGATGGAGTATCTATAACAAGTGCGTCGATTTGCTTAGAGTCAAGAGCCTGAACCAAAGCGTCGTTATCGTTAAAGGTTTGAATATCGCTCTTAATCTTGTCTTTAGCAAAGCTGTAGCTTGTTGTTCCAACCATTGCGCCAATCTGCGCGGTTTTAAGATCTGCTAAAGTCTTTGCGTTAGCAAACTTGCTGTCTTTTTTAACAACAACGCCTTGAGTTGCGTTGTAGTAGCTTGGCGAAAAGTCTACTGCCTTCTTGCGTTCCTCGGTAATAGAGAACTGCTGAAGGTTAAAATCAAAGTCCTTTGGGCCTGGAGTTACTGCGGAGTCGAAGGTTGTGCGAACCCACTTAACCTTGTCTTTGCCGTAGCCAAGTTTCTTTGCAACAGCGTATGCTACTGCGGATTCGTATCCCTTGCCGTTTTCTGGCTTGTTATCGTACATCCAAGGTGTGTAAGTTGGCTGAGCTGTGCCGATTGTCAAAACGCCTGGAGTGATCGTCTTTTGATTTGGATCTTGTGCGTTTTGGCTTCCGCATGCCGCTGTGCTAACCATTGATGCAACGGCTAATGCTGCTGCAGCGATTTTAGTAGCTGCGATTGCTACGCGGTTAGTGTGCAAGTTGTTATGTACGAAAATAGCCATTTTTTCTCCTTGTTTTTGCTAAAACCTTAAATTTTTTCGCTTATTCGTTTTTTAAGCGATTTAAGTAGGTTTTGCGGCCGTACATTTGATAGTTTATAAGACGATAGATGCATTTAAGGCTTAATTGTTACAGAATTGTTATCGTGATTGTTTATAACGTGCTATATTTTGTTGATTTAATGGCGTAAATTTGCTCTACTTATGTTCAATTTTGTAAATGTTAAGTAACGGTTACAATCGGTGTGTTGCGGCGTGTTGTGTTGTTGCAGCGTGTCTTTACGATTTTAGAATCATAAGTATTTGACTGTATTTGGTTGTATTTGATTATGTTTGACTATATTTGATTTTGTTAGATTTTATTAGATTAGACTTATCGAACTTATTTTAGGGGAGACTATGCAAAAGGAATTTTCAATCGGTAATTCTGGCGATTTTAGTAATCTTTCAAAACTTGCGATTATAGTGGCACTTCAAAAAGAGGCTCAGCCTATTTTGCAAGCGTTTAGTGGCGAATATAAGTCTTGGCAAGATTACGGTGTTACTTTTATTCAAGGTAAAATCGCGTCTAATAACAAATGCAATAAAGCAGTTCTTACAATATGCATTGCTGGAATGGGAAAGTGTGCTGCAGCTGCAGCAGCTCAGGCTCTTATAATCGAAGCTAAGCCACAAGTGTTGATTTTTAGCGGAATCGCAGGCGCATTAAATCCGCGTCTTAATGTTGGAGACATTGTTATAGGCAAGAATCTTCACTATCTAGAAACAAATACACAAATTATTGCAGATTGTGCTCCATACAAAGAAGTTTTTGAATCGGACTCAAAGTTATGCGATTTAGCGGCAAATCAAGCGAAGTTATTAGGCTTTAGGCTTGAAAAGTCTTTGCAAGAATCATCTTCGGCTGCTTGCGATTTTTCCGCGGAATCTAAGCAAAGCGCGTCTAATAAGAGCGAAAATGGCGTTGCATACGTTTGCGGAAACATAGCAACAAGCGACCAATTTAACACAGATCCAAAGGTTCTAGATGCAGTTCGCGAAGAGGTTTTTGGCGATTGCGAAGAGATGGAAGGCGCTGCAGTAGCGCATATTGCAGCTAAAAATAGCGTGCCGTTCCTTGCGATTCGCGCAATGAGTAATCGTTGCGGAGAATCTTACGAATCGCTTGATGCGCATAAAGACGATTTAGTTCTTGCTGCAAATCGCGCTGGAAGCTTGACTTTGAGCGTTTTGAACGCGCTTGTTAAATAGCTTACGCCTTCAAAGTAGCATACTAGTTTTTAGACGCTAAATTAAATCCGCTAAAAGTAAAGCCAGGGCTTACAACGCAAGACACCAATACATCTGCGTTGCTAGGTACAGTTCGCTGCCATGTTCCAGCAGGAATCACAAGATGACCGCGCGTAAGTAAATCGTTACCATCTTTAGTGTTTCCCAGAGTAAAACGTTGCAAATCAGCCTCTGCGCAAGGATTTTGGCTGCATCCGCCAAGTTCAATCGTAAGATTTGCTGGGCCATGCCAAAACCAAATCTCGTCTGCATCAACTTTATGCCACGCGCTTGAATCGCCAGCTGGTAAAAGAAAATAAATAAGCGATGCTAGTGGTCTTGGAGCGCTGGCTGCGGAGTTTTCGTCAACTTGTGTATTAGTCGCGTTTGCGCTCGCGTCTGCGCTCGCGTCTGTGCTGTTATTTGCGCTATATAACTGTGCTGCTTGCCAATCGCGAGCGTACCATCCGCCTTCTGGGTGTGCTTCTAAGTGCAATTCTTTAACAAGATTTTTTGCGTAATCGCTCATATCTTCTAATTTAATGCTCATAATATCTCCTGATATTTTCTGATTTATTTTGCGAGACTTATTAGTCAAGACTTATTGCGCAAAAGCGCCATTATTGTACACAAGATTTCCAGATATTACAGTTGCTTTTGCGCTTCCTGCGCCGTGACGAACAAAATTGTGCAAAGTCTCTTCAACTCCTTGCGGCGAGCTTGTGTCTGTTGGAATGTTAAAGAACGCCAGGTCTGCTGTTGCACCAGCATTAATTTGGCCAATTCTGTGCGGCCCTACGTGCAAGCCCATAACGCTTGCGCCGCCTAAAGTAAGCATGCGGATAATTCGATGTGTTAAATCATCTTTTCTATATCCTTGTGCTGTTGCTAGGTCGTAGATTTTTGCAGCATCGTCTAAAACGTCTAAAGATGGGGAAGAAGATAGGGAATCTGTACCAATTGCAAGTAAGTTTCCTTCTTCCATGTAATCGCGAATCGGCGCGTCTCGCTCTGTAACAGTAATGCGATTGGACCTTGGGCAAAGTGCCACTCCAACTCCGCGCTGGCGTAAAATCCTGCGGTCTTCGCCGTCCGCCCAAACGCCGTGCGCAATATGCACGTCTGGCCCTAAAGATCCAAGCTGATCCAAAAACTGAATTGCAGATGCAGTCATTCCGTGCGATTTAAGTTCGCTATAGCTTTCCCAAACATTGCTATTCCAATCTGGTGCAGAATACGTAGTTAGCGTATCTGCGTGATTTCCAGCTTCCATTGGTGTTTCCGCTAAGTGTATGTGCAAGCGCATGTTTAGCTGGCGCGCAATGTCTGGCAAATCCACAAACGGCTCTGTTTCTAGACTATAAGGCGCATGTGGGCTAATACCTATGCTCGGTATGCTGCCGTTGTGCATCATTTGCCCAAGCATTTCTAGCAGCTTAGCGTAGCCTTCTTCCTTCCAATCAACGTTTTTCCAGCCCATTACCTCCCAATAGGCAATTCCGTGCATTCCCTGGCTTGCAAGCGCTCCAACCGCTTCAATATCGGTTACAATATCGGCAGCTGCGCTAGTGCCAGCTTCCACCATCATTCTTGCGCCTTGGTATGCAGAAGTCTTCCAAGTTGTTAGCGATGGATTTTTTTGTTTATCTTCTTGCAACTTGTCGTAAACAACGTTAAATCCTTGCTCCCAATCGTGGAAATTTCTATATTCTCCGCGTCCTACGCTTGCCATATTTGTGTATTGCAAATGCGTATGTGCGTTTATAAGACCTGGTGTCATAAGGCCGTGCCAATGTTTCTCATTTCTAAACATTTGCATATAAGAATCGCTTGGCATCTCGTCTTTTAGAATATTAAGAACCCATTGACGTGTTCCAACGTGAACAACGTGTCCGTTAGATACAGCAACGGCACCTTCGGGGATTATTGGCCCCGTTACTGGAATAACCATTGATGCACTGTATAGTGTGACTTCGCTAAGTGGTGTTGGGTGTGCAAGTTTGCGTATTGGGTCTGTAAGCATTGTGTTCCTTAAGGAATTACGTTGTACTACTTTTTGCTTTATTTATTCTATTATTGCTTAGATTTATTATGATTTGGTTAATTGATTTATGCTAACTATTTGCTTCTTCCGCAAATCGCGTTAAATCCCACTTGTAGCCGTTGTTTTTATTGGATTCGCTTGCGCTATATCCGCGTTTTGCTAGTGCGATTCTTGCTATTTGATTATCGGAGCTTTCTGGCAATTGGTAGATTCCAGAATCAAGGCGATTATCGTTATTTTTATTGCCATTTTTATTGCCGTCTTTATTGCCATTGTGCTCTAGCAAATACGCAACCGCGCTTACTTGAACAGC
This sequence comes from Gardnerella sp. c10Ua_31, assembly GCF_055700915.1. NCBI lineage: Bacteria > Bacillati > Actinomycetota > Actinomycetes > Bifidobacteriales > Bifidobacteriaceae > Gardnerella > Gardnerella sp. c10Ua_31. Next base: position 219,361 of record NZ_JANUYG010000002.1, on the reverse strand, counting down.
AAAACTAAAGTCCATAATCTCAATAGGATTTCCGCCGCCTGTAGTGTAATTTGTGCCGTCTCCTTCGCTTATTAGCGTAATTTGAGGACCGCGCGGAACTTGGATTTTTCTTTGTGCTGTTCCAACAACTGGCTTAAAATCAGGGATTTCGTCTAGTGCAATCTCGTTTGCAATTCCACCAATAACAGCCAAAATTGCGTTTTCTTGCATGTTTTGCATATTTTGCAATGTAATAGTGTGACGAACTCCAGTCGCAGAAACAATTATATTGCTTTCTTTAACAGCGCATTCAAGATTTTTAGCTTCAAATCCGTCGAAAACTGCGCGTAAGGATTGAACAGGATTTGTATCGCAAATCGTAACTTTTGCACCCAATGCGCGTATTCTTAATGCAAATCCGCGGCCAACTGGTCCATATCCAACAACAGTTACTTTAGCGTTTTCAAAGCATTCGCTTCCAAGAATTTGTTGCATTGTTGTAACGCATGTTTCGCCAGTTCCATGACGATTGTCAAAATCGGTTTTTAGAGCGCTATTATTTACTGCGATTACGGGGTAGTGCAAGTGCCCAGCTTTTTGCATTGCTTCAAAAGCGCGCACTCCACTTGTTGTTTCTTCGGCAACGCCTATTAGATTTGCTGCGATTTGTGGGCGTTCTAGGCTTGCTAGTCGCGCAAAACTTGCACCATCGTCGATTATTATGTCTGGCTGTATTTCGTCTAGAAGTTTTAGAGCGCCTTCGTGCGTTTGCTCGGGAGACCAATCGCGGTTTGCTTGCACTAAAATGCCCTCTTTTTTAAGTTGATCTGCCACTCTCTGGTCGGTTTCGTCTGGGCCGCAAAATACGCCAACAATCGCTCCGTGAGCGTGTAGCTCCCTTAGCAGCACGGCTGTTTTTGGCTCTAAAACAAGGCAAACAGCTATTCTAACGCCTTCTAAATTAAGACCGTTTTCTTGTAAATTGTTAAGTAGCGTGCGCATTACTGGCATGTGGCTTTGCGCGTAGTCAATGGCATCTTTTCCGCTTAAATTAGGTGCGTCTACGGTGGTCTCTAGGTTTTTTGCGCATATTTTTACGCAAAAATCAGCATCTTCCTTAGAATTTACGGGAATTATTCCCCAGGATTGCGCGTTTTGCAGGAATTTTTGCACATTGCTATTGTTGCCGTTGTTGCCGCTGTTGATGTTATTGCTGTTGTTGTTTTCTTTATTTTCATCTTCGATAAACACTCGTGAACCTGCAAGCGAGCGATTAGTTTTTTGCGAAGTAAACGAAGCCCATTTACTAAAGTCAACCATATTAATCTCCATTAATCTCCTACAATCCCAGCGCTTTCAACGCTTCTTTAAGATTATTTACTTCAACTACATCAATTCCTGCAACGTGAATCTTTTTTTGCAAATGGCAAACAATCGCACGTTTATAGCCAATTCTTGCAGCTTCTTTAAGTCTAGTTTCCATTCTAGAAGCCGATCGAACTTGGCCAGTCAAGCTAATCTCGCCAATTGCGCATGTAAAAGGCAAAACTGGCTTATTTTTTGCAGCGCTTGCAAGAGATGCAACTATTGCTAAATCGCAAGAAGGCTCTTTTGCCTTAGCGCCAGCAATCGTAGAGACGTAAATGTCTTTAGCAAGAAGATTCAATCCGCCATGCCTATACAAAACAGCTGTAAGCATAGCGATTCTGTTTGCATCTACTCCCGAAACCGCACGTCTAGGAGCAGGTAGAACAGAGTCTGTAACAAGCGCTTGAACCTCAATAGCAAGGCTTCGATTGCCCTCTAAAGTAAGCGTTACGCATGTGCCTTCGTTTTTGCAATCCTCGTTAGAAGACAAAAACAGTCCAGAAGGGTCGGGGACTTCTTCAATTCCACATCCACTCATATCGAAGCATCCAACTTCGTCTGTAGGTCCAAAACGATTTTTAACAGCGCGAAGCATGCGCAATGCAGTTTGACTATCTCCTTCAAATTGGCAAACTGTGTCTACAAGATGCTCAAGCGTGCGCGGGCCTGCAATCGAGCCGTCTTTTGTAACGTGACCAACTAAAAGCACTGGAATATTACAAGTTTTAGCAACGTCAATAAGCGCGCTAGCTACTTCTCTAACTTGAGTGGAGCCTCCTGTAATGCCATCAACATCGCTAGAAACAATAGTTTGTGCTGAATCAACAATTGCAAGTGTTGGCTTATACTTTTCGATTAATGCTAAAGCTGTGTTTAAGTCTGTTGTAGAAGCAAGAAGAAGATTTTGACTTATAGCGTTTATGCGTGACGCGCGCAATTTTACTTGCGACTTTGATTCTTCGCCAGAAATATATAAGACTAAATTTGTTGCAGACTCGTTGCTTTGAGTGGATTCGCCGCCATTTTTAGCTACTTTTCCAGCGGTTTCTAAAAGCAGAGTAGACTTTCCGATTCCTGGCTCGCCTGCTATAAGCGTTACGGACCCTGGAACAAGCCCTCCTCCTAAAACGCGGTCAAATTCGCTAAATCCCGTGTGTATTCTAATTCCATTATCTGCTTGAATGCTGCTAATCGGCTGTGCGTCTACGCTGGAATCGATGTTTAACGCAGCAATCGCGTTAGCTTTTGCGCTTCTTGAATTTCTAGACGATCTTAAAGCTTTAGAAACGCCACTTTGCAACTTTGGCTCGCTAAACTCGCTTAGTGTACCCCATTCGCCGCATTCTGGGCAGCGGCCGTACAATTTTGACCCACTCCAACCACATTCGGAGCACAAGTAATAAGTAGAAGATTTTGCAGCCATGATTTGACGCTAGCTGCATTTATAGACATTTTGCCGTCATACTTTTGTGAGATAATCCAAGTATGTTTAACAGTGTTATGTGGGGTAAAAAATGAATTCTTATACAAATAATTCTTCTACTTCTTCGCAAGGATTTTCTGCGTCTCATAACAATTTACGAAAAGTGCTTATTGTTGCATTAATAGTTGTTGTTTTGGCAATTGTTTCCGCGTTTGTTTGGCCAGGTTGGGCGTTAAATCACCAGCAAAATGCGCAATCTGCTAAAACGCATGTGCCTTCTGCAAAAACGCCATCTATTAAGGCTAAAGATTTGCCTAGCACTTCTACTGCTCTGTTAAAAGCTATGCCAGATACTGTTCTTGATTTTGCTCGTGTTGATGCTTCTGCTAGTGCAAAATGGTCTTCGGCTTCTCCTTTAGAAGAATACACAGTTAAGTATTCAACAGGAGAATCTGGAAGCGATGTTTCGCTTGTTGTTGCTCAATGGAGCAGTCGCGACCTAGCGAATAAGCAATATGAGCTTTTGCTAGATGGATTAAGTGGGGTAGATGTTGCTTCTGGAAAAATTCAAGTTTCTGGGAAAACCACTGGCAGCTATGTGTTAAAGACTGAGTCGGGCAATAAAGCTAAAGCTAGTGCCATTTGGCAAAACGACACAGCTGTGTTTGAGTTAACTGGATCAAAGCAATCTGTTGAAAGATTCTATAAGCAATTCCCAATGTAAACTTTGCAAAATATAAGCTGTTTTGTATGTGTTTTGTATGTGTTTAACGTATGGTTTTGCGCATGTTTTGCATGTGTTTTTGTAAAACTTTGCTTTAGGATTTTCCAAAGTCGTCAAAACGGTGTAACATTAGGCAAGTTGCACACTTTACATATGAATGGAGGCTTCAGATGGGTTCTGTCATCAAGAAGCGCCGCAAGCGGATGAGCAAGAAGAAGCACCGCAAACTGCTGCGTAAGACTCGTCATCAGCGTAAGTAATGCTGTTTGGCGCGCCTGCCCGTTTGGGCACGTAACACTTTTGAAAGCGTTGGATTTTCCAGCGCTTTTTTATTTCGATTGACTTATTGCGATTGAAGATTGTAAAAAATTTCCCGAAAACGTATGCAAATTAACTAATTTTACATACATTCTCGGGAAATGATTGGTTAAATATTAGATTATGACTGGATTATGCAGCTTACTTATTTGGATTTGTAAGCGTGCGAGGACCGTTTGGATCTCCAACAATCACAGTATCAACCATGTTCAAGAACAGGCCGTGTTCAACAACGCCAACAGTTTCAATCAAGTCTTTAGCAAGCTCTTGTGGGTGGTCAATGCGCTCCAAATGCAAGTCAACAACAAAGTTGTTCTCGTCTGTGCGCACTTCTTTGCCGTTTGCATCCAAGCGCAAAACTGGCTTGTATCCGCGCTTCTCGAACTTGCGAATCACTTGAGCAGAACCAAATGGAATCACTTCAACAGGCAGTGGGAACTTGCCGATTGTGTCTACAACCTTGCTTGCGTCTACAATCCACACAATGCGATCGGAGTTGATTGCAACAATCTTTTCCCAAAGAAGAGCCGCGCCGCCGCCCTTAATGCCGTTAAAGTTCTTATCAACTTCGTCTGATCCGTCAATCGTAACGTCAATATGGTCAACATCGTTAATGTCAAGAATCTTAATGCCGTAGCCTTCTGCCTGCTCTTGCGTGCGGCGAGAAGTTGTAACTCCAGTAAAGCTTAAGCCTTCTTCCTTAACTCTGCGACCAAGCTCGTCTACCAAGAATCGCACTGTAGAGCCAGTTCCAAGTCCAACCATCATGCCATTTTGTACGATTTTTGCGGCCTCAATGCCAGCTGCTTTCTTTAGCGCGTCTTGTTGTGCTTTATCCATGTGTGCCTACTTTCTTGCTTTTGCAGGTTGTTACCGCGCTGTTTTGCGCGATTATGTGCGATTTTTAGTGATTGCTAATCGCATCTGTTTCATACATATTACATATTAGTCTGCTTTAAGAATTTTGTTCTGTTATTTCTTAGCATTTGTTTGCATATAAAATTCAGTTGGTTCTAAGTTAAAAGTGCCATCTGGCATAACGTATCCGCTTAACTGTATTGTGCCTGTTATAAATCGTGGATTTCCGTTAAAACTTGGGCTTGTGTTTGGAGCAGGCGTAAATTGCAATGTTCCGCATACGCGCAATCCTGGAACTGCTTTATATTTTTGCTCTGATTTATTTTGGGATTCGCTATTTTTGGATTCGTTATTTTCATGCGAATCTTCATCGGCTTTCGATTCATCATTTGCTGGCGATTCATCATTTGTATTAATGATTTGCGTAGATGAGTCGCAAGCAGCGTTGTTATTTGCGTATTTAGTGGTATCGCTAAATGTTTCACGCTCTGTTTCACGCGTATTATTGCCATTAAAATCAGGATTAATATCTTCTCCAACGCATCTGCCAATGTGGTATTCGCTACTAGAAATTTTTCCATCCAATAGCATTTTTGCGTCTTGCGGAACGTCAACGCCATCTGAATATGAGGAAGAAATCAACGATTTCCACCCTTCTAGTGGCAAATATCCATCCTTCAATTTGCTGCGGCAATCTTCGGCATAAGTTCTAGCAAGCTCGTCAACTTTCTCGTTTCCAGCGTTTCCAGCATGACCCTTAACCCAAACGAACTTAACGGAGCCTTTGCGCTTGCAAATCTCCGAATCGATTGCGCGAATAAGTTCTGCATTTTTTACAGGCTCTTTTTTGGAGTTTTTCCAACCGTTCTTTTTCCAACCATGAATCCAAGTTGTTGCACAATTAATCGCATATTGCGAGTCGCTTTCGATTGTTAAAGGCTCGCTTCCAGGATGTGCTCGCAAAGCTTCTAGAACTGCGCATAATTCGCCTATTTGATTCGTGCCGTTAGTAGCTCCGCCTGCATCCGCGTTACCAGTGTGATTGTGCTCGTGAGCGTTGCCCGCTTCGTCTATGTGGTCTGCCCAAGCCCAGCCCATTGATCCGTTTGGATTTCCTAGAGCAGATCCGTCTGTAGAAACAACAATCATTGCAAAACCTTTCAAAAATGCGCTGGCAGCATCAGCAACCAGCGCATATAGAAGCTGTTAACTTTAACTAATCGCAATTAAAGCGTTACGCTAAAGCCTTGTCAACTACAGCAGTAGCTTCCTCAAGCACCTTATCTAGCGCTTCTGGAGAAACGAAGGACTCAGCGTAAACCTTGTAAATGTTCTCGGTACCAGATGGGCGAGCAGCGAACCAATTGTTCTTAGTTGTAACCTTCAAGCCGCCAATCTTAGCGCCGTTTCCAGGAGCCTCAGTGAGCTTTGCAGTAATATCTTCGCCAGCAAGCTTAGTCGCTTCAACGTCGTTTCCGCTTAGAGCTGCAAACTTTTGCTTTTGCTCAAGAGTGGTTGGAGTATCTACGCGCTTGTACCAGCTTTCGCCAAAGCGAGCAACCTGGTCTTGATGAAGCTGAGCAGGATTCTTGCCAGTCTTTGCAGTGATTTCTGCAGCGAGCAAATCAGGAATCAAGCCATCCTTATCGGTTGTCCACACGCGGCCATCCTTGCGCAAGAAGCTCATGCCAGAGCTTTCCTCGCCGCCGAAAGCAACTTCGCCACTAAAGAGTGGGTCAACAAACCACTTAAAGCCAACAGGAACTTCCACAAGCTTAGCGTTAATAGAAGCAGCTACGCGGTCAATCAAAGAAGAAGACACAAGCGTCTTGCCGATAGCAGTATTCTTTGGCCAATCTGGGCGAGCGCCGCCGAACAAGTACTCCACGCACACTGCAATGTAGTGGTTCGGGTTCATAACGCCCCAGTTAGGGCACACAATTCCGTGGCGGTCAGCATCTGGATCGGTGCCGCCAACTAAATCGTACTTATCCCAAGCGCCAGCGTTAAGCTGATCAACTAAGCCCTTCATTGCGTAAGGGGAGCTTGGATCCATACGAATCTTGCCATCGTGGTCAATTGTCATGAATCGCCAAGTTGGGTCAACATCTGGGCGCACAACGCCAATGTTTAAGCCGTACTTTTCGTTCATAAGTGGCCAGTAGTTTACGCTTGCGCCGCCGAGTGGGTCAATTCCCAAGCGCACACCGCTAGAGCGAATTACATCGAAGTCAATAACGTTTGCTAAATCGCTAACGTAGTGTTCGCGGTAATCGAAGCCTTCAACCAAATCAGACTTGATTGCTTCCTCGAAAGGCACGCGCTTAACGTACTTGTAATTGTCGAGCAATTCGTTTGCGCGGTTTGCAATCGCATTAGTTACGTCTGCTGGGGCAGGGCCGCCAGTTACAGGGTCGTACTTAAAACCGCCGTCGGTTGGAGGATTGTGTGAAGGAGTTACTACGATGCCATCTGCCAAACCTTCGCCGCTAAAACGCTGAGTGCCATCAGCTGCGCGATTATGCGTCAAAATAGCTTGCGACACAACAGGCGTTGGAACAAAGTCGCCGCGCGAGTCCACACGAACGTGAACGCCGTTAGCAACCAAAACCTCAATAGCGGTTTTTTGAGCAGGCTCGGAAAGAGCGTGCGTATCTCTACCAATATAAAGTGGGCCAGTTACGCCAGCCTTCTTGCGATATTCGGCAATGGCTTGTGTGATTGCAACAATGTGAGCTTCGTTAAACGAAGTTTTTAACGCAGAACCACGGTGACCAGACGTGCCGAAAATAACGCGCTGTTCTGGAATATTGGAATTTGGAACTTCATCGTAGTAAGCGCAAATCAAAGCGTCAACGTCTACTAGATCTTCTGGGGTGGCGGGCATTCCCGCATTTTTTGCTACCATAATTTTTTATTTTGCCACGGCGACGGTATTTTAATGTAAGTCGGCGGTATTTTGGGTTAAAGAAGATTGCAAACTCTCTGGCACACGCACGCATAATGCTCTTTTATCTACGCTAAAACGCAAGTGTTTTGTGTAGCCTAAAATATCTCCATCAACCTGCACAGGAGCAGGCCGTTCTAGCTTAACTTCGGCTTCAATACCCTGCGATTGGTCAATCTTGGAGTTTGTAGAAAGTGGGCTTTGTTGCGCTTTTCCTGTAACGGTTTGGTGCACAACATCTCCAAACAAGTTAGCCCATCCGATTAATCCGCCAGAAGTGTCAATAATCTCAAAGTCGAGTATGCCATCGTCGTAAGCAGCATTTGGCATAAGTGAAAACATTGGAATCTGGCCGCAATTTCCAGCCATAAGCGTGCGGAAAGATATTGCACTAGATGTGTAATCCGTTCCATCTTTGCGCGTAAAAGTAACGTCTCCGCGGTATTTTGGCGCAAACAAGTGCTTAACGCCTGCAACAAAGTACGCAAGCCAGCTTATGTTCTTTTTAAGTGCAGGATTAGTGTCGTCTATCATAAGCGCGTCGAATCCAATTCCCGCAATAATCAAGAACGCATGACCGTGGTCTTCGTACGGCTTATCGAGTATAAAAACGCGACCAACGTCAACAAACCTAGATCCATGGCTAGTTGCCACTTTTAGCGCAGCTTGAACATTGTCTACAGGAATCCCCATGTTTCGCGCAAACAAATTTCCCGTTCCAATTGGAATTATTCCCATTGCGTGGTCTGTTCCGCTAACTGCGCTCGCAACTGTTCTAACAGTACCATCTCCGCCAACAGCAACAACAACATTTGCGCCATTTTTCAAAGCTTCTAGCGCGCATTCGCGCCCGTCTTTATTAAGCTGCGTATCTATTATTTCGTACGTAAAATCGTTAGAAGCACAGTAATCTTTAATGCTTTTTCGGTATTCTTCGGCTTGCGGTTTAGAAGGATTTATTATAAAAGCGTAGTGAACGCTGTCTCCATGCCTTTCTGCCAGTTTTTCTGCTAAATGATGCTTCTTCAGGGTACGCGTAACTATCATGATGACGAATGGCGCAAAAACTAGCGCAAAAACAATCACCATTAACGCAATTGTTGCTTGAATTGGCATATCTGGCATATTTATTATTCTTGCACACATCTTTAATATATGGACATTATTATTTATAAAATTTGATTATTTCTTTACATTTTCATCACTTATTGCGTTATTTTACGCATTGCGGCATTTGATTAGAGCTTGATTGCGGCATTTTATTGGCGCATTGATTATGAGCTTGATTATGCGCTTAATTACATTTTGACGTTGGCATGTTTGCTTAGTTAGTGCCATTTATATGATTTTTATATGCTAAGCAAGTGATAAGCTTGCAACATGCGTTTTGCGCGTAGAACTAGCAGAGGTTTAAGGTTATGTCTGAATCGCAAGAAAATAATATGAGCGTTTTTGAATCCGACGATACTGAACAATTTGAAGTATCGAAAAAACGTGTTAAAGGCAATAAGTCTGCGCTTGTATTGCTTTACTCGTTTATTATTTTCTTAATACTTGTAGTTGCGGCTTTTGTAGGGTCGCAAGCATACTTCCATAACCGTGTTGCTCCTGGAGTGCATTTTGCTGGCAGCAGTGAAGTTTCGGGCGCGCAGATTGAAAAAGTCACAGATGCTGTAAATAGGGCGATTGAAAACACAAAGATTGAGATTAAAGACGATTCTGGAAAAAGCTCTGTTGAAACACTTAAAGACTTATCGGTAAGTGTAGATAAAAGCGCAACTGTGCAAAACGTTATGCGCGCAAAGCACAATAACGTGTTTACAATGCTTATGCCTTGGTTGCAAGAAAACGTTGGGCTTAAAGCCAAGTTAGACAACGAAAGTATGGACGCGTACATTGTTAAAAAGTTTGTTAGCGAAAAAGATAGGGCAATGCCTTATACTGCTAAGTTCGATTCTTCTTCTAACTCTTATGTTGTAGAAGATGGTGTTCCAGGGCGTACAATCATAACTTTGCCAGTTCGCGAGGCCATTAAGCGTGTTCTAGAAAATCCTGGTAAAACAGTAAAAGTTACGGTTGGCTCTCGTAAGGTAGAAGCTCCAATTAAACGTGATGTAGCGCAGAAAACTGTTGATCAACTCAATAATTTGCTATCTAAAAAAATTACGTTAGACAATGGTGATTCAAAAGATTTTACGCTTTCAAAGGCTGTTTTAGCATCTTGGATTAAGATTGATGCAGATTGTGCAAAAAAGAAGATTTCGTACAAGGTTGATGCCTCTGCTGCCGACGCATGGCTTTCTAAAGAGCTTGTTAAGAATCTTAATCAACAAAAAGTAGACCAAGAAGATACCTATAACAAGCAAGGAAAGTTTATATTAACAACGCTTAAGGGTGAAAATGGTATAGAAGTTAAGTATTCTAAAGACTTTGCAAATAAAGTTGTTCAAGCTGTAGAAAAGTCGGCAGATGCAAAGCTTAGTGTTCCAACAAACGTTGTTAAGTTTGGAATCGAAAAAAAGACTGTTGACATGCGCGTTGTTGTTAACAAGTCAAACCAAACAATAAGCGTTTACAAGGATGATCAGCTTCTTAAAACATTCCCAGTTTGCAGTGGCTCAAACGGTTATTACGAAACGCCAAACGGAACGTACTTTATTTACTTGCGCTACCGAGTGCAAGATATGCGCGGATTTAACCGAAACGGCTCTAGGTATTTCTTGCCTGGAATTACTTGGGTTAGCTACTTTAACGGCGGAATCTCATTCCACACAGCTCTTTGGAACAATGTTGGTATATCTCAAGGATATCCTGCAAAGTACGGTTCTCATGGATGCATAAACATGTATGAGCAGGACGCAAAGTGGGTGTTTGAAAACTGCCCTCGCGGAACCGTTGTGGAAGTTGTTGGAGAACAGCCAGATGGACCAGTACGCTAATAAAGCAGCGAATTTGAAGGGCGATTTGCCTGCTGCATCTAGAAGAGTTAGTAGCACTCCGATTCAGGTTCGTGTTACAGAAACGCTGTTTGATGCTCCTTCTAGCGAAGAGCGCTTAGATAAAAAGCCTCCGATTGTTCAATTTGCTAGAAAGTTTGCAACGTCTAGCTTTGGACTTTGGGTGCGCATAAGTGGCAAAATCGCTCGGCATTTTGGTTGGTTCCCTAGCGTTGAGCCATATATTGGTTACGGTACCGACCGCTACGCACGCTTGATTTGCCGAACCGTTTTAGCGCCTAAAAATGGACATCATTCTGCGTTAAAGCGCGGTATTTACGCAATGCTTGTTGTTCCTGCAATTCGCGTTAAGGTTGCTCTAAGTATTGATAATGTTGCTGTTGAATGGGCGCAGGTTGGCGATTCTTCCGTGTACGATAAGCCAGATTCTGCATATAACAGCAGCGCAGAATATTGCGTTTCGGATTGTTCGGGTTACTTGGATTTGGTTACCGAAAGGTCGCTTTTGCCAGGTGAATACAAGGTTTCGTACAAGGTTGATAATCGCAATCCTGTTGAAGCAAGCATGTTTGTTATATCGGAGCAAACGCCTTTAGGTATTATTTCCGACGTTGACGATACTATTATGGTCACTCAAGCGCCTTCTCCTCTTAGAGCTGCTTACAATTTGCTTATTATGAATCCTGAACATAGGCATGCTGTTGATGGAATGAGTCACTTTTTTAGGCGTATTAAGGATTCAATTCCTAGCACCCCTTTCTTCTACCTTTCCAATTCTCCTTGGAATGTGGAAGCTTCAATTCGACACTTTATTTTGCGCGAAGGTTTTCCTGCGGGACCTCTTCTTCTTAGGGATTTAGACCCGCGTCCTAAGACTTTTGTTCCAACTGGACCACAGCACAAGCTTGAGTTTGCTCAACAGCTTATGGATGATTTTCCAGACATGCGATTTGTTCTTATTGGAGATGACGGTCAAAAAGACCCTTCGACTTATGCAAAAATCATTGAAAAATTCCCAAATCGCGTTCTTGCTGTTGGCATACGTCAGCTTAAAAAAGATGCAACTTTGGTTGATTTTAGGCGAAGCATGTCTAAGAATTTTGGTGTGACTCTTGCATCTTCTAGAGTTGCTAAAACTTGCAATGATATTTTTGTTGAAGCTAAGGGTGCAGCTGGTACTTTTGAAGGTGTTCCATTCTTTGCTGCTCAAAATGGCAATTTGCTAGAAGATATTATGATTCCGTTTATTATGGATTCTGTTAATAGCAAAGAATGATTTTAATCAAAGACTGATTTTAAGTGTTGTAAGTGTTGCAAATATTTTAAGTGTTGTAAGTGTTGTAAAGATCATAAAGATTGTAAAGGTTATAAATGGAAGATAATTCGCTAAAAGTTGGTGATTTTAATACTGCTAAAAAGCCACTTCTTGCAAAACGAATTGACTACGTTCGTAAGTTCCACAACGATGTGTTTGTAGACGAATATGCGTGGATGAGTAACGCTAAATCCAAGGAGTTGCGCGAGTATATTGATGCTCAAAATGAGTACACTAGCAAACGCGTTTCTAGTTTAGAGCCTTTACGTAAACATTTGTTTAGTGAGTTAAAGAGCCGTATTCAAGAAACAGATATGTCGGTTCCAACGCGCGTGGATGGCTATTGGTATTACGTTAGAACAGAAGAAGGAAAACAATATGGCGTTCAATGCCGTATGAAAATTAAGAGCGAAGATGATTGGAATCCGCCTGTTATAGATGAGCGCGCTCATGCTGGTCAAACGCCATGCGAAGAGGTTATTTTTGATGCAAATATAGAAGCTAACCGTTTTAATGGCGGATTCTTTCAGCTTGGCGGAATGGATATTAGCTTAGACGGTAAGCGAATGCTGTTTGGAGTTGATTCTAAAGGCGATGAAAGATTTGACTTTTATATTCGCGATTTTTGCGCGGATAAAAGTGGCGATTTTGATTGCAAAAATGGCGAAAATATCGAAGAAAATGGTAGCGAAAGTGCAGATTACAACACTCGCTATAACAATAGTTTTGTAACACTTTCGGATTGCATAAAAGGCATATCTTCCGCGCTTTTAACGCCAGATGGAAAATGGGTTTTCTACGTAACTTTAGATAGTGCTTGGAGGCCATACCAAGTGTTTAGGCATAAGGTTGGAACAAGTGTAGAAAATGACGTTAAAGTTTTTGAAGATTTAGACGAACGCTTTTTTGTTAGCGTGTACGAAAGCTTCGACGAGCGAAGCGTTATTATAAACAGCAGCTCTAAAACCACTTCACGCGTGTTAATGTTGCCTCTAAGCACTCCAGAAGGCGATTTTAGAATGGTTCTTAAGCCTATAGAAAACGTAGAATACGACGTTTCGTTTGCGTGCTTTGAAAATGCTGGGCAAGATGGCAAAGATATTCCACTAATGTTTGTAAGCCACAATCTTAAAAATCCTAATTTTCAAATTGATGTTATAGATTTGCGAAAATACTCTGCAGATTCAATGCCATTTAACATTGGCGAAGGTTATTGCATTGCGCAAGGGTCTCCATACGGATGTAAAAATGGTGATTTAATAGAAAAAGGCGCGAGTAAAAAAGCCATTAGTGCGCCATATTACAACAGCCAAAATCCTAAGATTTTGCAAGGATTACGCGGCTTAAGTGTAGATGGTTTAAGCGTTTATAAAAACTACGTTGCTCTTTCTTTCCGCGCGAATGGCTTGCCTCAATTGGCAGTTATGACTAAAAGCAATGCCGTTGAAGATTTTAAGACTGGCTGCCCATGGAGATTCCGTCTTGTAAAAGAAGATGGGTTTGTAGGAGATTCTTTCGATTGCGCGGTTTCTTGCGATTCTTTGGCGCTTAACGATTCGTTGGAGGCTAGCGATTCTTGCGCAAAAGTCGCAAGCTTCCGTTCCACTAGCGCTCGCAAAGAATTGTCTAAAATAAGTCTTGAACAAGCCAAAAATAGCAGAATCAGCCTTATTGGAGCAACGGGAAATCCGTGTTATGAAGCGCCAAAAATACGTTATTCTTGCTCAAGTTACGCAACTCTTGGAGCGTTAAAAGAACTAGACCCAGCAACAGGTGAAAGCGTTTTGCTTAAGCGCGGAAAAATTTTAGGCGATTTTAACGAAAACGACTACGCAGAAAAACGAGTGTGGGTTAAAGTTCGAGACGGCGAGAGCGTGCCAGTTTCGCTAGTGTGGAAAAAAGACGCTGTTGCAAAAACGAACGCAATGTTTATAACCGCTTACGGAGCGTACGAGATTAGCAGCGATCCGTATTTTTCTGTTGCGCGTTTAAGCATGTTAGACAGAGGCGTGCTTTTTGCGCAAGTGCATGTGCGAGGCGGCGGAGAAATGGGTCGCGCGTGGTATGAGAATGGCAGGCGGCGCAATAAAAAACACACTTTTGAGGATTTTGTAGACGTTACGCGCGCTTTGCAACAAGCAGGGTATGCTGATGCAAATCATACTGTTGCAAATGGTGGTTCTGCGGGCGGCCTTCTTATGGGAGCTGTGGCAAATATGGCTCCGCAATGCTACGCAGGAATCGAAGCGGACGTTCCTTTTGTAGACGCGCTTACGTCTATGTTGGACGACTCGCTGCCGCTTACTGTTACCGAGTGGGACGAGTGGGGAGACCCGTTGCACAATGCGCAAGATTACGCGTATCTAAAGTCGTATACGCCTTACGAGAATGTGCCTGAACACGTTGATGCAAGTGAGTTTCCAAAGATTCTTATAACGTCTTCGATTAACGACACTCGCGTTCTTGTTACGGAACCGCTTAAGTGGCTTGCGCGATTGCAAGCGGCTGGAGTGGATGCGATTGCGCGCGTTGAAACAGAAGGTGGCCACGGCGGAGGCTCTGGTAGATATAAAAAGTGGGAAGAAGTTTGCTACGAAAACGCGTGGTGTTTAGATGCCATGGGTATTTCGTAGAATATCCTTAAAACACATTGGAGGCTGATTGTGGTAAGAATTAAGCCAGATAAGCCCTATGCGGAAGACCTTCCGTTAACGCATACAGCGTTATTTAAGCAAGTGCCACTAGACCAAGCGAGGGAGCTGCTAGAACACTTGCATGAGTCGGTTTTTTCTAAGGGGCAGGCGATTTTTAACGAAGGAGATACGGATCGCCGCATGTATCTTTTGGAGCGCGGACGCGTTAAGCTTGTTCGTCATTCTAGAGATAATCGTGTGCAATTGCTTAGCATTCACACGCATGGGGAAATTCTTGGGGAGATTCCTGTTTTTGACCCGTATGGCGGGCCGCGTACGGCTTCTGCGATTGCTATTACAGATAAAACTCGCGTGCTGTGGCTAGAAAATGAAGTACTTTTTAACTGGTTAGGTCATCATCCGCGAGTTGCTGTAGATATGCTTCAAGTTTTAGCTGCTCGCTTAAGAGCAAACAACGAGCATATTTCTGATCTTGTTTTTATGGACGTTCCAGCAAGATTAGCAAAAACGCTTTTGAACCTTGCTTCTAGATTTGGAGAGCCTGTTAGAGAAGGCGTGCTTGTTCCTCACGATTTAACTCAAGAAGAGCTTGCGCAATTGGTTGGATCTTCTAGAGAAACAGTTAATAAAGCGTTGATGGATTTTGCGCAAAGAGGTTGGATTAAAAGGCACGGAAGGTCGATTATTATTTACGAGCCTGGAATGTTGATTCGCCGAGCAGAAAGATAAATCGTGCAAATCATGCAAATCGTGCAAATCGCGTAAATCTTGTAAATCGCGATTTTTGCGTGCCGCAACGTAGAGGCAACCCTCTAGAATAGTACGCATGCCTAAAAAGAAATCCCTAACAACTCGTAGAGTACTCGCACTGTTTCTTACGTACATCACTTTGTGTGTTGCAGGTGGTGTAGCTTCTAGTATTCTATTTGTTCCAGGGGTAATGAGCATAAACAGCGTTGTTAAGTCTGTTGTGCCTTCTCTTAGGGTAGATGGTATTGATTTTGACGTTACTGCTTTGCCTCAAAAATCGCGATTATACGCTTCCGATGGCAAAACTGTTATTGCCACTTTTTATGCTCAAAACCGCACTGTTGTGCCGCTTAGGCGAATATCGCAATATATGCAACAAGCAATGGTTGCTCGAGAAGATCGACGATTCTTTGAACATTCTGGCGTAGATGTTCAAGGCGTTATGCGTGCGTTTGTGCAAACGTTTATTAAAAAGTCAGATATGCAAGGTGGTTCTTCCTTAACGCAGCAGTACGTTAAAAACGTTCTTATGATTAAAGCTAGGGAAGATAACGATCCTATATCGGAATATCATGCTGCAGAAAGTACTGTTGCTAGAAAATTGCGAGAAATGCTAATCGCAATTCAAATGGAGAAAAAATACTCAAAGTTAGAGATTTTGCAGGGTTACTTAAACGTTGCGCAATTCGGTAGTAATAATCTTTATGGTGTAGAAACAGCTGCAAAGCGCTACTTTAACACTACTGCAGCAAAGCTTAATCTTGTTCAAGCGGCAACGATTGCATCAATCACAAAAAATCCTTCTAGGTATGATCCTTCTATAGAAGAAAATTGGCCAGAATCGCAAAAGCAAAGGAATATTGTTCTTGATTTAATGCTTAGGCAGAATTTTATAAGCCAAAAAGAGCATGATGATGCTGCAAAAATTCCAATTAAAGATACGCTTAATATTCAGCACGAAGTTGCAAATGTTGGATGCCAAGCTGCTGGAGACGCTGCATTCTTCTGCGATTACGTTACTAAAAAAATATTGAATTCTCGCGAGTTTGGTAAAACCACTGTTGCGCGTCAAAAGCTTCTTAACGAAGGCGGATTAGACATTTACACAACAATGGATATTCTTGCAAACTCTTCTGCAATGGACACAGCTAGGGCTACTGTTCCAATCAACGATCCAAGCGGTTTTGAAGTTTCGATTGCTGCGATTAAGCCTGGAACTGGAGAAGTACTTGGATTTGGAAGCAACCGTATTTACGATGCTACAGATGCAGCAAAATCAGACCCTACGCACACTGCGATTAACTACGCTGTAGACGAGCGAGACGGCGGCGGCTTAGGCTGGCAGATTGGTTCTACGTGGAAGCCAATTAACATTGTTGCTTGGTTGCTTGCTGGAAAGTCGATTAATCAGCCTCTAAGAACAAGCATGCTTTATAACAACACTGATTTTTCTTGTGCAAGGTATCGTGGAATTGGTCGCTGGTCTGTTCAAAACTCTGGTGGCGGTAGTGTTAGCCCAGAAACGCCTTTAATGGGTCTTGTTCATTCTCATAACACTATTCAGGCAGCAATGGGAACCCAGCTTAAGCTTTGTGCTGTTGCGGAGGCAGCTAAAACGTTGGGGTATCACAATTCGCCACTGGGTCAAGAAGATGTGTTTTCTAAGAACTCGTTCAATCCTCCTATGTTGATTGGTGCTGTGCAAGCTTCGCCGCTTACAATGGCAAATGTTTATGCAACAATCGCAGCTGATGGCGTTCAATGCGATCCTATAGCCATTAAGCGTGTAGTAGACAAGAATGGTAAGCGTTTGCGTGTTCCTAGCGCTAATTGCCATCAAGCAATACCAAAGAAGGTTGCTCAAACGGCAGCATACGCTATTAATCAAGGCGTTGTTCAGCCAACTGGTGTTGCGCATATGGCTCAGCTAGAAGGTGGACGAAAAACGTTTACTAAAACTGGTACTAACGAAGACTTTTACATGGCAACAGCTGGATTTGTGCCAAACAAGGTATCTGCGTTTATTGCGGTTGGAAATGCGGAAGTTCAAAAAAGCTTTAACAACATGCGCATTAATGGCGTCTACCACAGCACATGGTATGGTACCTACATTGCTATGCCTGCTTGGAAAAAGTTTATGGATACGTACCTAAAGGCATCTAACACGCCTATGGATAACGATTACGGAAAGCCAGATCCAAAGTATATGGCTGGCGGAAAAATGCCGTTGACTAGCGAGCAGATGCGCAGGCAATATGAGTTGCAACAACAGCGCGATAGGGAAGAAGAAGCGCGCAGGCAGGCAGCTCAAGAGCAAAGCCAGGGTTCGCAAAGCGATCAGAGTGCGCAAGGTGATCAAAACTCGCAAGGTGATCAAAACTCGCAACAAGATGCTGCTACAAACGGACGCTACGCAACGGGCGACGGAAGGCAAGACCAATATTCTGGTGACTCCAGCAGTAGAGATACCTCCAGCTCGTATTCTGGCGGAACTCGCTAGTGTTTGGTCGCTAGTGTTTGTTGCTAGTGTGTGGCCGCTAGTGTTTGTTGTCACTAGTGCGACTCTCGCCTAGAGCGCGTCTACTCCAACAGCATCTTTAACACTATTAAAGCCGTCTTTTCTAAGCATCTTTGCAAGACCGCGCTTTAATGTTGTAATTTGTTGAGGGCCTCTGTACATAAGAGAAGAAACGAACATAACTAAGTCGGCGCCGTTTCTAATCTTTTGATACGCCTGTTCAGCGGTAAATACTCCGCCGATTCCAGCAATTGCAAAGCGAGACCCGAACTCGCTTCTAGTGCGCTTAATAAGCTCATTGCTTGCATTGTAAGTTGGAGCCCCTGAGATTCCACCTTGCCAATCTGCAGGAATGTCTAGCCCATCTCGATTCTTGCGCAAATTTGCAATGCTCACGCCATCAACCTTATGCGCGCTTAAAACGTCTAACAAAGACTTAAATTGAGGCCACCCTCCCTTTAAGTTCAAAGGCATTTTTACAAGAGTTGGCTGAGGTCTGCTTACTTTATCTAAAACACTAAAAAGCTTATCTAAAGCATCTGGATTGCTAAAAGGCTCGCCAGCCATAGTGTTTGGGCAAGAAATATTAACCTCAATCATGGAGCTTTTGCCGCTCGCGCGCTCCATAGATATGCGATAATCTTCAATACCTTCGTCTAAATCACCAACAAGATTATCGTTAGTTCGCGCAATGCTTACAGAAAGTTGCATGCTTTTAGCGTTTGTCCACGCTTTTTCTACTCTAGGAATCACAAATTCGCTGCCGTCATTGGCAAGACCTGCATGAACAAGAAGTGAATCATATTGCGGAAGCCTATGATACCAAGGCTTAGCGTTTCCTGCGCATGGGCGAGCAGTTGTGGAGCCAACTGTTTCAAAACCAAAACCGGCGTTGTCTAGAACTGTGCACAAATCACAGTTTTTATCGAGTCCTGCGCTTAAGCCAAATGGATTCGCAAAATCTACTCCCATAACTTGCGTTTGTAAAATTGGATCTGTGTAGTCAAGCATTTGTCGCAAAAGCCACATTAATCCAGGAATGCGCTCGCTTATTTTGCAAAATGCAATCATGCGGTCGTGTGCTTCGTCTGGCGGAATGTTAAACACTAAGTGCGGCTTAATAATGTGCTTGTAGCTAAAAGTAAAGAGGTCTGTTGCAGCAAGATTCACAGCATTGTGTAAAGAATTTTCAGATACGTAACTCATGATTCAATACTATACGACTTTAAGCATTTTGCAATTTTGGTACAAAGTCAAGCGAAGATGTGAGCGGATTTTCCTATTTAGTGTTGCTGAGGGCTGGCTAATTCTTGTCTCACAACGCTCCGCCTCTTACGTGTTGTTTGTTGTTGCGGTTGTTCCGATTTGGCTTTGATTTTGTTTTTGGTTTAAGTTTGTTTGTAGGCGTGAGCCGTTGGATTATTTGGTATCGGCTGCCGCTCTTATACTGTTCGACCAAGAATCACCCAGCCCTCTTACGTGTTTGAACAATTGCGTATTGCTTAATCGCCTGAGATTCTCGATTTTTCTTCTTCATTCGATGAATCACCACCTTCGGCGCTGAGGTTCATCTCATTCAGGGCGAAAAATCTCGAATCTCTACCGTGCTTAGCGGCGTTTTTTGTAAGTAAAATGGTCTGAATCTGCTACAAAGTCGTGAATTTTTGCGAATGGTATAGCAGCACAGCTATATTTGTGAGTTATGCCTACTTATGATTTGGGACTAGAATACGTTTCCCTTGAATTTGCAACAAAAACGATTTTCAAAGACGTAACTCAAGGCGTTTTTGAAGGCGATCGCATAGGAATCGTAGGCAAAAATGGAGATGGAAAATCCACTCTTTTAAAGCTTCTTCAAGGCGCGATTGACCCAGATTCGGGAAGAGTTACGCGTAGAAATGGCCTAACATTTGGCATTTTAAGCCAGCGAGATCCGCTAGACGATAATGCTACGGTTCGCCAAGCTGCATTGGAGAATCGCCAGGATTACGAGTGGGCTGCAGATTCAAAGCAGCGAGAAATTGTGGAGTCTCTTTTGGGCGGAATCAACCTTGAAGCTAAGGTTGGTACGCTTTCTGGAGGGCAGCGTAGGCGTGCGGATTTGGCAAGGCTTCTGCTGCATGATTGGGATATTTTGGCTTTGGACGAGCCTACAAATCATCTTGATGTTCTTACAATTCATTGGCTTGCGGAGCATCTTTTGCATAGGTGGCAAGACGGGCAGGGCGCTCTTTTGCTTGTTACACACGATAGATGGTTTTTAGACGAAGTTTGCTCTTCTATGTGGGAAGTTCACGATGGCGCAATCGACCCGTTTGAAGGCGGCTACAGTGCGTACATGATGCAGCGAGTTGAGCGCGAACGCCAGGCGGATGTTCGCGAGGAGCGCAGGCGGAATTTGGCTCGTAAAGAGCTTGCGTGGCTTTCTAGAGGTGCTCGAGCGCGTTCTACAAAGCAAAAATTCCACGTTAAGCAAGCTCGCGAGCTTATAGCAGACGTTCCGCCAATGCGAGATACGCTTGAGCTAAAGCGAATGGCCACTTCTCGACTTGGCAAGCAAGTTGTTGATTTGATTGACGTTACGCAAATTTTTGAGGATTCATCAAGTCCTGCTGCATCCGATGCGGATATTGTAAAATCGCCATTTTCGCAGCCTACGCATGATGGTAGCGTTACGATTTCTGTAGAAGAATCGCAAGTAGAATCGCAAGAATCGTCATTATCGCAAGAAGAATCGCCATTAAAAGAAACATGTGCAGCATTACAAAAAACGATTAGCGGACGCATGATTTTAGACAATCAAACGTGGCTAATAGGACCTGGAGACCGATTCGGCATAGTCGGAGCCAATGGCGCTGGAAAATCAACACTTTTAGGCATAATCGACGGCTCTTTGCATCCAACTAAAGGTCATGTAAATATTGGCAAAACTGTAAAATTTGCCGTTCTTTCTCAGCATTTAGAAGAGCTGGAAAAGCTTGGAAAATATAAAGTCAAAGAGGTTTTGAGCCGATACAAGCCAAGCTACATAATCGACGGCAAAGAAGTGACTCCTGGTCAGCTTATGGAGAGGCTTGGTTTTAAGCCCGAGCAGCTTATGACGCCAATCGCAGACCTTTCGGGTGGTCAAAAGCGCCGTATGCAATTGCTTTTGATTCTTCTAAACGAGCCAAATGTGTTGATAATGGACGAGCCTGGAAACGACTTGGATACGGACATGCTTGCTGTTATGGAAGATTTGCTAGACACGTGGCCAGGAACTTTGATTGTTGTGTCTCACGATAGATACTTGCTTGAGCGAGTGACTGATCAGCAATTTGCGTTGATTGACGGCAAAATTCGCCATCTTCCAGGCGGAGTTGATGAGTATTTAAAGATTATGGAAGACTACGAGCGTGCAAATATGCAAGAGTCTAAGGCAGATTTTGCGGCGGAATCTGGGAGTAAGTCGGAGTCAAAGTCGGAGTCTGCAGAAGGTGTTGGATTAGATTCAAATCAAAAGTCAAATCAAAAAGCTGAAGCAAAATTAAGCGGAAAAGCGTACTACGATGCTACAAGAAGAGTTGCGGCAATAGAGCGCAAGCTAGAAAAGCTTGAAGAAGAAAAAAGCGCGATTGAGCAAAAAATGGCAAGCCACGATCCTAGCGATTTTGTTGGCTTGCAAGAGCTTAACGAAAAGTTGCAGGCGAATCAAAGCGAATCTAGCGCGTTAGAAGAAGAGTGGCTTGAGCTTAGCGAGCAGATTTGATACAAAAGTCTACAGTTTTGCATCGCGATTTTGCTAAAGATTAATGCTGCGTGCTAGTTAATGCCGCGTGCTAAATTGTTGAGTTATGGCTCAAATTAAGGATATGTTGGAATCTGTAAAACCTATTCGCTTTGATGGCAGAGATGTAGACGAGTTGCGACCAGTAAAAATCACACGCAATTTTACAAACGTGCCAGAAGGCTCCGTTCTTATTGAGTGCGGGAATACGCGCGTTATGTGCACTGCCACTTTTACTATTGGAGTTCCGCGCTGGAGGCGAGACACTGGTTTAGGTTGGGTTACAGCCGAGTACTCAATGCTTCCAAGGGCCACTGCCGAGCGCACCGATCGCGAGTCTGTTAAGGGAAAAATCGGCGGACGCACGCACGAGATTAGTCGCCTTATTGGTCGCTGCCTTAGGGGCGTTATAGACATGAAGGCAATGGGCGAGTGCCTTATTCAAATTGATTGCGATGTTCTTCAAGCAGATGGTGGCACGCGTACAGCTTCGATTACGGGCGCATATGTTGCTCTTGTAGATGCGCTAAATTGGGCCGAAAAGCACAAGCATATTCGCAGCGCTAAAAACGTTCTTAAAGACTCTGTTTCTGCTGTTTCAGTGGGCGTGATTAATGGCACTCCAATGCTTGATTTGCCTTATGTAGAAGATAGTCAAGCTATGACAGATATGAATGTTGCTATGACTGGTTCGGGCAATTTTATTGAGATTCAAGGCACAGCGGAGCATCGTCCGTTTAATCGCGATGAGCTTAACGTTTTGCTTGATTTGGCAGCCAAAGGTAATCGCGAGCTTCAAGCGGCTCAGCGCGCAGCTTTAAGTCAAAATTAAGTCAAAATTAAATAGAAGTTTATAGAAGCTTATAGAAGTTTATATCTGTTTATTCGATAAATTATTAAGGAGTGGCGAGCGTGAGACTTGTTGTGGCAACGCATAATGAGGGTAAACTCGTTGAAATTAAGCGGATTCTTAACGAAGAGTTTGCGGAAATATCGGAGCATATTGAGCTTGTTACTGCTGGCTCTCTTGGACTTCCAGATCCAGTAGAAACAGGCGTGACTTTTGAGCAAAACGCGCTAATTAAGGCTAGAGACGTTGCGCAAAGAACTGGATTGCCTGCGGTTGCTGACGATTCTGGCTTGATTGTAGACGTTTTGGGCGCGGCTCCAGGCATATTGTCTGCTCGTTGGAGTGGTGTTCATGGAGATGACAAGGCAAATAACGCGCTTTTACTTAAGCAGCTTGAGGATATTCCAGACGAATGCCGAACGGCGCGATTTAGATGCGCGGCGGCTCTTGCTGTTCCTAAAGACTGCGTTGATGCGGATCTGGAAAACGCTATGTGGAAAAACAACGGTTTTGAGACTGTTTGCGTGGGAGAGATGGTTGGGTGCTTGATTCGCGAGCCTAGAGGTTGCAATGGTTTTGGCTACGATCCGCTTTTTGTGCCAAACAATCAGCCCGTTAGGGATGGTGTTCAAATGCACGATTTAACTAGCGCGCAGCTTAGTCAGCAAGAAAAAAATGCGATTTCTCACCGCGGAAGTGCGTTAAGAGCGCTTTTGCCTGAATTAAAAGCTATGTTTGTTAAATAGTTGTGATTTGAATTTGCGACTTGAGTTTGCGATAAACTCACGACTTTAGCTTGCGATTAAACTACAAAATGTGCGCGAGATGGGACTTGAACCCACACGTCGTAAGACACAGGAACCTAAATCCTGCGCGTCTACCATTCCGCCACTCGCGCAAAATCGCCTAAACAGGCAAAAAATGGGTTTTTAAGAGCCACTTGACAGAATCGAACTGTCGACCTTCTCATTACGAGTGAGACGCTCTACCGACTGAGCTAAAGTGGCAATTGCCCGAGAAGCATTCGCGACTCGCGCACAAATCAAATACTATATATGAATATTTCGATTTTGTCTAGTGCGCCGCGCCGTAATGTTCGCATGTGTTCTAGTCAAAGTGTATTTCTGTCCGCTTTTGTGAGTATCTTGGCAATTGGAAGATGTGATGCAAGCACCTTGCTTAAGCTCATTTTTACACTTGTTTACATTATGATTTCTGCTTACGATTCATGATGATTTTGCATTGTGTTTAAGTGTGCCAAAGATTGTGCTTAGACTTAAAACATTTATATAAAACATTTATAAATCATCACATCACTTAATAAAGATGAAAGGACCTAGAAATGGCCATCAATCCACCAGTTGACGCCGTTAAGACCCCAGAATGGGCTGCATTGCAAAAGCACTATGATGAGTTGCAATCCGAAGGCGTGAGCCTGAAGAAGTGGTTTGCTGAAGATGCAAATCGCGTGGATAAGTTGAGCTTCGAAGCTGGAGATCTCCACTTCGATCTTTCTAAGAATTTGATTAAGCCAGAAACGCTTAAGCTTTTCGCAAACCTTGCTAAGGCTGTTAAGCTCGACGAGCGCACTAAGGCAATGTACACTGGCGTGCACATTAACAACACCGAAGACCGCGCAGTATTGCACACCGCTTTGCGTCGCCCAGCAGAAGACGCTGGCAAGTTTATTGTAGACGGCCAAGATACCGTTGCCGACGTTCGCGAGGTTTTGGGTCGCATCTACGACTTTGCTAACGAAGTTCGCTCTGGAGAGTGGAAGGGCGTCACTGGCAAGAACATTAAGACTGTTGTAAACATTGGCATCGGCGGCTCCGACTTGGGTCCAGTCATGGTTTACGAAGCCTTAAAGCCATACGCCGACGCTGGTATTAGCGCTCGCTACGTTTCCAACATTGATCCAAACGATATGGCCGAAAAGACCAAGGATTTGGATCCAGAAACCACACTTTTCATCATTGTTTCTAAGACTTTCACCACTTTGGAAACTTTGACTAACGCTCGTAGCGCTCGCACATGGTTGCTTAACAAGCTTCAGGAGAGCGGCGCAATCGACGGCAGTGATGCAAAGAAGGCAGAAGCTGTTGCAAAGCACTTCGTGGCTGTTTCTACCAACCTCGAAAAGGTTGAAGAGTTCGGCATTAACCCAACCAACGCCTTTGGCTTCTGGAACTGGGTTGGCGGCCGCTACTCCGTTGATTCCGCTGTTGGCACTTCTTTGGCTGTTGTTTTGGGACCAGAGCGCTTTGAGGAATTCTTGAAGGGCTTCCACGCAATCGATACCTACTTTGCTGAGACTCCATTCGAGAAGAATGTTGTTGTTCTTCTTGGTATGCTCAACGTTTGGTACCGCAACTTCTACAAGGTTGCTTCCCACGCTGTTCTTCCATACGATCAGTACTTGCATCGCTTCCCAGCGTATTTGCAGCAGCTCACTATGGAATCCAACGGTAAGTCGGTTCGCTGGGACGGCACTCCTGTAACCAGCGAAACTGGCGAAATCTTCTGGGGTGAGCCAGGCACCAATGGCCAGCACGCTTTCTATCAGTTGATTCACCAGGGAACTCAGCTTATTCCAGCTGATTTTATTGCTTTTGTGAACACTCCAAATCCTACTAAGGATGGCGATCAAGATGTTCACGAGCTCTTCTTGGGCAACTATCTTGCACAGACTAAGGCTCTTGCTTTCGGTAAGACTGCAGACGAAGTTCGCGCTGAAGGCACTCCAGAAGAGATTGTTCCAGCTCGCGTATTTAGCGGCAACCGTCCAACCACTTCCATCTTTGGCGATGCTTTGACTCCATTTAGCTTGGGCGAGTTGATTGCTCTCTACGAGCACATCACCTTTGTTGAAGGCACTGTTTGGGGCTTGGATTCTTACGATCAGTGGGGTGTGGAGCTTGGCAAGCAGCTTGCAAAGCAGATTACTCCTGCAATCTCTAAGGATGATAGCGCTTTGGCAGCTCAGGATGCTTCTACGCAGAGCTTGATTCGCTTCTACCGCGCTCATCGCAAGTAAGTGAGCGAGTAGCAATCTTATTTGATTGTTGATCTAAAGCCTCTTGTTGATTAAATTCTTCAAGAGGCTTTTTTTATTTTTTCAACCCACGGCTAGTGTAGTTTGCGTTATATTTGTAGTTCACATAATGCGTTTGTAACGTTTTGCCGCTAAAAAGTGTTACAAATGTCTTACGAGTGAGACAAATCTAACGAATCTGTGGTGGCTAATCTTCTCAAATCAATTCAAAAATAGGTTGACTTAAAAGTAGTGATAATTTATAATGAGCACGGTCGGTAGGTAAGGCTACCACGGGGATACGGGTTGCTGCCGCAACACAGTGGAGACACTGCAAGTTGGTCAACAGTCGTTGTCGATTTCAAGGCTTCGACTAATGCAACGCCATCGCCCTGCGAAGCTGAAGCTTGAACGACAAGATTAATGTTGATTTCTTTTGATTTGTAAATCACATTGTGTCTTCTTGCTTGCCGTCCGATTCAATGACGATGCGATAGTACGGTTTTGCGTTGGCGCGCACAAGCTAGAGGAGGTGATTGCTGTGAAACATGACAGTACGAGTTGTAATCAAAGTGCTAATACTTCTAATACTGTTAACACTGTTAGTGACGATTCAGACAGTGTTAGTAGTAGTACGGACGTTCCTCCTGAATATAAAAAAGCCAGCAATCGCCGCCAAAATACTTGCGTTTAGTGATTTAGTGATTTAGCTGATTAGGCTTACTAGCTTTATTGGGCTTATTAGCCTTATTAGTATTACGCAAAATAGTGGTGATAAGCGGCTCTCAAAGAAAATACGCGTTACCAGAGGACTTATCATGACAATATTTACAACATCTGGAAAAAGTAGTGCCAGCGCGCAAGTAGACGAAAACACTCGTTTTTGGTCCGACATTATTGTGTGCGTTGGAATAATCGCACTTTTTGGAGTAAGCGCTTTCCTTTTGCAGCGCATTAACCAGCCGATTGGACCTAGTGGCATACCTTCCGCGGTTTCAACAGACCTTATTAATTTGCCTTATTACACGCTTAGATCCGTGTTCCGCATGATGCTTGCGCTTATAGCATCGCTGATTTTTACGATTATTTACGGATCTCTTGCAGCGCGCAGCCGTCGCTTGGGCAAGGTGCTTATTCCGTTGCTAGACATTTTGCAATCCGTTCCAATTCTTGGCTTCCTTTCGGCTACAGTAACGATTTGGCTTGTTATTTTCCCAGGATCGATGATGGGCGTTGAAGCCGCTTCGATTTTTGCGATTTTTACAAGCCAGGCTTGGAATATGACTTTCTCGTTCCACCGTTCGCTTTTAAGTGAGCCAAAGGAGTTAGACGAGGCAGTGCGCAGCTTGCAACTTACGCATTGGCAGAGATTCTGGGTGCTGGATATGCCAAATGCAATGATTCCGCTGCTTTGGAATTGCATGATGAGCGTTGGTGGCGGATGGTTCTTCCTTACTGCTTCCGAGATGATTTCCGTAAACAATCACACTTATGCGCTGCCTGGAGTTGGTAGCTTTGTTGCGCAATCTGCTGCAGAAAACAAGCTTGGAAATATTTGGTGGGCCATTTTATCTATGATTGTTGTTGTGCTTGCAATTGACTTCTTCCTTTGGAAGCCACTGACCGCGTGGGCAGAGCGATTCCGCATAACGCAAAGCGCGTCCGATGAAGAGCGAAAGAGCGCGATTTTAACGCTTATTCGTCATTCTCATGCCGACGAAGTTATTAGCAAGCTGTTTTCGCCTATTCGCGAGTGGCTGGAATTAGCTACGCGCCCATTCGGCCGTACGGGTGCAAAATGGCCTCGTAAAGCGTCTGCTCGCAAGCTTGGCGATTTAGTATTTAACGTTGTAATGATTGTTCTAATTATTGCTGCGGCTGCGCAAATGCTTTACTTTGTAGCAACTCGCACGGGTTTGCAAGAGTTTGTTACAGCTGGAGCGTTAGGCGCTTTGACTTTTGTGCGCGTTGCAGTGTTGATTTTTGTAAGCTCGCTGATTTGGGTGCCAGTAGGCGTGTATATTGGCATGAATCCTAAGATTTCTCGCATTATGCAACCTGTTGTGCAAATCTTGGCTAGCTTCCCAGCAAACTTTATATTCCCATTTGCAATGATGTGGTTTATGGCTTGGCACATTGACCTTGGCTGGGGAAGTATTATTTTGATGGCACTTGGCACGCAATGGTACATTCTGTTTAACGTTATTGCAGGCGCTAGTGCGATTCCAGACGATTTACGAGAAATGACAAGAAGCTTTAGATTAAATCGTGTACTTAAGTGGAAGACTCTTGTTTTGCCTGCGATTTTTGGATCTTGGTGCACTGGCGGAATTACGGCCGCTGGTGGCGCTTGGAACGCTTCGATTGTTGCAGAGATTGTTGAATACGGCAAGAATCACATGGCAACTCAAGGTTTGGGCGCGTATATTACGAATGCAACAACCGTTGGTGATTCCGTAAAAACGCTTGTGGGAGTAACTGTTATGAGCTTAATAGTTGTGTTAAGTAATCGACTGTTCTGGGCGCCTTTGCAAAGGTACTCCGCAAAAAGATTCGTGTTGAATTAAACGATTGGCTAATCGCAAGTAACCGATGATTAGTTGCTTGTTAGTTGCCATTAATCGCTAAATCAATATAAATAAAATCAATAAATTCAAAAATTAAACTTATAAACTTACAAACTTTACGAAAAGATTGGCAAAATTATGAACACTTTGAACAAAAACGCGCAAAAGGCTGCGCAGTCTTCAATTACAAGCGACATTATTGATGCAAAGCACATAAGCCAGAGCTTTACTTCGGATAGTGGCACTACTCAGCACGTACTTCACGACATATCGTTTACGTTGCGCGAGGGAGAGATAGTAGCAATTCTAGGGCGTTCTGGCGCGGGAAAGTCAACCTTCTTGAGAACAATGGCAGGCTTAATTCAGCCAACAGAGGGAACGGTTACGTATCGCGGCCGCGAGCTTACAGGTCCAAACCCAGGAGTTGCAATCGTTTTCCAAACATTCGCACTTATGCCATGGCTTACTGTTCAAGACAATGTGGAGCTTGGTTTGCGCGCTAGAGGAGTTAGCAAAGAGAAGCGTACGGAGCTTGCGCTTGCTGCAATCGACGCAATCGGCTTGGACGGCTTCGAAACAGCGTACCCAAAGGAGCTTTCTGGCGGTATGCGTCAGCGCGTAGGCATTGCTCGCGCACTGGTTTTGCGCCCAGACGCACTGTTTATGGACGAGCCTTTCTCTGCTCTTGACGTTCTTACAGCAGAAAATCTTCGTCAAGAAGTTCTTAAGCTTTGGTCTAGCGAAGAGCGCGATATTAAGTCTGTTGTAATCGTTACGCACAATATTGAAGAAGCTGTGCAAATGGCGGATCGCGTGGTAGTTTTGGGGTCTCATCCAGGTCATTTGATTGCAGATGTGCAAGTTGATTTGCCTCGACCAAGAGACAAGCATAGTGCTGAATTTGAGGCGATGGTAGATAATCTTTATGCTATTTTGACTGGCTCTAACCCAGAAAGCGATCTTGAATCGCAAAATGCGGATTCGGCGGCTGCTAGCGATTCGTCTAGTGCTGCGAGCGACTCTTTGCCTGCGGAGCAAGCGGATGCGGAAGAAACTGAGGCTGCTGCAATCGCAGATATGCTTATTCAAAAGCATCACGATGCAGAAGTGGAAGCTAAGCAAAACGAAGAGCAAGCGGATGCGGGCGAGCAGAAGCCAGAGCCAGTTGCTGTGCACTTGCTGCCTAATGCAACGCCAGGAGGCATGGCTGGTTTGCTAGACGTTATATCGGAAGAGCCAGATGGCATTGATTTGGCTGATTTGGCTGCGGATTTGTCGTTTGAAATCGATGACTTGTTCCCACTTGTGGATGCTGGAACAATGCTTGATTTGCTCACAGCAGAAAATGGTCATATTACAATTACGCAAGCTGGTCAAGAGTGGCATAATGCCGACATTTTGCACAGCAAGCAGGTGTTTGCGCGACTTGCGATTGAGCACGCGCCTCTTGTTCATGCGATTGACCAGGCTTTGAGCAGAAACCGCAACGGCAAGCTTCGCGGTGAGTTGATTTTGGATTTGCTTCGCAGTAAGCATACGGACGCTTTGGCTCGTCAGCAATTTGATATTGCGATTAGCTGGGGTCGTTATGGTGAGCTTTTTGACTACGATGCCGACGACGACGAGCTAACACGTACTGTTGAAACAGCGCCGCTTAATGGCGTTGCGTGATAAATTAGTGCGAAATAGTGCTAAATAATGTCCATTATTGAGCATAAATTTATGTTCGTATGCTTTCAATAAGCGGATGCCGCATAGTCTGCTTATTAGTAGTCTAGCCAGCTTTTGAAGATTGGCGGATGGAAGCCCCAAAGAGCAAACTTTTTGGGAAAGATTATTCAAAGTAAAGTTTAAAAGTCAAAATTAAAATTAGACAATTTACTTTGATAAAACTTGCGCTGATATGCGGCGGCGATGGAGGAATTATTATGGTGAATGCTGTAGAAGCATTTGATGCTAAGCATCTTAAGGCTGCCGAAGAAATCCCAGCTTTCCGTCCTGGAGATACTGTTGACGTTAACGTTAAGATTCAGGAAGGCAACAACACTCGTATTCAGACTTTTACTGGCGTAGTTATTGCTCGTAAGGGTGCTGGCGTTCGCGAGACTTTTGTTGTTCGTAAGGTTAGCTTTGGTACTGGTGTTGAGCGTCGCTTCCCACTTCATTCTCCAGCTATCGATTCGATTAAGCTGGTTCGTAGTGGTCGCGTTCGTCGCGCTAAGCTTTACTACTTGCGCGCTTTGCGTGGCAAGGCTGCTCGTATTGCCGAGCGTCGTGACAACAGCGCTGCTAAGTAAATTTATTTAGGTTAAGGATTTACATAAGGATCAATATGCATTCCGAAGACTTGCAAAATAGCGATAATCATATTGTTAATGTAGCAGGTCACGGCTTGAATCCTTCTCCTGTTCCACCCGAGCCAGAAGTCAAGCGTAATCTTGCTTCTGGCTTTGGTGTTATGAGCGTTTTTAATTTTGGCTCTAAGAGTGCTAGGAGGGGTATGCACTCTAAACATTGCAAAATAAGGGGAAATCACGTTTCTGGTAATTACGTGAATCATAGCGATTATGCGAATTATGCTTTGCGTGGTAATAATTCGGAGCAAAGCGATTACCAAAATTCGCAAACGCAAAATGGCTCTAAAGCAAGAACAGTAAAGCTTCTCAAAACTTCTTGGAAAGAGCTTATTGCTTGGTATCTTGTGCCTATTATCGTTGTAATTTTTTTGCGTATTTTTATTCTTGGCGTGTATTTTATACCGTCGGGATCTATGCTAGACACAATTCATATAGGCGATTACGTTGTTACGTCTAAACTAACTCCTAGGGTTTTTCCGCTAAATCGTGGTGATATTGTTGTTTTCGAAGATCCCGCTAATTGGCTAAGCGGAGAAAGCAGCAGTGGCGGCATTCTTTCAGGCAAAGATTTAATTAAGCGCCTTATTGGTCTTCCTGGAGATACAGTTGAGTGCAAAGGGGATGGCGACCCGATTTTGGTTAATGGAGTTCCAGTTCTTGAATCTGCTTACATTAGGCCAGGTGTAAGTCCGAGCGCATTTGCTTTTAAGGTAAAAGTTAAGCCAGGCCATGTTTTTGTTCTTGGAGATAATCGCGCTAATTCAGCGGATTCTAGGTATCATAAGAACGATGGGGACGATGGTTTAGTGCCAATTTCTAAAATTGAAGGCGTTGCGTTTATGCGTTTTTGGCCACTTAATCGTATGGGCATTTTTGAAAATCACAGCGATGCTTTTGACGATGTAAAAGCTAAATCTGCAAATAAGTAAGGCGTAAGTAGACGTAATTAAGCATAAGTAAACGTAAGTAGATATCGCAAATAAGTAGTGCAAATAAGTAGTTAAGAGTAGGCAAATTTGGCAATTATTCCATCTTTTGACTTTGAACAAAACCTTATAAGCAGCGGATTTGACTGGGTTATTGGCTTAGACGAAGTTGGCCGCGGTAGTCTTGCTGGTCCTGTTATGGTTGGTGCAGCGCTTTTTAGTGCGCAAAAGATTAAATCGGGTAGTTTTCCGCAAGGTCTAGCGGATTCTAAGCTTCTTAATGCACATAAGCGGGAGGGTTTGCTGGATCCGATTGAAAATTGGTGCAATGCTTTTGCTGTTGGCTCTTGTACAAATCGTCAAATTGACGAGTGGGGTATTAGCTACGCTCTTGGTGTTGCTGCGATTAATGCGATTAACGATGTTCAAAATCGCATGCGCTCTAGCCTTAAAGATGCGCGGATTGCTGCGATTTTGGACGGTCCGTTCAATTACGTTGGCAAAGCTTTAGGTACTTTTGATGCGCCTAGTATGCAATTTTCTGTAAAAGTTCACACTTTAGTTAAGGCAGATCAAAAGTGTGCTAGTGTTTCGGCGGCTTCTGTTATTGCAAAGGTGACTCGAGATTCGTTGATGATTGATTTAGCACAAAATCCAAAATATGCTGTTTACGATTGGGCGCATAACAAGGGCTATGGTTCTAAAGCGCATAGGGATGCGATTTTGGAGCATGGCGCTAGCGATTTGCACCGTTTGAGTTGGCATTTGGGGTAGATTGCAATCTACAATTCGGCGTGTTGATGCCTGGCGTTTAGCGTAATCTTATGTGTTGTAAAAAGTAGCGAATCTGTGTGTTAGAGAGTGCTTGTAAAAGTGCATTTTACGGGTTTGAAAAGTGACTTATAGTGTTTTAAGAGTTTAGATGTTAGATGTGCTGTGAGTATTAGATTTGTTTGATGTTTAGATGTTTGGCTGTTTTTGTGTTTGTTTGCACTGTGTTAAATGTGTTCGCTCTTATGCATAATATAACTACGTTGATTTTGTAGGTTTTATGAACAAGAAAAGGATAGTTAAATGATTAGTCGTTTCTTTGCTTTTGTTCCAGGTGTTAAACATCTGGTTGCCTTAAGAGCGGCGTGTCTTGCTATATCTTCTCTTGCAAACATCGGTTTTGTGTATGTTTGTGTTGGTATTCTTTCGCCTATTTTGATTCCAGCAAAATACACTGGTAAATCTTTGCTTAGCTCCGTTGAGTTAACGTCTTATTTGATTTCGCTTGTTGGTATTTTGATTATAAAATACGTTGCTTTCCATCAATCTTGTATTTTTTCTACCGAGATTGGCACTCGCGTAGCTATGAATCTTCGACCGAAGATGTTGCAATCTATGATTTCGCTCAGTTCGGTTAATCGCACTGATTCTGTTGAGTATTCTTCGATTTGCGTAAATGAAGATATTGCTTGGGTTCAGCGTTGGGCTGGTTTGCTTTTGCCGCAAATTTTTGCAGCTTTTCCTATGCCTTTTGCTGTTAGCATTGCGTTGTTCTCAATCAACACTTATTTAGCGAGTATTTGCCTTGTTGCGGCCGTTTTTTCTGCTTTAGCTCTTTGTACTGCGCTTTATAACGTTCGTGTTTCGTTGCGTTGTTTGTGTGCTTTTTTGACGTATTTTATGGTTGCTGTTGCTGTTGTTTGCACGGTTTGGCTTCTTTCGGTTAGGTCTGTTGGTCTTCCTGCAGCAATGCTAACTTTGCCGCTTCTTATGTTAAGCGTGGATCCAATTCGCCGAGTTGCTAATTGCATGCATATTAAAAATCGTGCTGTTTTGGGGCTAAATAATATTGGCGATTTGTTCAAAAGTGTTGCTGCTAATGGTGGTTCTTCCAATAATTCATCTACTTTGGATTCCGATTTGGATTCCGAATATTCACAATCCGTGCTAGAAAAAATAGACAATAAGTCGTCTTTGAGTATTCCAGATGGCGCTAGCAACGTTTCTCTTCATGTTCGTTGTAATTTTGTTAAGAATAATCGTCCTTTGCGAGCATCCTTTAATGTTTCTAGTGGAAAACTGAATGTAATGCCAAGCGAGTATTACAATCTGGTTGCGCATAACGTTATTAATGGCGTTACTTTTAGCTCTAAATCAAACGTTGCGCTATCTTACAGTGATAGTTATGCTTTGCCTGATTTAGGTGTGGATTCGCCATTTGTGGCATCTGATTTTGGCGATATTGCTGGAAATCCTTCTTATATAACTCTAAATAATGTAGATCCTGGTGCGTTGGCAGATCTTGTAACGATTGTTCGCAAGAATAGTCACCTGTTTTCTGCCACTTTGCGAGAAAACTTATTGATGGCGTCTAAAAACGCTACTACTACGTCTATGTGGCAGGCGCTTGGAGCCGCTCGTGCGGATGGTGTTGTTTACGCAGATTACAACGGTTTAGACTTGCGCGTAGAAAATATTCATGCCGAAAATAAGCAAGACATTCTTAGGCGACTTGTTATGGCTCGTGCGTTGATTCGACGCACTCCTGTATACATTTTTGACTATTCTTCCAAAGATATTAGCGCTAAAGAAGCTAAAAACTTATGCGATATTTTGCGCAAAATTGCCAAAAAAGCAACTATTCTTGTGTTTCTTCCAAGCGATAGCTACGCCACTAGTGCAGACAATTTAGTTAAAGTTAGTGTGTTTAGTGATTCGCGTGCGCGAGCTGCATCTGTAGGCGCACTAAGTGATGATTCAAACGGAGATTTACGCGCGCAAAGTGGCGATTTAAGTGGCGATGCAAGTAGCGATGAGTATGAAAATGAGCATGAAAATATTGCGCATAATAGTGGCAAAAAATCAAAAGTGTCTTACTTAAAGAAAGCATTATTTGCCATTCTCAGTGCCTTCTCGACTGTAATAAATATTGTTTGCGCTTTGCTGATTCCTGTTTGCGCAATCGCAGCAATGTTTGCTATAGCAAGCAGGCCGCTTTTTGGCTTAGGTGTTAAAGACTATGTTCTTGTTGTAGTTGTTTGCGCATGCTTAAGATGCTTAACGCTTGTTGCGTCTTTTGCAGGACTAGACCTTCATCACGCGCACTTACACAAGGCAGGTCTTAGTATGAGCGTTGGAATGATCCTTTCGATTATTCCAGCAATCGTTTTGCTAAGCTACTTTAGTGTTCAAATCGCGATTTTTGCATCTGTGATTTGTTTGCTAATCGTGTTTGTAATCCCAGGATTGTTTAGTTTGAGCCTTAAAAGCTTTATTAATAAAGTTCATTTAGATCAAAAAATGGTTGAACTAGAAGTAGACGATGTAGAGCTTGGTTTGCAAGAAGTATTGGCCTTCCGTCAAGGAGATTATTGCGTTAAGCGAGTTGTTGACTCAATGCGAAAATTGGCTCAGCAACGCGTAAGATTATCGCGCAAAGTCGGCAGAATGCAAGCGATTCTTATGTCGGTTTCTCTTATTGGAATTGCAAATGCAATAATGCTTGTTTCTAGTACAATCCACCCACTTGTAACTAAGAATCCGCAATGGAACGTTGTGTACGCAGTTATGGCAATCATTATTCTTATTAGCCTTATTCAGCAAGTGCTCAACATTGTTATACGTCGTATTCCTTGGGTTGTAGATATTAATCATGCTGCGCAATCGTAGTAATAGTAGCGGTCGTGGCGGTCGTAGCAATCGTAGAGTAGGTGATGCGCGCTATAGCAACGCTCCAATCTCTAGGAGCGTAACGTCTTTTATATGGCTTATTGCGCTCGCGATTCTTGCAGGCATTGTTATTGGCCTAGTTTTGCCTAAAATCAACCATGACGTTGGAAATATCACTGGAGAATACGTTGCCAGTGGAGAGGCTGCAGAAAAGCTTAGCAAGCTAAAAGTAGATAAGTCGCATACTTCTGGATATAACAGAAGCGTCTTTGGGTATAGAACTACAGACGATAATAAAAACGGTTGCGACGTTCGAGAAGACGTTCTTGCGCGCGATTTAACGCATGTTCGCTTTAAGTACGCGGGATCTTGCAAAGTAGCGTCTGGGCTTTTACACGACCCATATACAGGATTAGATATTAACTTTGTACGAGGCAGAAAAACTAGCGCGCTTGTTCAAATTGACCACGTTGTGGCTTTAGAAAACGCTTGGCAATCAGGTGCTTGGAAGTGGAATCGCGCTAAGCGACTTAAGTTTGGTAACGATATGCTTAACCTTCTTGCTGTGCAAGGAGCAGCAAATCAAGAAAAAGGCTCTGCTTCTGCGGCCTATTGGCTTCCATCTAATAAGTCTTTTAGATGCGATTATGTAGCTAGGCAGATTGCTGTTAAATATAAGTACGATCTTAGTGTTACAAGCGCCGAAAAGCAGAGTATGGCTTCGACTTTGCACGGGTGTTCTGCGCAAGAGCTGCCTACAAAGTAGGGTAGCGCAATAAAAGTCGTAAGTGGCAAATCGCAAGTCGAATATTTGCAAGTCGCAAGTAACAAATTACAAGTCGCAAATCAAAATCAAAAACAAAAACAAAAGTGTGCAAACCAAAACTGATTTGCACACTTATTAGTCAACGTTAATATTAAAGGCTTAAAGCCACGTTAGGCTTAGGCTTAGGCTTAGGCTTTTAGGCTTCCCACTTAGTAGGCTCAATAACCTCTTTGCCACCCATGTATGCTTGCATAGCCTTTGGAATATCAATCGAACCATCTTCATGCTGATGATTTTCCAAAATAGCAACAAGCCAGCGAGTAGTAGCCAAAGTGCCATTAAGCGTGCTAACTGGGCGAGTTCCGCCATCTTCCATGCGCTCGCGAACATTCAAGCGACGAGCCTGATACTCCGTGCAATTAGAAGTAGAAGTAAGCTCGCGGTAACGGCCTTGCGTTGGAACCCAAGCTTCGCAGTCAAACTTGCGAGCAGCAGAAGAGCCAAGGTCGCCAGCAGCGGTATCGATAATGCGGTAAGGCACTTCCACCTTAGCAAGCATCTCTTGCTCCATGCCGAGTAACTTTTGATGTTCTGCGCGAGAATCTTCTTGCTTGCAATAAACGAACATCTCTACTTTATCGAATTGATGCACGCGAATAATGCCGGAAGTATCTTTTCCAGCAGCACCAGCTTCTCGGCGGTAGCAGCTCGACCAACCGCAGTAGCGCAAAGCGCCATTGCTTAAGTCAAGGATCTCATCCTCATGCATGCCAGCAAGAGCAACCTCGGATGTGCCAACTAAGTATTGGTCATCTGGTTCGCGAAGGCGATAAATCTCGTCTGCGTGAGAATTCAAGAAGCCAGTTCCGCGCATAACTTCTGGACGCACAAGCGTTGGCGTAATCGCAAGCGTAAAACCATGCTCTTCTGCTTGGTCTACAGCCATTGTAAGCATTGCGATTTGCAAGCGAGCTACAGCTCCGCGCAAGAAGTAGAAGCGAGAGCCTGCAACCTTAACGCCTCTGCGCATATCGATTCCAGCAACGCCAGTTCCAAGAGTTAAGTGGTCTTTTGGCTCAAAGCCTTCTGCTGCAAAGTCGCGAGGTGTGCCAACCTTCTTAACTACAACGTAGTCGTCTTCTCCGCCTTCTGGAGCTTCGTCTTCTACAATGTTAGAAAGCTTCCACATTGCTGTTGTGTAGTCTGCAGTAGCTTGCTCGGATTGAGCCTTAAACTGTGCAACTTTTTGCGCTAACTCTTTTGTTTGTGCAATAAGTTCGGCTTTTTGATCTGCACTTGCGGCTGCTACCTTTTTGCCGATTGCTTTTTGATCGGCTCTAGCTGCCTCAAATGCCTTTAAGCTTGTGCGGCGCAAATCATCTGCGCGAAGCACTTCATCGACAAGTTCTACGGACTCGCCACGCTTGCGTTGCGACTCCTTAACTACGTCGGCATGTTCACGAATAAATTGGATATCAAGCATGTTTTCTAGCCTAGTGCCGCAAGGCGACAGATGATGCTAATAACTATAGTGCAAATGAGTACGTGTTCGTGTAAAATTTATTAAATCTTGTTTTAAGGAGTAAAAATGGCACTTATTCACGCTACTCAAGAAGATTTTGAGAAGATTGCAAGCACCAACGAGGTAGTTGTTGTTGATTTTTGGGCCACTTGGTGCGGTCCTTGCCGCGCTTTTGGGCCGATTTTTGAGCAAGTAAGCGCAAAGTTTGAAGATATTCCATTTGTTAAGGTAGATATTGATCAGTCTCCAGATTTGGCGAGTGCAGCTGCGATTAAAGCGGTTCCAACAGTTATGGTTATTAAGCGCGGAGATGTTATTTATCGTCAAGCTGGCGCTTTGCTTCCAGCAGATTTAGAAGATTTAGTTAATCAAGCTAAGGCTTATGATCCTAGTAAAGATAATGAAGGTGATTCTGTAAACGAGTAAAGCGAATTTAATAAGTGTATGAAATAATCTCAAAAACCTTGATTTTTAGCGCTTCTCTTTACGTAAGACTACAATTATATATACTTTGTGCAAAAAGTCGTATGATTAAAAGTTATATAACGAAAAGTCGTATAACGTTTTAGATTTACACTTTGCACTAACTTCTATCAAGGAGAGTTATGACAAGTCACAGAAAGAAAACTGTTACGCTTACTTCATTGAGCATGCGTCAATGGGCAAGAGTTGCAGTGATTTTCGTTAGTATTGTGGCTGTTGTAGTTCTTGGAGTTGTTTCTCGAAACTTTTATTCTGGTTCCAAATCAAATTCCGCAAAGTCTTATGTAACTGCCTATTCGGCTACAGATAGCGAAAATCAGGTTTCTCGTGGAGCATACAGAAACTCGCTCAACCCATCTAAAAAAGGCGCAACTTCTTATATTACTGTAAATATAAATGGCCATCATCGCGCGGTTTTTGGAACAGATTTTACAAACGTTAAGTCCGTTTTAGAAGCGGGAGACATAACTTTGGATTCGCACGACGTTGTTACGCCGTCTCTTGATTCAAAGGTTAGCGAATCTACAGTTATAACTATTAAGCGCGCTGGTGCAAAGCTTGAAACTTCCGACGAGCCTATTGCTTTTAATACGGTTAAAAAAGAGACATCGGCTCTTCCAAAAGGTACAGAAAAGGTTAAAGATCAAGGTGCGCCTGGCGTTATGGAAACGAGCAAAATCGTTACGCGTGCAGGTAAGAAGATTGTGTCTTCCAACGTTTTTGTGTCTTTTGTTAAGCAAGCTCCAAAAGATAGGGTTGTTCTTGTTGGAACTGGCGGCGCTAGTGTAGATTCTGCTTCTGCTGAGTCTATTGGAACCACAGTTCCAGCTGGCGAGATGCAAGAGTGGGCGCATTCGTGGCTGCTTTCGAATGGATACAGCGAGGCTGATTTTACTGCTACTGTGTTTATTATCTCGCATGAATCGGGTTGGCGCGTAAACGCTATGAATCCTTCTGGCGCGTATGG
Source organism: Gardnerella sp. c10Ua_31 (assembly GCF_055700915.1). Classification (NCBI taxonomy): domain Bacteria; kingdom Bacillati; phylum Actinomycetota; class Actinomycetes; order Bifidobacteriales; family Bifidobacteriaceae; genus Gardnerella; species Gardnerella sp. c10Ua_31. The sequence continues at coordinate 180,652 of NZ_JANUYG010000002.1, read as the reverse complement.
CTTGCCTCAAGCTTTGCCTGGAAGAAAGATGTCTTCTATGGGAGCCGATTGGGCAACTAATTATCAAACTCAGCTTCGTTGGTTCTGGAATTATTGCAATGGTCGTTATGGCTCTATTCAAGGCGCGTATAGGCATTGGCTATCGCACAGAAGCTACTGATTTGGCGTGTAGCTACTGATTTGGCGCGTAATGAATTTTTTGAGAATCGTTGGTTTTTGAGAATCGTGTGTTTGTAGTTTGTAGTTTGTAGCTTTGTAAAACAACAAACTCACGGAGTAGTCTTATAGCTTGTTTTAAGGCGATTATTGTAGAGTCGAGTATATTTCTTGATTTTGCAATAATCGCTGATTATTTTATGCGTGTTTTGCAAATATGGAAGGAAGTTTAAGTGACAATATTGCCTAGAAAATCATGGTTTAATAAGAGTAGTGACTCTGTTAGCAAGTCTTATAAATGCAAGCCTTTTGGGAATTTGCGTGAACTTAGCCATGCTCTTGTTGGTGAGCAGGCGTATAAGAACAATCGTCTTACTCGAGCAGCCTTGGTTTCTTTGGCAATTCTAACCTTTATAACGTTTATTGGTAATTTTGCGCAATTGCAACTTACGGCCGCGCTGCCAACTATTGTGCGCGAATTTAACATTAGTGTTACTACAGGTCAGTGGCTTACATCTATTTTTCAGCTGATTATGGCCATTATGGTGCCGCTTACTGCGTTTTTAACTAGGCGATTTTCCACTCGTCAAATCGTTATATCGTCTATGATTCTTTTTACGCTCGGCTCAATTATGGCATGGCTTAGCAATGACTTTATTATGGCGCTTGCTGGTCGAACTTTAGAGGCGATTGGCACGGGCGTTATGTGGCCAGTGTTGCAAATCACCGTGTTTTCCGTGTACCCAGTAACACGGCGAGGAATGGCAATGGGCAGCGTTGGTATGGCTATGAGCATTGCGCCTGCAATCGGCCCAACTGTTGGAGGAATACAAACTGATTTTAACGGGTGGCGTTCAATTTTCTTGTCGCTTAGTATTATTGGCGTAATTTCTATTGTTCTTTCTGCATTCTTCTTGCACAATTTTGGTGAGCAAGATCGCAGCGCCAAAGCCGACTTTTTCTCCGTTGGACTTTCGATTATTGGCTTCGGCGGCGTTATGTTTGGCTTTACAAATATTGAAGCGTACGGAATTGCTAGCGCGTTTTCTTGGGCGCCTATGCTTGTTGGTGCGTGCGGAGTGGCGTGGTTTGTTGCTAGACAATTGCGCGCGCACGCGAGTGGTAAGCAACCGCTGCTTGGCATTAACGTTTTGAAGAATCGCTATTTTACAGTTGGAACGGCTTGTGCATGCTTAACGTTCTTTGCGTTTAGCTCGATTATGGTTGTTATTCCGCTTTATATTCAGTCTGATCGCGGTTTTTCCGCCACTATGAGCGGACTTGTGCTTTTGCCAGGCGCGTTTGGAATGGCCATTTCGCAATACTTTGGTGGGCGTATGCTGGATCGTTTTGGTGTGCGGCCAGTGGCAATGGCTGGCTCGTTGATTTTGCTTTTTGGCACAGTCATGATGAGTCTTATAGACATGCACACGTGGATTTGGTGGATTTCTATTTGGCAATTTACGCGTCAAATCGGCATGGGTTTCTTGCTTATGCCTGTTACAACTTGGTCATTAAACTGTTTGCAACAAAGCGAGCTTGGCGATGGATCGGCTGTGACTAATACAATGCGCCAGCTTTGGGGTGCGATTGGCGCGCCTGTGCTTGTTGTAACAATGGCTACTTTTACGCAATGGCATCACGTTCTTACGGGAGTCGGAAGTGCGGATAACGTTGCAGCTAGTATTTTTGGCGTGCAATGGACTTTGAGAATTAGCGCGATTATTACGGCTATTATGGCGTTGATTGTTATTTTTGGAGTTAAGGGAGAAGGCGCGGGTTCGGCGCATCAGCTTGCGCGCAGGGCGATTGACCGTATGCGCGTTTTGCACATTCCGCACGCATCGGAGCATAAAGATGTTATGCACGATCATACGCATCATCAATACTGATAGCTCGCATGAATCTTTGTCAACCTTACTGTTGTGCGATTCCTATTTAGCGTTGCTGAGGGCTGGGTGTTTCTACGTTCGCGCGTTACAGCGCGCTCGCGCCTTCGCCGTGCAGAAGCAGTGCTTCTGCTTTAAGCGGCTCAGCGAATCGAGGTGACTTCTCGCGCATTATGCAGCTCGAAGTCGTCGATTCGCACAACGCTTCGCCTCTTACGTGTTGTCTGCTGTTGCGGTTGTTCCGATTTGGCTTTGATTTGTTTTTTTGGTTGAAGTTTGTTTGTAGGCGTGTATCATTGGATTATTTGGCATCGGCTGCCGCTCTTATACTGTTCGACCAAGAATCACCCAGCCCTCTTACGAGTCTGAACAATTGCGTATAGTCTAATCGCCTGAGATTCTCGATTTTTCTTGCTCTCTCGGCGAGTCACCACCTTCGGCGCTGCGAATCGACTTGCATGAGCGCTTAAAGCGTAGCGCGCGAATGCACTTCGATTCGCTGAGCTTGCTCAAAGTTGAAAGCACAGTGTGCTTTCAACGCAAGCGAAGACGTGAGCGCGCTGTAACGTGCGAGCGATACGCCTCGCCTCGATAGCTGCGAAAAATCTCGAATCTCTACCTTACTTGCGCGCCAACCTGCCTGAGCGCTTAAAGCGTAGCGCGAAAAGGCAACTCGGAGCGCATTTTGCGTAAGCATTTGTTCGTTTTGCCAGATTTTATACGTTTTTTGTTAAATACCTAACGTTTTGAGCCTAGAAACGCTCATTTGCGTTTGTTTTTTGCGTTTACTTGTGCGATAATGTTCACATGATTTCTTCACAGCGTCAACAATTGATTTTGAGCCGCCTTCGCACCAGGGGGGCCGTGCGTATTACCGCTCTTTCTAAGGAACTCGCCGTTTCTGCAATGACAATTCGCAGGGATATTGCGGAGCTTTCGGATCGTGGTCTTCTAAAGCGCGTGCATGGTGGTGCTGTTACAACTAACACGCTTCTTTCAGAGCCGCTGTTTTCCGTAAAGTCGCAGATGGATATGGGGCTTAAGGATGCAATCGCCGCTAAGGCGGTGGATTATGTTCAGCCAGGAGATGTGATTGCAATCGGTGGTGGCACAACCGCATACGTGTTTGCGCAACATCTTCTTGAGTCGCGCAGGGCGTCTGGAATCACGATTCTAACAAATTCGATTCCAGTTGCGGAGCTTGTTCAAGCGCTTGAATCCAAAGACATTGAGGTTATTGTTACAGGTGGTGTTATTACGCGTTCCAACTCGTTGGTTGGGCCTATTGCAGATAAAGTTGTTTCGTCTTTGCGAGTAAACACAGTATTTTTGGGCACGCATTCCGTTAGTTTGCCTCGCGGGTTCCTTATGCCAAATTCGCTGGAAGCCGCTACGGATATGGCTTTGATGGATATTGCGGATCGCACGATTATATTAACGGATCACACAAAGTGGACTTGCACGTCACTTTCGCTTTTTGCGCGATTTGATCAAGTTGACACGGTTATTACAGACGATTGCTTAGATGCGGATTCGCAGCTTCGCACTCGCGAGCTTGTTAAGAATTTGGTTCTTGCGCCAACAGTTACTGGTGAATAGCTTGCGCGACGACCTGCCTTCGAGCTTAAAGCGTGTCGCGAATCGACTTGCATGGGCGCTTTGACTGAGATTGAAATTGCATAATGCATTTCAAGCTCCTTCAAAGCGTGATTTGGCTCAAATGTAAAGTCCAGTGGACTTTACATGCCAAATCAGCCGAGCGGCTACTAATAGCCGCGAGGAATAGCGCGCTTAGACCGCGCTCACGATATTCCTGATTCTTTTCCCATTATTTGTTTCGCGACACGCGCGAAAAGCCTTTCCTTAAAAAAACCTGGGAAAATTCTTCAAAAACCTTGAAATGCGTATTTTTACGGTTTAAGCGTTGTTTATCCACAAATTTTACGGCAATGTGGCCTTTATTGTGGATTAGTTTGTGTATAACATCATTTTTTTCGGTTTAGCATGTGTGGCTGGGGCTTGACTTTTTCAAACGGGGGGGGGGTATGTTAATAGCAAACATGGCCGCACCTAGTTTGGCTGTGTGCCGCAATCCGTTTTGGATTGTGGAGCAATTTTTCTATGCGCCCCTAACGCATAGGAGAAGAAGAAAGGAAATTAAAATGATGAATAAGAAGGCTATCGCCGCTTTCGCTGCTGGCGCAACTTTGCTTGCCGGCTTTGCAATGGCAACCCCAGTGTTCGCTGCTGATGCTCAGGCTCCTAAGAATGATCAGAATCCTGCGGCTCCTAAGAATGATCAGAATCCTGCGGCTCCTAAGAATGATCAGAATCCTGCGGCTCCTAAGAAGAAGGATTCTGAGTCTACAGAGGATAAGATTCATGCTCTTAAGTTAGCGGATGCTAAGGCTGAGTTTGATAAGCAGAAGGCTGAGTTGGGTAAGAAGAAGACTGCTCTTACTACTGCTGCTACTGATCTTAATAATGCTGCTCAGGCTGTTCAGTCTGCGAAGAATAGAGTTGATGATGCGAAGCGTGATTTGGCTCAGAATAAAGATAAGAAGAATGTAAACTCTTTGAAGGATGCCCTAAATAAAGCTGATGCTGATTTGAAGAAGGCTGAGAAGGTGCAGGAGAAGAAGAGTGCTGCTTTCAAGGATGCTTACAAAAACTTTATGGAGTTGTTGGCTGGTGATTATGCTAAGGCTGTTAACGCTTTAACTGCATTGGATGAGACAGCTGTTAATACTGCTGATACTGTGGCTGGAGTTGAGGAAGCTTTGGCTGATGATGAGGCTGTTAAGAATGCTTTGAATATTGTTCCATCTGCAACGATTCAGCAGGGTAATACTGGCGCTACCAAGCAGGGTCAGCAGGGTAAGCAAGACCAGCAGCAGGGCAAGCAGGGTCAGCAGGGTAAGCAAGACCAGCAGCAGGGCAAGCAGGGTAAGACTGAGGTTGAGAACAAGAAGGATGCCAAGAAGCATTTGCCTGGTACTGGTGTTGGCGTAACTTTGACTGCTTTGGCTGCCACTATGCTTGCTGGCATGGGTGCTGCTGTTCGCAAGGCTCGTCACTAAGCACTGTTCGCGCGCACTGGTGTTCGCTGGTGCGCGTGCAAAAAATTGGCTTGCGTTAGGCGGCGGCGCGTGTTTTGCGCTGCAGCTTGCATGTGGGGTTTAGAGTTTGCTTGGTTTGCCGAAATTTCCTTTTCTTACCGTGTAGGTTCTTTATTCTGCGTGCGGGTGCTTAATGCTTGTTGCTAGAGATGGTTTTCCGCTAGGGACGGGATTCTGTTCTTTAGTTTTAAAGGCTTGTTAGGTTTCTAACAAGCCTTTTTCTTTTCAGTGTTTTGTTGCTCAATGCGCTGATTATAACAACAGAAAGCGTCTACTGGTTTATCAAACTGCTTTTAGGCATAGTTATACTTGTTTCTAAAGTATATTTGTCTATAAAAGATGGTGTTATCTCTTCTCTAGAATTCGAATAATTTGCAGCGTAGGCCGCAATTTCTGCTGCTTGGTTTGTAGTGTAACCATATAGCATATATGCTGCTAGTGCTGATACAAAAGCATCACTGCAGTTGCTATACTTCTCTATGTTGGGTTCGTTGCTTTTTACTATTTTTTCTTCTTTGTAATCAGATAGTAAGTATCCTTTATGCAGCATATTTATAATTACTGTTTTTACGCCTTTATTTATAAAAGATGAGGATTTTTCTTTTGCTATTTCCTCAATTCGATCAGTGCTTTTACTATCTATATTCGTAAATAAAATATCTATTTTATCTATTATTTCTTTCGGTATGTTTTCGGATGAAACATGATTGAATATGATTTTTGCACCAGCTTTTTTAGCGATTTTGCACGCAGATATTATTGCATCGACAGGTATATCTGATTGAATTATGCAATATGCTGTGTTTTCAAACAAATTAGCTCTATCTTGTATGTTTGATTGATTTAATGTGCTATTTGCGCCAGATATTACAGATGTTATTGAATCTCCGCAAGCGTCTACTAATGTGTACGCTTTTCCAGTGTGAGATTCATGTTTGCGTATTACGCCAGATGAATCTATTGCCCATTGTGAAAGTGTTTTATATATTTTGTCTGCATCTAAGTCGTATCCAACATTTCCTATTAGGGTTACACGTTGGCCAAGATTAGATACTGCTATAGCTTGGTTTATTGCGCTACCGTTTGGATAAGTTTTAGAAGTTTGAACATTAATGCTTTCATTTTTACTTGGCAAATTTTGCACAGATAGGCATGTGTCTAGGTTAATAGATCCTATAATTGTTATCTTTTGTTTTCTTAGCTGAGATGGTGATCCTATAGTTCTTGTGTTGTCCAGATGGAATTCTTGAACGAAAGAAGTCTTTGATTCATGTCTTTTTTCTATTTCGTCTATAAGCTTGCTGCACAAGTATGACCCAAAATCAGCGTTGCGGATTGTATATGTAGATATTTCAGAGTTTTTTGCCAATATAGGCTGTTCGTTTGTGTCGTTTTTTATGGATACGAGTGACACGTCCTCGGGAATGCTTCTATTTAGAGAAGTCATTAACTGTTGAAATTCTAAAGCTTTTCTATAATGAGAAGACACAAGCGCAGTAAGAGAGTGATCGCTTATTTTTTCTACTAATTTGTCGTTGAGGTCAAAAAATATTCTGCTTTCGTCAAAATCGAGGTGATGGTCAAATAAGCATGATTTGAATCCGTTAAGAAAATCTTTTGTTCTTCTTCCATCTGTCATTAAACATCCTATTGATGTGTGACCATGCGATATTAGTTGTTTCGTCAGTTTATATGCTGCATCTGAATAGGGTAATAATAGTGATTCGTCGCCTCCTATTGATCCAATAGTTAGCCATGGTATTTCGTGTTCAATTCCTTTTAATTTATTAAAGCTTTCTTTGCTTACTGGCTCCCATATAACACCGTCGATTTTGTGTTTGCTAAGCGCGCTTATATTTTTACTTTCTTGTTCTATGTTTGAATAGCTATTGAAAACTACTGTTCCATAGCCTGATTGTTGGGCTGTTTGTATTATTCCGTCTAAAGTTGTGTCAAAAGATATTGAAGATCTAAGAATGACTGCAATATGCCAAGTTTTTGATTGCGACGATATTTTTGCATATGGAGTGTAGTGATATTGTCGTATTACAGATAAGACGCGCTCGCGAGTTTCAGAACTGATTGAATCATCTTTACTGTTAACAATTTTTGACACAGTTGATGCTGAGACTTTGGATAAGCGAGCTATGTCTTTAATGTTCATTTGATTCCTTCTTTTGTGTTTTCAAAGATATAGTTTATTCATAACTGTGCATTATTGACAATAAGTATTTATTATTCTAAGATAAGTTATGAAAACTGTTTAGGAAACAATTTTCATACAGTGTTGTTTTGTTGAAATTTTGAAAGAATTAACAACTTTGCAAGACTTATCAACATTTTGTTGAAGGGTGGTGCATGATGGCAAAGAAGCTATTATTTATTGAGAATATTAAGAATCAATTCTCAACTAAATCGTTAGTTTTGATTCCTATTGCAGTAGGTATAAATCTTATTGGCGGCACTCTGTGCTCAACGCTAAAGCTCCCTCTGTTTCTAGATATGATTGGAACTATGGCAGTTGCCTGCTTATCGGGACCGTGGGTTGCTGCCTTAACTGGGTTCTTAACAAATGTATTTTTAGCATTGGTGGCAAATCCAGTTAATTTACCTTATGCGGTAGTTAGCGTTTTATGTGGTCTTGTTGTTGGTTATATGGTTAAGGCAGGTTTATTCAAAAAGTGGTGGGGTGTTCTAATTGTTTGGGTTGTTGTAACCTTAGTAAACGCCGTTTCTGCATCACTTATAACAGTATTTGTTTTTAGTGGAGCAACTGGCATTAATGGAACCTCGGTGCTTACTGCAACGCTTGTTGTAGCAATGAAAAATATTTTTGCTTCTGTATTTTCATCATCAATTATTGAGAACCTATTAGATAAGGGAATTGCTGTTGCTGTTGCCTACTTTATTGTTAAAAAGGTGCCTAAGAGGTTCTTAAGTCAATATGCTGCAGGCAATTCAGATGATTCGGATAATTCTGATGAATCAGATGAATATGATGAAGATTCTGTTGATTAATTAGTTTTTTGGCGAAGAAGCTGATTTAACAATCTTGAATCAGCTTCATGGTTTTATGGTTTCATAAGTTTAACGAGGGAGTTATGTTGCAATGAGTGATAATAAAAGATGTTTAACATGGCAGCGTTGCGATAATAATCCTGTTTCTATGCTGAATCCTATAACAAAAATAATTACTATTTTTACTTTAGGAATCTCATCTATGGTATGGCCAGATCCTTGTCTAGGAATTGCATTTATTGTAGTTCTTTTTGTTGTAGCAATTATTGCAAGGATTGTTGTTCCATATGTAAAACTTATGTTTGGCTTTGGAATACCAATGACATTAATGCTTATGTTTATACAAGGGCTATATAGCCCTAGTAATAAAACCTTTATAGCGGATTTTGGATTTGCAAAACTTGGCCTTGAAGGAATGATTTATGCGGGAAGAGTAGTAGTTACTGTTCTAGTATTTTTGGGCAGTTTTTACATTATGAATAAAACTACTTATATAGGCAGTATGGTCGCTGCTTTAACTGGCATAGGTCTTCCTGCAAAAATAGGTTACTTAGTTTTAGCAAGCTTAAATGTTGTTCCGCAAATGCAAAGACGAATGTCTGTTATTAGCCAGGCTCAAAGCGCTAGAGGGTTAAAAATGTCTGGAAGTGCGATTGGCAGATTGCGTGCTCTAATACCTTTACTTGGGCCTGTTGTTTTAAGCTCTTTGACTGATGCTCAAGAGCGAGGAATGACATTAGAAACGCGTGGCTTTGGTATAAATGGAGTAAAAAGAACAAGCATAGTAGAAGTCCAATGGAGAGTTTATGACTCAGTTTTGACTTACATGTTATTACTAATTCTTGCTATCTCCTTAGTCTTGTCTACCTGTTTCTATGTTGGAATTATTCCTTATTATGGGGGTCTAAAATGAATAATATTCTCTCCGTAAAAGATTTTTCATATAGATACAGCGGTAGTAAGAAAAGTGCATTAAAACATATAAGCTTTGATGTTAAAGAGGGAAGCTTTTTATGTATCATAGGCGCTAACGGATCTGGTAAATCAACATTATGTAATGCATTAGTTGGTTTAATACCGCATTATTTTGTTGGCAAATCGCGTGGGAAAGTGGTTGTTGACGGCAATGATGTTTCTTCTTCTAATGTAGCTAAACTTTCTAAAACAATCGGTCTAGTATTTCAAAATCCGTTTAATCAACTTAGCTACACTTCGGGCACTGTTGCAGAAGAGCTTGCATATGGATTATGTAATCAAGGTGTTGCTCGTAAGGAGATGACTGAAAAAGTTATTCAAGTTGCAGAATTAATGCGTATAAGTGATATTTTAGACCGAAATCCTCTTGAGCTTTCGGGTGGACAGATTCAAAGAGTTGCATTTGGGTCAACTTTTATTATGGAACCTAAGATTTTGGTTTTAGATGAGTGTACAACACAACTTGATCCACTTGGCAGCGAGGAGATTTTTGACATTGTAAAACGTCTCAATAATAGTGGCGTAACTGTGATTATGGTTGATCACGATATGGAGCGCGTTGCAAGGTGCGCTGATACTGTTATGGTGCTGGATAATGGCGAAGTTTTTACAAGTGGATCGCCTTATGAAGTATTTACAAATCCAGATATTACTAATCACGGAATTGAACCTCCAGATTACGTAAAACTCGGTTTTGCTATTGCTAATTGCGGAGTAAATGTGACTAAAATTCCTATCACCGAGAATCAGGCAGTTGATCTTGTTAAAAGTAGGATACGTTCTAATAAAAGTGAGGTTAACTCATGAAGTTAGATGTTATCAATCTTGTGCACGAATATAAATCGGGGCACAAAGCGCTTGATGGTGTTTCTTTTAGCATTAGCAGCAATGAGCCTGTTGCAATAATTGGTCAAAATGGCGCTGGTAAAACAACGCTTGTTAAGCATTTTAACGGTATTCTTAAAGCAACTTCGGGCAAAGTCTTAATTGATGGGATAAATGTTGATACTAAAGATACCTCTGAATGGGCTTGCGAAGTTGGGTATGTATTCCAAAATCCAGATGGCCAGCTGTTTTTAGAGAGTGTTCGTAAAGAATTTTCGTTTGGTCCAGAACAAATAAAAATGGATTCAAAATTAATCGAAGAACGCATGGAATTAGTGTCAAATCTTGTTGGTCTTAACAATAAGTTAGATATCCATCCTTTTGACCTATCTCTAACAGAGAAAAAATTCTGCACTATTGGCGCAATACTTATGATGGATCCAAAAGTCATTATTTTTGATGAGCCTACATGTGGTCAAGATGTTTTAGGAAATCTACGTCTTAAGAAGATTATAAAGACGCTGCAATCTCAAGGAAAATTGTGCATAACAATATCGCATGACATGAAGTTTGTTACGGAGAATTTTAGTCGAATAATTGTTATGCAGTCTGGAAGAGTTTTGTTAGATGGGCCAGCAGAGAAGGTGTTTTCTCAAACGGATATCTTGCGATTATCTTTTGTAACTCCTCCACCGATTACAAGAGTTGCGCAAAAAGTTGGTATGAATGGCACTCCATTTACTGTGCCAGCGTTTGTTGAATTGTTTAACAGTGAAAGGTGAATAATATGGCTGACGTTATTGTACAAATTTATGGAATCAGGACTGTGGAAGATGCGCGTATGGTTGTAAGTCTTGGCGCTAAGCATATTGGCGTAAGCTATGGGCATATTCAACATACTCCAGGTCAGTTGTCTTGCTCGCAAGCAAAAGAGATTTTTAATGGCGTGCAACCAGGTGCCGTAAGAATTGGCTTAACATGTTCGGAGAATATAGACGAAATTAGTGAAGACTTAAATTTAGCAATGCCAGATGTTTTGCATTTATCTGGAAACATAGAAGGTATAACTCCTGAACAAGTTGGTGAGTTAAAAAGTAGGTTTCCTGAGCTTCTTATTATGCAAGCTATACCTGTTCTTAAAGGCGTTCCTTTAGAAGAGCAAAAAGTTCTCCAATATGTTAAAGATTATGAAAAAGTTTCCGACTTCTTTTTAATAGACACAAAATCGCCAGATGCTAACGACATAGGCGCAACTGGAATTGAGCACGATAGGTCTATCGATAAGGAGATTATTGACTCTACATCTGTTAAATGCATTATTGCTGGAGGCCTTGATGCTTCTAACGTTGCTGATGCGATTCATGATACTAACCCGTATGGTGTTGACTCATTTAGTCTTACAAATTACAAAGACGAGCGTGCAAATACGTTGAGATGTAAGGATCCTGTAAAAGTGGAAGCTTTTATTAAGGCGGCGTTAAATGCATAATGTTATTGTTGTTGGCGATGCAAATGTAGATATTATAGTTCCTTATCCGCGATTTTTGAATGAGCAAAGAACTATTGTTAAGTATCCTGATGTATCTATTCAAGGTGGAGGTACTTCTGCCAATACTGCTGTTGCGCTTTCTAGATTAGCAGTTAATACATCTTTTGTTGGTTCTATAGGGAATGACCAATATGGTCGTTTTGTTTTAGATGATTTTGCTAAGGAAGGCGTTGACACAACCTATTTGCGCACGCATGCTGAGTTAAATACCGTTGGAGTGTTTGCGTTTGTAGATGAGTTTGGTGAAAGGTATTTGTGGGGTTGGCCAAGAGAGAGCCAATCCTTTAAGGTGCTAGATCTTGATGATCGCATTATGAATGCTGTTAGAAACTCTGATTGGATTCATTCTTCTGGTATGTGCCTTGTGTATAACACTTCTGCAAGAGATTCCATTACGCGCATATTTAGAGAGGCTTATAATCTCGGAATTCCTACTTCATTCGATTTGAATTTACGAGTTGATAATGGCGTATTAAATCCTGATTTTTATGATGCTTTGATGGGAATAATGCCATATGTAACTCATTTATTAGGTTCTGGTCCAGACGAGTTTTCTTATTTAGGAGATGATACATGGGAAAATAATGCAAAAGATTTATCTGTTAACGGACGTACAGTTGTTGCAAGAGATGGTGCAAACGGCTCTATAGGATTTAAGAATAGTAGCGTTATATCTGCTCCACCGTTCAATGTTGATGTTGTAGATACTATAGGTGCTGGCGATATTTATAACGCTGGTTACATAAAATCTATGTTGGATTGTTCTAATATTGAACGATCCTTACTGTATGGGAATGCTGTTGCTGCGTATTCAGTAGCGCATAAAGGTGCTAGGAATTCTCCTAATATCAATCAAATTAATGAATTTTTGTTGCATTATGATGTAAAAACTTTCAAATAACAATTGAGGTTATTGATTAATAAATAATGCAATAAATAATAAGTTACCAAACAATATGATAAGGAAGTCATTAATAATGAGTAATAAAAAGAAAGTAATTTTGGATTGTGATCCAGGTCATGATGATGCATTTGGAATAATGATTGCGGTTAAGCATCTTAATGTTCTAGGAATTACAACAATTGGCGGCAATAGTCCATTAGAAAATGTGACGACTAATGCAATTAAAATTCTTGAAGTTTTAGGCGAGGCAGATAATATTGGTGTTTACCCTGGGCATAGCTGTCCTATGGTTGCGCCTCTTGTTACTGCGCCTCAATTCCATGGTGTTACTGGTCTAGATGGTCCAGTTCTTCCAGATCCTGTTCATACGCCACAGAATAAGCATGCTGTAGATTTTATTGTTGACACAGTTATGAGCACGGATGATGTAACTCTTATAGCTACAGGTCCGTTAACAAACATAGCATCTGCAATAAATAGAGAACCTAGAATTGTTGATAGAGTCAAAGAAATATGCATCATGGGTGGGTCTGTTACTTTTGGAAATTGGACTCCATCGGCAGAATTCAATATTTTTGTTGATCCAGAAGCAGCATCTAGAGTGTTTAATTCTGGAATTCATGTAAAAATGACTGGAATTAATTTAACTCGTCAATGCGATCTTAAAGCAGAGCATGTTGCTAAATTTAGGCAAATTGGAACAAAAGCAGCAATGTTAGCTGCTGATTTAACTGAATTCTTTATAGGAACATGTGCTGAAGAAACAAATCTAACAGGCGCAACAATGCATGATGCTTGTGCTGTAACATGGATTGCTTTCCCTGAACTTATTAAGTCTGTGCCAATGCATATTGACGTTGAGCTTGATGGAAAGCTAACAAGAGGAATGACTGTATGTGATTACAGACATCTACGTGGCGAAAATCCAGCTGTTGATTTAGAGCGTACTCCAACTATGGAGCCAAGAGGTAAGGAACCTAACGCAGAAGCAGCTCTTGAGCTAGATTTCCCTGGATTTGTAGATATGCTTTACAAGACTCTTGAAAGTTATAACTAATTTAGTTTTAGAAACAGTATTAAGAAACGCTATTTATAAATATTGTTCATTATTAACAATCTATAAAGAAAGGGCTTGGGGTGAGGTATAAATTAATCCTTTGGGATTTTGATGGAACCATAGCCAGTACAAGCGAAGACGTGTGGCGTTCCATAAACTATGCCGCATGTGCTTGTGGGTCTAAGCTTCCTGAAGGATTTATATCTAATAGTTCTAATTTGAGTAAGTCAACATTAGAAATATTTAAGTGCCTCATCCCATATCCTGGATTTGAATTTTATAAAAAATTCGATTCAGATATTAGTAATCATTATAGGAATTTAAATAATTTTCATAGTACGCACATGTATGCGGGCATTGCTCGGCTTATTTTGAAACTTAAAAAATGCGGAGTAATAAATGCAATAGTTACGAATAAGCCATTGGATGCATTGGAAAAGATTTTGAATATAAAAAAATGGATTGAGCTATTCGACAGTTGGATTTCTCCAGATTCTTTGTATTCTGAATCGAAAGTTTATATGAGCAAGAAAGAAATGATTTCTTTAATGATTAGTAAATATAATATTAGCCCTTTTGATTGTGTATATATTGGAGATTCCTATAGCGACGTTGAGTCTTCTAGAGAAAATTGTGTTGATTGTATTGCTGTATCTTATGGAGACGGTGAAATCTCTGCATTGAAGTTGGCCAGGCCAAAGTATTTAGCTAATTGCGTAAATGACATTTCTTCAGTTCTATTTTCTTCTTATATTGCAAATGAAGAAAGAAACTCTTTGCTGGAGGTTCAGTAATCATGATTAATAATTTTGATCTTTGCATTGGAACTAAGTTTGTGTTTGGCAGGAATGCTCAATGTAAAGTTGGAAAAGAATTAAAAGATAGAGGTATATCCAAGGTTCTTCTTCATTATGATGGGGGAGAATACCTTTCACATATTCTTTTTGATATTAAAAATAGTTTGCATAAATACAATATTGATTTTGTTGATCTTGGTGGAGTTGAGCCAAATCCTAAGCTATCGCTAGTTAGAAAAGGTATTGAAGTTGTAAAAAATAATTGCATTGATGGCATCGTTGCAATTGGAGGTGGTTCGGTAATTGATTCTTCTAAAGCTATAGGTATTGGAGCTGCTGGTAATTGTGATGTATGGGATTATTTTACTGGGTTTGAGAAAGTAAAGTCTAGTTTGCCAGTGTTTTCTGTGCTTACTTTGCCTGCGTCGGGTAGTGAATCAAGCAAAGTAGTGGTTATAAATAATGACTCTGAGCATCTTAAGCTGCTTATATCTAATACAATAGTCAGACCTGTTGTTGCTTTTATGAATCCAGAACTAACTCTTAGCGTTCCAGCATATCCAACAGCATGCGGAATAGTAGACATGTTTAGTCATATTTGCGAAAGATATTTTAGCGATGATAACGATTTTGGGGTAGTGGATTCCATGTGTGAAGGTGTTTTGCGCACTCTAATTTCCATAGGTCCGCGCTGTTTGGAAAATCTGGAAAACTATGATTTGCGTGCGCAGATTATGTGGATTTCAACAATTGCTCAGAATAATACTTTTAGTATTGGTCGCAATGAAGATTGGTCTACGCATACGTTAGCGAATGAGATTAGTGCTCTATATAACACTCCTCATGGTGCAACATTATCTATAATCATGTGTTCATGGATGAAGGTTGCTTCTAGCAAGAATGCTAAGAGATTTGCTAGATACGCAAAAGAAGTGTTTGGCATTTCTACTGAAGCAAATGTTAGCACTGTAGATAGTGAATCTTATTTAGCAAATAAGGGAATTTTGGAAACTGAAAAGTTTTTCAAATCCTTAGGTATGCCTACGAGTTTTGAAGATGCGGGTTTGCCGAAAGATGGAATCGATAAGATGCTGAGTCAAATTGAGTTCTTTGGTGAAGATAATTCTATAGGTTCTGTTGCAAGGCTAAATCCAGATGATTGTAAAAAAATATATCAGCTTTCTATGCATAGGGAAATCTGTTAGAAAATTCGTTTTTTAGTGGGTTATTGCTGATTTAGCTGATTTATAAGTAAATGTTGTTGACATAAGTCAAATGAAGATTTGTGCCAGCGATGCTGCGTCAAAAATATAGGCGTGGTAAAAATATTCCATTTAATTGGAAGAATAGAAGAAAGGAATAGCCATGACTAAAGTTGAAGTCAGTGAGCGAACTAATGGCATTCCAGTTCCTGAAGAGGGAACTGAAGAGTTCGCAAAAATGAATAAAATGGCAAAAGTTGCAATTCCTGTTGTGCTCGCTATTTTTACTCTTGGCGTCTTGCAGCAGCAGGCTTTTGGAATGATTTACGTAAATATTGGAGACCAGCTAAAACAAGCAAACCTTGCTCCATTAATCACGTCTTTGCCAGGAATTGTCTTGGGTATTGTGTGCGTTATTTATGGTTCGCTTGGTGATTTTGTGTCGCTAAAGAAAATGATGACATTAGGAACTGTTGTGTTTGTTGCTGCATCGGTTCTTGGATGCTTTGGTCATCTTAATATTTGGATTGTAATTATTGCTAGGATTTTACAATCTGCTGGATGGCAAGTTTCTGGCTCTATATTCTTGGTGCTGGTTTCTAAGTATGTAGAAAAGGAGAAGCGAGTTATTTGGTACGGAATATTTGTTGCAGTATTCCGTGCTGCTGCCGCTTTGGGTGTATTCCTTGCGGGATATATGACCTTAGTTGATTGGAGAATTCTGTTTGGCATTGGCGTGTTGGCAGTGTTCTTGCTGCCAGTATTGCGTAGGAATCTGCCAGATGAACATTGCAAGGGCGCAAGGATTGATGTTATTGGCTTTGCGCTTATAGGTCTATTTGCAGCATCTGTAACTATGTTCTTTACAGATATGAATTATTTCTGGCTTGCTGCTTGCGTGGTGACGTTAATCGCATTTGTTGTTTATATAAATAAGGCTAAGAACCCATTCATTACACCTAAGATGCTTACAAATCCAGCATTTGCAATGACTATGGTTGTAATCTTTGTTGGATACTTCTTTAGCTACACTTTGAATGCAGGATGCAATGCTATTGGATTAAATGTTTATAAGATTGATTCTTCCCAAGTGTCTAATTGGCTTGTTTGGTCAATCATTTTAGCTGCGATTATGGGATTTGTTGCTGGTCCTATTATTCAAAAGATTGGACGCAAAGCTTCGGTAATTCTTGCTCTTGCGTGCATGGGATGCGGCTTGATTGCAATAGCTATTTTGATTCCTGCAGGCCAGGTTTGGGCGCTTGCTGTTGCTCCGTGCATCTACTACTTTGGCACTTCGTTCTTCTACCAGCCAATTGTTGATACTGCAACTTTGACAGTAGAACCTGAAGAATCTGGTAGAGCTTTAGGATTTAATGATTTGCTTCAAGCTATTACTGGTTCGATTGGTGTATCTTTATTCGGACAGCTTATGGCCAATGGCTCGATGAGCGGAGGATCTATGTTTGGAACAGCAAGCGGCCTTGCTTCCACATATGCAAACGTGTTTATGATAGGCGGAATTATCGTTCTTGCAGCTATGGTTATTTTCATCTTCTCTATGAAGATGATTTATAGCCATTCGCACGTTGAGAAAGATGAGGTGTAGTAGAGTCAGGTATTGTAGTCAGGTATTTTAGTAAATAAATTATTTATTGCCGTATTTAACTGTAATTGTTAAATTGCAGAGTATTAGGCATTGTTGAAAATTTTAGAAAGGTTTATAAGCAATAAAAGCCGCAGTGGATTTTTCGTTGCGGCTTTTATTTTGTTGTTGAACACGCTGATTATAACTACAAAATGCGGAAGATTTGCGGTTTCATGTAGTGCGTTTACGCTACGACCTGCCTTGCGCTACTTATGTAGTGTGTTTGTATTAAAAAACACCGAAATTTGGTACAATCGCACTACAGTTTTGTGTAATGCATACTTTCTTTTTTGATTGTCATCCTTTACATCAACTGTTTTATTTTATTGATTAAGATTTGCGCAGCATTTTTATGTGCTATTTTTCCAGGGTGACTGCATGCGCCAAGATTATTATCGCTAGTATTTTGTAATTCAATATAGAATATTTTCTTGTCGCTTGTTTTATTACAGAAATCATTAATGGATTGTTTAATAAGATTCTCCAGCCTATTTCCAAGCATCCCATAGCACCAAATTATGGTTGAGTCTGGGTTAATCTTTCTAACTGTTTCTAATAGGTTATTTACGCCGTTTTTAACTATCTTTGCAGACTCATTATCTAAGAAGTCATTTTCACTTGAGTTTAGAGCGTTTTTATCTAAACTTAACTTGAATTTTTTATGTGTTTTCGGGTCTTCCCACTCGTTTGCAAGGCAAGCTGTGGCGTCGTTTGTTCCAAGATTTATAATAATAAAATCAGTGTTGTTTACTGGTTTATAGCTGTTGTTGCTGCCAAATTCAATGTTTTTCCCTTGAGCGGGTTTACAAATTTTTGAGTATATATTTGTTAATGTGCAATTAGGATTATTTTCGCAGTTGCAAACTATTCCCCAGCCTGCTTGAGATATTACGCTAAAATCTGCATTTAAGGCGTCTGACACTATTCTAGGGTATCCATTCCAAGCGCTAAAAATGGCAGAGCAATATTTCTGTATACTCGCATTCGCGCATGCTCCTTCTGCGCTTGTTATACTGTCTCCTATAAATTCAAGAGTTAAAGATGGTTTTTCTGGATTCCTAAAAGTTCCATCATATATGACTTTTTCTATAACAAAAGTTTGAGTCGGGTCTTCGTGCATAAACTGTGTTTCTTTTAGCAAACGTATTTTATGATATTTATTATCTTCTAAATCGTTAGACAATTGAATTAAGTTAACGCCATTGTTAAGTGCTTGTTTGCTTATTTGGCACCCATCTATGTCTACGCTTACCCAAGGTTCATATTGTGTGTAAGATGACTCAATTACAACTTTTAGTGAGTTTCCTGAATACAAAAATTCAACGCCGCTTCCAGTCCAATAAGTTGAATAGTATTTTTTGCTTCCACAAGGATTTTTTACATGATTATATCTTCCTAAAACTCTATGTTTTACATCGAATATGTTGGATATTTTTAATCCAGAGTCTAGAATTGCTTGTTCGTTGATTGAGAAGTTTGTGTTATTCATAAAAGCCTTCATCTTATATTTATAATTTTCATAAAATAGTCATCGGATAATAAATAGTAATAAAAAGTAATAAAAGTAATATATTTAATTGGCATTTTTTAGTAGCCAATCTATGTGCCAATCAAAAACTGGTCGAATCCTGTACAAGTCTGCAGATTTTCCTATAGAATTCCACCTATTTGCATATTGAATAAACCAATTGTTTATAGTCTGTACAAAGTAAGCTACTTGGTCTTTGCTTATTTTATTGCTGCTATTTGAATATTCTGCGCTTGCGTTAAGAATATACAATCCAAGGCTATTAAGTATTTGCTGGCCTTGAATACTTAAAATTGTTGTGTTTATAAAGTCTTTATTTATTCTTTCTTTGAGTGTGTAGCATTTGGAGCAAGAGTACGTTTTATAAAGATCATTTATGCATTTGTACAATGTGTTGTTGTATTTTTCTGCATTTAATATTTGTTGATTTCTATCAGTCAAAAACTGTTTTCTTGCTTCTTTTAGAGATATGTCTTTTTTGAATCCTAATAAGAATAAAACATCTTTGTTTGAATTGCCATTATCATCAAGCTCTTTAAATTGCACCGCGTCTGACCAGCTAAATGCTTGTGAGTGTGATGCTTCTTGAAGAATATTGCATAATTGAGGGCAAGCATTATCGGTAAGAATATTGCTTATATTTTTTAATAAGGTATTTAGCGAATTGATATCTGCAAAATCGTGTTCTACATTGTTTTTACTTATCTTGCTAGATCCCCATGAGTATTGAGCAGTCATAATCAAATAAGGCAAAGAGAGAATTGGGTCATTTATATGACCATAATCTCCCCAGTCTGTGAGTAATAATCCACAAGCGTTATTTTTGTGAGCATATTTACACATTTTAGATATGTTGCTAACTGCGCAATCAAAGTCTGGTATTAGTCGATTCCAAGTTTGTGTTCCAGGGCATACGTATTGCTGTGCGTTTTGATTATGTATTAATTTAACACTATCTTCTGTAACGTTTGCTGCATAATTCCAGTTTGCAAAAATAACATTTTTTGGAATGGCGCATAACATATTTGGATGTTTTAATGCAATATCTGCATACATTATTGGCTGTGATCCTATTTCTTGTAACGAATTGCATAATTTTTGAACGTAAGATGAATATAGGTTTGCTACGCCATCTTTTTGCGCAATTTCTTTGCTTTCTCCGCAGCCAAGATCAAAGGTTTCATCTGCGCCAATGTTGAATTTATTTGATCTAAATAATGCTGCATAATCTTTAATTCTTTTACTTATGAATGGTATTGTTTGTGGGTTTACAGGATTAAATGTGTGATGCAGCATTCTTTCTACAAAGCTAAACGGCCTTTGTGATTGGCTAGGGAATTCGCCAAGATTTTTATAAGACGGACTTCTTAAAACTTCGTACATATGACCAAAAGTTGCCATAGTAGGAACAAGCTCAATTCCTCGGTTGTAGCAATATTCGTCTAGTTCAATAATTTCACTGCATGTAAGTGGGGTATGCTTAATCCACGATTCAATAGTATTTTCTAAATCAATAGTATGCTCAACATAAAGCTGTAGTTGGTTATATTTGTATAAGCACAATTGATCTACCAAAATCTTTAGCCAAGAAAGCTTAGGTATTCTACCTCTTGAAACGTCGTAAGAGTATGCTCTGACTGGTATTTTTGGAAAGTCTTCAATTTCTATTAAAGGCATACTTGTTCCAAATTGTTTAATTAACTGTCTTATAGTTTGTATTGCAAAACAAATACTCTGAATGTCTTTAGCTTCTACAGTGATTATTGCACGATTTATTCTTGGTTGATTATTTGCTAATGACGTATAAATTTTATATTCTTGTGCGCGAAGATCCTTGTTTATTGATACATTTATGGCGCTTTTATAGCCATCTCCATAGCTAACATTCCAATCAAAATTAAATTGATTTTTTAAGTCTGCACATAACTGTTTTCCAGCAGTAGTAATTCTTGTATCTGGTTTAATATTTTTGAAACTAATATAGCTTGACTCTGGAAGAGTTATGGAGTCGTTTCCTGTAATTTTTAATTTTTGTGGATAAGGCACAAGTATTATTGTTGATTCTTTTATATCCATGATTAATGCTTCTTTGCTATTTTTGTTTAAGTTTTATCTTTTAATACATATTCAATATGATTAAAGATTTTTATTGGTAAATATTGGTATATTTTCGTATATTAAAGATGCATAATTCTGTTTTGAATAACAGAAATGCATTCTCCAATAAGAGTTATGTCGTTATTACACGTACAGCGTCTTACGGTGCACAAGTGTTTTGGATTATAAGGGCCGTACTCTTGTATGGCTTCTTCCGTGGCGCTTATAAAGACTTTGTTTACAATGTCGGATGGTCCATAAATAACAACATCTGTTAAGTCTAAAAGATTAATAGTTGTTGTAAGAGCTTTTCCTAAATAATGTCCAGCTTCTGTTAGTATGTCTATTCTTGCTTGATTAGATGTGAACATTTTTTTATGCAATATTTCTGCAGATATATATGTTTCTAAACATCCCTTTTTTCCACATGTGCAAGTTGGACCATTAGTGTCAACGGTTATATGACCGATTTCTCCTGCAGAATTGTTTATGCCAGTAATTATTGCGTCATTTATTAATATAGATGCTCCAACGCCTAGTGATAATTGTATAAATATAGTGTTTGATACTCCGTTGCCGAAAAATCTTTCTGCTAGAAGTGCGCTATTTGTATCGTGGTCAATAATAATAGGGCAGTCAAAATATTTGTTTAATTCTTCTTTAAGATTTATATTTTCCCACTGGAGGTTCAACGAACGTATGACTTTTCCATTGTTGTCTACAATTCCAGGAACAGCAATGCCTATTCCCAATATATTATTGTTTGATTGCTTTATAAGAGTTTGACACAATTCAACTATTTTGTCTGCGCTAACATCTGTGTTTTTGTATAGTGATATTTCTGATCGTTTTAATATATCTCCGCATAGGTTGAGGATTGCGCCTTGTATTAAGCATGGTTGAGAAATATCAATAGCTATAATATTCCAATAAGTTGCATCAACTTCTAGTAATGTTCCTCTTTTACCACGTTCTATTTTTGATTCATGCCCACTTTCTATAAGCATGTGGTCATCTAGCATTTCAGATACAACGGTAGAGATTGATGCTTTTGAAAGTTCTGTCTTTCTTACAAGCATTGCTCTAGAGAGTATTTGCTTTGGGAATAAATAATTGAATACTAGCATTCTATTATTTATTCTTGCGTCTGCGGGTATTGTTTTTTGAGAAACCGTCATCAGCTGATTTATCATCGACTGAGGTATTTGGGTATCTTCCATATTGCATCCCATCTTCAAGCCCTTTTATTTTTATATGTTACATATTATCAGATAAATATATAGTTTGGAACATATACTAAAAGATGTTTTTAGAAATTATTTTTTTGAATTTACGTTTTTTGTATTAATAAGTTATATTGCGAAACGCCTTTATTTTCAATGTTTTTTGATAAATATTATAAATGGTATTGCTTTTTTATTTTTTAGTGCAATAATTGTACTTAATCCAATAAATATGGACTTTACTTCAAGGTAGAGGTAATTGTAAGGAGTTTATTATGGCACTTGATTCGCCAATACGTATAGGTGTAGATGTTGGTGGCACAAAGGTGCTGTGTGCAGCTTTTGACACGCACAATAAGCCTATTGCGTATTCTCAAGTGTCTACTCATCAAGGAGAAAAAGAAATCGTTGATGAGGTGTGTAATCTCATATCAAAAGTGATTAAGCAAGTTAATAATATATATGGAAAGGAAGTTGATTTAAGTATCGGTATTGGAGTACCTGGATTAGTGAATCAAAACACTGGTTGCGTATGCGAATCGGTGAATTTGGGATCGCATAATCTAGATTTCAAATCTGAAATCTTAAATAGATTTGGAATAAATGCCTACATTGATAACGATGTTAATGCTGCAGCCTTTGGTGCATACCATTATTATGGAGCAAATTCAAGCAGTTTAGTGTTCTTGAATTTAGGCACTGGTGTTTCGGCAGGAGTAGTTATTAATGGGTTGCTTTTCCACGGTTCAACTGGGATTGCAGGAGAGATAGGACACATTGTTGCAGACAAAAATGGTGCAATGTGCCCATGCGGTCAGCGTGGGTGTGTAGAAACAATAATATCTGGAAGCGCTTTAGCGCAAATGTGGCCTACCAAAAATGGGTATCCTATTGCATCGTTGCTAAGAGAAGTCTCCAATAAAAATGAAAAGGCTGAAAAAGTCTGGCATAAATTCATATTCACGCTTGTAAGCACAATACAAATGCTTACAGTAACTTTTGACCCAAAAATTATTGTTATCGGCGGTGGCATAAGCAAGATAGGAACAATTTTATTAAAGGATATACAAAAAGTTATTGGTGAACTTGAGACAAAATCGCCATTTTTGTCCTCATTAAATATATCTAATCGTCTAGTGATTGCAGATCAAGAGGTGTTTTTTGGTGCGTTAGGAGCAGCTCTTATCGGCAATCACAATAACGATATAAAAAAGGAGGGAAATAATTAATTACATACATTTTCCAACTAGATATTGCTAATACGTAACTGTTAATACATAAATTGATTTCAAAGGAGAAACATTATGAATGCTATTGGTAAAGGTGTTATTGCTGGATGCGTCTCAATCGCAGCCGCACTATCGTTATGCGCATGCGGTTCTTCTGCAAATAATTCCGAATCTTCTACAGTATCGTTCCAAACTTGGAATCTTAAGAACGATACTTACACTCCATATTTTACAAAACTTATTAGTGAGTTTGAAAAAGAAAATCCTGGAGTAAAAGTCAAGTGGGTCGATCAGCCTGCAGAAAACTATGATTCAAAGTTGTCTACGGATGCCGCAGCTGGTCAATTGCCAGATATTGTAAATGTTAACGAACAGCAAGCATACAATCTTGCAAAGTCTGGAGCGTTGCTGAATCTTAGTAAAGAAGCTGCAGGAATGGCCAAGGACTATTTGCCTCAGGTTTGGGATGGATCTAAATTCTCGGGCAATGGTATTGACGAAGGAGTCTACGGATTCCCATGGTACTTAAATATTGATGTTGCTTATTTGAACAAGGATGTTTTTGCTAACTGCGGTCTAGACATTAATAAGCCGCCAAAAACCTACAATGATTTATTCGATCAGGCAAATACGGTTAATGAAAAATGCGGTGGTAAGAGCTACATGATTGCTGTTCCATACGTATTCCCTTCGCAATTTGAGGAATATGGTGTTAACTTCTTGAGTAAAGACAGGTCAAAGTTTACCTTTAACTCTAGCAAGGGTGTTGAGTATATTCAGCATTATGCAGATCTTTATAAGAAGGGTGCTATTCCTAAAGATGGAATGAATGCAAACATAATTAACGCAGAGAAACTATACTTCCAAGGAAACATAGCGTATATGCTTGATTCAACTTCATCTGTTGCCGCATTTAAGGCAAATGCTCCGCAAGTCTATAAGCAACTCGATGTAGCACCATTGGCAACAAACAAGAAGAATACGCTTAACCCAATGCTAATGGCAGTAAATTCTCAAACAAAGAATAAGAAAATGGCTCTGAAGCTCGCTAACTTCTTAACAAACAAGAAGAATCAAGTTGAGTTTTCTAAGAAGTCAAACACTTATCCTTCGGCAGCTGGCGCAATGGACGATCCATTCTTTAAGAGCATTGACGAATCTACTATAGAAGGCAAGGTTCTTAGAGTTGCTAAGGAAGAAATTGATAATGGTACTGTTGCAAACTTCCCACCAGAGATTTCCGATACTGACGGCGTAAACTATCTATCTCCTGAATTAACTCAGGCAATTCAAGGAGAAAAGGGAGTTAAAGAAGCGCTTGATAAAGCAGTTGCCGCACTAAACGACAGGTTAAAGTAATGATTTCTCCTATGAATAATCCACAAGCCGAGTCGGCAGTGAGTCGCAGTAATGCGGCTCCTGCCCCTCGGGGCATCTTCCGTAAAAAATTTAACGAAGATGGGTGCATATCTTGGTTATTTGTTCTGCCAGCTTTAATCATACTTATATTGTTTTGCATTTATCCGTTTATAAACACCATCTTAAGATCTTTTACAAACGCTAGAATGCTTATACCTGGGCACAATGTTGGATTTGCAAATTACGCAAAACTATTTGGCGATAGTCGTTTTGTAACTGCTATTTTCAATTCTGCTTTATACACAGTATGCGTTGTGCCATTTATGATTATTTTGCCTCTTATACTTGCTGCTTTGGTGAGTAAAGATTCAAAAATAATAGGATTCTTTAGAACAACCTACTACTTCCCAGTAGTGTTGTCTGCAGTGGTAATAGGGCTTATCTGGACTAACTTGCTCGATACAAGGGGATTAGTTAATTCCATTCTACAGATGATTCACGTAGTAACAGGGCCATTGCCATTCCTTACAGACAGATGGCTAACAATTTTTAGTGCAATGTTTGTAACAATATGGTTAGGTCTTGGATATTACATGATTATTTATTTAGCAGCTTTAGCTAACATAAATAAATCATTGTACGAAGCTGCAGATATAGACGGAGCTGGAATAATGCGCAAATTCTTCTGCATCACAGTACCAGGAGTTAGATCCACAATGACTCTAATAATGATGCTTTCGTCTGTAGCAGCATTCCGAGTGTTTAACGAGGTGTATGTAATTACTCGTGGTACAGGCGGAATAGGCGGAAAAGACATAACAATGACAATGCTGATTCAGCAAGAAGGAACAGGATTGAGCGCTCGCACTGGGTACGCTAGTGCAATAAGCGTTGTTCTGTTAATTATTGTTGGTTTTATAACAGTTATTCAGCAAATATTTGTTCACAGGGGTGCTGGAGATGAAAACTAATAACACTCATCGCGTTAGAATCGGAACGATAGTTCAATATTGCATTCTTGTATTAGTGTTCATATTGCTAGCTGGTCCATTAGTATGGGAAATTGCACTAGCATTTAAGGGCCCTAATGACAATGTTTTTGCAATGCCTCCGTATTTGATTCCGCATGATTTTACAGTGCAAAATTTTGTAAAAGCATTTAGAACAGTTCCTATACTTCACTATTTGTGCAACACCTTGATTGTTGTAGCAATGAATGTTTTAGGCAATATAATCGGATGCTCAATGGCTGGATATGCTTTTGGGTGCTTAAAGTTTAAGTTTAGTAAAATTGGTTATTTGCTTTTTGTTGCCGCAATCATCATGCCGTGCGAAGGTATTCTTGTTTCTACATTCCTTCTAGTAAAAGGTATGGGATTAACGAATACTCTGTTTGGTTTGGCTTTGCCTGGTTTAATCGGCCCGTTAA
Organism: Gardnerella sp. c10Ua_31; assembly: GCF_055700915.1. Lineage (NCBI taxonomy): Bacteria > Bacillati > Actinomycetota > Actinomycetes > Bifidobacteriales > Bifidobacteriaceae > Gardnerella > Gardnerella sp. c10Ua_31. Next base: position 154,648 of record NZ_JANUYG010000002.1, on the reverse strand, counting down.
ACGTATTGCTTATGGTAAATGCGTTTAAATCTGTTCCGCAAGATTTACTAGAAGCTTCAAAAGTAGATGGAGCGAATATTTGGCAAAGATTCGTGTATGTAGCATTGCCGCAGGTAAAAGGAACACTTACTGTTATTGGCATATTGTCGTTTGTTGGAAGCTACAACGACTTCTTGTGGCCATTGGTTGCATTAAGTGATGACGATAAATATACGCTTACTGTTGGCTTGAATCGTTTACAAGGAACGTTCTATACGGATCCTAGATTAGTTGCTGCTGGTGCAATAATATCGCTTGTTCCTATAGTTGTATTCTTTGCTTTATTCCAAAAGCATCTTTACAAAGGATTACAAGAAGGTGGGTTGAAAGGTTAAAATGAAAGTCTTATTTCTTCCATTAGACGAGCGACCTTGTAACTATAAGTTCCCAGAGCTTTTAGCTAAAAGTAGTGATTTTGACCTTGTAAATGTGCCGTTAGAATTATTAGGTAATAAAAAACAGTCTGCAGATATTAATGGAATAGTTGATTTCTTGATGGATAACGCCAAAAAATGTGATATTGCTATAATATCTGCAGACATGCTTGTGTATGGGGGATTGGTTCCTTCGAGAATACATAATTTGCAAAGTGATTGTTTGCAAAGTCGCCTGAACGTATTAGAAAAGCTCAAAAAAGTTAATCCAAATATGACTTTATTTGTTTTTTGCACTGTTATGCGAGCGCCTGCGTATAACAGCAGCGATGAGGAGCCTGATTATTACGCAGAATATGGAAGGAGTCTTTATTTAAGAGCATATCTGAGCGATAAAAAGATTAGGTGTAATGATCTAACGCAATCGCAGGAGAAAGAGTTAGAATCTTTTGATATTCCTCAATATGTGATTAATGATTATGAAAATCGCCGTGATAAAAATCTTGGTATTAATATATCAATTCTTGATTTGGTAGCAAATAATACTATTGATTATCTTATTTTTCCACAAGACGATTCTAGTACATACGGATATACTTCAGTATCTCAAAGAAGACTTCAATCAGCTGTTTATTCTAAGAGGTTAAACAGTAGAGTTGCTATGTATCCTGGATCAGATGAAGTTGGCATGACTCTGCTTGCAAGAGCGTTTTGTAAATCGCATAGAATAAAGCCTGCTATAAGTGTTGAATATTCGTCTATATTAGGCCCAACAATAGTTCCTTCTTACGAAGATAGGCCCATGTTTGAAAGTCTAAAATCTCATGTTCTTGCTTGTGGAGCAAGGCTTTTAGAAAATTGGGAAGATAGCGATTTAGGTGATTTAAGCGGTTTAAGTGGACTAAACAACATTTGTTTGATGATTAATGCTCCTGGAAAAGTTATGCAAGAAGCAGAATTTTCTGTATTTAATCATGATGTAACGTACGACACGTATAGAAATTTAGATTATTTTACTAATCATATCTGCACGCTAGTTGAATCTGGTAAGAAAGTTGCATTATGTGATAGTGCGTATTCAAATGGTGGGGATTTGCAATTATTAACTTTGCTAGATGATAATAACGTTTTAGACAGAATTATTAGTTATGCGGGATGGAATACAAATTGCAATACTTTGGGAACAGTTTTATCTCAAGCAATTTTAGGCATTGATTCAAAAAGTATAAAGAAAAATATTGCATATAGAATAATCGAAGATGCGTTATATCAATCAAATATTCGATGGAATATAGCTAATAGGATTGATAATTATGGTGGTAATTATTTTGATGTAAAGCCATGCGAAGCGTGGGCTAAGTGCGAAGCTAAAAACTTGTTGCAGAAAGAGTATAGCAAGTTGAATTTATCGAAAGCGCTTCCTTTGAAAATCAATAATGTAGATTTTCCATGGAAAAGGATGTTTGAAGTTAATTTTGATTTGTTGTGAGTCTTGTTGTGAGTTTATTGTGAGGTAAAAATGTGTGATTTGTTAAAAGAAGATGAAAAGTCATACCTGATTTCGCAGACTGCAGAAGATGTTGAAAATCTGTGTAACGAATTGCATTTTGATGATTGCCTAACGCGCACAATAGTACAATCTTTTAAAAATATAGATATTTCTGTTTTGATGGATTGCATACAAGACCTTTTTAATGACGGGTTTAATCAAGAGTTAGCAGTTGCAAAATTGAATGAATATTGTGCTGATGATAGCGGAATGCGGATTCTTTCAATATTTATGGTATGCGTTCTTTTGGTGCGTAGAAGATATGAACAAGCTGGAATTAAAGATGAAGTCTTTTTAAGTACTTTTGGTTTTATTAAAAGATTTGTTAAGAAGTTTCGTGTTGGCAAGTATCCTTTTGTTTTTAGTGAAGAATTTTGGTTTCCACGTCTTCTTTCTATGAAAATATTTAGATTAGGTGAATTAGAATTTGAGTTTTGCAAAAGGCAAAATCTGGTAAGTGTACATATTCCGTCTGATGCAAAGTTAAGCATAGAAAATTTAACGATAAGTTTTATGTTGGCTAATGAGTTTATAGATAAGTACATTCCTGAGTTAAAGAATTGCACTTTTTATTGCATATCATGGCTGCTTGATCCTGCTTTAGATAAGTTGCTACCAGAAAAGTCGAATATTCGAGTATTTAGATCTATGTTTCGAGTTTTTGGAATTGCATATTCTGACGACTATAAGCGTTGGGTTTTTGGAGAAAATTGCAAGATTTTTGGGCGTGGTGAAAATGGTGTAAATTGTGGCAAGGAAAACAATGTAGAAGCGTGTGGGGAAGTGCGCAAGGAAAGTGACATGGAAAGTGGCAAGGAAAGTGGCAAGACGGAAACAAGTTTGCAAAAAAATATTAGGGAATATGTTGAAAATGGGGGAAGGATGGCGATTGGGTACGGAGTTTTAAAGAATGTTAGGTAGAAAATTTAACAGTGTTTGCTATTCGACACGCCAACGGGCGGCGGACTTGAATTTATAAATATTTCTGGTATAGTAGTTACTCGTGCTTCGGACTGGCATTAGTTAGCGAGAAAGCATTGCGGACATAGCTTAGTTGGTAAAGCGCAACCTTGCCAAGGTTGAGACCGCGGGTTCGAGTCCCGTTGTCCGCTCTAGGTCTGGTGAGTTATCGGCCTTGTGGTGGGTTAGCCAAGCGGTTAGGCAGCGGCCTGCAAAGCCGTATAGATGAGTTCGACTCTCGTACCCACCTCGATTGAGCGTGTTAGCTTAATAAACAACCTGGGCGGTTGGCGCAGTGGTAGCGCACTTCCCTGACACGGAAGGGGTCACAAGTTCGAACCTTGTATCGCCCACTCGAAAGGATTGCCTTTCACGCATAATTAAAAAAATTTTGGGTGATTGGCGCAGCGGCTAGCGCACTTCCTTCACACGGAAGGGGTCATAGGTTCGATTCCTATATCACCCACAATATGTTTGTTTTCGCGGTATTTTGCCGCGTTTTTTTTTTACTCATTTACGTTAGCGCGCTTAGGCTGCGCGAACGACACGATCTGTTTTCCGCTTTTTGTACCATTTTTAGGTCAAATATGGTACAAAATGCGGAAGTTTTTTCCGGGTTTTGTACGTAATTTAGGTGGAATATGGTACAAAGTGCGGAAATATCGTTCGCGCAGGTTAGCTGCAGAATTCAAAAAAGCGGGTAAGAAAAGGCCCAGAGCAATCGCTCCAGGCCTTTGCTTGTTGGTTTATAGTTACTTAGCGCGTGCTAGCTAGTTGCGCTTCTTGCGGCGAGATACAGCCCTTCCTGCAGCACCCATGCCAGCAAGCATCGCAGACGCAAGAGCACTTAATGCAACACCAACGCCAGTATTACCTAGCGCACCCTTACCTCTTCTAGATTCACTATTAGATCCACTATTGCGAGATTGGTTTCCATGATTATTGCCGCCATTGTGGCCGCTTACGTCATTTTTGTTGCCATTCTTGTTTGCGTTGTTGGTGTTGTTTGCGTTGCTGCCATTATTGGTGTGACTTCCGCTTTCGTTTGTGCCGCTATCGCTTTCGCCGCTATCGCTTTCGCCGCTATCGCTACCATCATCGCTACCGCTACCGCTGCCTCCAGGCTGCGCAATCGTGCCTGTAACGGTGCTAGACGAGCCTCCAGCAGTGCTATCTCCGCTTTTCTTTGCAACAGCAGTAATCGTGCTTCCGTCTTTAACGTTTGCAGCTGGAATCGTAACAACGCCAGTCTTTGGATCAACAGTTACGCCGTTAGGAGCAGTGCCGTCAATCTTCCACACGCGCATATCGCCCTCGGCGATAACGGTGATTGTAACAGTTTGCTGCGTGCTTCCGTCGCCTTCAGGCGTATACGTAATAACAACCTTATCTACGCGCGTATCCGTAAGATTTGGTGTTATTGTGGCGCTTCCGTCTGCAGGCGTGTCTATGCGTGGAACGGCAATATCTCCGCCAACCGTTACTTCAACAGTGTTTCCAGTCTTTGCAAAATCACCTTCGCCGTTTGTAGGCGTAAGGTTTACAATCGCGCCAGGCGTTTGCTTGTTGATAGTAATAGTGAAGTTTCCATCTTTATCTGCTTTACCGGTTCCGATTTGCTTTCCATCTTTGTCGGTAACAGTAATAGTTGCGCCTGGAACATCGGTTTTGCCAGTAATCTTTTGACTTCCATGGCTTCCGCCCTGATCTCCACCGCTTTCGCTACCGCTGCCGCTTGGCTCGTCTGCTATAGACTGTCCGGTAATCTGCGGAGTCTTAAAGCCAGTTGTTTTCTCCGCTTTATCCGAAGAGTGGTCATCCTTATCCTTAGCAACAGCAGTAATCGTGCTGCCGTCCTCCAAGTCTTTTGCTGGAATCGTAACTTTGCCGGTAGCTTCATCAACCTCTACGCCGCTAGGATAAGGGCCGTCAATCTTCCACTTGCCGTCGGTATCATCTTTCTTAACAACAATCGTGCGAACTGGCTGCTCTGGGCCGTTAAGCGGATTTGGCTTAGCTGTAATCACAATCGTAACAACTTTTGCGCTGTCATCTTTTGTAGGCGTTACTATTACTTTTCCGTCTCCAGTCTTTCCGCCTTCATTTTCCGAAGGAACGGTGATTGTAGGAGCTTTTGGCTTTGCAATAACGGTTACGGTAGTAGCTTCGCCTTCATCTTTGCCATTGCTTGGAACAAGCTTGAGAGCTGTGTCAGGCGTTTGCTTAGGAATATCAACCGTAAAGTGGCCATTATCGTCCACCTTAGTGGTTATGTCGTTGCCTTTATCGTCCTTCAAAGCATTGCCACTATCATCTTGAACCGTAATAGTTGCTCCAGGTGTTGCATTACCAGTAATAGTGGTCTTGCCATTAGTTTCAGAACCTTTATCGACAGGCTTATTCTCAGCTTTGCCGTCGTTAATAAATGGCTTATCTTTATCAACAACGTTTACTTTTACTGTTACATTCACAGGCTTCTCAATGCCTGGAATATTTACAACAACAGTGCCGCTCTTATTGTCTCCAGCTGTATTGGTGTCTGGCGTACCATTTTCTCCAGTTGCCCAGGTGAATGTGGTTCCCTTAGGTAATTCATCCTTATTAGCAATGCTGTCTTCCGGCTTTGGATTAGCGCCTACTGGCACGCTCACTGTCTTGCCTTTTGGATTTGGCACAACAAGCACGTTTACAGGCACATCTACAGGAGTCATTCCTGGAACCGTAATAGTCACAACGCTTGGCTGGTTGCCAACGTGTGACGTGTCTGGTTTCTTTGTCCAAGAGATATTAGCACCATTAGGTAGATCCTTATGATTCTTAATAACATCCTCTGGCTTAGGAGTAGTGTCAGTTGCGTCATCATCCTTCTTTTGCAGCACGGTTACGTCTTTTCCTTCAGGAGATGCTGTAACAGTAATTTTTACAGGCACTTTTTGAGGATCTTGCCCTGGAATCTTTACAATCACAGTGCCAGTAGTAGGACCAGTCTTGTCGGTCTTTGGAGCAGCATCTTTCTTCCACTCGAAGGTGGTTCCCTTAGGCAACTTATCGTTGTCTTTAATGCTGTTCTTAGGATCTGGATCGCTGTTCTGAATGACGGAGGTGTCCTGCGCTGTAGGCGCAGGGTTTACGTTCACAGTAACTTTGGCTTTCACTGGATCTTTCACACCTGGGATATGAACGAGCACAGTGCCAGTAGCAGGACCCGTCTTGTCGGTCTTTGGCTCGTCATCCTTCTTCCAGTCGAAGGTGGTTCCCTTAGGGAACTTATCCTTATTAGCAATACCCTTCGATGCGTCTGGAAGTTTGTCGCCAACCTTCACGTTAACAACATTCGTTTCTGGATTTGGCGTAACGTTCACTGTTACAGGCACCTCTACAGGGGATTGGCCTGGTAGGGTGACTAGTATAACTCCATCTTTCTTTCCAGAGTTGCTGGTATCTGGTGTATTCTCAGGTTTCCATGTAAAGGTAGTTCCGCTAGGATACTTATTCGTTTCGCTAGAATCCTTAATAACATCCTTAGCATCTGGCAACTTGCCTTTTTGTGGCACGTTGACTTCAGATGCACTTGGGTCAACAACGTTAACCTTTACTGGCACTTCTTGAGTAGTAGATCCAGGAATAGTGATCTTTACTTTTCCGGACTTGTTGTTGCCTTCCTCAGATGTGTCTGGTTTTTCGGTCCACTCGAAGATGGTGCCATCAGGGAACTTATCCTTATTAGAAATCATGTCTTCTGGCTTAGGTTCCGCACCCTTTGGCACAGTCATGCCAGTTTTCGCTTGTGGCTTTGGAGCCTTAATAATTACAGGCACGTTGATCAAGGTTTTTGATCCATCCGGATACGTAACCGTTACAGGCACCTCAAACTTGCCAGCCTTATCTCCAGCAGGGATCTGAGCCTTATCACTATCAGCAATAGAGTAAGTTGGATTATCTTTTTCGCCTGCTGGCCAATTAGGAATCGTAACCTTACTTGTAATGTCGCTATCCGAAGGCTTTCCGCTGTCGATATTTCTTTCAAGTGGTTCAGCTTGTGGAGTATGCGTATTCGCATCCGCATCCTTAACAACCACATGAACATTTACAGTGTCGGTCGTACCATCTGGGTATTTAACAGTAACCGGCACATCGCTTTCACCTGGAGTATTCGTATTTGGAAGCGTTGTTTCAGTTCCCACAGTCTTAGTCGGTTGCTTTTTGCCACTTGGATAGTTAGGAACTCTTACTTGATTAGTAATATCGGCATTGCTAATCGTTTCGCCGTGCTTCTTCGTAAGAGTTGTAGTGGTTGGTTCGTAAGAGTCGGAATCCTTATTCAAGATTGTGACGTTTACGTCCACATCTTCGCTTGTGCCATCCGGATAAGTTACTGTTACAGGTACTGTGTAAGCTCCAGGCTCTGAGTTTCCTCCTGGAATCTTCTTAGTATCCTTGACTTTGTAAGAGATTTTAGTTGCATCTCCAACAAAGTGTGGAACTGTTACCTTATCAGCAATATCCTTCTCGCTAATAGTTGAGCCGTAAGGCTTTTCTAGTGTAGAAGACGTTGGCGTGTAAATATCCTTGTCAGTGTCCTTAACTACCACTGGAACTTCAAGAACAACTTCTGACCCATCTGGGTATGTGACCTTAACAGGAACATTAGTTGTGCCAGTCTTAGTCATATCAGGCAAGTTGTTTTTGTTTACAAGCTCTACTGTTGTTCCTGTTGGAGCAGGCTTGCCATCAACTGTAGAAGTCTTTACAGCACCAGTGATATCCGCAGCAGTAATCTTATCCCTACGGTTTTTCTTAACTTCGTTTGCGCTTGGTGCGTAAGTCTTGGTATCAGGATCTCCAGTAGTAACTTTTACTGTAACGCGAGATTTGGAGCCATCAGGATACTCAATATTAACGTTAATATTTACGTCGCCAGGAGTTGTACCATTTGGAATATCGTTAGCATTTTCAACAGTTACGGTTGGTTTAGGCTTACTACTGTCAAAAGTAACGTGATTATTTACTTCATCTTTATTAGATTTTTCGCCATACTTCTTCGTTATATCAGTAACAGTTGGCTTATTTGTTTCGCTTTGTGGTTCGCCAATTGTTACCTTAACAACTGTATGATCTTCTGAACCATCCTTATACGTAATGGTTACAGGAATATCAAACGTGCCGGCTTTAGTTCCGTCTGGAATGTTATGTGTGTTGTCAATGGCAACTTTTGCGTCAGTAGGAAGCGCTGTATCCTTACCCTGCTTATCTTTAAGACTAATGCCTTTATCCTTGCCAACACCAGTAATTTTACCGGATATGTTGTCAGTCTTTGGCTTCGAGTTGTAATCAAACGTAAGCGTATTGCCTTGTGGGTTATAGCTCTTGCTCTGCGGCTCGCTAATCTTAACTTTTACTGTTGCATAACCAACAGAGTCATCGCTATACGTTATCTTTACAGGAACTTCATATATGCCAGGTTCAGTTCCTCTAGGAATCTTGGTTTCGTCTGCAATCTTAATTGTTGTTCCTGCAGGAATTTTGTTCTTAGGCCAAGATATTCCGCCGCCAGTAGAAGTGCTTGTTATGGAATCTTCTATTTGCTTCTTAGTAGAGCCGTAAGACTTATCAACCTCGTTTGTAGTAGGTTTATAGGTCTTACTCATTGGCTCTTGGATGGTAATAGGCACTTCGACTTCTGTTGTAGAACCATCTGGATAAGTAACAATAGCTGTTATTGTGGAGTTTCCAGGAGTGTTTCCATTTGGTAAAGTTTGGCCAGCTTTTACAGAAACTACTGGTTTCTTAGTTTTGTCTTTATTTGTATAGTCAGTTGTTACTGCTTTCTTTATATCGTCTTCTGTTACTTTTTTACCGCTTTGCTTAATAATACGCGTAGCGGTTGCAGTGTGTTCCTCCGCGCTTGTATATACAGCAATCTGAATAGGGAGTTCAGATTTATTACCAGCCTCGTCTGTTACAGTAACAGTACGGCTCCAATGTTGATCTACTACTTCGTCGGTTGGTGCTGTGCCAGTTATATGCACAATAGCAGGGTTCTTAACACTGTGGTGGTCTGCATTGTCAACTGTTAAATTAGTTTTAGTAATTCCGCAGTCAGTTACATTGTTATTCAAGATTGCGCCGACTATTTTGCCAGTGTTGTCGTGAACTTTCAGTGTAAGGTCAAACTTCTGTCCGCGATGAACTTTCAGTAAGTAATGATCTTTGCTTCCATGTTTTGCTGTTCCTAAATCAGGCTTTTCAATAACAGGCTTAATAGTATCCGTAACAGTAAGCTTTGGTGAAACGTCTACGTGAGAACCATCCGGGAACGTTATGCGAATTGTAGCAGTTGTATTTTTGCCAGGCTTATTCCAATCTGGTTCCTTAACCCAAGAATACGTTGTACCGGTTGGCAAATCTTTCTTGCTAGCTTCGGATATACCATCTTCAGCCTTTGGGTGATTATTATTGTTTCCATCTTCAGGAATGTTATGAGTTATATCCTTTGGAGTAATCTTGCCGAATTTATCTGCTTGATTGTGCACAATAAAGCGAATTGGGAAGTTCGTTTGATTTCCAGAGCCATCAACTGCTACAAGAGTCCTAGAGTACGCTCCGGCAGCCGTGCCATTCGGCACATTTCCTGCAATCTTTATAGCTCGAGGATCTTGTTCGGAACCAGCGCCTTTCTTTGACTCAAAATCAGATGAAGACAAGCCTGTTAATAAACTATTAATATTCAAATCTGTAACGTTGCCACTGTTGTCTGTTGCTGTTATTTTCAGTTCGCACTTGTCGCCGTGGTACGTGTCAATCTTTGTGTAACTTGTTTTGCCTTCAGTAACCTTTTCGGTTACTTCAGTCCAAGTGTCACCAGGACCTTTCTTGTACACCCTTATTACTGGTTTCACTTTATCTTGAACTGTTACGGCTACAGGAATCTCCTTAGTTTCTCCTCCAGGAATGCTGACTTTTACTGTGCCTTGCTTTTCTTTCCCAGTTGAGTTTGTTTCAGGTTTAGTAACCCAAGTGTATGTTGTCCCAGAAGGAACATTCTTGCTGTTTTCAAATATTTTCTTAGCATCATCATCAGTAAGATTATGACCTAAGTCAACGGTAATAGGATTTGCTTTTAGCTCGTAAGGTTGCTTAACTGTTAGCTTAACTTCCTTCTCAGTTTTGTTTCCAGCAGCATCGGTAACTGAGAACTTAAGCTTGTGTTCGCCAACTTCGTTTGACTTCATGCCGAGTATCGTAATTTTTACTTTGCGATCTTTTGGATTATCTTGTGTTCCTTGGTAATCGATCTTCAAACGTGAAAAATCATTATTTACAAGTTGTAATAATGGAGTTGCAATATTGAAGTCGTCAATTTTAATATCATCTTTTGCTTCAAGATTAAAGATTAAGTTTTCTCCAACTTTTGCAGTTGCGTCGTTTGCTGTAAGTGTTGGATTTTGTTTATCTTCTGTAGCTTGATGATTTTCACTTTTATCGGAAGATAAATTGAAGGTATTTGTATGTTTATCCTGATGATTGTTGTATGAACTGCTTGTAATCGCATACACATTTCCTGCAGGTATGCCATTAGCTACAGTAATAGTTGCCTTACCGTCTTTGATTTCGGTAGTAGAGCCAATTGCGTTATTGTTGGCATCGTATAATGTAACTTTGTTTGTGGCACCTGGTATAAACCCAGTGCCGACGTTTACTACTACTTTCTGGTTTTTAATTTTTGCGCGACCGGTTAAATCTGTTTCAATAACAGGTGTCTTCGGCTTAACGTTAAATGTTACAGTAGTATCTTTGTGGCTACCGTCTGTGTAATGCACTCTGACAGTGTTATTAAAGTTGCCAATTGTGCTGGAATTAGGTGTTCTGCCGTACCATTCGACTTTTTTCGGCTTAACTGTATTGCCAGAATTATTTTCGAGTGTTATGTAATCGCTTGGTTGTTTAAGTTTATCCCCAACTGTTACAGTGTTCTCGCTACCTTTTGGTGCGTGCTCAAAAGCGAGTGGTTTTTTAACTGTTACAGGAATGTTCACTAGATGGTAGGATCCATCCTCATATATGATTTTTGATGCGACTTGCAGAGTGTTCTTAGAATGTTTGAAACGGCTTTCGGATAGATTTGTCTTTGGTAACTTACCAATAAAAGTTATTTTACCATTTCCATCATTGCCTTTTATCTGCTTCTTGAGCATATCTTCAGTAAGCGTCTGCCCCCAATCAACAGTAAGTGGGGTAGCGGTTGGAGCCTTGTACTTCTGGTTCAGGTTCTTAAGATGTACAGTGACTTTCTTTTCTGCTTTGTTGCCGGAAGCGTCGGTTGCAGAAACTGTAATCGTGTAGTCGGAGTTTACTGGATTATTTTTTTCATCCTTGTGCTCAAACTTAACGCCATTAATTTCGTGTTTGTAAGGATTCTTTTCAGTTGCGTCATAACCGTCCTTATTATTCTCATCAAAGTTTGCATTCTTTATGCTATCCGGGAATCCTTTTACAGAGAAATTAGTTACTTTTTCGCTATTATCGGACGTGCCGAAAGTAATCTTTTGCTTATCACCTTGATATACGGTAATGCTACTGGAGTCGTCTGTAAGCTCCTTGCCATTAAAATACAGCTTTGGAGGCAAATTATCGCTTTTTGTGCGAGGGAAGTTTTCGTCGTGAGTTCGTCCGGAAATGAAGGTGTAAGCAGAATGTGTATTTCTTCCGTAAGAGCTTGTGTTTGCGTAAGTAAAAGCGTTTTGAATGTCGTCTGTTGTTACGCCTTGGCGCAGCTTTACCTTGCAATGCATGCGTACAGCGTAATCAACATTAACAGTTGTTATACCAATGCCGTAATTGTATCCGCTATAAGGGCTTGGTCCAGGAGCTATAGCCTTCTTAATAGCGTCATCTAAATCTCTTTCGTTAACGTGGAAGTTATCGGATATGTCTCGTCCTCTACTTCCTCCGTTACGAACGTTCAATGAATTCTTATAAGTAGAGCCATTATAATCATGGTCATTGTTAAATAAATTCTGATCGAACGATTTGCTTGCCTCATGATTAAACAATTTAATATCATGAGAAAGGTTTGCATACGTTTGAGGTGAACTGCCATTGCGCTTGTAGAAATCAAATCGTAAATCAGTTACGGTATCGCCTTTATAAGCACCATTGTTTAAATCTGCAACAGCATAAGGCACTAGCCACACATATTGCTGTTTTTTAGACGATGTAAGCATGGACTTGCCGTCGTTGTTAAAGAACACGTCGAAGACTAGGTACTGGTCGTTTCCTATCGTTTTAACATGCGCATACATATCCGTCTTGTTCTTTAAGTCGTCGTAGTTGCCCTTGTTGTAGTCATCATGATTTTCGTCAGTGTTCACGTAACCTGCGTCACCATTGCTATTTTGGTAGCGGTAGCGCTGATACTCAAGAATATTCGGCGTATGCAGCCAAGGAGTAGGATCAGCGTCTGTGCTACTCACTTGATCCGCAAAAGCCGCTGTAGTTGGAGGAAGAAGAATATTAGAGGATGCGAGGATTGGCTGACCGCCCAAGCAGGTGGCTGCAGTAAGAACCGTTGTAAGTGCGCTAAGTGACAGTTTGCGCGCGGTTGATGCACTAAAATTGGCGCTTACATTTGCAAATGAGCGATACTCTTGATTGCGAGCGTGCTTTTGGCGAGTGCTCTTTACCATAATAATCCCCGTTCTTTTTGTGTTCTTCTTTTATTCGTCCGCTTTATGGAGCATGCGATGCATTGCGATTGCTAATGTGTGCTTAACATGCATGCATTCAAGCTTTGCCCAATTACATGAACAGATAAATATTCATCAATTCAAGATATTATATCGTATTTTTGTTTTTTGAGTGAAATTTTTTAAGCGTGACGTTGTTTATAAGTGTAAAATTTACTGATGGGGGGGGGTATTTGACGCATATTATGTTGATATAACGATATATAGAGGATTTTATTATAAATTTTTAACCTTTTATGAAAATTTATTCATATGTTATTTTGGCGTGTTGCACAACTAAGCGATTATACGCGGCGGGCAATAGTATAAATAAGGAGCAAAACGCGCGCGAATGGCACATAAAATAGATAGAATAGCTGTTGCGCAGCAAAAATCACATATAGCCAATAGGAGTGATTATGAACACCACTAATAATGATGAAAACAAAGCCGTAATCACCGTAGTGGGCAAAGATGCTGTAGGAATCATAGCAAAAGTTACGACTCATTTAGCAAATAGCAAGGCGAATATTTTAGATATATCTCAAACAATCGTCAACGGATTCTTTAACATGATGATGATTGTAGACGTAAACGAAATAAGCGTAGAATTTGGCGAGCTGGCCGAAGAATTGGCAAAGCTGGGCGAAGGAATAGGCGTTAGCATACACTGCCAGCGCGCAGAAATATTTACAAACATGCACAGAATCTAGGGATTAGTAGGAGAAGCCCATGCTAAACATTATGGAAGTGAGCGAAACAAACTCCATGATCGAGCAAGAAAAGCTCGACGTTAGAACCATAACAATGGGAATAAATCTGCTAGACTGCGCAGACGCAAGCGTGCAAAAAGTGTGCGAAAACGTGTACAACAAGATTACGCGCCTTGCAAAAGACTTAGTTAGCACGGGCTGCGCGATTGAGCACGACTACGGAATTCCGATTGTAAACAAGCGCATAACCGTAACGCCAATAAGCCTAGTTGGAGCAGCAGCGTGCAAAAGCCCAGACGACTTTGTGCAAATTGCGCACGCGCTAGACAAAGCAGCAAAAAAAGTTGGAGTAGATTTGATTGGCGGCTACTCTGCTCTGCCTGCAAAATCCATGACAGCTGCCGATCGCATGCTTATAGAATCGCTGCCAAAAGCCTTGAGCGAGACGGATATTGTGTGCTCGAGCGCAAACGTGGGGTCTACGCGAACTGGAATTGATATGGATTGCGTTCAGCTGCTTGGGCGAGTAATCAAGCAAATCGCGCGCGCGACTGCAGACCGCGACTCGTACGGATGCGTAAAGTTTGTGGCATTTTGCAACGCTCCAGACGATAATCCATTTATGGCAGGCGGATTCCACGGCGTAACCGAAGGAGACGCTGTAATAAACGTTGGAGTATCGGGGCCAGGCGTGGTTTCGCGCGCGCTAGACGAGGCACGTGGCAAGGATTTTGCGTTCTTGTGCGAGACGATTAAGCGCACAGCTTTTAAGATTACGCGAGTCGGTCAGCTTGTTGCGCAAGAGGCATCTAGAAGGCTTGGTGTGCCGTTTGGAATAATCGACTTGTCGCTTGCGCCAACGCCAGCCGTGGGAGATTCCGTAGGCGAAGTCCTAGAGAAAATCGGACTTTCTACTGTTGGTGCGCCTGGCACAACAGCCGCTCTTGCAATGCTTAACGATCAAGTTAAAAAGGGCGGAATAATGGCCAGCAGCTACGTTGGCGGGCTTTCTGGCGCGTTTATACCTGTTTCAGAAGACGCAAACATGATTGCTGCTGCAAAGTCTGGCTGCCTTAAAATAGAAAAGCTAGAAGCAATGACGTGCGTATGCTCCGTAGGGCTAGATATGATTGCGATTCCTGGAAGCACAACTGCTGCAACAATATCTGGAATGATTGCGGATGAGGCAGCAATTGGCATGATAAATCAAAAAACAACTGCTGTACGCATAATACCTGTGGAAGGCAAAAGCGTTGGGCAAATGGCTAATTTTGGCGGTTTAATGGGGTACGCTCCTATTATGTCAGTAAATACCGCAAGCTGCGAGGAGTTTGTTTCGCGTGGCGGAAGAATTCCAGCGCCTGTTCATAGCTTTAAGAATTAGGCGAGTTAATCGTAAGTTAAATTGTGATTTGATTGCGGCTTGAATTAATACTTAATCACGCTTAAATCACGAATTAATGGAATTTTACGAAAGGATTTATGATGGAAAAGACTACGCCACTAAGCGGCGAAATGCTTGCTAGCGCGCTAAAAAAGATAGGCGAATCAAGCAATCACGTTGCTGTAGTAGGCTCCATGAACGCAGACTACACAATAGTCGCAGAGCGTCTCCCAAATCCTGGAGAAACTGTAAACGGAAGTGATTTGCGCGTTCTTCCAGGCGGAAAATCGGGGAATCAGGCCGTTTCTGCAGCAAAAATAGGTGCAAACGTGCAAATGTTTGGCGCGGTAGGCAGCGACGAAAATGCAAAATTCCTATTAAACACGCTAGAATCTGCTGGAGTAGACACGTCTAGAATTTTGCGTGTAGAAGGCGTAAAAAGTGGCGCAACAGTAATAACAGTAGACGCAAAAGGTGGCGAAAACACAATCGTTTACGCTCCAGGGTCTAATGCAAAAGTGAGCGTGGAATACATTAGCCAAAACGATGTTAAGCAAGCAATTTGCGGCGCAAGCGTTTTAGGACTTTGCCTAGAAAGCCCAATGGAAACCGTAACGGCGGCGGCAAAAATTGCGCGTGCGGCTGGCGTAAAAGTTTTGCTAAATAATTCTCCTTTTGTAAGCGAGCTGCCACGCGAATTGATTGAAAACGCAAGCATACTTCTTGTAAACGAGCACGAGATGGCGCAATTGCTTAAAATTAGCGAGCCAGAAGACGGAAATTGGGACGATTTTGATTGGCATGATGCGGCGCGCATTATGCACGAGTACGGCTTTGACGAGGCAGTTGTAACGCTTGGTGCAGAAGGCTCGGTTGTTTTAGACTATGCTGCGCAAGATGGCAAGAAGGCTGTGCGCATTTGCCCTCAGCGTGTTAAAGCAGTAGATACAACGGGTTGCGGAGACGCGTTTATGGGAACCGTTTTAGCAGGACTTGCAGCTGGATTTAGTCTGGATCAAAGCGCGCAAGTTGCAACTTACGTTTCGGCGTATGCAGCAATGGGATTTGGAGCGCAAAGCTCGTACGGCAATGCGCAGCAGGTTGTTCGCGCGTTTGAATAGTGGCGCTGTATGCTGCTAGACTAGTCGCGTATGCGTTTTTACTGATTTTGCAAACGGGAAGGCAAATATGTCAACAATTCTTGAAGGCACTCCAAAAAAGCAAATGATGCTTGTAACGGGTAGAGCGTATCCGCAACTTGCGGAAGAAACCGCCAACTACCTTGGAATAGACGTGCTGGAAACAACTGCCTACGATTTTGCAAACGGTGAGATGTATGTGCGCTTTACGCAACCAGTTCGAGGTGCAGACGTTTTTGTTTTGCAAGCGCACACAGATCCAATCAACAATTGGATTATGGAGCAGCTGCTTATGGTGGATTCTTTAAGGCGAGCATCCGCTAGAAGCATAAACGTTGTTGCGCCTTTCTTTGGGTATTCGCGTCAAGACAAAAAGCATCAAGGCCGCGAGCCGATTACAGCGCGACTTATGTTTGACTTGTTCCGATCTGCTGGAGCTACTCGTATTTTGACTGTAGACATGCATGCTGCTCAAGAGCAGGGATTCTTCGACGGTCCTGTGGATCACTTGACTGCTATGCCAGTTTTGATTGACTACGTTCGCAACACTATGAGCCTAGAAAACACTACGATTGTTTCTCCAGACGCAGGGCGAATCAAGGTTTCGGAGCAATGGGCTGCAAAGCTTGGCGGATTGCCATTAGCGTTTATTCACAAAACGCGCGATATAACAAGGCCAAATCACGCGGAAGCGCATGGAATTATTGGAGATATTCAAGGCCGCGATTGCATTGTTGTAGACGATATGATCGATACGGCTGGCACTATTTGCGAAGCTGTGCGCACACTTAAAGGCGCTGGTGCAAAATCCGTTACTTTGGTGGCAACTCACGCGCTGCTTTCTGGCCCTGCAGTAGAGCGACTTAAGAATTGCGGCGCGCGCGAAATCATTTTAACGGATACTGTTCCTGTTCCAGAAGAAAAGCGCTTAGAAAACATGACGGTTCTTTCGATTGCGCCTCTTTTAGCTGCTGGAATTAGGTCCGTGTTTAGGTCTGGATCGCTTGTTTCGCTTAGAAACGCGCTTCCAGAAGACATGAAGCATAGGAATATTTACGCTCATTAGTGTGG
This sequence comes from Gardnerella sp. c10Ua_31, assembly GCF_055700915.1. Taxonomy (NCBI): domain Bacteria; kingdom Bacillati; phylum Actinomycetota; class Actinomycetes; order Bifidobacteriales; family Bifidobacteriaceae; genus Gardnerella; species Gardnerella sp. c10Ua_31. The sequence continues at coordinate 137,694 of NZ_JANUYG010000002.1, read as the reverse complement.
TTGATTAGCTGTGCGGCGGTGAGTCGCAAGCATGATGTAGACTTAATAGGTTGTTCGTAAAATTAAATATGCAAAAATTATTGCGTAATAATCGCGTAATAAATTGTGTAATAACTTGATTTACGAACGATTTTGCAAACACACTCCTGCTGTGGAAAGCCCGCAGCCGAATAGTCCGAAGGAGGTGGGTGATGTCTGCACATAAGTATGAACTGATGTTCATTGCCGATCCAGAGCTTGACGAGCGCGGTCTTAAGAAGTTGACCGAGCAGTATCTTGAGCTTGTCACCAAAGAGGGCGGTTCCGTTGATGGTACCGACTATTGGGGTCGCCGTAAGCTTGCTTACGAGATTGATGGCAAGAACGAAGGTAACTACGTTGTAGTGAATTACACTGCCGAGCCAGCTCTTAGTGACGAGCTTGACCGTGTTTTGAACCTTAACGAATCTGTAGTCCGCACGAAGATTCTTCGCAAGGACGCAAAGTAAAGCGAAATAAAGCAAAGTAAAGTCAAGATTTGAAAATAGTCAAAATTATTTTAGATATGCTCTAAATTGTTCCAAGTCTTACTAAATTGTTCCAAGTCTTAATAGAAAAGAGGCTACGATGGCTGGAGAAACTGTTATAACGGTGATTGGTAATTTGGCTAAAGAGCCAGAGACTGCTACCAGTTCTAACGGTAGTGTTAGAACGTCTTTTACGATTGTTTCTAATTCCTCTACTTTTGACAGAAGAACAAACAGCTACGTTAACGGCACGCCATTATCGCTTAGATGCGTTGCATGGGGTGACTTAGCTGAGCATTGCGCGCAAACGCTTACAAAGGGAATGCGCGTTATTGTTCAAGGTAGGTTGCGTGCAAACAACTACGTTGATAAAAACAGCAACGAAAAACGATACAGCATTGATTTGATGATTGATGAGATTGGGCCATCCTTGCGTTTTGCAACCGCTCAGGTTAATCGTTTGAGCTCGAAGGGCGGTTTTGCTGGGAACAATGGCGGATTCAATCAGGGCGCTGGTGCTGGAGCTGGTATGAATGCTGGTGGATACACTGGCGGTTATGCTGGCGGCGCGAATTATGCGAATAGTGCGGCTGTTGGTGCTGGTATGAATGCGCAAAATGGCGCTAATCAGGGCGTAAACGTTGAAGATCCGTGGAGTGCTTCTGCTCCATCAAACGGCGGATTTGCAACGTTTGGAGCTAGCTCCGATTTTGGTGGATCAGACGAAGAGCCAGAGTTCTAGTTTTTCTAGTTTTACTGGTTTACTAGTTTTATGCGCGCGCTAATGGCGTCTAGTCGCCGCTGCTTTAGGGCAGATAGTTTAGCGAATATGACTTATTGCTTGTAAAACTAATGCTGGTAAAAATCTAAATACGACTTTACAATTAAAAACATCAGTTTAGCGTATAAACAAAAACAAAAGTTTAACGCATTTAAGAGAGGACATCCTATGTCACGTAAGAGGCCGCAACCACCGGTCAAGCCTTTTAAGAAGAAGCCAAATCCTTTGAAGGCTGCCAAGATTACTGAAATTGATTACAAGGACGTTGCTTTGTTGCGTAAGTTCGTTTCGGACCGCGGCAAGATTCGTTCCCGTCGTATTACTGGTGTAACCGTACAGGAACAGCGCAAGATCGCGAAGGCCGTTAAGAACGCTCGCGAGATGGCTTTGCTCCCATACGCCACTACTGGTCGCTGATTGAGAGGATAGAACATGGCAGAAACCAAGGTTATTCTCACCAAGACCGTTGCAAACTTGGGTCACTCTGGTGACGTTATTACTGTTAAGGCTGGTTACGCACGTAACTACTTGATTCCACAGGGCTTGGCCTTTGCGTGGAATAAGGGCGCTGCTTCCCAGATTGAAGCGATGCGTCGCGCACGCTTGGCTAAGGCTGTTGCCACTCGCGAAGAGGCTGTTGCAGCTAAGGCCGCAATCGAAGGCACTGTTGTAGAAATCGCCGCTAAGGTGAGCGAGTCTGGCAAGCTCTTCGGTGGTATTTCCGCCGATAAGATTGCTGCTGCTTTGGCACCAAAGGCCGCAGTTGAAGCACGCGCTATTAGCGTTGCTGCAATCAAGACCACTGGCGAATTCCCAGCAACTGTGACTCTTCACCCAGAAATCAGCGCTTCCTTTACTGTTAAGGTTGTAGCTGAGTAGTTAAACATGTTCCAGCTTCCCACGCGGGTTTTGTGAGTTCTTGCAAGTTATTGTGATTTTGTGAGTTTTGCAGGATTTGCGTATTCTTGCAGGATTTCTGCGAAATTTGCGATGGGAGGCAATCCATTTGGATTGATCTTAAGCATTGGCTCTGTGCGAATTGTGGCGAGTTTTGCTTGCTGCGACTTGCGCAGAGCTTTTTTGTTTTCGCGCTACGCTCTAAGCGAAAAGGCAATTCGGAGCGCTGAGCCGCTCAAACGTAAAGTCCAGTGGACTTTACGTGCGGCGAAGACGTTCGCGCGCTTAGACCGCGCGAACGACGACCTGTCATGTAGTGTGTTTGTATTTGATTTTGGTGTTTTTAGTACAATCGCACTACATAAACACGTAGAACTGTAGTGTGTTTGTACTGGATTTACGTGTTTTATGATACAAACGCACTACATGAAGCGGGAAATGTGAATGTGTTGTGTGCGTATTGCGCAAATCGTGGTGTTTAGTCGCTTTAGCTACTAAATTATAAAAGTTGTGCAAATAAGCTTAAACGCGCATCAATTAAGCAATGCCAATAAGTGAACCAGTGCGTCGCAAAGGAGGATTAGTGACTGAGTGCAACACTTTAGCGAATCGCCACGCGTCCAATCCGTGCGATTGCAAGAATGAGAATATTTGTGAGAGTGCGGAAAATCGCGTACATAATCGCATACACAATCGCATTGGCGTTGGGCAGACTTGCGCAAAAGTAATTCTTTTTGGTGAGCATTCGGTTGTTTATGGCTACAGTGCAGTGGCTCTTCCGCTGAAAAATCTTAAGATGCGCGCAACAGTTAGGAGCGCAAACGCAGAAAACGCATTAAACACAGGTGCGCAAAAGTCGCAAGCAGCCGACGAGCTAGTTGCACAAATCGAAAATAATCCTAATAAAAACAGCTTGCAAGAGCTTGCTCAAAGTTACGTAACGCTTAAAGCGTTGAATTTTTGCGGGCCATTAAAAAATGCACCAAAGTGTTTGAACTCCATTAAAACCGCGATTTATAAGGCTTTGCAATTTGCAAATTGGCGCAGCGAAGCGTTACAAGTGGAAACAGCTTGCGATTTTCCGCCAGAGCGAGGATTGGGGTCGTCGGCTGCAGCTGCAGGCGCTGTAATTCGCGCGATTCTAGACTATTATGCGATTGAAGCCAGCGAGGATCAGCTTTTTGCGCTTACGCAGGAGGCGGAAAATGTTGCTCATGGGAAGGCATCGGGATTAGACGCTAAGGCTACTGCTTCGGCGCGCGCGGTGCGATTTTTGTGCGGCGAATTTAGCAACATAAATATACGATTGCACGCGTGGCTTGTTTTGGCTGATTCGGGATGCAAGGGTCAAACGCGTGATACGGTTGAAGCATTGCGCAAAAAGCGCGATTTGAATCCGCATGCGGTTGATGCGATGCTAGAGCAGCTTGGGAAAATTGCTATTAGCGCGCAAGAGGATTTAGAGCTTGGGCAGCCGTTGGATATTGGGCTTAAGATGAGCCGCGCGCACAAGATTCTTGCGCAATTAGGCGTGAGCACGCCACTTTTAGACGAGTTGGTTAGTGCTGCGTGCAAAAGTGGTGCTTTGGGAGCAAAGCTGACTGGTGGAGGTGGCGGCGGCTGCGTTATAGCGCTTGCGCAAAGTTACGAGGATGCGGTTAAAGTGGCGGCGGCGTTAGAGCGCGCAGGTGCTGCCAAAACGTGGATTGTGGAAATCGGCAGTTAGAAAGGTTATAGAAAGGTTATTGTGGAAAACGTTGAAATTGAGCCAAAAATAGCGTTTGACGAGTCGATGCAAACGCATTGCGCAATCGCGGAAGCAAACGCAAATATTGCGCTAATCAAGTATTGGGGAAAGCGCGACGAGCAGCTTATTTTGCCGTATTCTTCCTCGCTATCTTTGACTTTAGGCGGATTTTCCACTAAAACTAGCGTGCATTTTGACGATTTTCTAAAAGAAGACTCCGTTTGTTTAAACAACACAGAGCTTAGTGGCGATTTATTGCAAAGCGAAGAGCGTGCGCGAATCGTAAGAATACTAGACATGGTGCGGAAAATGGCTGGAATCGAAAGCCATGCGCGAGTCGTAAGCAAAAACACGTTTCCAACGGCTGCAGGTCTTGCGTCTAGCGCCTCGGGTTTTGCGGCGCTGGCTGCGGCGTCAGCGTATGCGTCTGGTCTTAGGTTAAACGCGCGCGAACTTTCGATTTTATCGCGCAAAGGGTCGGGGTCGGCATGCAGGTCGATTTATGGCGGATTGGTGTTGTGGAACGCGGGCGTGAGTAGCGAAACAAGTTATGCGGAGCCAATTGAATCGCCAAAAGATTTGAATCTTGCAATGGTGGCTGTTGTTTTGAATACAAGCAAAAAGAAGATTTCGAGCCGCAATGCAATGCGGCAAACGGTTGAAACATCGCCGCTTTATAAAAGTTGGATTGAAAGTTGTAAAGATGACATTGCAACGGCTTTGCAAGCGATTAAAAACTGTGATTTAGAGGCTTTGGGCGAGGTTTCGGAGCGAAACGCTTTAGGAATGCATGCTGCAATGCGCGCGGCCAATCCTAGCGTTGACTACCTTAGCGAAGAATCGCACGCCGTGCTTAGAGTTGTGCATCAAATGCGCGGCGAGGGGTGGCCTGTTTGGGCTACAATGGACGCAGGTCCAAATGTTAAGGTTTTAACTAACGCGGAGCATGCTTTGCGCGTTAAAAATGAGTTGAGTTTGCGCGTGTTGAGTGAGATTAAGAGTTTGCGCGAGTTGCAGAAATCGGCGGATTTGGCGGATTTGTCTCATGTGGATTTTGCGGAATCTGTTGAATCAGCGCAATCCAATCCGCAGTTTGTTATTGCGCGCCCAGGCGATGCGGTTAGCGTAACGGCGTACGGAGAAAATCATGACTAAGTTTCAAGCGGAAGCACCTGGAAAGCTTTATATAGCAGGCGAATACGCTGTTGTGGATGGAAGAGCGGCAATCGTAGCAGCTGTGAATCGTTATGTAAAAGTTACGGTTGATGCGGCTGGAGCTTGTGATTTTCTTGAAAATGGCGCATGTAGTAGGAATTTTTACGGCAGGAATTTTTACGGAAAAATTACGTGTGAGGATAAAAATTTTGAGCCATTATATTGGAAGTTTGGCGGCGGAAACGGTGACGGCACGCGTTTTGGCAATAACAAGGAATTTATTTTAGATAAAAATGATGGATGCGGATGCGATTCGCGCTCGGTTGCTTGCGATTTGCCAGCGGAAAAATCGCAAGCAACCAACGATTCGCTAGAACAAACTAATGTAGAAAAAATTAAAAAATACTACGCGTACGTGATTTCCGCAATGAACGTAGTGGACGAATATGCGCGCGAGATGGGCGTGTTGGGTGCGGAGGACGCACTGGGTTGCGCGCGCGAATACAACGTACACATTGAAAGCGATTTAGACGATAAAAAAAGTGGCAAAAAATATGGACTTGGATCTTCGGCTGCAGTAACGGTGGCTGCTGTTCGCGCGTTGTGCGAATGGTACGGATTGGCGATTGCAACGCCAGAATTGTGCAAATTGGCCATAATCGCGTCTTCGCTAGTAAAAAAGTCGGGAAGCGGCGGAGACGTGGCAGCAAGCTCATACGGTGGGTGGGTATTGTATCGCGCGTACAATCGCGAATGGCTTAAAGCGGAAGTCGAAATGATTGAAAGCGGCGACTCCAGCTTGTGCGAGTTGATGCAAAGAAAATGGCCGCGATTTGAAGTAAAACGCTTAAAAGTGGGCGCAAGCTTACGACTTTTAGTTGGCTGGACTGGGAGCCCTGCCAGTAGCGCGGAGCTTGTTGGAAGCGTGAAAGCTGGAGTGAAATCTGAGGCAAGCGGCACTTTAAGCGTGAATAATATTGATAAAACATACGCTGAAACATACGCTAAAACTTACGAAGATTTTTGCGTGCAAAGCGAAAAATGCGTGCAAAAAATCGCAAATGCGCTAGAAAATGGGGATTTTAACGCGTTATTAAGCGGATTCGCGCAAAATCGTGCGTTGCTAAAAAATCTTGGAGAAATCACGGGAACGCTAATCGAAACACCAAAACTTACGCAGCTAATCGAAGTTGCCAACAGTGCAGGATTGCCATCCAAAACAAGCGGCGCAGGCGGAGGAGATTGCGGAATTGCGATTGCGCGCGCACAAGATTTTGATGCAGTTGCTAATCTCATTAAAGACGAATGGCAAAAAAGTGGGATTGAGGCGCTTAATCTGAAAGTCGCGGAATTTGATGAAAATCGCGACTCTTCGCTTATTGAACAGCGCAAAGACGATCACATAAAACTTGCGTGCGAACAATATAAATCGCACGCGGACGCTGGTTTTGAACAAGTGCGATTTATTCCAAATGCGTTGCCGCAATTGGCGCTAAGCGATGTAGATACAAGCGTGCGCGTGTTTGGAGAATCCGCAAAATGGGACGTTCCGCTGTACATTAACGCAATGACGGGCGGCAGCAAGAATGGCGAAAATATAAACGCAATGCTTGCAAAAGTGGCAGCAAAAACTGGTGTAGCAATGGCTTCTGGCTCGCTAAGCGCAGCGCTTAAAAATCCGCGTCTTGCAGAGACTTTTAGCGTGATTCGGCGCTTTAATCCGCGCGGATTTGTTATGGCGAATGTAAGCGCTGGGGCAAGCGTTGAACAGGCGATTAAAGCTGTTGAAATTTTGCAAGCAAACGCGTTGCAAATCCACCTTAATGCGGCGCAAGAGCTTGTTATGAGCGAAGGCGACCGCGATTTTAGCGCGTGGCTTAGCAATATTGAGGCTGTTGTGCGCGCGCTTGATTCAATGAAAGTGCCAGTTGTTGTTAAGGAAACTGGATGCGGAATGAGCGCTGGGGATGTTCTGCAATTGCAAAATGTGGGCGTGCGCGCTGTGGACGTTGGTGGGCGCGGCGGCACGAATTTTGTTGCGATTGAAAATGCACGGCGTGGGCGTGGGCGCGGCTACGAGTTCCTTGATTCTTGGGGGCTTACCACTGTTGAGTCGTTACTAGACATAGCGCAATGCGATAAGATTTTGCACGATTCTTGCGATTCTTGCGATGGTGCGGTTGCTGGCAGTTGTGCGCAAATGCAAGTGTTTGCAAGCGGAGGAGTGCGTACGCCGCTTGATGTTGTGCGCGCGCTGAAGCTTGGGGCGAGTGCAGTTGGAGTTGCTGGCGAGTTCTTGCATACGCTAACTTGCGGTGGACAGGATGCGCTTGTTGAGCAGATTGAGGATTGGAAGACGCAGATTCGCGCGATTATGGCGTTGCTTGGATGTAAGAATGTTGCGGATTTGCGCCAAAATTCGCGCATCTTGATTGATGGCAAGCCGTGCGCGCTGTAATGTCTGGCGTAGTGATATACTTGTGTAGTTGTGCGTTCAGGCATGCTTATTTGTTTATGCGATTTAGCGTCGGTTAGTCGCGTTTGGATTTGCATGGATGAGCGACGCAAGACTTGCAAGTCAAAGAAAATAGGAGTCCATTATGGCAGCTCGTTGCGCATTATGTGGCAAGGGACCGCAGACCGGTTTCAGTGTTTCACATTCGCACATTCGCAATAAGCGCACCTTCCGCCCGAACCTTCAGCCAGTTCGCACCACCATTGATGGCGAAAATGTTCGCCTTCGTGTGTGCGTAAAATGCATTAAGGCAGGCAAGGTTCAGCGTGTTGAAGCGTGAATCGCGTGTTAAATGTAAGGCCCTGAGCAGTGCTCGGGGCTTTTTCTATTTCCCTATTTTTCGCTTAAATCGTAGCGCAACGATTATAATCGAAGTATGGCAGCACGCATAACACTAAACACAGCAATATCGTCAATCGTAAGCAACAAGCGCCGCGTGTCTGCCTTAAAATCGCTAGGTGTAGTCACAGTAAAAGACGCGCTAACGTACTACCCGTTTAGAGTCACAAATCCGCTAAAACGCGCGCATTTAAGCCAAATTTTGCCAGGTCAAGAAGTGGCATTTTGCGCGATTATACAGTCCATAAACATAGTACAAATGAATGCGCGAAGAGGGTACCGCCTAGACGTAAACGTTTCGCAAGATGCCTCGCGCGCTCAAATCGTCTATTTTTCAAAAAGCAAGCAATACGCTCAATGGGTTAGCAGCCGCATGAGCGTTGGTCAAACCGTTGTTGTGGGCGGCACGAGCGGCGCGTTTAATGGCGTTTTGCAATTTACGCATCCGCAAGTTATAAGCGTTTTAGCGGCGCGTAGCGATGATGAAAAGTCGAGCAATGATGAGAAATCTAGCAACGATGAGAGATCCAGCGCGTCTGTCGATTTTGTTGCACAAAGTGTTGAAGAAGCGTTTGAAAAGTTATGCGCTCCTCGTCCGATTTACCACGCAAATTCGCGAATTTCTAACGACCATATTCACGAGACGATTTTAGGATTATTGCAACTTTTTAAGAGTTGCGATAGTGGCGATTTTGCGCCTGAATCCTTGCCTGAATCTTTGTCTGAATCCCTTCCTGAATCCCTGCCAGACATTCTTCCGCAATCCGTAATCGTAAGTAAAAATCTTATGCACCGTGCGGATGCGTTTGAATCAATCCACAATCCGCAAAACAAAGAGGACTTTGCGCGCGCAATCAACACAATGCGTTTTGAAGAAGCGTTTATATCTCAAATCGCTGTTTTGCAATCGCGCGAGAATTCGCGTCTAGGCTCTGCTTATAAATGCAACAATGGCGATTTAAGGCAGCAGTTTGAAGAAAGTTTGCCATTTGCGTTGACGGAAGGCCAAAAAAACGTTATTAGCGAGATTACGGAAGATATGCAAGGCGCGCAGGGCGAATCGCAAGCAACCGACGAATCGCCAGCAGCCGCAGAGTCCCCATTAAAACCAATGCGTCGCCTTTTGCAAGGAGAAGTCGGCTCTGGTAAAACGGTTGTTGCAATGAGCGCAATGCTTCAAGCTGTTGGTTCGGGCCATCAAGCGGTTCTTGTTGCGCCAACTCAAGTGCTGGCTCATCAACACGCCGAAAACTTGCGCAAAATGATTGCGCGCGCACACATAAACGTTGAAATTACGCTTGTAACAGGCGGAATGAAGCTGGCGGATCGAAGAAGCGCCCTGGCAAAAGTGGCAAGCGGCGAGCCTGCGATTATAGTGGCCACTCATGCCGCATTTTCCGCCAGTTTTAAGCCCACAAACCTTGCGCTGGCTATAATCGACGAGCAACACAGATTTGGCGTTGAGCAGCGCGACTCGCTTATACGCAAAATGAGCAATAATGCGGATGTTCATCTTCTTGTTATGACAGCTACGCCGATTCCACGATCTGCTGCGATGACTTGGTTTGGCGATTTAGACGCGTCTTACTTAACGGAGCTTCCAGGCGGCCGCAAGCCGATTCGCACGTTTGTTATAAACGAGTTGGATTTTGCAAAAATGGCAGCTATGTTTAGCCACATTCGCTCCAGGATTGACGCAGGGGATCGCGCGTACGTTGTTTGTGCGCGAATAGATGATGACGATAATGGCGATGTTGATAATGGCGATAGTGGCGATTCGCATTATGGTGCGGCTGCTGGCGATTTTGGCGCATACGGATCTAATCCACTAAACGATTCGCAAGTTAACACGCAAGCGCAAACCGATATTCAAGTTCACACAGTATCGCAAATTTCAACTCGTCTTAAAAACCTCTCTCAATTTAGTGGCGTCAAATTTGCTGAGCTTACAGGCCGCACAAGTGACGACGAAAAGCGCAAAATTATGAGCGACTTTGAAAGCGGAAAAGTGCAAATCTTGGTTTCTACAACTGTAATCGAAGTTGGTGTAGACGTTGCAAAAGCAAGTTGCATAGTGATTTTTAACGCAGAGCGATTCGGGCTTGCGCAGCTTCATCAACTTAGGGGACGAGTGGGGCGCTCTGGTACGCAATCATGGGCTTTTCTGGTATCTGCAGCTCAAGACAACGAGTTGGCGGCAGCGCGTTTGCAAGTTGTAGAAGAATCGCTAGATGGCTTTGTAATCGCGCAAAAAGACTTGGAGCTTAGAAACGTTGGAGATGTTTTAGGAGACAGTCAGTCTGGCGGAAAATCAAGCTTAAAGCTGCTACGAGTTGTTAAAGACGCGCATATTATTGCAGACGCAAGGCAGTGCGCAACTTCGATTCTTGCAAGCGACCCGACTTTGCAAAATCACACTCAACTCGCTGGAGCTGTTTTAGACTTTACTCGCGGAAGCAGCACGGCAATTTTGAGCAATTAGAAGAAAATCGAGAAGAAAATCGCACAATTTTTTACAATTTACGTGCGAAAAAGACAATTTTTGAATATTCTAGAGATATAAGGTAAAAACGCGAGAGACGAGGCAAAGATGACTGAACGCGAACAACAAATATTGTCGTGGATTCAGCAGAATCCTATGATTAGTCAGCAAGAGCTTGCAGACTTAGCGGGCATTACAAGATCTGGTGTAGCTGCACACATTTCTAATCTGATTCGCAAAGGATACCTTAGAGGCAAAGGCTACATTGTTACGCCGCCAAGCTACGTGACTGTAATTGGCGGAATAAGCATGGACGTTTTGGGAATCGCGTGCGGAGATCTTATGGACTACACGTCGAACGCTGCAAAAGTGCGCTACGCGCTTGGCGGAGTTGGGCGAAATATCGCAGTTGCTTTAGAGAGGATGAACACGCGCGCAAGTCTGGTCTCTGTGTACGGAGGCGACCATAATGGCGAGTTGTTCAAAATCGACGCATCTGTAAACGGACTAGATATAGGCTACTCAAAGCAGCTGCCAGACGCAATGACAGCGTCTTACATGTACGTTGGAGACGCTTCGGGGCAAAGGCTTTTGGCACTAGACGATATGAGCATCTACGATTACATGACGCCAGACTTTTTGCGTGAAAGAATATCAATCATAGAAAACGCAGACATTGTTGCGCTCGACACAAACATTTCGCAAAAGTCATTTGAATGGGTGTGCGATAACTACCATAAGCCGATTATGGTGCGCGCAATAACGGATGCAAAAGCTACGAGAATACTTTCGCGCTTAAATTGCATTGATACTCTTGTTTTAGACACTGCAGAATCGCAAGCGCTTACTGGAATTTGCGCTGTAGACGAAAGGTCAGCTGTGCAATGCGCAAAGGCGCTGCTTAAGCGCGGAGTTAAGCGCGTGTTTGTTAATTCTGGGCGAGAAGGCGTTGCGTATGGAATACTTGGGGAAGGCATTGCGTTTTATCCTGTGCCTTTGCGGCGCGTTCAAAGAATGATTGTTTCTAGAGGAAATGGATCCGAAGGTGCTAAGGCTGTTGGCAATGACAACGGTTCTAGCGATACTGCGACTGCAGCTTTGATTTACGCGCGATACAACCACTTTGATAATTCCAAGACGGGGCGATTTGCGGTTGCTGCTGCTGCTCTTAATATGGAGTCTGTTGAAGCGGTGCACGAGGCGATGACGCCAGAGCTTGTTGAGGAGCGTATGCAAAGCATTCATGAGCGCGCTTGAATACTGCCTGGCAAATATAAAAAAGACCGCAGCTAAAAACTGCGGTCTTAGTTTATTCTGCTATTTTCTTGTGATTGATTAGTAAATCACTCGCAATCTTCTGGCTTAGGGATTAAGAACGAGCATGCAAACGCGAGCGCAAGTAGCACGATTCCAGCAATCATCGAAGCAACGTAGCCAGTGGTGGCTCCAGCGTTCTGCGCAAAATTGGTCATAACAGCGTAAAGAATCGCAAAGCTCAATCCTGCACCAAGGTTAAACGCTCCAGCATTCATACCAGGCAAATATCCAGGATTATCCTTAGGCGAAAGCACAATTCCAAGGCCATTAAGCATAATGTTTGCAACACCTGCGTAGCTAATTCCAAGCCACAAGGAAAGCACTACGAGTCCCCAAACAGAAGGCATCTCGGAAACATACATTCCAAATACAACGCCAAGAACGCTTACGAGGATTCCAGCGCGCAAAACGAGTCGGTAGCCAAACTTTGCAGCAAGCATGCCAGCAACAGGGCCAAACACAAAGCCAATGATTGCGTATGGCGTAAGAGTTGCAAAGCTCACAACACTTGCGCTCATTGCAGCACCAGACTTAGCATCTTGTGCAAGCTGTGGAACAACGCCATTCATGATTGCAAAAACGCCCGTCATTGTAAGAAGCGTGCAAGAAAGCAAGCCCCAAGTGCGGCGTTGGCTCATATATTTTGTAGAAACAAGCGGAGCGGAGTTTTTGCCCTCTACGTTCCAGAAGATTACAAAGAAAACGATTGCAAGAACTACAAGAACTGCAACAAGCGTCAAGTTGGCGCCAGCAAGCTTGCCGATTTCGTTAATCGCAAGATATGCAGCCAAGAACGCGATGCCAAGCGTTACAACGCCAACCCAATCCATCTTAGGAGTGTCTTGAGCGTGCGATTCTTCAGTCTGGAATATAACCAAAAGAACTGCAATTACGCCGATTACAGCCATAGTCCAAAATACGGATCTAAAGCCAAAGTTGCCTGCGAGCCAGCCGCCTGCAAGTGCGTCCACGCCTGCAATTCCGCCGTTTACAGACGTTAAAATTGCCATCAACTTTGCGTAGCGCTTTTCTTCGCTAACGCGCACGCGCAGCATAATCAAGCACATTGGCACAACAGGACCGCTTGCGCCTTGAAGGATTCGGCCAATCATAAGAACCGTAACATTTGGTGCAATGGCGCTAATAACGCATCCTAAAATGGTTGAAACCAGAATGCCTGTAAGTACTTTTTTGCGACCAACAATGTCTGCCAAGCGAGGTAGGAATAGCGAAAACAGCGCTGCCGCCGTAAAGAACACGGTTTGTGTTAGCGCGATTTGCGTATCCGTTGTTTTAAACTCGTGCGTCATAGTGGCGAGTGCTGGGGAGAGCATGGATGCGTTTAGCTGGAACGCAAAAATGGCCACTAGAAGTGCGGTCATAAGTGCTACGATTGAGCGCCCGCCCTTGTCTAACATGTGTGGAGCTGGAGATGAAACCTCAGTCATAATAACTCCTATATATTTGTTTGGTTATTAGGGATCTTCTCTTGTTAGGGATTTTCTCTATTATCTTTTATTTATTTGTTTGATGTCTATTGTTTGACTTATTTGGTTTATTTGACTTATTTGGTTTATTTGATTCCATCGATTCGCTTTAGAGCGTCGATAATCAAATCCCAGAACTTGTTAAAGTCAAGCTTAGTGGCCACTTGCGTATGGCATTCGCTGGCTGATGGCTCTGGTCCGCGCAAATCTGCAACCGTCATTCCAAGTGTTAAATCGCCTTTAATTTCAACGTCTAGAGGGCATCTGCGAGTTTGTACAACACTGTGGTCAATCAAGTACGCAACCGTGCAAGGATCGTGCACAGGTGGGTCAATAAAATCTTGATTGTTTTGGTATGTTTTGCGGAAGAAGTCCATCAAACCGCTTGCAAACGCAGAAAGAGGTGTGCCGATTGCGTCGATTTTAGCTTGTACTTGCGGCGTGCAAAGTGCTTGGTGCGTTAAATCAAGACCAACCATTGTAATAGGCCAATCTTCATTAAACACAACGTGAGCGGCTTCAGGATCTACCTTAATGTTAAATTCTGCGACCGCGCTCCAATTGCCAACGTGGTAGCCGCCGCCCATAAGCACAACTTCCTTAACGCGGCTAACGATTCGCGGCTCCATTCGCGCAGCCATTGCAATGTTTGTAAGTGGGCCAGTTGGAACAAGTGTAATCGTGCCTGGCTCGCTGTTCATAATCGTGTTGATAATCCAGTTTACTGCGTGGCCTTCGTCTAATGGGCGAGTTGGCTTTGGAAGCGTTACTCCGTCTAGGCCAGTTTCGCCATGAATGGATGCAGCCACTTCTAGCGGGCGAATCATTGGACGATCGCATCCTGCGTGAACTGGAATGTTTGTTGCGTGAGCCATTTCTAGCGTTGCTCGCGCGTTGTATGTTACTTTTTCGAGGCTTTGATTACCGCCGACTGTTGTTACGCCAATCAAATCAATGTTTGGGTTGCCAAGCGCTAGAAGAATTGCCATCGCGTCGTCGTGGCCAGGGTCGCAATCTAAAATGATTGAAGTCATTGCTGCTCCTTAGTTGTTTAGTTATATGTCAGTTGTATTTGGGATTTAGATATTTTATGCTTAGGCTTTTTAGCAAACTTCATTGTTTAGCGTAGTTTTGGATAAATCGCCAGAAACCAGTGCTAAGCAACATTTGTTGATGTTAATAAACAAATGACCAATACAATTTTAACAAGGATAAAATTTGACACAAGTAAAAAAGATACATAAGTCAAAATAAATTAAAATGATATGCTTAAAATATGCACGTAATTGCAGGAAGATTTAAGGGCACGCCATTATGCGCCGCAAAGTCATGCACAAGACCAACAACAGACCGCACAAAAGAGGCGATTTTTTCTAGACTCGACTCGTGGGGAGTGTGCGGGGGAGCGCGCGTACTCGACTTATTCGCTGGAACCGCGGCTCTAGGTATTGAGGCGATTTCTAGAGGCGCAAACGAGCTTGTGTGCGTGGAGGCGAACGCGGCTGCAGCAGCGTTAATTGCAAAAACAATTAAAGTGCTAGAAAACCAAAGCGCGTGGAGCGAAGATTTAAGCGCGCGCGTAAATAAAAAGCGCGCGGAGCAGTTTGTGCAAGACTACAGTGGCGATGCTTTTGATTTGGTGTTTGTGGATCCGCCGTATGCGTTGGAGACGGAGCAAGTTGAGCTTTTGATTGAAAACATGGTTAAAAACGGCGTTGTAAGTGATGCGGCAGACACGTTGATTGTTTTGGAGCGTAGCGCACGCAGTGTTGCGCCTAAGATTTGTGCGGGGTGGGAGATTTTCGACACGCGAAACTATGGCGAAACTGCCGTTATGTTTATTCAAACCTCGCATTGATGGCTTTGTTTGCGTTTAGAGCGTGACCAAGTGAGGTAGAGATTCAAGATTTTTCTTGTAGTGCGTTTGTATTAAAAAACACCAAAATCAAGTACAATCGCACTACAGTTTTGTTTGTTTGTGTAGTGCGATTGTATGACGACACGCCGTAAACTCGGTACAATCGCACTACATGGCAGGTCCTGTCGTTCGCGCGTTACAGCGCGCTCACGTCTTCGCCTCCGTAGAAGCACACCGTGCTTCTACGCTAAGCGGCTCAGCGCGCCAAATTGCCTTCTCGCGCTACGCTCTAAGCTCGAAGGCAGGTTGGCGCGCCTGCGAGGATAGAAATACTCAAACCTCGCGCAACGTTAAGTGGGAAATTGCACAACAACAACCAATAGGGAGCCGTTCTATCGATAGCTAGATTTATAGGCGTTTTGGCGAATCGCCAGAAACCTCCCACCCAAGGCTAATCAGCGTTTTTCTATCTTGCTTACTAAGCGACTTGCAATCAAGTTTTTCAATCAAATCTGGTCTAATTTGACTTGTGCGCTCCAACGCATCATCTCTACGGAATCGATCCACTTTAGCGTGGTCGCCAGAAGTTAGAATCGCAGGCACACTAAGGCCGCGCCAAGTTGTTGGTCGCGTGTACTGGTGATGCTCAAGAATCGCGTCCGCGCCCGTGTACGACTCTTCCACAATCGACTCAGGGTTACCCATAAAGCCTGGAATCAAGCGCGTAATGGCCTCTACCATAACGCTAACAGCAACTTCGCCGCCGTTAAGAACGTAGTCGCCAATAGAGTACTCGCGCACATCTAAGCCGCGCGATTTGTAGTATTCTGGGATTCGCGCGTCGTAGCCTTCGTAGCGGCCGCATCCAAACACAAGTCGCTTTGCGTTTGCTAATTGCGTTGCGTCTTTTTGCGAAAACAGTGGTGCAGAAGGATTTGGGAAGATTAGAATTGTACCGTTATCAACGCTATTGTTTGCGATGCAGTTATTGTCGTCGCAGACATTGCAGACATCGCAGCCGTCGCCGCTGTTATCTGCGATATTATTGCCACTAAAAAGCAGCTCATCAAGGCACTCCGACCACACTTCGGGCTTCATCACCATTCCAGCGCCGCCCCCAACTGGCGTATCGTCAACAGATTGATGAACGTCGTGTGTCCATCTTCTAAGATTGTACGCGTTAATTTTAAGCAAGCCATTATCTTGCGCTTTACCGAGCAAACTCAGATCAAGCATGCGAAAATATTCAGGGAATACGGAGATTATGTCGATTTGCATTTTTATAAGCCTTAAGCTTAAATCCTGCGCATTAAAGCCCAGGGATTAAGCCGCCTGGAGGGTCTAAAGTTAAATATTCGTTTTTAAGATTTACTTCTGGAACAAGCGCTTGAACAAAAGGAACTAGCGCAATTTTATCATCGCCAACTGGCTCCAAAAGGCGGATTTTAAGCAGCGACTGCGCGCCGTCCACAACGTCTACGACTTTGCCGATTTCGCGAGGAGCAACACCAAGTGAATTATTCTTACAAATGCGCGCGCTAAGGCCTACTAAATCCTTAATATACCAGGCGTTTTCTTGCTCTAACTCTTCCGCGCTTTGAGCCTTAGTGTAAAGCTCCAAGCCGTTTAATGCCTCTGCATCATTACGATTTAGACTCTGTTCAAAAAGCAGAATCCAGCGGTTTTTGAAAGTGCGAGAAGCTTCAATTGTAAACTCGCGCTTGCCGTCTTGAGTGTAAAGCACATTGCCTGGTTCAAAGCGATTATAAGGCTCGTCTGTAAAGATTTGAACCGTAACTTCGCCTTTTAATCCTTGCGCTTTTCCAATACGACAAACCCTCAGTAGGGTGTTTGAACCTTGCTGAGGGTTGTCAAAAAGTTGGTTTTTAGCCACGTTCAATCTCACTTACGTACGTCCATAATGTCTACGCGCACATTGCGACGGCTTAGAGCCTGAACAACAATACGAATAGCATTAGCGGTACGACCGTTTCTTCCAATAACGCGACCGATGTCTTCTGGATTTACGCGCACGCGCAAAAGTTCGCCGCGAGCGTTTGAATGAGAACGCACGGATACGTCATCTGGAAAATCCACAATGTTCTTAATGAGATGTTCCACAGCTTGAGCCAGCATAATTACTCAGCCTTTTCCTCGGCTTCAGCATCTGCTGCTGGAGCTTCTTCGGCTTCGTTCTTAGCGGCTTCTGCAGCAGCCTGAGCCTTTGCAGCGGCTTCGGACTTAGCAGCCTTAAGCTTCTGAGCTTCGGCTTCTACAGCTTCAACGCGAGCCTGAGCGTCTGGGCCAGCTTCGCTAGTCTTCAAAGTGCCTTCTGCACCTTCAAGACCCTTGAACTTCTGCCAATCGCCAGTAATCTTTAGCAGCTTCAACACTGGTTCGGTTGGCTGTGCGCCAACGCCAAGCCAGTACTGTGCGCGATCAGACTTAATCTGAATCAAAGATGGCTGCTTGTTTGGATCGTAGATGCCGATCTCTTCGATGGACTTGCCGTTACGCTTGTTGCGCGAATCAGAAATCACAACGCGATAGAAGGCGTAGAACTTCTTGCCCAATCTCTTAAGACGAATCTTGGTTGCCAAAATGGCTCTCCTTATAACTAGAGTCGTAGAATTTCGCTCGGGTGTGGGGCACTCCTTGCGAGTTCCACTGTTCCTCGCGTGGTCGATAAGAGGGCTTCGATTCACGCGAATAACTTTTCTATTATGACTGATTGCGTGGACTAAGCATTTTGCCAAGAATGTTGGTCAAACTGGCGTGTTGAGCTACAAATTCGGGCTAAGACGTGGGCGTCTTTTCCTTGCTTGCTATTTGCGCGACTTCATATTTGGTGTGTAGGAGGGCTGGGTGTTTCTGCGTTCGCGCGGATTAGCCGCGCTCACGTCTTCGCCGCGCAGAAGCAGTGCTTCTGCTTTGAGCGGCTCAGCGAATCGAGGTGACTTCTCGCGCATTATGCAGCTCGAAGTCGTCGATTCGCCGCGAAAAATCTCGAATCTCTACCTTACTTAGTGGGGTATTGTATGCAAAGAGCATTGTTATTCGGGCGAATAAGCGGGGAGCTAGAGGGGAGCTAGAGGGGAGCTAGAGGGGAGCTAGAGGGGAGCTAGAGGGGAGCTAGAGGGGAGCTAGAGGGGAGCTAGAGGGGGATTGAAACGCAAACGATTAGCGCAAAGTGGTCGCTGCCGTCCACGCGAATTGTGCTTTGCTCTGTGGCTTTAGCGCTGCAGCCTGTTGATTTTACTAGCACATGGTCAAGCGCAAGATTTGGCCATTTTTGCCACGTTGGCCAAGTCTTTAGTCGCTTGCCGATTTGCATTGATGCGTCTAAAAAGCCTGATTTTAGTAGCGTTCTAAAGCTTGGGTGGTCTGGGGTGGAGTTTAAGTCTCCTCCTATTATTGTGACTTTTTTGTATCCGCTTTTATTATGATTTTCGCCGATTTTTGCAAGCGCCATTATTCCGCTGCACCAAGCCGCGCATCCGCGCATAGGCGATTTTGGATGCGCTGAGGCGAATGTTATTAGAAGATTTTCCGCGCGCGAATCGCCAGAAACCGCCGTAACAATTGGCACGTTTGCTGCATCAATCTTAATCGACTTACCAAAAGATTTAACATTGCTTAGTCGCGTATAAATCGCGTTAAATCCGCCATTTTCGTGGTTGTTTGTATTTCCCAATTGAACATGCGCAAAATCGCGTTTAATCCCAAGTTTTTCAAGGTTTTTTACAAGTTTTTTGCTTACTTCTTGCAAAAGAATCGTATCGATTTTATGCGTTTTTGCTAGCTTTATTATTTGACTTGCGTTTGCGCGGCCATATCTGCAATTAAGCGTCATAACGCGGATTTCTAGTGATTTTTCCTGCGATCTTGTCTGCGATTTTTCCTGCGTTTGTTCCCGCAATCGTCTTGAAAAATAGGGCGAATACGATTTCAAAGAGATTACGAACAACACAATATATGCAACGCACAAAAATACGTAAGATTTATAAAATCCATTTTGCGAGCGCGTTGCAATTGCACTTACAATGCTGGCGATTAGCCCAAACCCTGCGCAAAACGGCGCAATCGGAAGCAGCGCAATAACATAGGGCAGTGGTTTTAGCCCGTCTGCTCCAGCTGGCAGCCACCTAAGCAACTGCCAAGCTAAAAGCAAAACAAGCGCAACAAGTAAAATCGCAAGTAAAATCGAGTAAATCATCTACTGATTATCTGTTATTAGCTTATCTGCCGAAAAGTCCTGCGAGTCCGCCGCCCAAATTAGGCGGCAAATCAGGCATTCCGCCAGCAAAATCACCTTCGCCACTCATAAGATTTTGAAGATTTTCTGGCAAATTATTAGGCAAATCCTGCTTCTTCTTCATAAAGGCAGACTCGCCAGCGTCATCGCCATTATTTGAATTATTTGCAGAAGAATTTCCAGACAAGCGGTCTCTAAGCGCGCGCTCCTCGGCCTCGCGGCGCATAGGATTGCCAGACTTTCCGCCCTTCTTCTTGCTCTTTTTGTCTTTACGCTTAGACTTTCCAGCGCCGCCGCCAAACCCAGGCATTCCGCCCATTCCTGGCATTCCTGCGCCGCCGCCATTGCTCATGCGCTTCATCATCTTAGCTGCCTGCTCAAAGCGTTGCAAAAGCGCGTTCACTGCGGAAACCGAAACGCCTGCGCCAGCTGCAATACGCGCGCGCCTAGAACCATCAATAATCTTTGTGTCTTTGCGCTCTTTAGGCGTCATCGAGCGAATAATCGCCTCTGTGCGGTCTATCTCGCGGTCGTCAAACTGCTCAAGCTCTTGCCTGTGCGCTGCCATTCCAGGCATCATGCCAAGAATCTTCTTCATAGAACCAAGCTTTTTAACCTGTTGAAGCTGATCCAAAAAGTCGTCTAGTCCAAAAGTTCCTTCAGATATTTTTGCAGCCGCTTTTCTAGACTCTTCCTCGTCAAACTGCTTTTGCGCATTCTCAATAAGCGTTAGAATATCGCCCATGTCGAGGATTCTGGAGGCCATTCTATCTGGGTGGAAAATCTCAAAATCCTTCAAACCTTCGCCAGTAGAAGCAAACAAAATCGGCTTGCCTGTAACGCTTGCAACAGATAGTGCAGCGCCGCCTCGCGCATCGCCATCTAACTTAGAAAGCACAACGCCTGTAAAGTCAACACCCTCGTTAAAAGCTTGAGCTGTGCGAACAGCGTCTTGACCAATCATGGCGTCTATAACAAACAGAATTTCTTGCGGATTAACAGCATCGCGAATTTCTCGCGCTTGATGCATAAGAGCATCGTCCACGCCAAGGCGACCAGCGGTATCAATAATAACCGTGTCGTACATTTTTGCGCGCGCGTAGTCAATGGAATCTCGCGCAACTTTAACAGGATCCCCAGTGGCTAAACCAGCCGAAACAACTTCGCTGCCGCCATCACTTTGCACACCTCGCTCTGGCGCAAAAATCGCCACGCCTGCGCGCTCGGCAACAACCTCAAGCTGCGTAACGGCGTTAGGGCGTTGCAAATCCGCCGCAACAAGCAAAGGTGTATGCCCAGAATCTTTAAGCCAGTAGCCCAATTTTCCTGCAAGCGTTGTTTTACCAGCGCCTTGCAAGCCAGCAAGCATGATTACGGTTGGGGGGTATTTTGCAAAATTCAGCGGACGCTCAACGCCTGCGCCCAAAACGTTTGTAAGCTCGTCGTTTACAATTCGCACAACCTGTTGAGCAGGATTTAGCGCGCTAGAAACCTCTTCGCCTAGTGCGCGCTCGCGGATTTTAGCGGTAAAAGATCGCACAACGTCTAGAGCCACGTCTGCGTCTAAAAGCGCGCGGCGGATTTCGCGAATCGTGCCGTCGATGTCGGAATCGGATAATTTGCCTTTTCTGCGCAAGTGCTTGAATGCGCCAGAAAGTCTTTCTGTTAACGAACTAAATGCTGCCATAATTGCTCTATTCTATCTGCTGTTGTTAACGTTGCGTGATTACTGCTATTTTGGTTGCGTTTACTAGCGTTGCGTTTATTAACGTTGCGTTTTCTGTACTTACGCTTACTTCAAATGCCACGAAGATCCTTGAACCGCATCTTCAATCACAATTCCCGCGTTATTTAGCGCGTAGCGAATCGCATCCGCTGTCGCAAAATTCCTCATCTCTCTGGCATTCGCTCTAGCTTGAAGCAGCGAGTTGATTAAAGCGTTCAAAGCAGTGCGCTTCTTGCTGATACTGCCGCTGCCGCTGCTACTGACGCCCTTGCTGCCATTTGCGCCTTCTGCAGAAGATTTCGCATTAGAAGCCCAAGGTTCTGCATAAATGTCTAATCCGAGTGTGTCTAGCATGGCGCGCACTTGCAAAACCTCGTTATATAGCAGTTCTTGAATGATTTCGATTTGTGATTGCGCCTCATTTTGCGATATTTTATGCGCTTTCGCAGCGTTTTGCATTTGTGTATAGTAGTCAAGAAATGCATTTCCTTGTCGAATTGCTGTAAATATTGCTGCGTTTGCGCCGGAAACGTTAATATCGTCGTTCATTGCGCGCGTAAAGTCTTCCGGAAGCTTGTCCGCGTTTACGCTTACTACCGCTTCTCGTGTCGGCTGCGCTTTAATTACGCGTCCGGCTCGCTCAAGGAAGTTGCTTATGCGATTGTAAGCAGCTTTTGCTTCTACCAAAGCTTGATCCGACCACTCCAACATTGCGCGATACTGCACAGCTCCCAGCGCGTAACGCACAACCCAAGCCGAATTATTCGCCAAAACTGTTGGCACGGAAAGCCCATTTCCCAACGATTTGCTCATCTTCTCGCCTTTGGCTGTAACCCACGCGGAATGCATCCACACGTTTGCGCTTTCCCAGCCGGCGGCACGCGTTTGTGCCATCTCGTTTTCGTGATGCGGGAATCGCAAATCCAATCCGCCGCCGTGAATGTCAAAATCGTCGCCAAGATAACGGTGGCTCATAGCAGAGCACTCAATATGCCAACCTGGGCGCCCCTCGCCAAAAGGTGTTTTCCAGCGCGCGTCCGGCTGATCGAAATCGCAAGGAGCTTTCCAAAGCGCAAAATCCCTAGGATCGTGCTTGTCTGGGGAAGCGTCGGCCGGGTCGGTCGGGTTGTAAATATCGTTGCCGGCTGAGTCTACGCTTGGGCCTTTTGTATCCGCAATTGAGGACGCTTCGTCGCAACTGTTTACATCACGATTTTGATTTTGGTGCGTAAGCTCGCCGTAATGCTCCCAACTTGGCACGTCAAAATAAACGTTGCCAGTAGGATTTCCCGAATCGTCTTTAATAACGTAAGCGTGACCGCGCTCAATCAAACGCTCAATCAGCTCAACCATATCCGTAATATGACCGGTAGCTCGCGGCTCAACCGTCGGCGGCAAAACGCCTAAAGTGTTATAAGCTTCACTAAATTCGCGCTCGTAAAAGTAGGCGCGCTCCCACCAAGTTTGGCCGGCTTCACTAGCTTTTTTCATGATTTTGTCGTCAATATCTGTGACATTGCGCACAAAAGTAACGTTGTAGCCTAAACGTAGCAGCCAGCGGCGGATTACGTCGAAGGCGATTGCTGCGCGAATATGACCTATGTGCGGCGAGCTTTGCACAGTTGCTCCACACACGTACATTCCAACGTGGCCAGGAGTAACGGTTGTAAACTCGCTAGTGCTGTGAGTTGCCGTGTTGTATAAGCGCAATCGCGCGGCTGCTGCTGTAAGAGTTCTGTTCGTATTTTCAAGCATAATCTCAATTATAATAACTCACGCTCACGTCTTCGCCGCACGTAAAGTCCAGTGGACTTTACGTTTAAGCGGCTCAGGCAGGTCGTCGCGCTTGCTTTTGTTTCCAAAATCGGCCGAAATGTAAACAAATGCGGGCAAAAAGAAACAAACGCAGGAAATCGCTCGCGCGCTACGCTTTGAGCACGCCGTAACTCGCGAGCGATTTGCAGAGAAT
This sequence comes from Gardnerella sp. c10Ua_31, assembly GCF_055700915.1. Lineage (NCBI taxonomy): Bacteria > Bacillati > Actinomycetota > Actinomycetes > Bifidobacteriales > Bifidobacteriaceae > Gardnerella > Gardnerella sp. c10Ua_31. The sequence goes on along the minus strand of NZ_JANUYG010000002.1, from coordinate 114,660 downwards.
GTTGCTCAAATCGGCGTGTTGAGCAACAAAATGCGTAGATAGGCATAGGACTATGATTGCAAGCAGATAGAAATCGCAAGCGCTGCTACGGAAAAATGGCCACTAACCGCCCGCCGAATGCACGCCACTAAAATCGCAAGAAAGGATTGAAAATGATTGATTCTTTTGATTTCGCAAAGTCTGAAGTAAAGTCTGACGTAAAATCCTACGCAAACTCTTCCGTACTCATGACCGATATGTACGAGTACACAATGCTAGACGCAGCGCTAAAAGACGGCACAGCAGACCGCAAATGCGTTTTTGAGATTTTTACGAGGCATCTTCCGCAAGGTCGCCGCTACGGAGTGGTAGCAGGCACAGGCAGAATTTTAGAGGAGCTAGCGCGATTCCACTTTAGTGACGAGGACTTGCGATTTTTGCAAGACCGAAAAATCGTAAGCAAAGACACCATTAAATGGCTAGAAAACTACCATTTTAGCGGCAAAATCCGCGGTTATAGGGAAGGCGAAATGTTTTTCCCAGATTCTCCGATTTTGCAAGTTGAAGGAACTTTTGGCGAGTGCACATTGCTAGAAACACTGCTGCTTTCCGTGCTTAACTACGATTGCGCAGTGGCAAGCGCCGCCGCACGCATGGTTTCCGCATCTGCTGGAAGGCCGTGCATGGACATGGGCGGCAGGCGCACAAACGAGTGGTCGGCGGTGGCTGCCTCGCGAGCGGCGGTAATCGGCGGTTTTAAGGGAACTGCAAACCTGCTTGCGGCAAAGCTTTACGGGCTTAAGGCGATTGGAACGGCTGCGCATTGCTTTACTCTTGTGCATGATTCGGAGCGCGCAGCCTTTGAGTCGCAGATTGCCGCGCTTGGCAAAGGCACAACGTTGCTTGTAGACACGTACAACGTGGAGGAGGCTGTTAAAACCGCCGTGCAAGTTGCTGGCGCGGATCTTGGCGGCGTGCGCATTGATTCGGGAGATTTGTGTGTTATGGCTCGTCGCGTGCGCGCGCAGCTCGATGCGTTGGGCGCTAAAAACACTAAAATCACGGTTACTAACGATTTGGATGAGTATGCGCTTGCGTCTTTGCAAAACGCGCCAGTCGATTCCTACGGCATTGGCACAATGCTTGTTACGGGTTCGGGCGCGCCTACTTGCGCAATGGTTTATAAGCTTACAGAGCGCGAGGGCGCGGATGGCGTTATGCAACCTGTTGCTAAGAAGTCTAAGAATAAGGCGACTGTTCCAGGGCGTAAACTTGCGTATCGTTCCTACGATTTTAGTGGCGGCGCGAATGGTGGTGCTGCTGGCAATGGCGTGGCTGACTGCGAACACGTAATTTCTGGTTCGGAGAGCGCACTCGCGACTTTTAAGCCGCAAGATTCTTGGGAAGATTTGCTAGTTGACTACGTGCAAAATGGCGAATTTAATACGGAGTTTATGGGGCATGACGCGATTATGCGAGCACAAGATTATTGTGCCAAAGCGCTTAGCAGACTTCCGATTTCTGCTCAAAGTCTTATGCGTGGCGACCCTGCGATTCCTACAGAAATCAGCGTTTTAGGCTAGTTTGAGTTAGCTTAGACTAGTTTCTAAATCAGCTTTAATTTGAGTTGCTCTAAAAGCCCAGATTGTTCATCTCTTCGTAGATTTTTTTGCACTCTGGGCAAACAGGGTAATCGTTTGCTTCACGTTTTGGAATCCACACTTTTCCGCACAGCGCCACAACAGGGCGGCCAGTCAAGCGCGATTCGATTACGCGATCTTTGGAAACGTAGTGTGCAAAGCGGTCTGCGTCGCCGCCATCGTCCATTTTTGCGGATTCGTCTACTTCTGGCTTTTCGAGCACGCTTGTGCTTGTGCTAGACCCAGAATCTGGGAGGCTTTGCGAATCGTCTTCCATAACAGCGTTCAAATCAGCAGCGTTTAAGCTATCGCCATATTTTGAATCATTTGAAAACGTCATTGCATCCCTTTCGTACAAATCCTTTTCACATAAATCATGTTTGCATAAATCGTGTTGCATAAATCGTGTTTTGTTGCTTGCGATTTATGTTTATACAAGCATAATTCATAATCGCAACAAATATTGCGCGAGCGGCATTCTCTGTTTGCTGTTGCGCGAGGTTTGAGTATTTCTCTCCTCGCAAGTGACGCGCACTTTTGCGTATAGCTTATGAACGTTAATATTCTAAGGTTTTAGGTTTTAGTACTGCGCTATTTATTGCTCGTAGAGAAATACATCAAACCTTCTGAATATCTAGAACAATTGCGTGGCTTTTATCGCCGAGATTCTCGATTTTTCTTGCTCTCTCGGCGAGTCACCATCTAGCGACGCTGAGGCTCGCTTCGATAGCTGCGAAAAATCTCGAATCTCTACTTCGCTTGGCATCACCGCGCGCGAACGATTCGACGCACTTTGTACCATATTTGACCTGAATCACGTACAAAATGCGGGAATGGGTCATGTTGTTCGCGCGGTCAAAGCGCGTGCCAGATTCGTGCCAGACACGTGGTAACCTAAATATATGACTATAGCTGTTTGCCCAGGCTCCTACGATCCCGTTACAGCCGGACACTTAGACGTGATACAACGTTGTACGCATCTTTTTAACGAAGTGCATGTTTTAGTGGCGGTTAATGCGGCCAAAACGCCCATGTTTTCCGAGTCGGAGCGCGTGGATATTATTCGCAAAGCGTTGGAAGACTTAAAAGACGATTCGCCAATCGGCAAGTTTGCGCCACCTTTGCGCGGTGCTGCTAAATCGCCAGCGTGTAAAATAGTTGTTTCTTCTACAGATGGTCTTATTACAGATTATTGCAAAAAAGTCGGAGCAACCGTAATCGTTAAGGGATTGCGCCAAAATGGCGACTACGAGGCGGAGCTTGGAATGGCGCTGGTTAATCGCAAGCTGGCTGGCATTGAAACCATGTTTTTGCCAGCGGATCCTATTTTGGAGCATGTTTCTAGCTCTGTTGTAAAAGATGTGGCTCGTCATGGTGGCGATGTTTCGGGAATGGTGCCAAATAATGTGATTCCACTTTTGCAAAGCGTTTTTTCTAAAACAAATGCAATATCGTAATCATAAAATTAGCGAAATATTATAATGGCAAGTTAAATATCACCGAAATAAGTACAATATTACTAAAATAAATACGTATTAAATAAATACGTACTAAAATACGTACAATAAGATTGTTAAGAGATAAGAGAGCAGCTACTTAGCGAAGGAGCGAAAATGAGCGAAAACGAAGACGACACAATGGAAAGCCAAGTATCGGCAAATCGCAGCCAAAAGTTGCCATTAAATCCAGTGATTGCAAACAACGACGATTCGCCTAGTGCTGCTTTTGAAGCTTACGATGCTGTGCCTGCGGCAAGTAAGGCTAATGATGATGCTAGTGACGCTGCTAGCGACTCAGCGGCTGCTGGCGACTCTGTGGTTGCTGGCGATGAGGCTGCCAATTCTGCGGTTGCTGGCGATGAGGCTGCCAATTCTGCGGTTGCTGGCGATGAGGCTGCCAATTCTGCGGTTGCTGGCGATAATGCGCAAAACTTGTTCCCAATGCCAGATTTGCGCGAGCGAGAAGACGGCGGCGCAATAGCGTTTGACGACGAAGAAGAAAACGTGTTTAAGGCAGCGGATCCGCAAACCGTTAGTGAGGAAGTGCGCACAAAGTCGCGTGAAGAGTTCACTACTGTGTACGACATAATCGACACGATGGAAACGGCGTTAAATAGCGCAAAGGGAGTGCTTTTTGCTGCTGGAATGGCAAAGGTGGATCGCGAAGAGTTTGGCGATTATTTGTCTAGGCTAAAAGACATGCTGCCTGTTCAGCTGGAGCGCGCTAGTGCGTTAATGCGAGAGGCAGAGAGGCGTTTGCGAACGGCTCAAGCTCAAGCAAATTCTGTTGTAAGTTCGGCTCAAAGTCAGGCTGCGCAAATGGTTGAGGAAGCTCAGGAGCGAGCCAGATTCTTGGCAGGTCAAGAAAATGTTGTTGCGATTGCAAAGAATCAAGCGCGCGAGATTGTAAACAATGCGCAAGCAAAGGCCGAAAAGCTTACTCGCGGTGCGGATCAGTACAGCGCCACGGTTATGGAAGGCTTAAAGCAGCAATTAGATAAGCTTGAGCAAGACGTTCAAGCAGGTCAGCGCGTTTTGGAAGAGCGTAGACGCGCAGCTGCACATGTGCAAAATCAGGCTGCGAGTAAGATAGATGAAGAATTTAACAGCGAAAGCAGTGAAAGAAGCGACGACGAAAGGAATTAAAATGACATCGCATCCCTCCCAGTCTTTGTGGGCGGTACCAGTTGCGCAAATGGCAGCGCGTGCAGGAAGTAGCATGCAATTGCATCGCGCGTTCCCAGCGCCAGAGGGCATTGGAGACAGCGTTATTGGCGTGCAGCCAGGGAGCGATGTTACAGTAGACGGCAATTTTGATTCCGTTGTGGACGGGCTTATGTTCCAGGGCACGATTACGGCGCGAGTACATGCAGAGTGCTCGCGATGCTTGATGCCGTTGCATAGGGATTGGCCTGTTGATGTGTGCGCGTTTTTTGCGCGCGTGGAAAGCGGCAAAGGCGGCAAGAGCGCAAATGGCGGCGCGCGTTCTAATAACTCTAATGATGATTTAGAAGATGCTGATATTTGGGACGAAGGCGACGATTCTGGAAATGTGTATCCGCTGGTTGGTGGCGGCGATTTTGCCGACATTGAGGCGCTGATTCGAGACACAATGGTTAGCGAGTTGCCACTTAAGCCTTTGTGCGAGCCAGATTGCAAGGGTCTCTGCACTCAGTGCGGAGAGAATCTGAATGAGCATCCAGAGCATCATCACGACGTTACGGATATTCGTTTTGCAGCGCTTGAAGGTCTTAAGGAAAAGCTTGAAAAATCGCAAAATCGCGACTGATTTGCGCTCCGACCTGCATGAATGCTTTGATCGCGTGCGCGACGACCTGCCTTTCCGCTTTTTGTACCAAATTTGGCGTAAATTACGTACAAACTCCGGAAAAACCCTCCGCTTTTTGTACCAAAATCGACATAAATTACGTACAAAACCCGTCAAACAACTCCGCATTTTGTACCATATTTGACCATAATTACGTACAAAATGCGGAAATATCGCTCGCGCGGTCAAAGCGCATGCGCGAGGCAAATCTAACAAATTTGTAGTGCGTTTTTACATAATGTATGGCGCTTGCTGTAATATACAGAACGCTTAAGCTCAATCGGTTGAACGAAATAGAGGAAAGATTATGGCACTGCCAAAGTACAAGACCTCGCGCGCTAATACTCATTCGCGTCGCGCCAATTGGAAGGCTTCTGCCGTGCAGACTATTACCTGCCCGAACTGCGGTTCGCCAGCGTTGTCTCACATGGCTTGCCCAACCTGCGGTAACTTCCGCGGTCGCGTGTATCGCGAAGCAATTCGCTCTGCGCACACCAAGTAGGTTGTATTTTAAGAGAACCCTGCCATCGACGGGTGGCAGGGTTTTTGTTTTTTGCAACAAAGTCGGGAAGCATATAGCGCAAATCAACGACTTCAACGCATGCGCTATAATGTTGAAAATATGAGTGGGAACAATACAAAAGATCAAAATGGCGTCAAAAACGATATAAGTGGCGTTCAAAGTGACGACCAGCACGGCGCATGCACGAACCCAAATCAGCCACAAGACGCTGGAACTAGCAGCATTGGCGTTGCGCGAACACAAGACGGACACACGCAAAATGGTGACCCTACTCAGGAGCTTTTGCGCGCGCTTGGCACTACGATTTCGCCAGATTTGCTTGTTGAGGCGCTCACTCATCGATCTTTTTCGCACGAGCATCCAGGCACTAAAAACTACGAGCGCCTAGAGTTTTTGGGGGATGCTGTTTTGGAGCTTGTTTCTACAGAAACGCTGTTTTCTGCTCACCCAGACATGACGGAAGGCCAGTTGGCTAAGCTTCGCGCTAAGGCTGTTTCGGAGTGGGCTTTGAGCGCGGTTGCGCGAGATAAGTTGCATGTTGGGCCGTATATTCTTTTGGGTCATGGCGAGATGGAGCATGGCGGCGCTCAAAAAGACTCGATTTTGTGTGATATTGTTGAGGCGCTTATTGGCGCAACTTTTGTTGAGCATGGCATTGACGAGGCGCGCGCTGTAGTGCATCGCTTGATTGACGACACTTTGGCGGAGGTTCTTACAGAAGGCCCTGCGTTGGATTGGAAGACTTCGCTTACGGTTTTGGCGCACGAGATGGGGCTTGACGAGCCGCAATATAGGATGTCGGTTTCTGGCCCAGATTATGCGCCTGTGTTCCATGCGCGTGCTGTTTTGGCGCACGAAAGTGGTGATGAGCTGCTCGGCGAGGCGGATGGTTCTAGCAAGCGCAAGGCTCAGCTTGCGGCTGCAGATAAAGCTTGGCATGTGTTGGATAGAAGGCGTAAGTCGAGCGGAGAAAGCGGTAATTAGGTCTTTCTGATTGCTGTTATATAGGCGATTCGAGGCGGTTCTATGGCTAGCAGTCGTAATAATAATGATTTATTATTTGACGATGATTTGGTATCGTCAACGGAAGCTTGCGACTTTTGCGACTTACGCTACCACTGTGCGCGCTACGTTGACTATTTGCGCGCAAACAAAGGCCTTGGAAGCGCCACCTTGCGCGCGTATAGCGCTGATGTTTTGCAATGCTTAGAGTGGTGCAATCGCAATGGTTTTTGCGATTTGCGCGAGGTTTCTACGAGTGTTTTGCGCCAATGGATGTATTGGCTTAACAAGAATCACGCGCGCTCGAGTTTGGCGCGCAAAGTGGTAGCTGTGCGCGGCTTTTTTGCGTGGGCTACGCACGTTGGTTTGATTAGCGCGAATCCTGCGCAAATTCTTGCAACTCCTAAGATTGCTAATGAGCTTCCTACTGTTTTAGACGAAGCGCAAGCGCAAAAGTTGCTTGATTATGCGGATAATTGCGCGGATAGTTGTGCGGATAGTTGCGCCGATAACTTTGCGCATGATTCAACTGAGCAAAGCAGCACGCAAAAAAAGCCTCGCGCGCAAAAGTCGCAAGCTTCCGAGCGTAAAGAAAATACGCCACTAAAATCGCCCCAAAAATCCCCTCAAGAACATGCGCTAGCCCTTAGAAACGCTGCGATTCTAGAGCTTTTATACGCAACGGGCATGCGCGTGGGAGAGCTTACAAGCATTAATGTGCAAGATATGGATTTTGAAAATCACACTGTAAAAGTTACAGGTAAAGGAAACAAGCAGCGCGTGGTGCCGTTTGGCGTTCCTGCTGCAAATGCGTGCAAAGAGTGGATTGAGCATGGTCGAAGTGCACTGCTGGAAAAGCACGCAGAAACCTCGCAAGCGCTGTTTTTGGGCGCGCGAGCAAAGCGCATCGATCAGCGCATTGTTAGAAGCATTGTTCACGCGGCTGCAGCGGCTGCAAACGTGCCAGATGTTGCTCCGCACGCACTTCGCCACAGTGCTGCAACGCATATGCTCAACGGTGGAGCGGATCTTCGCGAAGTTCAAGAGCTTTTGGGTCATTCGTCGCTTAACACAACGCAGCGCTACACGCACGTTTCTATTCAAGCTCTTAAGCAGCGCTACTCGCAAGCCTTCCCGCGTGCGTAAATTTTGCGATCATCTGTCATAATGTGAACCACACTGAACTATTCTCATTATGTTTCCATCGATTCGGTAAACTATTCTGTTGCAATCATCAATCCGCCTGCTCCAGTATCCAGAAAAATCACCTTTCAGAGGTTCTGGTTTACCTATGCCATTGTATCCATTGCGATCAATGTCTTTAAGAAGCTGAAGGATTCTCTTAAGAGTTTTCTTATCTTGCTTAGACCAGTACTCAAAGTCTTCCCACGCTTCATCTGTCCACGCTTTAATCATCTAGCGGAACCTCGTGTATAGTGCCGCCTGTTTCTTCCATGTGTGCTATGGATTTTTTAAGACGACTTATATTCTCTGGATTGTAAAACGGATCTGCTGAAACTTCGAATGGTATTCTGTGCTCTCTTCCAACTTTCTTAGCAAATATTGTGAATGCTGCACTCATTGAAAGCCCTAGTTCTCGGCAAACATTTTCCATAAGTCGTTTATCGTCTGCATTTAGCTTGAAATTAATGTTCACTGTATTTGTTGTCATCTAAATTACCACCTTTCTAAATAAGATTTTAATAAAAATGCAATAAAAAATAAAGTATTTTTCTTTGTGTTTAATTAACACATGCAGGGAATGAAAAGATGTGATTTGAATCACGTAATGCCGCCGCGTGGCTAAATGTATAATCGATTTATAAGCTTGATAGGAGGGTAAAACAGTGGTTGATGATTCAAATAAGCCTGAATCAAGCGCATCATTGAATGAGAATGCAGCAAATCAAAACGACTCCAGCACGCCAGAATCCAGCGCGGCAGACGTTGAAATGAGCCAGTACGTGGCAGATCGCGCTCGCGTAAACGAAGATAAAATTCGCCAAGACGAGCAAATCGTTGCCGAATTTGGCGAGTACAATTACGGCTGGCATGATTCGGATGCTGCAGGCGAAGCTGCAAAGAAGGGCATTGACGAGTTGGTTGTTCGCGCAATTTCCGCAGACAAACACGAGCCAGAGTGGATGCTAAACCTTCGTTTGCAAGGCTACCGCGCGTTTTTGCAAAAGCCGATGCCTGATTGGGGAGTGGATTTAAGCGGTTTTGACGCAGACGATTTTAAGTACTACGTTCGTCCAGTTCACGATCAAGCGAAAACTTGGGATGATTTGCCAGAAGATATTCGCAAAACTTACGATAGGCTTGGCATTCCAGAAGCGGAGAAAAAGCGCTTAGTTTCAGGCGTTGCAGCACAGTATGAGTCGGAAGTTATTTACAATTCGATTCGCGAGGACCTAGCAGCTCAAGGCGTGATTTTTGTTGATACGGATACAGCAGTGCAAAAGTATCCAGAGCTTGTAAAAAAGTATTTTGCAACTGTGATTCCAGTTGACGACAACAAGTTTGCGGCTCTTAACACGGCGGCTTGGAGTGGCGGATCGTTTGTGTACGTGCCAAAAGGCGTGCATGTGGATATTCCGCTGCAGGCTTACTTCCGCATTAACACGCCGAACATGGGTCAGTTTGAGCGCACGTTGATTATTGCAGACGAAGGATCGTACGTGCATTACGTTGAAGGTTGCACAGCTCCGATTTATTCCACGGATTCGCTCCACGCTGCAAACGTTGAGATTGTTGTAGAAAAGCATGCGCGCGTGCGCTACACAACCGTGCAAAACTGGTCAAATAACGTGTACAACTTGGTAACTCAGCGAGCCTACGTGCGCGAAGGTGGCACAATGGAGTGGGTTGATGGAAACATTGGCTCCAAGGCTACTATGAAGTATCCTGCATGCGTTCTTGCCGAGCCGTACGCAAAAGCAGAAACCATGTCTTTGAGTTTTGCGGGCTGCGGCCAATACCAAGATACGGGTGCGAAGATGATTCATTTGGCTCCGCACACGAGTTCTACGATTGTTGCTAAGTCGATTTCGCGCGGCGGAGGTCGCTCGGCTTACCGCGGTCTTGTGAAGATTGTTAAGGGCGCTAGCGGCTCCAGCTCTTCGGTTGTGTGCGACGCTTTGCTTGTTGACGATTTTTCTAGGTCCGACACTTATCCGCATGTTGACGTGCGCGAAGATAACGTTTCGATGGCTCACGAGGCCACTGTTTCCAAAGTTTCCGAAGATCAGCTTTTCTATTTGATGAGCCGTGGGCTGGAAGAAAAAGAGGCTATGGGCATGATTGTTCGCGGCTTTGTGGAGCCGATTAGTCGCCAGCTGCCAATGGAGTATGCTCTGGAGCTTAATCGTCTTGTGGAATTGCAAATGGAAGGATCCGTGGGGTGATGAGCGAAGATCTGAAAAAGAATTTAGGCAATAAAATGACGGAAAAAGAAATTAATATTCCTGTAGCAGACCCTAACGATCCTTACGCTGTTCCTGCTGCAATGCCTTCTAGTGCAGATAAATCCGTGCGCTCTTTTAACGTGCAAGACTTTGCGATTCCAACGCGCAAGCAGGAAGATTGGCGATACACGCCAGTTGAGCGAATCGATGAGTTTTTTGATAGCTTTGAGCCGTCTAACAACGTTGCCGTGGAGCTAAAAGGCGTTGATGGCGATTCGCGCGCAACTCTACAAATTTTGCCAAAAAACGAGGCTCCGCACACAGAAATGAAGCCTTCGGATCGCGTGGCTGCTGTTGCGTGGAATTCTGCAAAGTCGGCATACGTTTTGCATGTTTGTGGCGAAGTTACAAAGCCAATAATATTGCAAATCCACGGAAACAACTTGCAATCACTAGACGCTGCGAAATCGCTAGACGCATTGCACTTAGTGATTGAAGCCGATTCTTACACAAACGCGGATATTATTGTAGAACACACAGGAGTTGCAAAGCTTGCTGAAGGCGTAGAAATCATTCTTGGAGATAATGCGCACGTTTCTACAACGTTCATTCAAGAGTGGGATTCAGGCAGCAAACACGTTGGAAATCATAGGATTCACGTGGGTGCTGGTGCGTCTCTTCGTCACACAATGGTCACGCTCGGCGGAGACGTTGTGCGAATCCGCATGGATCAGGATTTTGGCGGAGAAAAGGGCGATTTGAATATGCTTGGCATGTATTTTGTGGATCCAGGCGAGCATGTTGAGCATCGTACAATGGTTGTGCACAATCACCCAGAATGCAAGTCGCGAGTAGTGTATAAGGGCGCGCTTTACGGCAAAGGAGCGCATTCTACATGGGTTGGAAACGCGCTTATTAAGCCAGAAGCTCCAGGCACGGATTCGTACGAGTTGAACCGAAATCTGGTGCTAACTCCTGGCGCGATTGCCGATTCGGAGCCAAATCTAGAAATCGAAAACGGAAATATTATTGGCGCAGGTCACGCAAGTTCTGTTGGCAGATTCGACGACGAGGAGCTGTTTTACTTGCAATCTCGCGGCGTGAGCGAGGCGGATGCTAGGAAGCTTGTTGTGCGCGGATTCTTTAACGAGCTTATTGATGAGATTGGCGTGCCGCAAATCGTAGATCATTTGATGGCTGCGATTGAGAGGCGTTTAGCTAAGACGGAAGAATCGCAAGCAACCGCACTATCAGGCGAATCGCAAGCAACCGACGAATCGAAATATGCGGAAGAATAGGAGATAAACATGTCAACTTTAGAAATCAAGGATTTGTATGCGTCTGTAGAAACAAAAGAGGGACGCAAGCAAATATTAAAAGGTGTAAATCTTACGGTTAATTCTGGCGAAACGCACGCGATTATGGGACCGAATGGCTCTGGAAAGTCTACTCTCGCATACACTTTGGCGGGTCACCCAAAGTACGAGGTGGATTCAGGCCAGGTGCTTTTAGACGGCGAAGATATTTTGAAGATGACTCCAGACGAGCGCGCAAAAGCTGGGCTTTTCCTTGCAATGCAATACCCGGTAGAGGTACCAGGCGTTTCGATGACGAACTTTTTGCGCACAGCAAAAACAGAGGTGAGCGGAGAGGCTCCGACTTTGCGCGCGTGGGTTAAAGAGCTTAACGAAGCAATGAAGCGCTTAAGAATGGACCCAAAGTTTGCGTCTCGCTCTGTAAACGAGGGCTTTTCGGGCGGCGAGAAAAAGCGTGCGGAAGTTTTGCAACTAGAGATTTTAAAGCCAAAGTTTGCGATTTTGGACGAGACGGATTCTGGCCTAGATGTGGATGCTTTGCGAATTGTTTCGGAAGGCGTAAATCGCGCCAAAGAAAGCACTGGCTTGGGCATTATGATGGTTACGCATTACACGCGAATCTTAAAGTACATTAAGCCAGATATTGTGCACGTTTTTGCGCAAGGTCACTTTGTAAAGACGGCAGGGCCAGAGCTTGCGGACGAGCTGGAAGAAGAAGGATACGACAAGTATTTGCCAGAAGGCGCCAGCGAATCTGCTATTGCATGAATCGACCTGCATGAGCGCTTAAAGCGCGAGAGCAACATGATCTTCTATTCCGCGTTTTGTACGTGATTTAGGCCAAATCTGGTACAAAGTGCGGAAGGTTGTTCCGTGTTTTGTAGTCCTACATGCCGTTTCGAGCTACAAAATGCGTCAACATTTCTCGTGTAATGGCGTGTCTAAAGTCGCGAGTAAACTTGTTTAGGTTTGGCTAAATCAAATGGAAGAGGTTTGTAATGACTGTTCGCGGTGATATTAGAAATGTGGCAATCGTAGCGCACGTTGATCATGGTAAAACAACGCTCGTAAATGCCATGCTTCAGCAGTCGCACGTATTCTCTGAGCGAGAAGAAGTGCCAGACCGCGTAATGGACTCCAACGACCTTGAGCGCGAAAAAGGCATCACCATTCTTGCCAAGAACACGGCCGTGCAATACACTGGCCCGCTTGCAGAAAAGTACGGTCACCCAGAGGGAATTACAATCAACGTAATCGATACCCCAGGTCACGCCGACTTTGGTGGCGAGGTGGAGCGCGGCATCTCTATGGTTGATGGCGTTGTGCTTCTTGTTGACGCTTCCGAAGGCCCACTTCCACAAACTCGATTCGTTCTACGCAAGGCACTTGAGGCAAAGCTGCCAGTGATTTTGTGCGTTAACAAAACGGATCGTCCAGATGCGCGTATTGACGAGGTTGTTAGCGAGGCTACAGATTTGCTTCTCGGTCTTGCACAAGACGTTGTTGAAGAAGGAATCGACCTCGATATTGATTCGCTTCTTGATTTGCCTGTTATTTATTGCGCTGCAAAAGCTGGCTATGCATCCTTGAATCAGCCAGAAAACGGCGGTTTGCCAGACAACGATAATTTGGAGCCTCTTTTTGACTCCATTATTTCCAACATTCCAGCGCCAGAATACGAGGAAGGCGCGCCTCTTCAGGCACACGTTGCAAACATCGATTCTTCCGACTTCCTTGGCCGCTTAGGTTTAGTGCGAATCTACAATGGCATTTTGGAAAAGGGCAAGACTTACGGGCTTTCTCGTGTAGACGGCTCGATTGAAAACTTCCGTGTTTCCGAGCTTTTGCGCACTCAAGGCTTGGAGCGCACTCCTGTTGCATCTGCAGGTCCTGGAGATATTGTTGCAGTTGCAGGCGTTAACGACATTATGATTGGCGAGACGATTGTGGATCAGAACGATCCAAAGCCTCTTCCATTGATTCACGTTGACGACCCAGCTATCTCCATGACTTTCGGCATTAACGATTCGCCGCTTGCTGGCACAGAAGGCAAGGATCACAAGCTTACAGCGCGCATGATTAAAGATAGGCTTGATCGCGAGCTTATTGGTAACGTGTCTATTAAGGTTATTCCAACAGACCGCCCAGATGCTTGGGAAGTTCAGGGTCGTGGCGAGTTGGCGTTGGCAGTTTTGGCGGAGCAAATGCGTCGCGAAGGCTATGAGCTTACAGTTGGCCGCCCTCAAGTTGTTACTAAGACAATTGATGGCCAAATTAACGAGCCTATGGAAAACACTACGATTGATGTTCCAGAAGAATACATGGGTACTGTTACGCAGCTTATGGCGGATCGCAAGGGTCGCATGGATTCTATGAGCAATCACGGATCTGGCTGGATTCGCTTGCAATTTACTGTTCCTTCTCGCGGTCTTATTGGCTTCCGCACGGCTCTTCTTTCTGCAACTCGCGGAACGGGAATCGCAAGCTCTATTTCTGCAGGCTACGCGCCTTGGGCTGGTCAGATTGTAACTCGTCAGAATGGCTCCATGGTTTGTGATCGTAAGGGTGTTGCAACTCCTTATGCTATGCAGCGTTTGCAGGCGCGTGGCGTGTTCTTTGTGGATCCGCAAAGCCCTGTGTACGAAGGTCAAATCGTTGGTATTAACAACAAGCCAGACGAGTTGGATGTTAACATTACGCTTGCTAAGCATATGACTAACATGCGTTCTTCTACAGCAGATGTGCTTGAGACTTTGACTCCACCAATTAAGATGAGCTTGGAAGAGTCGCTTGACTTTGCTAACGAAGATGAGTGCGTGGAAGTTACACCTGAGTCGATTCGCGTGCGCAAGATTATTTTGAGCCGTGATGAATGGTATAAGTGGCGCGCTAAGCAGCGTAGGCAGAACAACAACGCTGCGTGATTGCTGCGTAAATTTAGCGTGATTTCTTAAAATATCGCTTAAAATATTCCTTAAAATGATGTTTAACATAAAGTCGCATTCCGTGCTATTTGCTAGCAAGTGTGCGGCTTTATGCGTTTTGGCCGCATTTTGCGCGGTTTTGGGCACGTTTGCGCACCGAATGGGCGCTATGTACGGCTTTCCGTACGGTATTGTAATCGCGCTTTTGCTTGTTACTTTGAGCGCATGTTTTGCTCGCATGCTTTGTGGCATGTTTGGCTTTATTTTGCATGCAATCGTGTGTTGTTCGGTTGTGTGGATGATTGCGCTTGGATGGTTTAGAGTTTTTGGCGCATTTCGCGGCGTGCTAGTTGCCATTGGCTTTAGCGTGGATAATCTTCCGTGGATTGCACAAAATGCTGGATATTTTTGGCTTTATGGCGTGATTATTGCTCACGCAGTTTTGCTTTGTATGCCTAATAAATTTTTTGTTATTTCTGGCGCTAAATAAGTGGCACTAAATCAGTGGTAGTGGCGCTAAATAGTGGTGCCAAATCAGTGTAAGGTAGTCTTACTTATAGTCTTAGAGTAGTCTTATTTACAGTAGTCTTAGTCTTATAGTCTTAAAGTAGTTTGAGGAATAGTCATGAATAGCAATATAGTCATGAATAGCAATAAGAACAGCAGTAGTGACCGCAAATTATGTTATTTAGGGCCAGAAGGTTCTTTTACTCATCAAGCTGCTTTAAAAGTTAAAGAACAATGTAAATCGTTAGGTGCTTTGCGCCTTATTCCAACTGCGTGTGAGAATATTCGTAATATCGCTAGCAAAATTGAAGATTGCTACGATTTGGGTATTATTGCGTGGGAAAACAATATTGAAGGCGTAGTAATACCTAATTTAGATTTATTAATTGATGCAAAAAATATGGTTGGCATTGCGCGCGTGGGCGTTGATATAAGTTTTGATGCTGTTGTTTGCCAGTCGGATTCAATCGATAACTGTTCGACTATTGTTGCTCATCCTCACGCGTTGGCGCAATGCCGTAAGTTTGCTCAAAAGCATGGATTGAAAGAAAAAACCGCGTCTTCAAACGCTGCTGCTTGTAGGGATTTAGTTCCTGGCGAAGTTGCCTTGTGCCCTAAAATTTGTGCTGATTTATACAATAGGCAAATTGTGAGTGAAGGCGTTGAAGATTTTTCTGGCGCGCGCACTGAGTTTTTAGTGTTAGCTCCTAGAGATGAGGCTTTCAATTTTGTTAGTATGCATCGCGAATGCTATTCATCTTTTTCTTCGATTATTGCTTTTATTCCGCGTTGTACAGGTGCTGGAGTGCTAGCAAATTTGCTTGACGTTGTGCGCGATCATGGTCTTAATATGACTTCTTTTATGTCTAGGCCGATTAAAGGTCAAGATGGTTTATATAGTTTTATTGCCACTGTTGATGCTGCTCCTTGGGATTCTACGTGCAAAGCTATGATTCAAGAGGTTGTTAAACATGGTGATTGGGTGCGAGTTTTAGCAGTGTATCCTTCTAATAATCGCAATAATCCGATTATGAATGATTGGATGCTGCCTAATGGCGGAGTGTGCATTGATGCTGTAGGTGAGGCTTCGGTTGAGGCTTCGGGCGATGCTTTAGTTGATGCTTTGCGCACTTTGAACGTAATGCATGCAGAAAGAGAATTATTATGGTAGAAAATGCTGAATTTTCTCAAAAATTTTCTGTTGGTATTGTTGGACTTGGACTTATTGGCGGATCAATCGCAAAGCGTTTGGTGGATGCGGGCTCTTGCAAAGTGTACGCGTATAATCGCCATCAAACAATGTACAGCGAGGCGCGCGCGCTTGGAATCACTTGCGTTGAAAGCGTTGCGGAGCTTGCGCGTATGAAGCCAAATGTTTTGATTTTGTGTAATTCGCTTGCTGCTATGCCAGAAGTTCTTGGCGAGATTTCGCGCGGAATCAACAAGCAGCGCACAACTTTGACTGATGTTGGCAGCGTTAAAGGGCTTGTGCGCGAGCAGGTTAAGGCCGCGGGGCTTGGCGATTGTTATATTGGCGCGCATCCTATGGCTGGAAGCGAGTTTACGGGTTGGCAGGCGTCGAGCGCGCAGCTGCTGGATGGCGCGCTTTGGGCAGTTAGCGTTGATGAAAGCAGCGATTTCTGGCGATTTTTGGCGGTTTTGCGAGTTATTGTTGAGTTGTGTGGCAATCGCGCGCTCGTGTTGAACGATTCCATACACGATGCTTCGGCGGCTCTGATTTCGCACATGCCGCACGTTGTTTCTACAGCGCTGGCGAATGTTTTGTGTGAAAGCGAAAATCGCAATGTTGCGTTGCAAATGTCGGCTGGTTCTTGGCGAGATATGACGCGAGTTGCGCTTACGGACCCGAATCGCACGCGTGCGATGGTTGCGGAAAATCGGCGAAATGTGGCGGATTTGCTTGGTAGCGTGATTGAGGAGTTGAGTTTTGCGAAGAAGATGCTTGAGGAGAGTGATGGCGATTCTGCGGTTGCTTGCGATGAGCGCGCGTTCTTTGCTAAGGCTGATTCTTGGCGCGAGTACAAGTATAAGGAGCGCGCGGTTGCTTGCGATGAGTCGGCTGGCGATTTGCGCGAGCTTCGATTTGCGCTTGATTGCCCAGGCGATTGGCAAAGTCAGCTGATTCAAAGCGCGCAAAGCGGCGAGCAGATTGTTGGCGTTGCGCTGAGTGATTTGGCGGCTGCAAGCGACACGCGTGTAGCGCGCATAACACTCCGCCGCGTCTCAACTCTCTAAGCGCTCGCTCCGACCTGTCTTTCCGCTTTTTGTACCAATTTTGACCTAAATCGCGTACAAACTCCGGAAAACCCCTCCGCTTTTTGTACCAATTTTGACCAAAAAATGGTACAAAACGCGGAAAATTGATCAAGCATTGTGCAATTCGAAGTCGTCGATTCGAGCGGCATATAATTAGCATATGACAGAATCGCAGCAACCGCCACAATCTTCTCAATCACGCAAATCGCAGCAACCGCAGAATCGCAAGCAACCGCACATGAATCAATCTCCTCAACCGCATCAATCGCCATTTTCCCCAAAAATCCAGCAGTTTCTAAACCACATAAGCGTGGAGCGCGGGCTTTCTCCAAAAACCGTTGAAGCATACGAGTCGGATCTTACAAAATACACGAACTGGCTTCGCGAAGCACGAAAAATCAACGATGTTAACAAAATCACGCAACTAGATATTGAAGAATACGTGCGCGCAATGTCATCACAAGAAATGTCATCACAAGCAATGGCAGCGCAAAGGTTAGGACTTCGCACGATTGCGCGGCGAATCGCAAGCATACACGAGTGGAACAAATTCATGCTTTCCAACGCGCAAATCGCAAGCGACCCTTCTGCAGAAGTCAAAGCGCCAAAGCAGTCGGAGCATCTTCCAGACGTGCTCAGCATTAGCGAAGTGGAGCGCGTAATTGATGCTGCTGGCGGATTTGGTAGCACGGATGCCGTCTCGCTTCGAGACCGCGCGCTTGTGGAATTTTTGTACGCGACTGGCGCGCGCGTGAGCGAGGCGGTTGGCCTAAAATTCGAGGACATTGATTTGGCGGAATCAGTTGTGCGGCTTAGTGGCAAGGGGCAAAAGCAGAGGCTTGTGCCGATTGGAAAGTGCGCGGTTAGTGCGTTGCGCGATTATTTAGATAAAGCTAGGCCGATTCTTGCAAGTCGCGCGCAAAAGTCGCCAGCAACCGCAGAGTTACAACTCAAATCGTCCTTAAACTCATCGTCAAAATCCGCGTCAAAATCCGCAAATTCTCACATGATTTTCCTAAACAAACGCGGCAAATCGCTTTCTCGTCAATCCGCGTGGGAGGCGATTTCGCATGCTGGCAAGATGGCAAAAATCGGCAAAGAATTGCATCCGCACACGCTTCGTCACTCCTTTGCAACGCATTTGATTTCGGGCGGCGCCGACGTTCGTACAGTTCAGGAGCTGCTTGGCCATGCATCCGTTACAACAACGCAGATCTACACGCATATAAGTCCAGACGCGCTTATGGAGGCGTATGTTATGAGCCATCCGCGCGCAAGATAGGTGTGATATTCGCCGCCGCATCGCGCAAATCCACTGAACATACCTTTTGATAGACTGGAGCGTATGCCTACTGATTTACTTGGACGCGAATATGAGACTTTCCGCGCGCCCGATGCGCTTACAACGCACGGTCCTGCGCGCATTATTGCTATGTGTAACCAGAAGGGTGGCGTTGGTAAAACTACCAGCTCCATCAATATCGCTGGTGCGCTGAGTCAATACGGTAGGCGCGTTTTAATTGTTGACTTCGATCCGCAAGGCGCTGCAACGGTGGGGCTTGGGATTAATGCGAACGCGCTTGATAACACTGTTTACACGGCGCTTTTTGATTCTTCTGTAGACGTGCACGATGTGATTCGCCACACTGCCACAGAAAACATTGATGTTATGCCTGCAAACATTGATCTTTCGGCAGCCGAGGTTCAGCTTGTTACCGAGGTTGGTCGCGAGCAGATTTTGGCTGGAGTGTTGCGCAAGGTTCGTAACGAATACGACGTTATTATTATTGACTGCCAGCCTTCGCTTGGCTTGCTTACCGTCAACGCGCTTACGGCGGCGGATGGTGTGATTATTCCTGTTGCTGCGGAGTTCTTTGCACTTAGAGGCGTGGCGCTGCTTATGCAGTCGATTGAAAAAGTGCAGCACAGAATTAACCCAGATTTGCAAGTGTTTGGCGTGCTCGTTACCATGTTTACGCGCACTTTGCACAGCGAAGAGGTTTTGCAAAGGATTTACGAGGCTTTCCAGGGGCGCGTTTTGCATTCTGTGATTTCGCGTTCGATTAAGTTACCAGATTCCACTGTCGCGGCGGTTCCGATTACGATTTTTGCTCCTGAGCATAAGACTGCTAAGGAGTATCGCGAGGTTGCGCGCGAGCTTATTTCTAACGGCGTGGTTGCGTAATTTTTTGCTCAAAATGCTAATTAGAGCTACAAAGTGCGTCGAATCGTTCGCGCGCTTAGACCGCGCGAACGACACGACCTGCCTTGCGCTACTTATGTAGTGTGTTTGTATTAAAATGCACCGAGATTCAGTACAATCGCACTACATGCCTTGCGCATATTAGCTGCGATGTTTGCGCTCGGGTATTGGCTTTAGTCTTACGATTGCGCGCGCGTTGATGAACATTTCTTGCTCGGGTCGGCTTCCGTTTGCTGCTGCGTCGCGCATAAGGTGCAATGTTGCTCCGTCCCAGCTGATTACGTGACCAATCGCGTCGTGGTATTCGATTTTTTGCGTGTTGGCGTCGTCTGTTTTAGCACTGTCATTGTTTGCTTGCGCGCTGCCAGCGTTTTGCAATCTTTCGCCGCAGCCTAATTGTGCAATTTTGTACGTTCGCACCACAATCCGCGCTCCAACTGGTATAAACTCTGGCAGAATCTGCCGCCTAATTAAGCTGCTCGTAGTATTGCCTCCGCGTTGTTTGTGTCTTTGCGTTATTTGCTGTGTGTTTTGCTTTGACTTTGTTAATTGTATCGTAGTGCTATCAAACTCGTAACGTTTTGCAATGCTCTGCAGCGCGCGAGCGATATTTCCGTTTTTTGTTGTTGATTTTGTGGTTTTGAGCAACATTTTCGGTAAATCCTCTTGTTTTGTAGAATTATATTTATGCGCTGATGCATGCTAGTTTTGCTAGTTGCTAGATGTTATATGGCTTGCGATTGATTTTGTAATTTTGCTTGTGATTTATGGGGATTGTGTCAGAAGTGTAGTTTTTGTTGCACGGCGCTAGGTTTTACGTACATTTTTAGGAGGTGTCTTATGGTAGAGCAGAATAAAAATTTAATTATCGCGGACACTAGAAGCGTGCCATCTAAAGCGCTTATAGACGCTAAAACGATAAAAGAAAAAATTTATAACATTCGCAATCAAAAAGTCATGCTTGATGTGGATTTAGCTGAGATATATGGATACAGTACAAGAGCGTTCAATCAACAAGTAAAAAATAACATAGAAAAATTTGATAACGACTTTATGTTTCAATTAAATAAATCTGAGTTGGAATATTTGCAATCAAATTTTTTGACCGCAAATATTAGTTCTAAAAGCAGGTCATTTCCATATGCTTTTACGGAGCAAGGTATTTATATGCTCATGACGGTGTTAAGAGGCGAACTTGCCACAATGCAGTCGAAAGCGCTTATTAGAACTTTTAAGCAAATGAAGGATTATATTGTTGAAAATAAGGATTTTATTGGCGCGAATGAGTTAGCGCAGCTTGCGATTCAAACAAATCAGAATACTAAAGATATAGCGGAAATAAAATCTAAAATGGCAACGAAGGAAGATTTTAATAAGGTAATGGATAATTTTATTAATCCAGATACATATAAACATTTTCTTCTTATGGACGGCAATAAAATAGAAGCGGATCTTGCGTATTGCAAAATATATAAGTCAGCTAAGAAAAGCATTTATGTTGTAGATAATTATATTGGTCTTAAAACGTTGGAATTATTGCGGTTTGCTGGTGAAGGTGTTGAAATTGTAGTTTTTAGTGATAATGCTAGGAATAAGAATATGCTTACGGAAAGCATGTTGAGCGATTTTGTAAGCGATTATCCTAGTGTTGATTTGAAGTTTAAGACTGCTGGTAGGAAGTATCACGATAGGTATGTAGTTATAGATTATGGGACGGATGATGAGGCTGTTTATATTTGTGGCGCTTCGTCGAAAGATGCTGGCGGTAAAATCTCGACTATTACGCGGATAGAGTCTTTGAATTTGCGCTTGTATCATGCGATGTTTGATGAGTTGTTAAAGAATCCTGAGTTAGAGTTTTAGGGTTTTATAATGTTCTAGTGTTTTGCTCCAAATGTGCGCTACGACCTGTCTTCGCGCTTTGATGTAGTGTGTTTGCGCTCCGACCTACCTTTGCGCTTAAAGCGTAGCGCGCGAACGGCACGACCTACCTGAGTGCTTTGCTCAAAATTCGTTATATTTGTCTCAGCGGTGAGGCATTTGTAACACTTTTTGCCAAAATTCGTTATATTTGCATCATTGATGAGACAAATATAACGCAAGCAGAGCGCTGTCTAGAGCTACAAAGTGCGGAAGGTTGTTCCGCATTTTGTACGTGATTTGGGTTGAATTTGGTACAAAGTGCGGGAAATCGCTAGCGCTGATTAGCCGCGATGCTTGCGCGCTTGTGGTTCGCGCGCACCCAAACCACAAGATGTTGTGGTTTTTGCGACACGCGGGTCACAAAAAACACTTCACTTACTACATAAAAGTATTCGGTTATTATCTAGTATTCAATAGATTTTTTTGCAAAAGCCAATCATTATAAAAACTTTTACGCACTCCGCAATTTGTAGAGGTTTTAACTTGCAATTCGTTCTGGGGGGGGGGGTATAAATACTAGAGGCTTTAGTTAAAGCTGCGCTTTGCTATCTTGTTTTTGCGCTCGGGTTAATATTCGGGCTAATCGCAGAGTTAATTGCGTAGTTAACCCCCGAGTTAATCGCGCATTTAGCGCTGCGTTGAGTGCTTGCAGAACGTTTATGCTGCGTTGGGCAGTGGGAGTCACCTGGCTTTGCTTGTACAGGTGCTGGTTGGAACGTTCGGCACATTGCACTTAACGCTTTTGAGTATTGGATTTGTCTGGTATTCTGCCCGTTTTGGGAGTTGCGCGCAAATGCATAAAACAAGTGAGCGAAGAGTAACTTAAGAATAACGAGGAACAAGCCGCATGGAATAGTCATGCAGCTTTGTTGGGGGTTGCCACGATATTCGCGGTGCCAGGAAAGGTGAGTAGACTATGTTGCCAGCAGGGTTACGTGGATTCGCATCACGCGTGGGGCGTCTTGCGTTGCGCGCTTTTGCTTGGAATAAGGATGGCTCAGAGTCTTGCGCTGCCACTTCTGCCGCCGTCGCGCGCACATCTCGCACTCTACTGCGCGCGCTTCTAGCAATGCTCATCGCCGCCTCCACGCTACTCGCAATGCTCATCTTGCCGCCGGTAAAACAGGCAAATGCTGGTCAAGTTTATTGGGATAAATTTGGCAATGCAGTTGTTGCGGCTGATCATTCTAATCTTGGTTCTGCTTTTGTTAACATGAAAACTGGCGATTGTACGAAGTATGAGCTTGATAAGGGAACTTGCAAAGATGAATATTATCCGATTGTTGAGCCTGGAAAAGGTACTAATGGGCGTACGAAAATTACGTTTCGAGGCGTGTTTAATCCTTTGCTTGATAAAAACAGATTTAATACTCGACCTGTATTTTATTTGATTACTCCACGTGGTCTTGTTGACGATACTATAAGAATAACGCGTGAAGTAAAATGGATTAGTATTGCTAGAGAAAATAATAATGGGAAAATTGTTCTTGTACATAAGCCTCAAGACAATTGGGATAATAAAAGTAACGGCAGCGAAACAGTAGGACAGTTTTATAATCCTGGTAAGCAACGCTATACTTATCTTCCTAGCGATGGCGATAATCTTCCTAGCGATGGCGATAAATATAATCATTTTTGGGATCTTTCGCTCGGCGATAAAGGCTGTGGTACTAATAGAGATCCAATGTGTGAATTGTATGCGTGGAAAAATAGAGGAGAAATCGGGCGAATCTTTCAGTCTTGGGAGAGAGGAAACGAGGCAGTATATCGTTGGACAGTAACTGCTGATGTTGATCCTAGGTATGATCCTTATCAGTTATTCTTCGCAATGGGATATACGGATGATAAAAATGAAAATGTAGAAAATGCAAGTTCTGTTCGACATTATACAGTTTCAGGCCCATACGATACTGATGGTGATGGTATTCCAGATTTTGAGGAATACAATATGGGAGATAGGCCTAATCATGGCGTAGACCAAACCACTAAAGGTGGCATGAAATACGATGAGGTTAATAATGTAGAGCCATTCACCAGTTCTGAATCTAAAAACTATTTTGAAACTGGTACTTGGGATGGCGATACAGTAAACGGTCACTTCGTCAAAGATGGTGGAAAAACCTACAAACTACCAACTAAGGCTGGACTTGTATATAGCTTTGAAGGCGAGCCAACAGACGAAAAAGGTAATAAAGTAAAAGTTACTTACGATAATGATTATGGTACTGCACATACCCTTTCGCCAGGTCATGCTTGGCTAGATCCACTGACTGGTCATGTATCTTTTAACCCTGGTCCAGAACATAAGCGTCATACAATAACTTTCCATGTGCAAGTAAAGTATCCTGACCCTTCGCTGTATAACTGTAAACATAAACGAGAAGATCGTCTTATCGAGCATTTGCAAGCAAAATTCAAAGTCGAACCAATGTCTCGCTTCTACTATCCTGAGTGGGATAAGACGACTGTTACTGCTGGGTCGTCAAAACAATCTACTGAACCTCACAGTAAAAAAGATGATAGATTAGGCACAAAGTATGCAGCTAAGTTGCCTGCTAAATCGTTTACACTTAAGAAATATGGTAAGTATGGACAGGAGCCTCTTAAGTGGTCTTCACTTACAAACGGTGGAGATAAAACAGGTAAGGTTACTTTTAGTCCAGAAAAGCCAATGGATTCAGGTGATTATAAAACGCCTGTTGTAGTTACATATCTTGATGGTTCTACTTCGGAAGATTCTGACTCTGGTAATAAGGGTAATCCTGTATATGCTCCCGTTAAGGTAGAAGACCTTACAGTTACTAGTAAACCTCAGGATTTGACTCTTAAGCTTCTTAACGGCAAGAGCATAGATAATAACGCATTTGGCGGCGATATTAACTACCACAATGCGAGTAACCAAAAGCCGCGCGAGCTTACAAAAGGACAGGCGATTGGTAAAGGCGCCAAGGATGACGGCATTGTGCTGGATTCGTGGTCCACTAACGCAAAGGGTCCTATTACCTTCCGCGCTGTGTGCCATAGGAAGGATGACCTTAATGCTCCGTACACGCTGCTAACGCCTAATGGTGGCAAGGGCGGCACGCCAAGCGGCGACGTTGATGGTTTGCAATTCCAGGGCTTCCGCCAGTGGATTCGAGACAATGACCCTAAGTGTGCGAATGGTAACTGCACAGATGGCAATCAATACCTTTCTAAGGGAGAGTGGAACAGCAGCACTATGGAGCGTTCTCGCGCGCTGATTGGCGGCACGCCTAAAAAAGCGGGCGAGTACGAGTGCAAGGTGTTTGCGTTCCACGAGGCTCACACTGGAGCAGGGAAGCAATATAATGATGCGCTTAAAACGTTTGATGGCTTAGTTAAGCAAGGCGCAAACTATGGCTTTGCTTTTGATATTGGCAACACTTTTGCATCCACTAGGGGCACAGAGTGGACTGTAGACTCCTTCCACTTTAAGATCAAGCTCAAAGACAACCAAAAGTACAACCCTACTTACGTGAAGACTGGCACTATTGAGGCTGGTAAGTTTAAGCTTGACGATTTTGAGCACAATGGCAATTCTTCGAAGCAGCCAAAGAACATTAAGGGCGGCAATGGCGTTCCAAAGGAAGACCAAGATGGCATTGTTGAGAAAGAAGACCTGCCAAAAGGCACGTGGTTTACGATTAAGAGGCTGATTAAGAGCGCAGACGCAAACAATAGTAAGGCAAAGACGTACCCTTGGGCTAACTTTGAAGGCGGCGAAGACAATAAGGCAGATGGCAAGAACGAGGCAAAAGATAAAGACCCTAAGTCAACTCGCGAGTACGGCGCCGTAACATTCCGCCCAGATAAGTGGCAGGATAAGGACGAGTATTGGGCCGAGGTTGTTGTGCACTACCCAGACGGCACATCTACGGATCAGCCAGAATCTATTAACTACAAGCACCCTGTGTATGCAAAGGTGAAGGTTACGCGCGACGACGCTAATAATAAGCTTAGGCTAGATTTGTATAAGCGTTACAGCAATATTGGTATGGGCAACGGCTACGACCTTAAAGTAGGTGAGTCGTTACCTAACGATGCAACTTTCGACTCGTGGATGACTAAGTCTGTTGGCAACTTGCATCAGCATGTAATCTGCTCTAAGAAGGGAACAGACGGTAAGTATAGCGATTATACTTACAACACTCTGCCTGGTCATGTTAATAACACAAAGTCGGGTGCGAAAGAAATCGAAAAAGACGGCTTAAGGTTTAAGAGCGAGAAAGTCTGGAAGCACGCTAGCTTTAAGCAGCAGGAGCAGTGCCGTATTAAAGGCGGTAGTAGTTGCGATAAAGACAACTACCTATACGACAGGGACGGCGCTTCCGAGCAGACGCGCGGTAGTTTTGGCGGCAAGGCTCAAAAGACTGGCGACTACGAGTGCAAGGTATACGTTATAAGGGGAGACGATAAGTCTGCGGCGTTTGAGAAGGCGGTTAAGGGCAATATCGAGAAGAATAAGAAAGACAAGAGCAAGAAGAATGTTGATCCAGTTGACGGTGTGCTGAACGCTAAGGGTAATCCTTACGGCACAGACGGCCAGGGCTACAAAACTAGCACATTTGCGATTCGTATTCATAACGACAATCAGCTGTATAACCCTACCTACACCAATATTCCAACGATTGAGGCAGGTAGCACTTATAACGCTAGGAAGGCAGCTATAAGTTCTGGTGCACCGCAAAGCAAGAAGAAGGTCACCGAGGGTAGCACCGAGGTTAATGCCAACGGCGTTTCTGATTTCGACTTGCAAAACGTTAAGGAAGGCACTTTGCCTGCTGGCACTTGGTACGAGATTAAGCGCTTTGTTAAAGCTAGCGATATTAATAAAGCGAATGCAGGCCGCTTGCCTTGGGCTAACTTTGAAGACGGCGAAGACAACAAAGCTGATGGTAAGTCGGAAGCAAAAGATAAGAACGCAACCAAGAAAGGCTCCGTCACTTTCCGCCCAGATAAGTGGCAGGATGATGGCTACTACTATGCCGAGATTAGGGTTCATTATCCAGACGGCACTACTTCGGACGGCGAAGGCTCGATTAACAAGGATCACCCTATCTACGCAAAGGTGAAAGTTACTAGACCAGCAATTAACAACCCAGATTTGCATGTTGACGTTTATAAGCAGTTTGACCACAAAGCGTATAATTCCGTTACTGATAATGGCACTGTTGACTCCACAGATAACATTGCAAATGTTGACAGAGTGGCTGGCGTTACTGTTATGCGCGGAATCGGCCTGCTGAACGACCTTGGTGTTGACTCGTGGTCTACCGCCAAGCGCGACGGCATTACGCTAAGAACGTTATGCAGGGATGCGAATAGCAAGAGCCAAACTCAGTTTTGGAGCGAAAATCTTGATAAGCTGTTCTTTAAGCTTAACGGCGGCGATAATCAGAAGGTGTGGGGACACGCGAACTTCCAGCAGCAGGAGAAATGCCGTAAAGGTAAGAATAATGGTGATGGTTGCGATACTGATGTATTAAATAACCCTTTACTTTTCGATAGCACTGGCAAAACTATGGAGCGTTCGCGCGGATTTATTTCAAACGCTCAAGCGCCTACAGATACTGGAAAATACTATTGCGCAGTGTTTGCGTTGAAGCTAAAAGCTTTGGACGAGTACAAGGCGGCTGTTGGTACGGACCACACGATTGATGTTACCAGTGGCAAAGATATTGTTAGCGTTATGAACTTTAAGGGCACGAGTGGCATTGACTACGCCGCAAAGTTCTTCCCAGTGCATGTTGTGGAGCCATTTAACTTGCCGAAGACAGGTGGGGAAGATTGCGTGAATTGGAACATGCTGATGAGCGTGGTGTGCGTGCTTGGCACGGGTGCGATGGCTGTTGGGTTCTTCCTTGACCAGACCAAGTGGGGGCGCGCGATACTTGAGGCATTGTTGCGTAAGACGTTGTTGCGCGAGACACTGATGCGCAATGTGCAAATTAAAGCTTTTATCCGCAAAACTGCCAAAAAGCTTCGCGCTTTAAGGCGACGTAGCGAAAGGTGGCGATGCTGATGAAAATTTTCTGCAGCTTAAAAACTGCAGTGTCAACGTTCCATATGTCGGCAATGGCGTTACGTAGTTGCGTTACATAGTAACGACAATTATGCCGAAGCATGGTTCGGATTTAATCTTGCTGCGCGCGGCGCAAATCGTAGCCGCCGACAGAGTTCATGCGGCTTTGCGATGACTCCGCCGACCGTGCGCAACACAAAACATAACACATATCTCTCAAAGTGTTCGCAAGAACAAAACAAACAAGGAGAAATTATGAATAAGATAACAAAGCAGTGCGTGGCCGCGGTGGCCTCGCTCGCGATGGCTGGCACGCTGTGCGTTGCTGGCGCCGTGGTTGCTGGCAGCTCCGCTTGGGCTGCTGATCAGTGCAATTCTGGTGCGCCTTGGTCTGATGCATGCAAGGCTCAGACTGGTTCCATTACAATTACGAAGTACAAGTATGCACTGAATAAACAGGGCAACCAGGAAAAGAAAGAAAAAGTTGCTGGTGCAACGTTCAAAGTAACTAAGGTTGAAAAGCTTAGCACCTCAGACACTGCGAACTTGGATCTTACAAAGTATGACGACTGGATGAAGGTTGCCGCTAAGGTTGAAGCTCTGAACGCAAATCCAAACAGTAATGAGTTGAAACTTGCCAACCAAGGCACAGAAAAGAAAACAGGCGATGGTACAAACAACACGAAAGAAGGCGAAGCAAAGTTCGAGAATCTTACTATCGGCCTTTACAAGGTTGAAGAAACCAAGGCTGCGCCTGGATATGCTGTTCTTTCTAAGCCATTCTTCATGACCATTCCGCAAGTCACTCGCGCGAACGGAAGCAAGGATAACACCTACACGTACGCTGTAAGCGTGGAGCCAAAGAACAAGTCAACTAAGGATGCAATTTCTAAGACTGCAGACAAATCTGGAATGGTTGGCGCTGGTGATGAATTGCCATATACCATTACCACGGATGTTACTACAACAAGTGAAACCGCGCCTGGTGAATACACCAAGGATGATTTCCAAGGCTTTGCCGTGTGGGATGACGCGTTGATTAGCGCGTATTCTGATGTGACTAGTAATCTCAGTGCTGCTGATGCTAAGAATCTGGTTAAGGAAGTCAAGATTGGCACAACTACTATTCCTGCAAAAGATTACAATGTTAATGTTGCTGATAGCGATGTTGACAAGGGCACAAACAATACTGTAACTCGTAAGCGCATTACTGTTTCATTCACCGATGATGGCCTTACTGCTATTGCTACCGCTCTTAAGAACGCTACAGACAAGTCGAATCTTCCAAAGTTGACTGTTAAGTTTGTGTTCAAGCTTGCGCCAAATGCTCCAACTGGAGAATTCTCCAATAAGTATGGCTACCAGCCAGGTCACGGCAAGAATGGTAAGACTCCAGATCCAGTCAATCCTCCAGATCCAGGCCCAGGCGCAAAGGTAACGCTTGTTAAGTTCCAGATTAAGAAGGTTGATGGAACCAATGTTACTAAGGTTCTTAAGGGTGCTAAGTTCGCTGTTTTTGCTAAGAAGGCTGATGCAGATACTTGCGTTGCAGATAAGGCTCGTGCTGATACTAACTGCAAGGACAAGGCTACTAAGGGCTATACAACTGGTACTACTGTTGCTGATGGTCTTGCAGGTGCAACAAACGGCACTGCTGAAAACACTGGTTTGACTGGTGCTTTTGAGGTTAAGGCTGGAGAGAAGTTCTACATTGTGGAAACTGATGCTCCAGAAGGCTTTGCTTTGTCTCCAAAGGTTGAGGAAGTTACTGCACAGACCTCTGGTGAAGGTTATGATTCTCAAAGTAAAATCTTCACCTACACCTTCAAGGATCTTCCAAACGGCGGCGAAGGTAACAAGCGCTGGTTTAACCTTCCAGAGACTGGTGCTGCAGGCGTGATTATCTTTGCGCTTATTGGCCTCGGTCTAGTTGGCTCTGGTATGTTCGTATTCCTTAAGAATCGCAAGAAGGAAGAAGAGCAGGCTGCGTGATTGTGTGTGATTAGCCAACGCTGGATTAGGTGGCGTTTGGTTTAATCATGCAAAAGATTTAGGCACTTTGTACCAGAAGACACGCTGCAGCGCTTAAAACAAAATGCGTTGAGCATTTTGTTTCTACGCTGGCGTGTTCTGGTACAAAGTGCTCTAATCTTTCCCGAGTTTGTACGTGATTTGGGTTAAATGTGGTACAAAGTGCGTCAGTTTTTCCGCTTTTTGTACGTGTTTTGGGTCAAATGTGGTACAAAGTGCGGAGTTATTTAATTCAATAGCTTGAGCTTGGAGGAGTTATGAAGCTAGCCGATATTAGCAATTGGTGCCACTCGTTGAGCGAGCGCGCGGTTGCTAAATTGTTTAAGAATAAGGCGAAGCGTACCTCCAATGTGGCTGGCACGAGCAATGTGGCTGGTGCGAGTGGTTTGCTAGCGGAAAAGTCGCAAGCTTCCGAAGAGCAAACTCCACGCTCAATCTCAAGTCAAAATATAAACAAAAATATAAACAAAAATACACTTAAAACTAAAAAAATAACTAAAAAGAAAAGCGCGCTGATGCGCATTATAGAGCCGATTGCGCTGGTTCTTGCAGGAATTCTGTGCTTTAGCTACCCTGTGTGCTCAACGCTGTGGAATAATCACGTTTCTAAGGAGATTTCCACTGCGTACGATAAGTACAACCACGACCAGGCTGGCGACGTGCGGCGCGCGCATATTCGCGACGCAAAGCGCTACAACGCCACGCGCAAAGACATGCTCACACGAGACCCGTACGGCGGCGACGGTCAGGAAAGCATAGTCAACACGCCCGCGTACAAGCGCTACCTTAAAGCGCTTGAGGAGCCGATGGGCATTATTGGCATTGTAAAAATTCCAAAGATTGGCGTAAAGCTGCCGATTTACCACGGCACGATGCAAGAGACTCTGGCGCGAGGCGCGGGGCACTTGTACGGCACGGATTTGCCAGTGGGTGGCAAGGGGCGGCACACCGTGATCACCGCGCACACGGGCTTGCCGAACGCAACCATGTTCGACTCGCTAACCGACCTTAAAAAAGGCGACTACTTTTATCTAGACGTGCAAGGTGAGACTTTGCGATACAAGGTGTTTCGCATAAACGTGGTGGATCCGCACGATATAAGCCTGCTTCAGCGCGAGAAGGGGCGCGATTTGGCGACTTTGCTTACTTGTACGCCGTATGGAATTAACTCGCATAGGCTGCTGGTTACGGGGTATCGCGTGCTGCCAGACCCTGTTGCGGCGCCAGAAGACCATGTGCAGTGGCCGCTTTGGATGACGCTGTTTGTTATAGCGATGATATTCTCGGCGGCGATTCTTTCCATGATGATTACGGCGGCGGCTGGTAAGAGGCGGCGCAAGTGGGATATTCGCGGCAAGCACATACTATGGGTTGGGCGTGGCGTGGTTAAACTGCGCACAAAGTGATGAGCGGCGCGTGGGCCGCGCGCGAGCGATACTTCCGCTTTTTGTACGTGTTTTGGGTCAAATTTGGTACAAAGTGCGTCAACTATTTCGCTTTTTGTACGTGATTTGGGTCAAATGTGGTACAAAGTGCGTCGCTTTTCCTGATTTTTCAACGTTTTATAGCCTTTAACCACATTGATAAAAAATTCTTTACATACAAAAACAACGTTATTTATTATCAACATATGTCAAAGAAAATAAATATTAACGGCATACCCGATAAATTATTTAAAAAACTTATTGAGTCAGAGAATTCTAAGTCATGTCTTATGGCTTCTCAAAGCAATTCTCGAACAGACTTGCGACGCTGCTTAGAATCAGGAAAATTAGTCGAGCCATATTACGGCTTCTACGCTATTCGTGATCACTGGGATCAATTGCTGTACAAAGATAAAGTTAAGCGTATTGCAGTCACTCTTACAAACAAGATAAAGATAAAAAAGTGGAATTTTACTGGCGAAACTGCCGCCGTGCTCCTGGGGTTGGAGGTGGTTCACTTGCCTTACATACATCATTCGCTTACCGAAATATACGTGTCGTCTAGTTATGCGGAAAAATTTGCTTCGAACAAGAAAAAATCTGATTTAGAGCGGAAAAAATCGGTGCGAAGTGCATTTAGACACAAATATAGCCGACTAAAACTTCCAAACATAATAGAAGATGAATCTGGTATAAGGCTAGATGATTTTACTAAAAATAGACATAAAAATGTGAGCAACGGCACAATTATTGGCAAGGGCACAAGCGCTAATAGCGGCACAGTAAAAAATACGAATTTTTTGGCAGCATCGTCATTTGGGCATATTGCGACTGATGAAGAACTTGCTATTAGTCATGTTGCCAGCATTTACAACGTTCTCTATGTGTGTGCTTGGAAGGGGTCGTTCGCCGAGTCGCTGGCAACTTTCGATTCTGCTGCTCGAAAAGGTGAAGATCTTAACAAAATTTTGTGTGTTTGTCGTAAATTTTACGGCTCCATGGATTGTTGTAGCGATACGCCGCAGTTCTTGAACAGTGTTCAGAATCCAAAAAACGCGGATTTTTATGGTGTAAATTATTCGCCTATTAACAATCCAAATTTTCTTGGCACCGATGAATTTGATGTTTTGTCGCGAATGGAGACTTTGGTAAACTATGCGAACCCTAAGAGCGAGAACGGCGGAGAGTCACTTGCGCGGGCGATAATGCTTGAGCTTGGTTTTGTGGAACCAGAGTTGCAGCACGAGTTTCCAAACCCGAATTATCCACAGAGCCCATATCGCGCAGATTTTATGTGGAAAGTTAACGGAAAAATTATTGTTGGCGAGCTGGATGGCACTGATAAATATTTGATTGAAGATAGAACTTTGTTTGATAACCGCTCGGCTGCTTACGACTTGCGTACTGAGGATTTTGATGGAAGTGTTGAAAATATCAACAACTTCAGCACAAATAACTTATATAGATATAATCGTGATGCAGTTAGGAAGGAACGCAATAGAGAGCGGTGGCTTATGGATTGCGGAGTTGTTAGGGTTGTGCGATTTGATTATTGCGATATCTTGAATCCGCTTGAGTTTAAGAAGAAGCTGCTTTCTGCGGGAATTCCTGTTGCCGTTGCGTGATTTACAACATTCTCGATTAATCTTTTCCGCTTTTTGTACGTGTTTTGGGTCAAATTTGGTACAAAGTGCGGAAAGTCGTTCGCGCGCTACTCTTTAAGCGCGAAGGAAGGTCGTCGCGCAATCGCACTACATGTTGTCGCTTGTGCATATTCTCAGGCGATTATCAGACTTATAGCAAAATTGCGAGTAAAATAAAAAGATGTGATACTTGATCGTCATAATCGTTTAAATTTGGCCGAACTTTACGCCAGCTTGCAAGGGGCTGGCGATGGTGGGTCGCCAGACGCCGCTACATCAGCCGCGGAAAAGTCGCAAGCAACCGCCGACGAAAAGTCCGCGCAAAAATCACCTATAAAAAGCGAAACGCCGCATCTTCCGCCCGAGCAAATGGACGAATTTGTAAACATGATGCAAGTGTACGAAGGCGCGATGTACGAAATCAGCACGAAGCTGGAGATTTTGGACGGCGAGTTTCAGGTGCGATTTTCGCACAACCCAGTGCATCACATGGAGCGGCGACTAAAATCCGTGCACTCGATTTTTGAGAAGCTGCGCCGCAGAAACTTAAGCATATCAACGCGTTCGATTCGCGACAACCTGTTCGATGTGGCTGGAATCCGCGTGATTTGCAACTATCGCGACGACGTGTACGCGGTTGCGCAATACCTTTCCAAGCAAACGGATATTCAAGTGCTGCAAGTTAAGGACTACATTAAAAACCCAAAGCCGAATGGGTACCGCAGTTTGCATGTGATTTACGCTGTGCCAGTGTTTTTGTCGTCGGGCGCGCATTACACGCCTGTTGAGGTGCAATTCCGCACAATTGCAATGGATTATTGGGCTAGTTTGGAGCACGCGCTGCGTTATAAGGCGGATTTGCCAGACGCAAAGTTGGCTGAGCATTCTAAGACGCTGCTTGAGTGCGCGCAGAATTTGCAGGCAATTGAGGCGAAGATGCAGGGGATTCATCGCGATATTAATGGTGCGCCGCGAGTGGAGGATGCGCCTGAGTCGTAGCAATCTAATACGCATTGATTTGCACGACACGCATAGTCGTACAAATGTACTATAATTAGATACTTAAGGATTTATAGGGCTTTATAATGTTTTATAGTGTTTTATAAGGATTTAGGAGGATTTATGGGAGATTTTGGAAATTTTAACGGCAATTATGCTGGCGATTTTGCGCAAAACCCAACAATTGTAGACTCGCAGGCTACTTATGTGCGCGAGCAGGCGGAGCGAGTGAGTGTGCGTCGCGTTTACGCAGAGATGACCGTTGGCTTAATAGTTACAACGCTTGTTGCAATGTTTACGCAAAGCACGGGTGCTCTTTACTCTTATTTGTATGCTACTGGTAGGTTCGGTTTCTTTGGCATTATTATTGCGCAAGTGGTGCTTGCTGTTGTGCTTGGAATGCGCGTTATGAAAATGAGTGTTTTTGCTGCGCGCGCAATGTTCTATGCGTATGCGGCACTTACAGGCTTTACACTTAGCACGATTTTTACTGTGTTTAGCCTAGGCTCTATTGCAATGGTTTTGGCTTTAACTGCTGGATTCTTCCTGTGTCTTACAATGCTTGCACTCACTACAAAAGTGAATATGCTTAAGGCTGGCCCGATTCTTATGGTGGCTTTGTTGGTGTTGTGCGTGAGCCAGGTAATTCTTATGTTTGTTGCTCCAAGCGCTGGAACTATGCGATTTATTGCTGCGATTGCAGTGTTGATTTTTGCAGGTCTTACGGCTTACGATGCACAAAAAACTCGTGCGATTTTTGAAGCGTATGCTAATCAGCCAGAAATGATTAAGCGCGTTTCGATTATTTGCGCGTTTAATCTTTATTTGGACTTCATCAACATGTTTGTGTACTTGCTGGAGTTGCTTGGAAATAGGCGCGACTAGGTGCGAGCCTGCGCGTTCTTCCTAGGGATTATGGTAGGCTATTCGCTTGTGTGATTGATGCGCATATTGCGTAGCGAGCACACAAGGATGGGTGTCCGAGCGGTCTAAGGAGACGGTCTTGAAAACCGTTGTAGGGAAACCTACCGCGAGTTCGAATCTCGCCTCATCCGCGAGTAAGTGGCTTGAATAAAAGTTCAAGCCACTTTTGTGTTAAGCTATTAAATCTTTTGGTCTATCATAGAGCATCATACTGGCTCATGCATCACCAAGAATACGTAAAGTATTAGGATACTGTTTTTTTACAGCATCCACAGCACTAATAAACGTATTTTTCCTAGCAGGATATGAACCAACATCTGACGACTGAAGAATATCATGTATAAGAATCGGTTTATTGTGCAAAGCATCATACACATTGTGCCACGCACCACCAGCGCGATGAGTATAATTTATTAAATCAAATGCATTCATCCAAGCATATTTTTCAACAACAGTATCTACAATGCGATCAGCATACTGGTTAGTTTCGTGATTAGGCGCATTAAAAATACAATTCCTGCCAAACTGCTTAAATTCGTTATAAACGCTAGGCTCTATGGGGCCATATTCCCAAGCTTGAATCTCATCCGTAAATAACGGGCGCTCAGGATTATTACGCAACGATTCCACCTGCGCAAAATATACTAGCTTATTCAAAGTGAGATTTGTCAATGCTAGCGTTTTCCCATATCGATCAATAAAAATTGATGCTATATCTAAAGCTTTCATATTCAATCTCCTTTCAATAAACTTATTATGCGCACAAGAGTAAAATATATTTTACAGAATACCTCGTTAATATTACAAGAAAACGCAATATACGGGGTACTTATCGCACTGTTTAGAGCTACAAAATGCGGATAGACTAGATAGAACGATAGTTGCGCTCTTGAGATTTGATGGAGTCAAGCACGAATCGCGCGCCACTTCGATTCTTCTGGCTGCTTACAAAATCTTGCGGAGAATAAGGCGCTGCGCTGTTGAACATCTCCTCGTATTGCGAAACGGTTAATTGCGTGCGATTGTTTAATGTTTTTATGTGCTGATTGGAAAACAGCGCGCTTCGCCATCCTGGAACAAGTGTTGCGCTAAAGAATTCTGCTACAGCGCCTGAACCGTAAGAGAATAAGCCGATTTTTTGACCTGGGAGTAGGGGAGACAGGCGCGTCGGCGATTCGTTTGTGTGCGTTGCGGAGGACGAATCGCAAGCAACCGCAGACGAATCGCCAGCAGACTCTGATGAATCGCAAGAATTCCTAAAATAATCGTAATCAAGTAAAGAAATTAAGCCTAAATAGAGTGAGCCAGTGTAAATATTACCGATTCGACGACTGTATTGTGTGCTGTCTTGGTATCGCGCAAGAAGACGTTCGCGAGTATCGCTTGTAAGGGACGCGTTGTCATTTTCAGGCAACACGCCGTCATTTGTGTGTAAAACGCCATCACATGCGTGCGGCGCGCCAGAATTTTCCTCCAACCCAGCTCGAAGCGCCTTAAGCCCCATTTTTGTGTACGGAAGATGGAAGCAAATCGCCTCAAAATCGTTGAAATTGCAGGCGTTTTCCGCACTGTATCGCTGCCACACGTCGCAAAACATGCGAATGTATTGCTCGGTTGAAAACTTTCCGCGCGCCAAAGCCGTGCTTTGATATACGGGCCGCCAAAAATCCTGGATTTCCGCCGATTTTACAACGCTGTCGTTGTTGATTTGCAACACGCGCGGATTCTCGCTTACAAGCATCGCCACAGCACCAGCGCCTTGCGTCACCTCGCCAGGAGTGCCAACGCCGTAGCGCGCAATGTCTGCAGCAATCACCAAAACTTGCGCACCAGAGTGCGCCAAAACGTAATCACGAGCCATCATAAGCGCCGCAGTTCCGCCATAACACGCCTCTTTTACTTCCACGCATCGCACCCAAGCGCTAAGGTTCAGCAGTTTGTGAATGTAGAGCGCGCTGGATTTGCTGGCGTCGACGCCGCTTTCTGTGCCAACGATCACCATTTTGAGGCGGTTACTGTCGATGTACGGCATCAGTGGCAGCGCAGCTTGAGCGCCAAGCGTTACGATATCTTGATGATTTGGCGGCACTGCTTGCTGGCTTTGGCCGATTCCAATTGTGAATTTGTTTGGGTCGATTCCGCGCGCAATCGCAAGGTCGCGCATGCTTAGGTAGCAATTTGGGGTTGCGAAAGTTATGCGGTCGATGCCGGCTTTTGGCGTGTTTTGTGAAGTATTGCTCATGGTTCCCTATTTTTTAAGTGTGATTTTTTAAGTGTAATTTTAGTGGTGTAAATTTTTTAAGGACGATTTTAGTGGTGTAAATTTTACGGCGCGGATGCTTGCGACTTTTCCGCGGAAAAATGGCAATTAACCGCGCGTTTTTGCGGTTTTACGTGTTCCTGCGCTTGCGCAAATCCTCAAGAATTATTCTTGCAGAATTCGTGTTCAAATCTGAAGAATTTTCGTTTAGAAGCGCGTGCACAACCTTTTGGATTTCGTCCCCATGCGCTCCAGAAGCGATGGCGATGTTTGCAGCCTGAAGGCGCATGTGTCCAGCCTGTATTCCAGGGCCTGCGAGTGCGCGAAGAGCCGCCAGGTTTTGCACGAGTCCTACGGCTGCTAGAACGTTGCGAAAATCGTTGGCATTCTTGACTTTAGCAAGGTGCAGCGCGATTTTTGACATTGGGAGCGAGGCAATTGCGCCGCCCACTGTGCCGATTTGCAATGGGATTTCGATGCGGCCGTAAAGGATTTGGTCGTTATTTTGCAAGGTCCACGTTGAAAGAGGCATGTAGCGGCCAGATTTTGCAGCCCATTCGTGCGCGGCGGCTTGCAATGCGCGCGTGTCGTTGCCCGATGCGAGTGCTGCAGCCACTATTCCGTTTAGGATTCCTTTATTGTGTGTTGCAGCGCGCTCCGCGTCTACGGCGGCCAGGGAGCTTAAGGCGGCGATGCGGCGCGCAAGGCGCATGCCGTCGGCATCTCCAGCCGCGGCAGTTTTTGAGCTAGGCACAAGCGCTTCTACGGGTATGCGCACTTCGGCGACTGTTGCCGCGCGGCTGGAGTTGGCAAGAATTGCCACCAGCGCCTTGCGCCCAACCCAGCTTTCCAGCTGGGTTTTAACAGCTTCGCCAATGGTGTTTGCAATGTTTGCGCCCATTGCATCGCACGCGTTTATGTCTAGTGTTAGCTTGGCGAAGCCTGTTAACGCCGCCGCCTGCGCGCGTTCTAATCCGCCGCCGCGTTGGTATATTGATGGGTGCGCGGAGCGCGCAATCTCACTAATCGCCGCGCGTTTTGACTCGTCTCGCATTATGCTATCTAGTTTTTGGGCTACGCTTCCGTCCGCGTCTTCAAAAACGATTTGCGCGCGCGTAACGTAATGCTCGTTGCGTGCAACAACGCCGTTTTCTAGGCTTTTCGACGCGATTTTTGCGCCGTTGCATGCGGCAGCGATTACGGACGGCTCTTCCGTAGCCATCATCACGTTTCGAGTAACGCCGTTTACTTTTAGGCCGCGCACAACGCCTACTGGCAGGCTGAATCGCCCGATTTGATTTTCGATCATGCTGTTTGCAACGCTTGCAGGAATGTTTGTTTCGCTGCTTTGCGCGAGTTGCTCGAGCAGAAGTTGCGCAAAATCGCCGCTAAGCGCGCACTCTGAT
Source organism: Gardnerella sp. c10Ua_31 (assembly GCF_055700915.1). Classification (NCBI taxonomy): domain Bacteria; kingdom Bacillati; phylum Actinomycetota; class Actinomycetes; order Bifidobacteriales; family Bifidobacteriaceae; genus Gardnerella; species Gardnerella sp. c10Ua_31. The sequence continues at coordinate 76,902 of NZ_JANUYG010000002.1, read as the reverse complement.
TCCAGCGTTTTTATGCGCTGTTCTACGCTTAATTCTCGAAAAGCTGCCATGTTTCTCCATTTTTTGCGCTATTTTCACGATTTTCATTTTTACGTTTTTCACTTTTGCAATGTTTCTTTGACGCCATTGACGCCATTTTTCAAGTCGCCAGTAGCCGCCACATTCGCTAGCAGCCGCATAACTGCGACCAGTCGCGCGTGTTGTAAGCATCCGCAAAGTCGCCAGCAACCGCGCGATTTGCGACACTCCGCAAGTGGTGTCATTCGTATACGCACACTCCGTGCGTGTCGCAACACGCATCCTTCAGTCGTCACAACTCCAGTTGCAACACACGCACGTCAACCGCGCAAGTCAATCGCACGTCTACTTTCGCATCCTAACTTGCATGCTCACTCCAATTCCGCCTCCCACGCACAGCGCCGCAACGCCGTTTTGCATGTGATTGTCTTTAAGCGCGTAAAGAAGTGTTGTTAAAATCCTGGCTCCGCTAGCGCCAAGCGGGTGACCGAGAGCGATTGCGCCGCCTCTTACATTCAGCTTGCTTTCGCTAATGTTCAGCTGCTGGCACACGGCTATGCTTTGCGCAGCAAACGCTTCGTTAATCTCAAAAAGATCAATGTTTTCAACGGTGTAGCCCGTGTTTTTTAGCATGCGCTCCATAACGTGTTTTGGCGCGTATCCCATAAGGTCTGGGCTGATTCCGCCCTCGGCAAATCCCACGATTTCTGCTAAATAGTCGATTCCGTGCGCGATTGCGTAGTCTTTGCTCATTAAGACGAGTGCTGCTGCGCCGTCGTTGATACCGCTCGCGTTTCCAGCGGTTACGGTAGGCGAGTGTTTTGTGCCAGAATCTGCCTCGCTCATTCCACCAGTTTCGCGACTGCCAGAATCCGCCTCACTCAAACCACAGTTCGCTCCACGCATTCCATCAGCTTCGCGCGTTCCAAAATCCGCCTCAAACAACGTTTTAAGCTTAGCCAATTTCTCCATAGAAGTGTTGGCTCGCGGATGCTCGTCTCGGCTAATCAAAGTTCCGTCCGCAAGCTGCACGGGCGCAATCTCCGCGTCAAAATCGCCGTTATTTTGCGCAAAAACGGCTTTCTGGTGCGATTTTAGCGCAAAAGCGTCTTGCTGCTCGCGCGTTATTCCAAACTTTGCAGCCACGTTTTCTGCAGTAACTCCCATTTCTTTGCCAGTAAAAGCATCACAAAGACCGTCTTTTTTTAGTCCATCAACCAGCGCGCTGTTGCCGTAGCGAATGCCACCAAATCGCACGTTTTGCGCGTAAAACGGCACGTTGCTCATGCTTTCCGTGCCGCCAGCAACTACGACTTGTGCGTCTCCCATGCAAATCGCCGACTGCGCAAGGCGAATGGCTTTAAGACCAGACCCACAAACCTCGTTGATTGTCATTGCGCAACTTGACTCGTCAAGCCCCGAGCTAAGGGCGATTTGGCGCGCAACGTTTTGACCGCTGCCTGCTTGAAGTACGTTGCCAAAAATCGCTTGATCTACGGATTTTGGGCTGATTCCTGCGCGTTCGATTGCGGCTTTTGCTGCGATTGTTCCTAACTCAACAGATGTGAGCGACTTCAACGCGCCTCCGAATTTGCCTATCGGTGTGCGCGCTGCGCTTACAATCACAACATCACTCATACGTTTAGCCGCCAATCAGTTGAAAACTAGCCGATTAAAGCTATCTTGATCAAGCTATCTTATTGAAAATTATTAAAAATTGCATGTTGAAAGCTAGCACATTTAGAGTAATAGGTTTCAAACACCAACCGAACTACTTTATCGTATTTTTACGCAAAATTGCGATTTGTGAAGAATTATGTTTAATTTTTTCACAATTTGCGCACAATCGCATTTTTCGTATTTTCCGCATTTTCCGCTTTTTGTACGTGTTTTGGCCTGAATTTGGTACAAAATGCGGAAGTATCGTGTGGTATAAAATGCGAAAGTATGGCTATTTGCGGAATGTGATTGAGCCATCGCTAGGATCCATCGACTCCACAATCGCCAGCGAATCCAAGTCATATCCAGCTTCGCGCAACGCATCTCCGCCGCCTTGGAAGCCTTTTTCAATCGCAATGCCAATGCCAGCAACCGTGGCTCCAGCGTGATCGCAAATGTCAATCAACCCTTGCAAAGCCTTGCCATTAGCCAAAAAATCGTCCAAAATCAAAACGCGGTCGTCTGCGCTCAAATATTTTCTAGACACAATTACAGGGAACTCGCGCTGCTTTGTAAACGAGAATACGGTAGACACGTATTGATCGCCATCCAAGTTGATTGATTGCGCTTTCTTTGCAAAAACCACTGGAATGTTGCCAAAATGACGTGCAGCAACGCATGCGATTCCGATTCCCGAAGACTCGATTGTTAGGATTTTGTTGATTTGCGTGTTTTGAAAATGCTGCGCCCAAGCGGCTCCCATTGCGTCAAAAAGCGCGCAATCGCACTGGTGGTTAAGGAATGCGTCGACTTTCAAAACATTTCCTGGCTTAACAATGCCTTCTTTTTGGATGCGTTCTTCCAGTTCTTGCACGATGATTCCTTTCAAATTGCGCCGTATTTTGCGTGTGCAGCGGTATTTGTATAGCTTACCCCCCGCTTTGACTTGCTCCGACCTTCCTTTTTGCGCTACGCTTTGAGCGCTCAGGCAGGTCGTCGTTCGCGCGGATTAGCCGTGTATTCCTCGCGGCTATTAGTAGCCGCTCGGCTGATTTGGCATGTAAAGTCCACTGGACTTTACATTTGAGCCAAATCACGCTTTGAAGGAGCTTGAAATGCGTTATGCAATTTCAAGCTCAGTCAAAGCGCAATCGCACTACAGATTTGCGTAATGCGTACAGTGCAAAACGCACGATTTGTGTTTGGCTGCCGTCCGTTAAAATTGGTTAGAGTTTAATTTTTGCGATTTGGAACACGGGGGAGAGTGGCTTTTGAGCAAGTACGGTTACGATTTTGATTTGTTTGGCAATCCAGAAGATGCCATCGAGCAGAGTGATGCTCATGTTAATGATGTTGTCGACGAGCAGAGCGATGCTCCTATTAATGAAGTTTTCGACGAGCAGAGTGATGCCTTCATTGGCGATGCTCCCATTGGCGATGCCTTCATTGGTGATGTTCCTATTAGCGATGCTTCTATTAATGAAGATATGACGAGCGAAGTTTCTGCTTCTACGGCGGCTTTCGATTTTTCCGCACAATATTCAAATTCCGCACAATATTCCCAAACAGTTCAATCTTCTGCCGCTGACAAATACGCTCAAACATCTGCTCAATCTTCCAATCTTCCCGAAATCAACCCACAATCGCTTTTAGAAGGCTTAAATCCTCAGCAATCCAAGGCTGTTCAATACACTGGCCCCGCGCTTTTAATCGGAGCTGGCGCAGGCAGCGGCAAAACGCGTGTTCTTACGCGCCGAATCGCGTGGATTTTGGCTAATCGCAAAGCGTGGCCGAGCCAAATTCTTGCAATCACGTTTACAAACAAGGCGGCAGCGGAGATGCGCGAGCGCTTGGCGAGCTTAATCGGCAATGGCGCAAATAGCATGTGGGTTTCCACTTTCCATTCTGCTTGCGTTAAAATTCTTCGCGCTCATGGCGATTCAATCGGCTTAAAATCAGGCTTTTCTATCTATGATTCTTCCGATTGCGAGCGTCTTGTTAAAATAATCGCCTCCGAATTGAACATAGATATTAAAAAGTTTACGCCTAAACTTTTATTGTCTAAGATATCTGATTTCAAAAATAATTTGGTTACATGGCAGGAAAATCTTAAAAATTACGCACCAGATTATAAGCCAGGCGCGTCTGTATCTGGCGCATCTAGCTTTAATGCTGCTGGCAATGCCGATGCGCTTTACGCCGCTGTTTACGCGGAGTACCAAAATAGGCTTAGCGTTTCGAATGCTGTTGATTTTGACGATCTGATTATGCTAACGGTTAAGCTTTTGCGCCAAAATCCGCAAGTTAGCGCGTATTACAAGCGAAAGTTCCGCTACATTTTGGTTGACGAGTATCAAGATACAAATCACGCGCAATACGTTTTGATTCGCCAGCTTGCAGGTGTGGGTGATGCAGGTGTGGGTGATAATTCCGCACGCTTCGCAACCACTGACGCTTCCGAAGCCTCCGCAGCTTCACCAGATTCCACTCAACTTCCGCAATCTTCAATCACGGTTGTTGGCGATTCCGACCAGTCGATTTATGCTTTCCGCGGTGCAGATATTCGCAATATTCAAGACTTTGAGCAGGATTTTCCAAACGCTACAACAATTATGTTGGAGCAGAATTATCGCTCTACGCAAACCATTTTGGACGCTGCAAATGCTGTGATTTCTAACAACACTAATCGCAAGCCTAAAAAGTTGTGGACTTCTTTAGGCAAAGGTTCTCCAATCGTTGGCTACGTAGCAGATAACGCGCAAGGCGAGGCGATGTGGGTTGCTAAAGAAATCGCGCGTTTGGCAAGTGAAGATGGCGAAGATGGCGTAAACTACTCAGATATTGCGATTATGTATCGCGCAAATTCGCAATCGCGTAGCTTAGAAGATGCGCTTATTAAGTCGGGCTTGCCTTATCAACTTGTTGGCGGAACTAAGTTCTACGAGCGTCGCGAAGTTAAAGATGCTCTTGCTTACTTGCAATCGATTGCAAACCCTGATGATGATGTTAATATGCGCCGAATTTTGAACGTTCCAAAGCGTGGTCTTGGTGCGCGCGCTGAGTCGCAGATTACGTCTTATGCAAAAGAAAATTCTATAAGTTTTTGGTCTGCTCTTAGTCAAATAGATAAGATTGCGGAGCAAATTGGTATTTCATCTAGAACTTTTAATGCGCTTAAGAGTTTTAGGGATCTTATTACTTCGCTTATTGACTTTATGAAAGCTAACGATTCCAAGCCTTCTAAGGTTGTGGAGAACGTGCTTAACGAAAGCGGATTGTTGCAGGATTTGCGAGAGTCTAAGGACCCTCAAGACGAATTTAGAGTAGATAACTTGTCTCAATTGCAATCGGTTGCAGCCGAGTATGAGCAGAATACGCCTGATGCTAATGTTGCTGGTTTTTTGGAGACTACGGCTTTGGTTGCGGATTCGGATCAGCTTCCAGACCAGGGTGAAGATACTGGAAAAGTTACGCTTATGACGCTTCACACAGCTAAGGGCTTGGAGTATCCTGTTGTGTTTTTGACTGGAATGGAGCAGGGCACTTTTCCTCATTCGCGCTGTGTTGACAATCAAAAGGAGCTTTGCGAGGAGCGTCGTCTTGCATACGTTGGCATAACTCGCGCTAAGAAGATTTTGTACGTTACTTGGGCAGCTGAGCGCTCTCAATGGGGAAAGTCTGCGGAGATGATTCAAAGCCAGTTTTTGGACGAGATTCCTGCGGATTTGATTTGCTGGAAACGCACAGAAGCGGCCGTTATGCGAGCTGGACTAAGGGGAGCAGGCAGAGATTTTGACCGCGATTTTGGCGATGACTTTGCTGGCGATTTCTCCGACGATTTTGGAAGCGATGGCGGTTGGGGTGACGATTCGTACACAACTTACGGAGGCTCGAGTTATAGCGGATCTCGCTACAGCAAATCGCATTATGGCAGCTCGTATGGTTCTTCAAAGTCTTATGGCAAGTCGTATGGCTCAAAGTCGTATGGCTCTAGTTCGTATGGCAGCTCATACGGCAAGTCGTATGGCTCAAAATCTGGCAAAGTCACCACGCGAATCGCAAGAAAATCGAGCGCATCGTACCAAAGTCAATCGTCCACCTCAAATTTGCAATCGTCCGCATCGTCATTATCTTACAAAAAGCAAAGTTTGCAAGAAAAAGACAATCACCTAAATATCAACGATTTTCATGAAGGCGATAAAATTTCGCACGACACATACGGCCTTGGAACTGTTCTTAAAACACAAGACAAGGGCAGAAACTCAATTATTACAGTTGACTTTGGTTCGGATGGCGTAAAGCGACTTATGCTAAGAGTTGCTCCGATTGAGAAATTGTAAAATTGAGAAATTGTAAAATTTTTTGTTTTATAAATTTTACACTTAAAATAATGCGATCTTAGTGAAGATTACTTTAAATTGTTAATTGTAATATTGTTATAACTAGTGCGTGATTATATACACTAAAACAAAATATTCAAGACTTGTTTTCTATTAAGCTATACGAAAAAATATAAAAGTAAGAAAAATATAAAAGTAAGAAAAGTATAACCGCAAGAAGAATAAAAGTAAAAAAGAGTAAAAGTAAAAACTGCAAATGTTCAAGATTTTAGACTCAAGGGGAAGTCGATTAAGTTCTGAATCTTTGCAGTTGTATTTATACGAGATTTAAAAGGCGTGGCGCTTGCAAACGTGAGTGCCGTAAAGCGTGTTGCGTTAAACAAAAAGCAACACTAAAAAATAATAACTAGATTTAATGAGGTATTTATTATGAAGAACAAATTATTCGCATCGCTTCACGCAATTGTGTTTGGAATTCTTATTGCTATAGCGCCATTGACATTTGCAAAACCATGCTCAACTGGTGGCATGAGCAAAATGTCTAAGATGCCTAAAATGCATATGATGATGCAACCTATGGCATGCTACTACACAAGCCGCGTGGCTATTGGAATTGGCGTTGTTATAGCGATTCTAGGCATCATTGCGCTATTTGTTAAAGAACACGTTCGCACTGGCTTAAATATTGCTGTAATTGCTAACTCTCTGTTTATGATTGCTACTACAACATTCCTTATTGGTGTTTGCAAAAGCCCAATGATGCATTGCGCATCTGTTATGCGCCCAACGTTGATTGTGTTATCTGTACTCGCGTTGGTGTTTGCATCTGTTAGCGTGTATCTTGACACTAAATCTGCTTGCTAGTGCGCATCTAAGTAATTTACTATGCGCAGTATTACATTAAAGCGATTGCCGCTAGAAAACCTAAAGCAAAAGCCGCTAAGAACCGCCGCGTTAATCGTGGTTTCCGCGTGCTTAGCTGCAGTGTTTTTTGGCGGCTCGCTAATCTCACTAAATCTTTCAAACGGACTAAACAGCATGCGCGCTCGCCTTGGCGCAGATATTATGGTAATTCCGCAAAACACCTACAATCGTGCGGAAGCGTTGCTCACTAATGGCGGATCGAGCACGTTTTACTTTACGAACAATATTGAGGATTTTGTGCGAAAGTCAAAAGGCGTTGAAAAAGCAAGCGTGCAAACTTACATATCTTCTTTATCTGCTGGATGCTGTGCGGAAAAGTTGCAAATCATAGGTTTTGACCCTACTAGTGACTTTGTAATCGCGCCATGGATTTATTCGCAACACAAAAGCGAGCTTAAAAAAGGGCAGATGATTGCAGGAGCAAACGTGCTTGTTTCTTACCAAAACACGGTTCGCTTGTATGGTCACGAATGGCCGATTGTTGCGCAACTTGCTAAAACGGGCACTAGCTTAGATAACTCAGTGTTTGTAAACAAAGATACGATTCCAGCGGTTGTTAAGTATTCGTCGAAAGTTGGGCACACTGCGATTCCAGCAAAGTACGCACGCAAGGCTGTTAGTGCGGTTCTTGTAAAAGTGCGTAAGGGTTTTAGCGCTAAGAGCGTTGCGGAAAATATTCGTAAAACTAGCGGAATTAAAAGCCTTGGAATGGTTTTTCCTGGCGGAATTACCGAGCAGACTAAAAAGAGCTTAGAGGTTCTAAACAAGGCGATTTTTCTTGGCATTCTTGCGTTTTGGCTTGTGGGCGTGTTGATTCTTGTGTGCGTTTTTGCGGCATCTACATCTGAGCGCAAAAGAGAATTTGCTTCATTGAGGATTTTGGGCGCAAATAAGCGCATGCTTTTTGGCATGATTTCGCGCGAATCGGCTGTGATTGGCGTTGCAGGCGGCGTGATTGGCGTTGCGTTTGCTTCGCTTATTTTGTTCCCATACAATATTGCGATTTCTAGCCAGTTACAATTGCCGTACTTGGAGTCGAATGTTTGGTTTGTGTGCGCGCTTGCTGCGATTTCTGTAGCGTTTTCGCTTGCTAGTGTTTTGGTAACTTCTGCGATTATTGTGGGGCGAATCGCAAGTAAGGAAGCGTATTTGACTTTAAGAGATGGCGAGTGAAGTGGCGAGCGATATGGCGAGTGAAGTGTTGAATGAAGTGGTTAGCAACGATTTAGTCGGTTTAGGCGGTTCAGGCGATTTAGTCGTAAATCTTAAAAATGTTACTCGCGAATTTAAGCGCAAAAATCGCAAGTTTATTGCTGTAGACAATGTTGATTTTTTGCTTAAAGCTGGCGATTTTGTTGCGATTGTTGGCAAGTCTGGAAATGGAAAGTCAACTCTATTAAACATGATTGCAGGGCTTTTAAAGCCTACGCGCGGAAGTGTTACGATTTTTGGATGCAATATTTCGCTGCATTCTGTAAGCGACGAGCAAATTTCTGCGATTCGCGCAAAAAACATTGGTTTTGTTACGCAATCACAAATTCTTCTTGCTAATTTGAATGTGCTAGATAACGTTATTTTGCCTGTTATGATTTCGCGTGCATCTTCTAAGCGAGTAGACGATTTAGCGCAAAAACTTGAGACAGAAGATTATGCTAGTTTGACTTCCTTCGCTATGGATTTGCTTAAGCGACTTAACGTGGACGATCTTGCGCATTGCTATCCGCGCGAGCTTTCTGGCGGAGAAATGCGTCGCGTTATGATTGCGCGCGCTTTGATTAACAAGCCGCGTTTGTTGATTTTGGACGAGCCTACTGGCGATTTGGATTCGCAAAACACGCAAACTGTTGTGTCTTTGCTGCGCGATTGTGCGGCTTCTGGAGCGGCTGTTTTAGTTGTGACTCACGATGAATCTGTTGCTGCAAGCGCTGACTGTGTTTGCACAATGGACTCTGGCGTACTGCGTGCGCAATGATGCGGCTAGAGATGAGCGCAACTATCTACGGCGCGGAGTAGTATAGGAAACGATGCCTATTTTCGTAGGCATTATCTGGAGCCTTAGCCCATCAGTGGGTCGGCGCGCAAGAATTATGGCGTTATTTCAGCGTTTTAATGCTTTCGCGTTCGTGTGTTTACACGAAGAAGCACTGGAGAGGCCGGCTCAGCGTGAATAATCGTAAAAGTTTGGTTCACGTTCCGTTCAGATAACGACAGAATAAAGGATTAGTAATGACTAATATTCAGCGTTCTCGCCGTCAGGTGCGTCTTTCTCGCGCCCTCGGCATCGCTTTGACCCCAAAGGCTCAGCGTATTTTCGAGAAGCGTCCATATGCTCCAGGTGAGCACGGCCGCACTCGTCGTCGTACCGAGTCCGATTACGCAGTACGTCTTCGCGAGAAGCAGCGTCTTCGCGCTCAGTACGGTCTTTCCGAGAAGCAGCTTCGTGCAGCTTACGAAAAAGGTACGCACACTGCAGGTCAGACTGGTGACGCAATGCTCACCGATTTGGAAACCCGTCTTGACGCTTTGGTTTTGCGCGCAGGTTTTGCTCGCACAACCGCTCAGGCTCGCCAGTTTGTTGTGCATCGTCACATCTTGGTAGATGGCAATCTTGTTGATCGCCCATCCTACCGTGTTAAGCCAGGCCAGACCATTCAGGTTCGCGCTAAGAGCCAGACAATGGTGCCATTCCAGATGGCTGCGGAAGGCGTTCATCGCGACGTTTTGCCAGCAGTTCCTGGTTACCTCGATGTGAATCTTGCCTCTTTGAAGGCTACTTTGACTCGTAAGCCGGAAGTCGATCAGATTCCAGTTGAAGTCAACATCCAGTACGTCGTCGAGTACTACGCTCGCTAAATTCTGGATTTCATTCTTAAGGACATACCGCTTGACCCCTGCTGTGCATTGCATAGTGGGGGTCAATGCGTTTGCGCGCTTAGACCGCGTGCGAGTCGACGATTTCGAGCTGCATAATGCGCGGGCGTGACGACCTGCCTTCGCGCTCAAAGCGTAGCGCGCGAAGGCAATTCGGAGCGCTGAGCTTGCTTAAGGTTGAAAGCACAGTGTGCTTTCAACGCAAGCGAAGACGTGAGCGCGGCTAATCCGCGCGAGCGACGCGACCTGCCTTTTTGCTTAGAGCGTAGCGCGCTGTAACTCGCGAGCGATTGGCGCTTGCATAAAAGCAATCTGAATTATGCTAAAAGTTGGTTGTGTGTTGGTGCACATTAACTTTTGTTAGGGAAAGGTCGCAAGCAACCGAACATTATGCAACAAAACACTTTAATAATAAAACAAAATCACATATAATCATTACAACAATGCCCGTTATATTACAAAATATAACATTGTGCGAGTGTTGAATCAGAAAATATATAATAGGTAACTAAGCGTCTAAAGCGTGTTATTAAGATATAAAAGAATATACAAAAGAATAAAAGAAGATACAAAATACAAGTAAAACAGAATACGCAATAAAAAGAAGACTAGAGAGTAGAAGAGACGATGGAGTCAAAGATGTCTCAACAAAATACCAAAGCGAATGCGCTAAAAGCACAACAACTTGCCGCATGCGCAATCAACAAACACGCAAAAGACGCGCTAAACAATAACACTTTTGAAGGGGTGGTCTTGTGGTAGAGCCTAAAAAGATTGACGGGTTGCATAATATTCCAACTACGGCTGGATTTGCAGGCCCAGGCGGCGGCTTTGAAGGTGGTGCTGCTGCAGGATTCGAGATTGATGATGCTTCTGTGCATAAGAAGGCAGATGAACGAGAAGTCGAAAAAAGTCTAGAAGACACAGATGCTTTTGATGCAATAGACGTTAACGCGATTCGTGCTAGAAACAAAGCTAGCGGCGCAAACGAAACGGTTATGAGCAAGATTACAAGCACGGGTGTTGGGGATTCTTCGCTTAGTAGCCTTGTAGCTCAAGCCGAAGGAGAAGCTGCTGCCGATGTGCGCGATTCGTTGTATGTAACTCAGCAAATGCCTGCAGTACCTGCGGTTTTAAGTGGTATTACGCCGCAAGAGCCGCCGCACGCAACGCAATCTCCGATTCGCGATTTTGGCGGCGAGTATCCGTATAAGTTGTATCGCCCTGGAACTTACGCGCGCGAGCATATGCGCATTACAGCAACAAAACTTTCCGACGGGCGCGACTTTTTCTACATAGATGACAATCCAGAATACGTTAGCGGCCACAAAACAAGGGAACTGATTGACCCTAGAAAGTTGGCGTATCGTTTTACTTCGCATGTTGATAGCGAAGGCAACGAAGTTCCTAGCGAAGTTCCGCAAATGCGCCAAGATCCGCTTACAGGAGACTGGATTCCTATGTCTAGGTTGTGGGCAAAGCGGCCAGCTGCGATTCTTGGTGAGGATTCAAATAATCATGATTCTGCGGATTCTGCAGAAGGTTCTGCGCCATCAAGAATCGACCCATTTGCTGGCAGAAAAGCGCAATGCGAGTATCAAGATGGCGAAATTCCAGACGAAGACTATGACGTTGTTGTTTTTGAAAACCGCTATCCAGCTATGGCTCAGGTTGCAGGCGTGCCAAATACAACAACATACGTTGACGGAAATCCATTGTGGAAGCAGGCTCCTGCAGCTGGTCGATGCGAAGTGATTTGCTTTAGTTCAAACGAGAATATGCTTCCAGCTAATCTTTCTGTTTTGCGCATGCGCACGATTGTTGAAGCGTGGGCGTTTAGAACCGCAGAAATTAGCCAAATCGAAGGAATTGAGCAAATTTATCCGTTTGAAAATCACGGCAGTCAAATCGGCGTAACTTTGCATCATCCTCATGGTCAGATTTACGCGTATCCGTTTATTGCTCCTAGGTTAGAGCAGGAGTTGCGCCACACTGAGGCTTATTTTGAGCGCACTGGCAGCAATCTTCTTAAGGATTTGATGAATTCAGAGATTGAAGCTAAAAAGCGTGTGATTATGCATAATCACAGTTGGGTTGCGTATGTTCCAGCTGCTGCTCGATGGCCGCTAGAGGTGCATGTTGCTCCTGTTAGAGACGTTCTTACTTTGGATCAGCTTGACGACCAAGAGCGTTGGGATTTGGCGCAAATCTACATAACACTTCTTAAGCGTGCTAATAAGTTCTTTGGATTATCGTCTTCAAACGCAGGCGATTCGAGCGCTAAATCGTTTGCAAGTTCGGCTGCTTTCGACTTATCTTCTGGCGCGAGTGATGCAAATTCCAGCGAATTCGTTGATTTGCCTTACGTTGCAGCGTGGCATCAAGCCCCTGTGCATGATTCTCGCCGCTCGCATTATCGCCTTAATTTGCAATTCTTCTCGTTTATGCGAGATGCTAATAAAATCAAGTATTTGGCTGGGTCGGAAGCAGGGATGGCATCTTGGATTTCCGATACTACTCCAGAGTTGATTGCAAGCAGATTCCAAGAATTAGGAGATGTTGACTTGGATTAGTCTGACTTGATTAGTCGTGATTAGTTGTGATTAGTTGTGATTAGTCTTGTCTTAATTTGTTTAGTCAGTCTTGATTGCTCTGATTGTTACACGTTTTACTTAAAAAGTGAGATGATTAAGTTATGTTGTTGCATCTTTATTTAGTTCGTCATGGCCAAACCATGTTTAATTGCTACAATCGCTTGCAAGGATGGAGCAATTCTCCACTAACTCAAAAAGGGCTCAAAGACGCCGATTTAGCAGCTCAAAAGCTTAAGAACGTTGTTTTTGCTGCCGCATATTGCTCCGATACAACTCGTGCGCAAATCACAGCTGAGCGTATTTTAAGCGAAAACGAAAAGCATACGCATATTCGTCCGCATCTTGTAAGCGATATGCATTTTCGTGAGCAATGCTACGGCTATTTTGAAGGCCAAGATATGAATATGGCTTGGTGGGCTGCAGGCGCGCCTCACGGAGCAAAAACGTATAACGAAATCGTTGAAAAATTTGGTCTTGCTGCAACTCGAGACATGCTTAAAGAGGCCGACCCATTCCACGATGCGGAGTCAGATATTGAGTATTGGAAGCGCGTTGAAGGCGGTTTCAAAATAATCGCTAGCAATCCAGCGTTAAAAGACGGAGACAACGTTTTGCAAATCTCCCACGGAAACACGCTTTTAAGCCTTATGCATCGTTTTGCGCCTGCTGGTTACGATTTAAGCGAGCGCCCGCAAAATGGAAGTGTAACTCGCCTTGATTTCAACACAGCAGAGACGATTGATCAAGCTATAACAATTAAGGGATATAACGAGTAAATGTGATTAGTTTGCGCAAAAAATGTTCGCTAAATTTACAAAAAGAGTCTTGACTCTTCGTTAATCTTTTAATACATTGCGTGGGTAGTCGTGTGTAAAACAGCAGGAAAGAGGTTACGATGAGCGTTGGAGACATTGCTGCTCTAATTGCGGCGATTTCGTTTGCGGTGCTTTCGGGATTTATGATTTATCCGCTTATTCGGCTGGGTAAAATGTTCAATCAGATTTCTCAAACTGTTAAGGAATCGGGCGAGCACGCTTTACCTGCTATCGACGAATCTGTTACCACAGTAAAACAAGTGAACAAAACCCTTGAAGACGTTAATGTCGTTACAGATGCTGCTCGCACTACAGCTACAAATGTTGGCGCTCTTACGGATTTGTATGGCGCTTTTCTTGGAAAGCCAGTTGTTAAAATTGCATCTGCTTGCTATGCGCTTAAAGACACTTTTAATGCGTTCTTTAATAAGGCTACTGTTCCAACGGATGCTGCAGAATCTTCCGCTAGGCATGCGGCAAATTCTGGCGAGTCGTTTACGCCTAAGGGGGAGTGATGTTTAAGCGTTTATTTTGGATTTGCATCGGTTTTGTAATGGGAGTTATGTCTGTTACAAAAGCTCGCGCGTACGTTAAGGAAAAGTTACCACAAAACGCTAGGAATTTCTTCTTCGATAAAGATCCAAAAAATCTTACTTTAAGCACGATTTTGTCTTTGTACAATGATTTTAATTCCAGCAGAAAAGCCCACGAGTCGCAGATTAACTCTAAGTATGCTAGTAAGTATGCTGATAAGCGTGACGATTCGTTTACAAATAAGTCTTATACTAAGTAGTTACTAAGTAGTCTTATACTAAGTCTGATAAATAAAAAAGGAGTTCGTACCCATGCGCACAGCAGAAATTGCAAAGCGTTATCTTGACTATTTTGGTAATCATGGACATATGGTCGTGCCTTCTGCATCGCTGATTTCTCCAAATCCAACGACGCTTTTCACGATTGCAGGCATGGTTCCATTCATACCTTATCTTTTAGGAGAGCAAACGCCTCCTTCTCGCAGAATGACGTCTAACCAAAAGTGCGTGCGTACGCTCGATATTGACGAAGTTGGTAAAACAACTCGTCACGGCACCTTCTTCCAAATGGTTGGAAACTTTAGCTTTGGTGATTATTTTAAGGAAGAAGCAATCCACTACGCTTGGGAGCTTTTAACAACTCCGCAAGATAAGGGCGGCTATGGTTTTGACCCAGAAAAACTTTGGGTAACTACTTATACAGATGACGACGAAGCTCGCGCAATTTGGAAGAATGAGGGCTTCGACCCAGAGCACATGCAAGTTTTTGGCATGGAAGATAACTTCTGGACTACTGGTGGCCCTGGCCCTGGCGGCCCATGCTCCGAAATCTACGTGGATCGTGGCCCAGAATACGGCAAGGATGGCGGTCCTGCTGCAGACGAATCTCGTTTTATTGAGATTTGGGATTTGGTTTTTGAGAACTTCCAGGTAGACAACGTAAAGTCTAAGACCGATTTGCACATTGTTGGTGAGCTTGATCAAAAGAATATTGATACAGGCGCTGGTTTGGAGCGTTTGGCTTACCTTATGCAAGGCAAGGAAAACATTTACGAGACTGACGAAGTTTATCCAGTTATTGAAGCTGCAGAAAAGCTTAGCGGCGTAAAGTACGGCAGCAATGCCGATGCGGATGTTCGTTTCCGCGTTGTGGCAGATCACGTGCGTTCCGCGTTGATGATTATGAGCGATGGCGTGCGTCCAAGCAATGTTGGCCGCGGATACGTGCTTCGCCGTCTTCTTCGCAGAACTGTTCGCGCAATGCGCATGCTTGGCGTGCAAGACCCAGTTTTGCCAACCTTGTTCCCAGTTTCTAAGGGCGCTATGGAGCCAAGCTACCCAGAGCTTAACAACACTTTCCACGAGGTTAGCGAAGCTGCATACGGTGAGGAAGATGCATTCCGCCGCACTCTAGAAAAGGGCACGACTATTCTTGACTTGGCTGTTGAAAAAGCCAAGAAGGAACACAAGGATGACCCTATTGTTGGTGGCTCCGACGCATTTACTTTGCACGATACTTACGGCTTCCCAATTGAGTTGACTCTAGAGATGGCTGCTGAGCAGGGTGTTAAGGTTGATGAAGCTAAGTTCCGCGAGCTTATGAGCGAGCAGAAAGGTCGCGCTCGCGCGGATGCTTTGAAGAAGCGTCACAATGTGGACGTTAGCGTTTACGACGACATTAAGAAGGCACTCGAAAAGCCAATCGACTTCCTCGGTTACACAGACTTCTCCAGCCGTTCAAACGTTTTGGCAATTGTTGAAGCAGGTAAAGGCTCCGTTAAAAGCGTTAGCGCTCCTGCAAACGTTGAGGTTATTCTTGATCGCACGCCGTTCTACGCTGAGCGCGGTGGTCAGATTGCTGATCAGGGCGAGATTATTTCCGATGACGGCGCGATTTTGGAAGTTGACGAT
Organism: Gardnerella sp. c10Ua_31; assembly: GCF_055700915.1. NCBI lineage: Bacteria > Bacillati > Actinomycetota > Actinomycetes > Bifidobacteriales > Bifidobacteriaceae > Gardnerella > Gardnerella sp. c10Ua_31. Next base: position 61,237 of record NZ_JANUYG010000002.1, on the reverse strand, counting down.
GTTCAGCGACCAATCAAGGATTTGATTGTTCACAGCTGCCGACTTACTGAAGGCACGCTTAGTGTTGGCGCTCCTGTAAACACCAATATTGACCAGGTTCGCCGTGCGGCTTTGGCTAGAAGCCACACGGCAACTCACACGCTTCACAAGGCTTTGCGTGAGGAGCTTGGCCCACAGGCAACTCAGCGCGGTTCTGTGGTAGATCCAGACCGTCTGCGCTTTGACTTCCAATGGCCAAAGGCTGTTGATAAAGACGCATTGTTGCGCGTAGAAGCTCGCGTAAACGAGCGTATTCGCGAAGACTTGCAAGTTGTTCCAAAGGAAATGCCAATTGACGACGCTTTTAAGCTTGGCGCAATGCACTTGTTCGGCGAAAAGTATGGCGATATTGTTCGCGTTGTAGAGATTGGCGATGGCTGGAGCCGCGAGCTTTGCGGCGGTACTCACGCTAAGAGCACTGGCAAGATTGGCATGGTTACAATCCTTTCTGAGTCTTCTATTGGCTCTGGTGTGCGCAGAATCGACGCGCTTTGCGGCGAAGAAGCGTACCAATATGGCGCTCGCGAGCATGCTTTGGTTGCGCAACTTGCAGACATGGTTAATGCGCGTCCAGACGAATTGGCTGAGCGCTTAGAGTCTTTGCTTAACAAGATGAAGGATTCCGATCGCAAGCTTGCTTCTGTTTACGAATCCCAGCTTAATGAGGCTGTTCCAGAATTAGTTGATGCAGCTAAGCAAAGCAGCTCAAAGATTAAGCTTGCTGTAAAGAATGTTGGAAACTTCGGTTCCTTCGACGCTTTGCGCAAGACTGTTCTTGACGTTCGTTCTCGCTTGGGCGAAGATGCGCCAGTAGTTGTAGCTTTGTGCGGTGTAAACGAGAGCGATAAGCCAATGGTTGCTGTTGCTACTAACGATGCAGCTCGCTCGGCTGGCGCTAAGGCTGGCGACTTGGTGCGTACAGCTTCCAAGGTGCTTGGCGGCGGTGGCGGCGGCAAGCCAGACTTTGCTCAAGGTGGCGGTGCGGATGCTTCTAAGATTGATGAAGCACTCGAGGCCGTGAAAGCCGAAGTTTTGAAGCTATAGTCAAAAGGTTGAATGTTTAAGATGTTTAACACTCGAGCCGAATTAATAAGTTAGAGTTTTCGTATGATTTGGCTTGGCGTTGATTTAGGAGATGCCAGGGTTGGACTTTCTAAGTCCGACCCTGAGCTGAGTTTTGCGCACCCAATCGGTAATATTCAAGCTTATGGCGACTCATTTAATGCGATTGAAGACGTTATTAACGTTATAGAAGACAATAGTGTGAGCCGAGTCGTAGTTGGTTTGCCCTTACAGTTAGATGGATCCGAAGGAAAGTCTGCTAAAAAAGCGCGCAGATGGGGTGCTAATTTAGCCAAGCGCATTAAATCGCTTTTTGATTATGGCGATTGGTCGCTTGATTTTATTCCAGAAATCGTTTTTAACGACGAACGACTAACAACAGTTACTGCCCATAGGCAATTGTTAGATGCTGATTTTTCCACTAAAAAGCATCGTCCAATGGTTGATCAGCAATCGGCAGTGTTGATTTTGCAATCTGCGATTGACGATTACAGAAATGCTTGCAAAAATGTAAAAGGCGACTCGCAAAGTGACTCGCAAAGTAACTCCATCAGAAAGGAAGCGTTTAATGAGTGAGAATATAGACGATTTTTTCAATCAAAACGCTAAATGGAGTCACAATTCATCCAATCCTCCTGTTCCGCCAAAATCGCGAAAAGCAAGAACTGCGCGTAAAAATCGCAGAAACAAGCGGAATCGCATAATCGCATTTATTCTTACGCTAGTTTTTGCGTTGCTATTTGTTGTTGGATACGGCTTATATCGCGTTGCGGTTTATGTAAGAAACAATAGTCAGTCGTCAATAATGGAAGACTGGCCAGGTCCTGGAAGTGGATTCGTTGAATTTACGATTGAACCAGGCCAAGGAGCTGTAGAAGTGGGAAATAACCTTGTTAAGGCGCAGGTTGTAAAGTCGCAATCCACTTTTTCTAACATTGTTGCAGCAAATAACAAGATTTTGTACCCAGGAATTTACGCGCTTAAAAAACACATGAATTCAATGGACGTAGTGGAAATTCTTTCCAATCAAAGCAAGGCGGGCGGATTCCTAGACGTTAAAGCAGGGGAGCGCGCAACGGAGGTTATTCGCAAGGCTGCACAAATCTCGGGAATTGACATTGCTCAATTTAACGCTATTCAAAAAGCGGACGGCGAGGGGATTTTGCCGCCAGAAGCTGGCGGAAGCTTTGAAGGATGGTTGGAGCCTGGAGTTTACAACGTAAAAGCCATTAAATCAGCTAGCAAGATACTGGCAAAAATGGTAGATGAGCGCATTAAAAAGCTTGATTCTCTAGGCGTTCCTAGGGGTGATTTGCGTCAAAAAGTTCTTAAAATTGCTTCCATTGCAGAAGCAGAAGTCAATAATCGTGAATACTACGGCAAAGTTTCGCGCGTAATCTTAAATCGTTTAGCTAAAGACATGCCTTTGGGAATGGATACTACGGTTGCGTACGGAATTGGGATTAAGGCGATTAACCTTACGCAATCGCAGCTAGACGATGCAAGCAACCCGTACAACACTAGGATTCACAAGGGGTTGACGCCTACTCCTATAAGCATTCCTGGAGATAACGCGATTTTGGCGGCTCTTAATCCAGCGAATGGTCCATGGATTTATTTTGTTACTACTAACTTAAAGACTGGCGAAACTAAGTTTGCGGATAACTACGACGATTTCTTAAAGATTCGCGACGAGTATAAGCGTTCCAACGAAAACGCCAACTAGCGCTACGACCTGCCTTTTCGCTTAGAGCGTAGCGCGAAAAGGCAATTCGTAGCGCTGAGCTTGCTTAAGGTTGAAAGCACAGTGTGCTTTCAACGCAAGCGAAGACGTTAGCGCGCTTAGACCGCGCTAACGACAGGACCTGCCTTTTCGCTTAAAGCGTAGTGCGCTTTCCTATTTAGCGTTGTGCGAGGTTTGAGTATTTCTCTCCTCGCAAATCCCGTCGCTACGCTCCTCTTTTATTGCTCGTAGAGAAATACATCAAACCTTCTGAATATTTAGGACTTTTGCGTATCTTTCATCACCGAGATTCTCTACTTCACTTTGCGTATTTGCGTAATTACAAAAAGCCTTTAACCACATTGAGCATAATTTGTTGCGTTCGCAGTTTTTGCGCATTTAGCATAATCAAATGAGTCAGTTTATTATCTCGTGTTTATTTACAACGCCAACGCTTATATGCATGATTGCATTGTGCGCAACGGATTTAACAAGCCGCATTGTGCCTAGACTTTGGGTTGTACTAGCTGCTTTTACACAATCTGCAGCAAACCTTATTTTTTCGCTGATTACTTTTCATAATGTTAATTTTCTTTTGCGCGGATGGCTTTGTGCAGTATCAGTTTTTGCAATCTATGTTTTGGTGCAAAAACTTTGCGTGCGCGGAGCACTTGGATTTGGCGATGTTACATGCGCTTCTATGATCGCTCAAGCTTTGGCGCTATTTGGATTTGATTGCATAATCTACTGGTTTGCATCAGTCGGAATATTTGGATTAATTTGGATTTTAGTGTGGAAAATCTGCTCTAGAGTCTGCTGGCGATTTTTCCGCGTTAAGTCTAAAAATGTGCAAAATAAAATCCCGTTCGTGCCTGTTCTAGCTGTATCTGCGCTCATCGCTGTTATGCTTTGAACTTTTGCTGCAATTCTATAGTGATAAGTAAGGTGGAGATTCGAGATTTTTCGCCATGAATGAGATGTTTCGTTCGAGCGGTCTAAGCGCGCTCACGTCTTCGCAGCGCAGAAGCAGTGCTTCTGCCTTGAGCTGCTCAGCGCGCCAAATTGCCTTCGCGCGCTACGCTTTAAGCGCTCCGGCAGGTTGGCGCGCCTGCGAGGAGAGAAATACTCAAACCTCGCGCAATACTAAATAGGAAGTCGCGCAACAGCAAACAAGGAATCACACAATACCAAATAAAGATAGTGGTTTCTAGAAAAGTTTGCCAGATTTTGCGATTGATTACGTGGATTGTTAGCAATACTTAGTGGTTAGTAGAATACAGATTTAGAATCGAGTATTGATTTAAAATAAAGAACAGTATTAAGTGCAAGAAGTATAACAATAAATATAACGCACAACGCGATTGGAGAAGGCATGCTTAGATGGCAAACGGCAGGGGAGTCGCATGGTGAAGCGCTGGTGGCAATGATTGAAGGCATGCCAGCAGGAGTTAAGATTACTAGCGCAGACATTGTTTCTGCTCTTGCGCGTAGACGACTTGGATATGGTCGCGGAGCGCGAATGAAGTTTGAGCAAGACAAAGTGCGTTTGCTTACAGGTGTTCGCCACGGTGTTACTCTTGGGTCTCCAATTGCAATCGAAATCGCAAATAGCGAGTGGCCAAAGTGGGTGGAAGTGATGAGTGCAGATCCGCTAGACCATGATTTGCCAAAAGAAGGCCGTAACGCGCCTCTTTCTAGGCCTCGCCCAGGGCATGCGGATTTAACAGGCATGCGTAAGTACGGTTTTAGTGATTCTCGCGAGGTTTTGGAGCGTTCGAGTGCTAGGGAAACGGCTTCCCGCGTGGCTTTAGGTGCTGTAGCTAATGCGTTTTTGCAACAGGCGCTTGGCGTGCGAACAGTTGCGCACGTTATTGGGATCGGCGGCGAATATGTAAGCAAAAGTTTAGCCCTGCCAACACCAGATGATATTGAGGCGTTGGATGCTTCGCCTGTTCGTACTCTAGATAAAGATGCGCAAGCGCGAATGATGGCTCGCATTGATGAAGCAAAGGCCAATGCAGATACGCTTGGCGGTGTTGTTGAGGTTTTGGCTTACGGCATGCCTGCTGGAGTTGGAACGTATGTTGAGTCGGATCGCCGATTGGATGCGGCATTAGCAAGCGCGCTTATGGGAATTCAGGCCATTAAAGGCGTGGAAATTGGAGATGGTTTTGAAGAAGCAAATCGCCCTGGTTCGGTTGCTCACGACGAAATCGTAACAGGCGAAGATGGCAACATTGCGCGCCTTAGCAATCGCGCAGGAGGCATTGAAGGCGGAATGTCAAATGGAGAGACAATTCGCGTGCGTGCAGCAATGAAGCCTATTCCGTCCATTCCGCGTGCTTTGAGAACGGTAGATGTGCTTACTGGCCAGCCAGCGCAGGCAATTAATCAGCGCTCCGATTTTACAGCAGTTCCAGCAGCTTCCGTAGTTGCAGAGGCAATGGTTCGATTAACGCTTGCAAAGTATGCGTTAGAAAAGTTTGGTGGAGATTCGCTAGAAGAAACTGCTAGGAATGCTAAGAGTTACGTTCAATCTTGGAAAGAGCATATGAGATGAGCGAAGAATCTTTGCAAAGTTTCACTCACGGTGTGCCTAAATACAAAATGCCGTTAGCTGTTATAATCGGCATGCCTGCAGCTGGAAAAACGCGTGTTGGCAAGGAATTAGCGCATATTTTGAATGTTCCTTTTGTAGACACAGACGATTTAATTGAGCAAAAAATCAATATGCCGATTAGCCAATATTTTAAGGATTTTGGCGAAGAGTCTTTTAGAGATATTGAAGCTCAAATTGTTAAAGATGCTATTTTTGCAGATTCTGAGCAATCCGCCCCAATAATCGCCCTCGGCGGCGGCTCCCCAATGCGCCCACAAACGCAAGAAGTCTTAAAAAAATATACAAAACTCGGTGGCCGCGTTGTTTACTTGCAAGTGGATCCAAACGATGCAATTGAGCGCGTAAGCTGGAATTCAAATCGCCCTATGCTAAGCGGCAAAGACGGAGCAAAACGGTGGTTGGATTTGTTTGCTAGAAGAGACCCCGTGTTTTGTAAAGTAGCGAATTTGCACGCTCGTGTTTACGGATTAACGCCAAAACCTGCCGCAAGAAAGCTGAAAGATATGATTATGCAACGAATTGTGCATGTAAGTGGCAAAGATATTGAAGACTATAATGTTCATATTGGCGCTGGTGCTATGAGTCTTTTGCCGCAAATGCTTGGAAAAGAGCCTGTTCGAGTAGCTTTGATTCACACTCAGCCTGTTCAAAGGCATAGCGATAAAGCAAGAACTATTTTGCGCGCTGCTGGCTACGATGTTTTCGACATTCTTATTCCAGACGCAGAGGCTGGCAAAACCGTTAAGGTTGCGGATTTTGTATGGTCGCATCTTGCAAATGCTGGTTTTACGCGTTCAGATGCGATTGTTGGCTTGGGCGGTGGAGCAGCCACAGATTTGGCTGGATTCGTTGCATCTACTTGGATGCGCGGAATCCGCTACGTAAATTGCCCAACTTCTCTTCTTGCTATGGTAGACGCTTCGACTGGCGGAAAAACTGGCGTAAATACTGCATTTGGCAAGAATTTGGTTGGTAGTTTTTACACGCCTGCAGGCGTTTTGGCAGATACTTGCGCGTTTTCTACTCTCAATAACGATATTTTTGTTGAAGGCTTAGGAGAGGTTGCAAAATCAGGGTTTATTGGCGATACGAGCATCCTAAAAATTCTGGAAAATCCGCAAAATGCTAGCAAATTACGCACTCTCGATGGCTCTTCTGTTTTAAGCGATTCGCACTTGAACAATATGGTTTGCGATTTAATAGAAAAAAGCGTGCGCGTTAAGGCGTACCACGTTTCTAACGACTTAAAAGAGCAAGGTTTGCGCGAGTTTTTGAACTACGGCCATACTCTTGGGCATGCAATAGAGCAAATAGAGCATTTTTCTTGGCGTCACGGAAACGCAGTTGCTGTTGGAATGGTTTTTGCGGCGGAGCTTGCGAAAATTTTGGGCTATTTAAGTTCAGAAGACGTTGAGTATCATAGTTCACTTTTAAAGTCACTTGGATTGCCAATATCTTGGAATGGCGGCGGCAGTAGTGACGATGCTTTTAATAAGGTTCTTGATTTGATGCATAAAGATAAAAAAGCTAGAGGCAACACCTTGCGATTTGTTGTTTTAGACGGGATTGGAAACCCGATTCACTTAGATAATCCGCCGCTGGAGGCGATTCGCGAAGCGTTTAATAAGATTAGAGGTTAGAAAATGGTAGATGTAGAAAACGCGCAAAATTCAGAAAATTCAAAAAACGCTATAAATATGCGCAAAGTTTTGGTAGTAAATGGCCCAAATTTGGGGCGATTAGGCGTTCGCCAGCCAGACGTTTATGGCAATCAAGATTTTGAAGCACTGTGCTCGCTTTGCAAAAAGTGGGCGCAAGAGCTTAATTTGCAAGTAGAAGTGCGTCAAAGTGACGACGAAGCACAAATGGTGCACTGGATGCACGAAGCAGCTGATACGCATACTCCAGTAGTTATGAATCCTGCTGCTTTTACACACTACAGTTATGCGCTCGCGGATGCTGCTCACATGGTTTTGGATGCTGGAGTGCCGCTAGTGGAAGTGCATATTTCTAATCCTTCTGCGCGCGATGCTTTTCGTAAAATTAGCGTTATTAGCGCTGTTGCAACTGGAACTATTACAGGCATGGGGCTGTACGGTTACAAGCTTGCACTAGAAGCTGTCGCTCATTGTTTAACACCCGAGTCGAGGCTCGAAGATACTATGGAGTTCCATGGTTAGAAGAAAACATGGTAACTCTCAGGAGCATATTACAAAGCATATTTTTGTTACTGGTGGCGTTGTTTCGTCCCTCGGAAAAGGCCTTACAGCATCATCTTTAGGCCGACTTTTACGCAGTCGCGGATTGCATGTATTACAACAAAAACTTGATCCTTACATCAATGTTGACCCAGGTACAATGAACCCATTCCAACATGGTGAGGTTTACGTTACAGAAGATGGCGCAGAAACAGATCTTGACATTGGTCACTACGAGAGATTCCTCGATGTTTTTCTTAGCCAAAAAGCTAATGTTACAACTGGCCAGATTTATCAATCCGTGCTTAGAAAAGAGCGCGCTGGCGAGTATTTGGGTCAGTGCGTGCAAGTTATTCCACACATTACTGGCGAAATTAAATCGCGTATGCGTGCGCAAGCTAGCGACGATGTAGACGTTATTATTACGGAAATCGGCGGTACTGTTGGAGATATTGAGTCGCAGCCATTCTTGGAGGCTGCTCGCGAAGTTCGCCGCGATTTAGGTCCAGAAAATTGCATGTTTGTGCACGTTTCCTTGGTGCCTTATATTGCTGCAGCTCATGAGTTGAAGACTAAGCCAACTCAACATTCCGTAATGATGCTTCGCTCTCTTGGTATTTCTCCAGACGCGCTTGTTTTGCGTTCAGATCGCCCTCTTAATCAAGGCATTAAAGACAAGATTTCGCTTATGTGCGATGTTGATTCAGAAGGCGTTGTGAATTGCGTGGATGCTCCAAGCATTTACGATGTTCCAAAGATTTTGTTCAACGAGGGCTTGGATGCTTACGTTGTGCGCGAGCTTGAGCTTCCATTCCACGATGTTGATTGGAACGAGTGGGAAGATTTGCTTGAGCGCGTTCATCATCCAAAGCATGAGCTAAACATTGCAATTGTTGGAAAGTACATTGATTTACCAGATGCGTATCTTTCCGTTACGGAGGCCATTAAGGCTGGCGGTTTTGCAAACTGGGCTAAGGTTAACGTGCGCTGGGTTGCTGCCGACAAGTGCGAAACTCAAGAAGGTGCGGCGGCGGCTCTTGACCAAATGGACGGCATGGTTATTCCAGGCGGCTTCGGCATTCGTGGAATTGAAGGTAAGATTGGCGCGCTCCGTTACGCTCGCGAGCATGGCTTGCCAACGCTTGGCCTTTGCCTTGGCTTGCAATCTATGGTTATTGAGTACGCTCGTCACGTGCTTGGGCTTGAGGATGCTAATTCCACTGAGTTCGAGAAGGATTGTGGCGATCCAGTAATTGCGACTATGGAAGAGCAGAAGGATATCGTGGCTGGTAAAGGAGATATGGGTCACACAATGCGACTTGGCTCTTACCCTGCAACGCTTGAGGAAGACTCTATTGTTGCTGAGCTTTACGGCACTACGCATGTTACTGAGCGTCATCGTCACCGTTACGAAGTGAACGTGGCATATAAGAATCGTTTGCGCGAAGCTGGCTTGCGTATTAGCGGCCAAAGCCCAGATGGTAACTTGACTGAGTTTGTGGAGCTTCCAAAGAGTGTTCACCCATTCTATGTTGCAACTCAAGCTCACCCAGAGTTTAAGTCTCGTCCAACTAAGCCTCATCCTTTGTTTGCTGGATTAGTGGCAGCTGCTCTTGAGCATCAAACAAATAACGCTAAGTGATTTAATCAAACTATTTGACTAGATTCGATTAGCTACTTGACTTAAATTATTAAGTGGTGTAGACTCGTATTTTTGGGTGCGATTTTACACCACTTTTTATTTTGATTAATACTTAATCATCTTGTTGCATATTTTGCATCGTTTAACATGATTGTTACATATTCCAGATGTAAATTTACATTTTTGTAATATCACTGCAGATGTAAAAGACTTGGCAAAATATCTCATAAAACACGATTTAATCTAATATTTTTCTATTACAATAGTTGTTTTTACTGTTTATAGACAAAATAACAGTAAATTTTACATTTAGACTTTGAGCTTGCGTTGTTTAATAAAATCCGTATGATTGAATTTTAATCAACGAAGAGGCCTCCTTATTGGCTTTGCAAAGAATCCATCTGGCAATAAATACTAGGTGGATTTTATTTATTAAGCCTATAGAGCCTGTAAAGCGTAAAGGCTTTGCAAAGCTTGTAATGAGACTTTTTCGTGATATTTAATTGAATCCTGCCATACCCGACGTTAGGAGAAAACATATGAAGAATAAGGCATTACTTTTTGCCGCAGCTGCGTGCTCGGTTGCTATGCTGCTCGGTGGATGTGGTTCTTCTGCCTCGAAGACCGCTCAAACAAATGGTGGCAAGGTTGTTATTACTGTAAACAACTCCGAGCCTCAGAATGAGATTGTTCCAGGAAACATTAACGAAAATGCTGGTGGTCGCATTGGTTTGCTGGTCAACTCCACGTTGGTCACTTTTGATGAAAAAGGCAATACGGTAAACGAAGATGCCGAGAGCGTAACTCCAAACGCGGATGCAACCCAATACACTGTTAAGCTTAAGAAAGATAAGAAGTTCAGCGATGGCACTCCAATCACCGCAGAAAGCTTTACTAAGGCTTGGAGCTTTGTAGCAAACGCTAAGAATGCTCAGAAGTGCTCTTCCTTCTTCCAAACCATTAAGGGCTACGAAGACTTGCAGAAGAATGATACTAAGGGCGACGAGCAGCTTTCTGGCTTAAAGGTTGTAGATAAGTACACCTTTACTGTTGATTTGAACCAGCCAGATTCTGTGTTTGCTATTAAGGTTGGTTATCTTGCATTCGCTCCTCTTCCAGAATCCTTCTACAAGAATCCAAAGGCTTATGGCGAAAAGCCAGTTTCTTCTGGTCCATACCTCTTTAAGTCTTGGGATCACAACAAGCAGATTGAACTTGTAAAGAACCCAGCATACGAAGGTCCACGCAAGGCTCAGAATGACGGCATTACCTTTAAGATCTACACCGACGGCACCGCTGCTTACCGCGATGTTCAGTCTGGCAATCTTGATATGACCGATAACATTCCAGATACCGAAACCAAGACTTTCCAAAAGGATACTACTGTTAAGGCATACAACCGTCCAGGTTCTGTAATCCAGCAGTTCGGTATTCATGCAAAATTGCCACATTTCGATGTAACTACCGAAGAAGGCCGCTTGCGTCGTCAAGCTGTTTCTATGGCAATCGACCGCGAAACCATCATCAAGAAGGTTCTTAACAACACTGCATCTCCTGCAAACGAGTTCACTTCTCCTTTGACTCCAGGCTACAAGGCAGATCTTAAGGGTCACGAAAATCTTAAGTTTAATGCCGCAAAGGCTAAGGAGCTTTGGGCAAAGGCAGATAAGATCTCTAAGTATGATGGTCCTCTTACCTTTACTTACAACGCCGATGGCAACGCTAAGTCTGTGTTCGACGCAGTTGTAAACTCCCTCAAGAATCATCTTGGAATTAATGCTGAAACCACTCCAGTTCCAACATTCCAAGAGTTCCGTAACGCATGCGAACAGCGTCAGGTTAAGGGTGCATGGCGTGCAGGCTGGATGCCAGATTACCCAAGCCCAGAAAACTACTTGACTCAGGAATTTGCTTCTGTTGCTGCAGATGGCAATGGCTCTAACGAAGCTGATTACAAGAATCCTAAGTTTGATGCTTTGCTTAAGAAGGCTGCTTCTTCTAAGCCAGCTGAGGCAACTAAGCTTTATCAGCAAGCTAACGAGATTCTTCTTGAGGATCTTCCATACATCCCACTGTTCTACGCGAACGCTAAGGCTGTTATGGTTCCAAGCTTGAAGGGCTTTGTAATGGATTGGCAGAATATGCCACTTTACTACAAGCTCCACAAGTAAAGATTAAAATCAAGTAGCTATTAAAAATAAATCATAATTAAATAGCATGTAAAAACGTGCTGCTGCCTTCGAATGGCGAATAAAATTACAAAATTCTATCCGCTGTTCGAGGCAGCACTTTGTGTTTTTACTTAGGTTGGGTTAAATCAATATGCAAGCCACAAGTTGGGTGTGTGCTATGCGAATTTTTAAGTAAATATATAAGGAGAAACCAATGGGTAAATACGTTCTGCGTCGTGTTTTGCAGATGATTCCTGTGGTTCTCGGCACAACATTGTTGGTATACGCTTTGGTGTTTGCTTTGCCTGGAGATCCAGTAAAAGCAATGTTTGGCGATAAGCCAATTAATCATGCTGTAGAAGCGCAAATTCGTGCCGAGTATAATTTGGATAAGCCATTTATTATTCAATATTTGTTGTTCTTAAAGAATGCGCTTACTCTTGACTTTGGCCATACTTTTGCTGGTCAGCCAGTAATTGACGAGATTGGCCGCGCATTCCCTGTAACCATTAAGCTTGCGTTGATGGCGTTTGCTTTTGAAGCCTTATTCGGCGTAGCTTTCGGCATAATTTCTGGCTTAAAGAAAGGAAAGTGGTACGACAGTGTAATCCTGGTTGTATCACTTCTTCTTATTTCTGTGCCAACATTTGTTACTGGCTTTATTGGCCAATATTTGTTTGGTGTTAAGTGGCATATTATGCCTGTTACTGCAAGCAATGATCCTGGATTCTACGATCTTCTTCTTCCTGCAATAGTTCTTGGATCCGTTTCAATGGCATATATTATTCGACTTACAAGGTCGGAAGTTTCGTCAAACATATCGCTTGATTACGTGCGCACGGCTCGCGCAAAGGGCTTAAAAGAAGGCTCCGTTATTGTTCGACACATTTTGCGTAACTCGCTTATTCCTGTTGTTACATTCTTAGGTCAAGATTTGGGCGCTCTTATGGGCGGCGCAATGATTTCGGAAACAATCTTCAACATTCATGGCGTTGGATTCCTTACATATCAAGGAATTCTAAAGGGAGAAGGAAACCTTGTTGTTTCTATAGTTACGCTTCTTATGTTGATATTTGTAGTCAGCAATCTTCTTGTTGACATGTTGTACGCGGCTCTAGATCCGCGCATTCGCTACGCGTAAGGAGAGCACATTATGGAAGATAATTTGATGGAAGATAATTTGACTACAAATAATGCAAATTACAATACATTGCCAGGTCAGGAACGCTATGTTGCTCCTCTTGACGATACGCCTCTTCAAGAAGTTGATTCTGTAGACGAATCCGCTCCAGCTACAAGCATGTGGGCTGATGCTTGGCGATCTTTGCGCAGAAATCCATTGTTTATTGTTTCTGCAATTTTGATTATTGCGATTATTTTTGTTGCGCTCTTCCCAGGCGCTCTTACAAAGCACAATCCTAATTATTGCGCTTTGGAGCACTCGCTTGAGCCAGCTTCTGCTGCGCATCCGTTTGGATTTGACATGCAAGGATGCGATATTTATGCTCGAGTTGTATACGGAACACGTACATCTTTAAGCGTTGGCTTGCTAGCAACGGCTTTAGTGGTGTTAGTTGGTTCTCTAATCGGCGCTTTGGCTGGATTCTTTGGCGGATGGATTGATGCGGTTCTTAGCCGAATCACCGACATCTTCTTGGCTTTGCCAATGCTGTTAGGTGCAATCGTAGTTTTGCAAATGTTCCGCACATCTAAGTCGATTTGGAAAATCGTGTTTGTTATGGTTCTTTTTGGATGGGTAGGCGTTGCTCGAATCGCAAGAAGTGCTGTTATGGAATCCAAGAATCTTGAATTTAACACAGCATCTACCGCTTTAGGTTCTACTCCAATGCGAAACTTGTTCCAGCACATTATTCCAAACTCGCTGGCTCCAATCATTGTTGTAGGTACAACTTCTCTTGGCTCTTACATTGTTTTGGAAGCAACACTTAGCTTCTTGGGTATTGGTTTGCCAACTACAACAGTTAGCTGGGGTGTAGATATTTCTACCGCTAGAAATGTTCTTACTACGAATCCAGAAGTCTTGTTCTATCCGTCTATTGCGCTCGCTATTACCGTTCTCGCCTTTATTATGATGGGCGACGCCGTAAAAGATGCGTTGGATCCAAAGAGCCGCAAGGCGTAAGTTAGCGTGGAGGAATAGTGATTATGAACACAGCAACACGTAAAAATGTAGATACTATTGCAATGCAACGCGAGCAGGGTCCTTTGTTGGAAGTCAAAAATCTTCAAGTTGACTTTACAACGGATTCTAAAAAGGCCGTACACGCTGTTCGCGATGCAAGCTTTAACGTTTACCCAGGTCAGTGGGTTGCAATCGTAGGCGAATCTGGTTCTGGAAAGTCCACTTCTGCAATGGCAGTTCTTGGTTTACTTCCTGGAACAGGTCACGTTACGGGTGGTTCTATTAAGCTTAAAGGTCAAGAAATAAGCAATCTAAAGCCTAAAGATTATGCGGCTTTGCGCGGTACAGCAATGGGCTTGGTTCCGCAAGACCCTATGAGCAATCTTAATCCTGTTTGGCGAATTGGAACTCAAGTTAAAGAAGCTCTTCTTGCAAATGGCGTTGACGTTAGCCATGAGAAGCGCTCCGCTTTGGCAGAAGCTTTAGCAGGAGACGCTGTAGAAGTTAAAAGCAACGAAGACGAAATCTTCCTTGGCTCTAAAGAACTGAGCGCATTATTAGACGAAGCAAAGCAAGCTTTGGCGCAGGCTGGTCTTAGCGAGCAAACGAATGTCGAAAAGTTTAATGAAGCTATGGAATACTACAAAAAAGAGTGGGTTCCAGGTTCTGAAACTCGTTGGCGCGTTGCAGACGATTTAATCAAGTATGGCGTAGATGACGACAAAGCTTGGGAAATTGCCAAAAAGTATGTTGTTGGAGCAAGCGTTGAAGACCGCATTGCTGGTTTGCTTGATGAAGCTGGTTTGCCAGATGCTGCGACTCGCGCACGTCAGTTCCCGCACGAGTTTTCTGGCGGCATGCGTCAGCGCGCGTTAATTGCGATTGGCTTGGCTTGCCGACCAGATTTGCTTATTGCAGATGAGCCGACTTCCGCACTAGACGTGACTGTGCAAAAGCGCATTCTTGACCATTTGCATACGCTTACTGATTCGCTCGGAACGTCTGTTTTGTTTATTACTCACGATTTAGGTTTGGCTGCAGCTCGCGCGCAGCACGTTGTTGTTATGTATAAGGGTCGCGTTGTTGAGTCTGGTCCATCTTTGGACGTTTTGCAACATCCGCAGCATCCGTACACTAAGCGACTTGTTGCTGCCGCTCCAAGCTTGGCTTCTCAGCGAATCATCTCCGTTAAGGAGCATGGCGGCAACGCGGATAATTTGCTTGAGCATCACGTAGTGGGTGAGCAAACTCTTGAAAAGAGCGAGCATATTATTACAGTCGACCACTTAACGCGCGAGTTTAAGCTTCCGCGCAAGAAGGAGCTTTTTAAGGCTGTTGACGATGTTTCGTTCTCTATTAAGCGCGGAACAACGTTGGCAATTGTGGGCGAATCTGGTTCTGGTAAGTCTACTGTTGCAAACATGGTTTTGAGATTACTAAAGCCAACAAGCGGAACTGTTACTTACGAAGGCAAGAATATTGCTGACTTAAAGGGCGCGGATTTGCTCGATTTCCGCCGCCATGTTCAGCCAGTATTCCAGAATCCTTACGGTTCGTTAGACCCAATGTATTCGATTTATCGTTCGATTGAAGAGCCTTTGCGAATTCATAAGATTGGAAGTAAAAAGAGCAGACAGAATCGCGTACGCGAGCTTTTAGATATGGTTCGCATGCCTGCTTCTGTTATGACTCGATTCCCGAACGAGCTTTCTGGTGGCCAGCGTCAGCGCATTGCGATTGCGCGTGCAATGGCATTGGATCCAGACGTAATCGTTTGCGATGAGGCTGTTTCTGCATTAGACGTGCTTGTGCAAGATCAGGTTTTGCATTTGCTTAACGATTTGCAAGCAGAGCGCGGATTAAGCTACTTGTTCATCACTCACGATTTGGCTGTTGTTCGTCAGATTGCGGACGAGGTTGTTGTTATGCAACACGGCAAGCTTGTTGAGCATGCTACAACCGACGAAGTGTTTGATCAT
This sequence comes from Gardnerella sp. c10Ua_31, assembly GCF_055700915.1. NCBI lineage: Bacteria > Bacillati > Actinomycetota > Actinomycetes > Bifidobacteriales > Bifidobacteriaceae > Gardnerella > Gardnerella sp. c10Ua_31. The sequence continues at coordinate 45,660 of NZ_JANUYG010000002.1, read as the reverse complement.
CCTCAAAAGGAATACACTCGCGATCTTCTCGACGCAATTCCAGGTGGAAATTTGGAGCTTGGATTGGATTAGTCGCAAGATTCGTATTAGTGCAAGCTAATAGATGCAGATAAAAGTGCAGGAGCTAAAACTTCTGCACTTTTGTTTTATAACGCGCTTTAATAGACTTTAGAATCTTGGTCTGTTTATTTGGTCTGTTTATTCAGTCTGCTTATATTCGCGTGTTTATATTCGCGTGTTTATATTATTAAAACATGGCTGATTTTTCTCATATTCTTGCAACGCGTCCAGATTTTGACGAGTCGGATCGCGAATGGTTGCATCACCTTGTAGCAGATTGGCAAGTAATAGCAGATTTAAGTTTTGCAGACTTGCTTTTGGTTATTCAAAATGGCAATGGCGATTACGTTGTAGCAGAACAATGCCGTCCGTCTACAGCAATCACGCTTAGAACCGAAGATTTACTCGGCGTAAAGCTAGATGAATCAATGCATAATGAGCTAGAAGCAGCAATGAGTAAAGAAACAAGTTTCCACTCTTCTGTGTTAAGAACTGTTGGCAGAGCTACTGTTTGCAACGTTTACGCTCCAGTTCGCCACAACGGCAAAACGCTTGGTCTTGTTCTTAGGGAAACAAATCTTGCAACAAGAGAATCAAACGGTAGGTACGAGACGGAAAGCATTAATGCTGGCAAAACGTTGTTCGACATGATTGCGCGCGAGCAGTTTCCGTACCACGATTCAATGCTAAATCAGCGCCACAATGCTCGAGTTGCAGATGGTTTTATTATTTTAGAAGAAAGCGGTGTTGTTCGTTATGCTTCTCCAAACGCAATCAGCTGCTTCCGCAGACTTGGCGGATTAAACACTATGCAAGGCGAGTTCTTGTGCGAGTTTGGAGCGCGTCTTCTTCACACAAACGATGTTGTTCCCGAAAGCTTGCCTTTAGTTTTAAGCGGTAAAGCCGATGTTGATTGCGAGTTAGAAGTAAATAATTCCGTTGTTTCTATGCGCTCGCTGCCGCTTTATGGTCCTAACGATAGAACTGGTGCAGTTGTTCTTTGCAGAGATGTTACGGAGGTTCTTAGAAGAGAAAAGGAGCTTCAGACTAAGAACGCTACCATTTCCGAGATTCATCATCGCGTTAAGAATAATCTTCAAGCTGTTTCTGCTTTGCTTCGTCTTCAAGCTAGAAAAACTAAGTCGTACGAAGTTAGAAAAGAGTTAGAAGAAGCTCAAAGGCGAGTTCAAACTATTGCTCTTGTTCACGAAGGTTTAAGCCAGACTGCCGATGAGGTTGTTGACTTCGACAAAGTGATTTCTAGCTTGCTTAAAATGACGATTGAGCTTGCTTCGCAAAATCAAAATATTACGGTTGATTTTTGTGGTAAATTCGGCAAGCTTGCAGCTCAAGACGCAACGCCTCTTTCTCTTGTTTTAACCGAGCTTGTTACCAATGCTGTTGAGCATGGTTTTGAAGGAATGAGCGAAGGCCATATTACGATTTCTGTTGGTCGTGGCGGAGACAATCTTAGTATTGTTGTAGAAGACAATGGCGGCGGAATCGAAAGCGAATCCTTGCATGGAATGGCAAAGTCTTCTGGATCTGGATTAGGCACTCAGCTAATCAACACTTTTGTTACTAACGATTTTGGTGGCACTGTTAAGTGGGAATCGCGCAGAGAAGGCGGAACTCGCGTTTTGCTGGATATTAAGCTGCGTGTGCCTGGAGTAGAGTAGTCTATTACTTAAAATTCAGTGCTTTGATTTCTGCGCGCTCGCATTGCTCTACGCTTTAGCGAGCGCCTTTCATCTTCGCTAAGTCCGCCCCAAACGCCGTAATCTTGGCTTGTTTCTAGAGCGCATCTTAAGCAATTGTCGGCAACATTACAAGTTCTGCACACCGCTTTGGCTTCTTCAACTTGCTGATTGGATGAGCTGTTGTTTCCTACTGGGAAGAAAAGTTCAGGATCCTTATCTCGGCAAGCTGCTTTTGCACGCCAGTCGAATGCGCTACTCATAAGTAAATAACCTCTTTTTAATACGCGTATATTTTTACTAAATTTGCTAGATTTTGTATAAAACTATCCGCACTCCAGGAAAGCATGAATATAACTTTTTTTCAAGACTTTTACAAAATTTTTTTAATCTTTTTGAGTGATTTAAGTCATATTTTTATGTAAAACTCAATATTTGCAGCAAATTAGCTTTTCCAGGAATCACCATTATGCATCTTCCTGGTGTTTGATAATCTTCCACGCTTAGTGTTTTTAGTAAGTCGGTAGGTATTCCAAGCATTGAGTCTGTTGCAGCATCGCCTGTTGGGAAGATTATTCTTACTGGCGCTTGCTCTGGTATGCGTATGTGTCTTGCGTTTTGAGCGCAAAATATTACTGTTGTTTTAGTGTCTTTTAGTTTGCATTGCAATTCTTTAGACTTTTCGTCGCTGTTAAAAGGCTCTAAAAGTGAGTCTGCGTTGTCTTGAATGTGAATGTTTTTTGAATCAAGATTTTGCACACTAATAGCATTTTTAATCACATTTATAAGATTAGACTTTCCTCGTTTGCTTCCGCCAATAATCGCTATGTTTCCAAGATTTGTTGGCAAAATTGCTTCGCTTAGGTTAATTCCATCGTCTTTTAAGCCGATTAAAAGTCCAAACTCGCTATCTTTTGTGTTTTTGCAGTATTTATTAAGCGTTGAATTATTTAAGTATCTTGGTAGTGGAGCGCTAAACAATTGCTTAGGAGTTTTGTAGCAATAGAATTTTCCAGCCAATTCGATTGCTTTTATAAGCGAATTTTTATTTTGACTTTGTGAACATTGTAACGCCACTATTCCGTCTCCTGTATTGCAATATGCTGCTCCAGGCTTATTCGGGTTTATGCTTGCGGCGGCAGGAGACCCAAGTAGCTCGTGCGATTGCATTGCATCTCTAACTCTTAAACAAATGTTTATAGACATATTCGCCTTCATATCTGCGTTTACTTGTCCCATTGGGTTTTGTGTGCATGCTATAAGATGCATTCCAAGGGACCTTCCAACAGAAGCTATGCGTATTAGGCGATTCATGTAATCGGGTAGTTGATTTTTAAGAGCATGGAATTCGTCTATAACAATCACCATTGAAGGCTCGCTTGGTTTTACTTGACTAATATCGTGGCAGCCTTGATTTGCCACCAATCTTTCTCGCCTGTCTAATTCCATTTCTAATCCGCGCAATGCTCTTGCAGCATGCTTAAGATTTAAGTCTCCAACGTTTCCAACGCTGTGTGGAAGCGTGGAAAGAGAATCGAATGTAGCTCCTCCCTTAAAATCCATAAACACAAATTGCAATAATTTAGGTGAGTATTTAAAAGCTAGAGCCAAACACCAAGATGTTAGTAAAACGGATTTTCCAGACCCTGTTGTTCCTGCTACAAGCGCGTGCGGCCCATTTTTAACAAGATCTATACAAAAATAACCGCTGCTGTTTATTCCAATCGGAGCTTCTAAAGAGTTTTTAGAAGACACTAGCCAAGCGTATACAACATTTTTCCATGGAGGAACACGATTTTGCATGTTTTTAGAGTAATTTGTAGAAACGATTTGATTTGCGTTATTAATCAGCATTGCTTCCAGGTTTATTGGAACAAGAGTTTCTGGAACACCTTTAATATGAGAGTCGACTGTTGTTTTGCTAAAGTGAACGCTTTGATTCGTATTATTCTTTACTAAACTTTTGTTGTTTTTGTTTGAATTGTATTGAACAATTTGCGGTATTAAGCAAGCAATATACATCATTATGCTAGGAACAATCATTGCAAGCATCATCCAACTTTTTTGCAAAAACGCCATTATAGCAAGAGCAATATTGGCTAAAATAGGCACAATATTTGCCATTATTTGCATCCAAAACATTGGTTTTGAAGCTATGCTTTTAGTATTGTTTGCATTGTTTTCGTATTCCATAACGCAATAGTGTATTGCGATTAAGAAATATGCAAGTAAAAACTATAAATGTGGTTAAAGGCTAAATTGGCTAAATATGATTAGCTAAAATTATGTTTATTGCTCTGCAAGCGTTCCAACGTTTCCAGGCGCATGCGTTCCAGCAGATAATTGATCGAATAATTCAATGTTTTTAGCATCGTCTAACAAAACGGCTGATCCAACTGAATACACCCAATAATCTGGATTAGTCCAATAGACTGTTCCTGTTACGCCGTCTTTTCCTGTTGCTTCCTTAAAAGCAAGACCCATGTTCAGCAGTGTTCCAGGATTTGAGTTTTCGTCTAATATTGCAGAATCAAGCGATGCTTTTGCAAAGCCTTTTACTTTCGAGAAGTTTGTAAGCGTGCTGCTAGATAAAGCTTTTTTCATTATTGCGCTAATTACCATTCGCTGTCTTGCAGCTCTTCCAAAATCAGATTGAGGATCCGCATATCTCATTCTAGAAAATGCTAATGCAACGTTTCCGTCTACGCTGTGGCATCCTGCAGTCCAATTAAGCCCACTGTAGACATCGCTAACTGTGCGATCGTAGCATAAGTCTATTGTTCCAAGCGAGTTTACAACGTTTGTAAGTCCTGCGAATTTTATTTCTGCAACGTGGTCTATTTTGTGACCCGTAATTTTTTCAACGGTTTTTGTTAATGCTCTATTTCCAAGATCTTGTGCAACTGTGTTAATCTTCATTTGCTGGCCGTTTACAGAAACTAGCGAGTCTCTTGGAATGGATATTAAGGAGCTGTGCCCACTTACTGGTTTTGTTAAAACAAGAATCGTATCTGTTCTAAAACCAGTTATTTCTTTTGCTTCTTCGCCTTCTCGCTGATCCGATCCCAGGATTAGCCAAGTTGTTTCTTGAGTATCTGGAGTATCCGTTAGCCAATTATCTCGCTTAATTTGAGAGTCAACCCAGTTCCAAGATAAAACGCCTAGTGCTCCTACAAGAATCAATATTGTTACTAAAAGCAGGGATAAGTACTTTAGTAAGCGATGTTTTTTTCTAAAAGCAAGAGTTCCAGCAGAAGAATTACTTGCTATTGGTCTAACTTCGTTTTGACTAAAGTTTTGGATTCTTTTTGAAGTAAAACTAGATGCACTTGCATTGTTTTGGCTTAAACGCTGACTTTGTTCGGGGTAGTATTGCTCGCTATATGCTTGTGTGCCAGTGTTTTGCGTGCGATAATTTTGCGAGTTTTGGCTTACTTTTCTAGGCTTTGGCTCAAACGACGGTGCACGCTGAACAGTCTCTTGCTTGTTTAATTCGCTGTTTTTATGCGCGTTATTGTGTGCGTTTTTAGGCGGAAAGCTCGGTATTGAATTCGCGTTTTTATTGTGTTTATTCGATGGAGTAAAGCTAGGTGGATTATTTTGATTCCCCAAAGCGTCTTCTGGACGTTGCTGGCTCATTTATCCTCCCTAAGCCATACATTTGCAATATTGATGGCGTCTATATGTATGCATAATTATTAGTGAAAACTACCAATGGCATTATAAAACAACGTAGTTATAAACGATTTAACAACGTGCTTTTTCTAGTGTATTATCTTCCTTTTGGAACAGCGCATATTGTATTATTTAGGTATTTATCTGCAATTCCCATGTAGTGACCAGTTTGTGGGTTTCTTATTGTTCCGTCTTCTGGGTTAACGATTCCGCCGCTATTTGGATCAATAAGTCTGCCTAAGCTGTCTTTTGCTAATCCAGTTTTTGGATCCACGCGCCCAATTTTAACTGCATTTGGATCTGCATAGGAATTAGAGGAATTAAGGCTATTCTCGCCAGAATTTGTAGACTCCGCAGAGTTGTTAGAATCTGCACTAGAAGAATCGGAGTTCTCTTTAGAATCAGACTTTTTGCCATTTTTTGCGTTCTTTTTTGAAGACTTTTTACTTTTACTTGGTTTTTCGCCTAAATCTTTAGTTAACGGCTTATCTTCTTGCATTAAATCCCAAACGTCTTGAGCACTTTCGTCTAAAATAACACGATTTGCATCGTATGGGTCGGTTGTAATCGGTATTGTTTGCGCGTAAATGTGCGAAGGTTTTAGATTACGAAGACTTGCAGCTAAACCAACCAGTGTTGTAGGGTTTGCAAGACCCTGGCTCATATTAAGTGACTTTAGAGCTGATTTTGCAAGTTGATAAAGCTGACTCGACTGTGTTAGAAGATTCTTTGATAGAGCTTGATGAATAAGTTGCTTAAGAAGATATTGCTGGCGCGTTGTTCGCATAATATCGCTTCCGTCGCTTGCGCTGTCGTGCCTCATTCTTGCATATTGTGTTGCTTGCACGCCATCAAGGTGTTGAAGTCCGCGCTTTAGATTAACGCCCGTGTAATAATCCCTAGTGTTTACAGGAATGCACAAGGTTACTCCGCCAATCGCGTTAATCATATCGCTTAAACCGCTAAAGTCTGCAACAATAAAATCTGTTATGTTTAAGCCAGTAATTTCGTTTACTGTTGCAAGCGTACATGATGCTGCGCTTGCTAAGTCGCCTCCCTTAGCGTAGCCAAGTGCGAAAATCGAGTTAAACATAACTTTACGTCTAGCTGGAATTCTGCCTTTAGACGTATTGCACGATGCGGCTTTAACCATTGAATCTCTTGGAATTGAAACAATGTTTATATAAGACCTGTCTGCGCTGATTTGAACAATCATTGCTGTGTCTGATTGATGATTTTCGTCTTCTCCACCGCCCTGAAAAGCGCGATTCTTACCTTCTCGAGTATCTTGACCAAGAACAAGAATATTAATAGTTTTACCAGCATTAGGGTCTATTGACTGAATCTGTTTGGCGCTTGTTGAGATGGTTTTTATAACGCGCGAACTAATAGTAGAAGAAAAGTCAAGCCATACGGATGCGATTATTGTAGTTAAAAAGGTTAGAACGGCAATAATTGCCATGCAAATGATTTTACGAGTATTATTAAGCATTTGACTATTGAGAGTATGGTGTGGTGCAGATGAGTCCCAATAGTTAGTTTGGTACCGACGGTCTTGATTATACCGAGAGGCTGCCATGCTTCCTTCTTTCGTAAATGCACATATAAATCACCATTATAGTGTATTCTATTGAGATTTTAACATGCATAATACATACCCCTTGCGTAAACTGTTATGTATGGATTCAATAACCGCTGAAACTTGCACTTTTGAAAACGATGTTTTACAAGTCTTTTCTGCTATGAATAGAATAAAGCCTCGCGAGGTTGATTCTTCTATTGTTTCAATAATGAGCGTTGAGCAAGATACGCGGTTTTACGAAGAAACTTTGCAAGCGGTTATAAATCAAAGTGTTCTTCCTGGAACTATTGTTGTAGCTGATTGTGCTAATAGAACACAAAAAGAGTTAGTAAAGTCTTTTGACGTTCAAATAGAGCCAACTCAATTATCGGGATTAATTTCTAGTGCAGATTTTTCCAACGGAAATCAAGCTTTTAGTAATGCGTATGGCAATGCGTACAGTGGCAATAATGCTGAATCCTACAAACAATATAAGCAAGTAAAAGTTGTTATTCTTCCTATTAAGTCTGCAAAATCATTTGGAGATGCTGTAGAAAAGTCTTTAAGAAAACTTTTGCCATTGCAAGGCGTTAAGTCGTTATGGCTTTTGCACGACGATTCAAAACCTTGCGATTCAAAATGCTTGGAAGCTTTAAGAGAGACTTGGCGAAACACTCCAACAGCTTGCGTTCTTGGTGCAAAACAAGTTGATTGGCAAGGAAAAATTCTTCATAACGTTGGCATGTATGCGTGGAAGCATAAAGTGCATTCACTTAGCGTAGAAGGCGAGCCAGATCAAGAGCAATACGATTTTAGGGGAGACGTTTATTCTGTTTCTCTTGCAGGCGCTTTAGTTTCGCTTAGCACTTGGCAGACAATGCGAGGAACTCAGCCTTGGCTTACCACTTTTGAAGAGTCTAACGATTTTTGTAGGCGAGTCGTTTTAAGCGGTGGGCGAGTTGTTGTTGTACCACAAGCCAGAATCGCGCATAGAAGAGCACGTTTTGACGGTCTTCGCACTAGGAGTGGCGAAGAGCGCGATGCAGAAAAAACCAATATTTGCTACGGCTTAGCTTATTCGATTATGGCAAAGCAAAGATACATGTATACAGATGTTAGCGTTATTATGTGGCCTCTTATTTGGCTTTGCTCTGTTCCAATGTCAATAATCCGCGCACTTCAATCTTTGTTTGCTAAGCAGCCGTATGTTGCGTTTATGCGTCTTATGCTTCCTTGGATTGCGTTAGCGCAATTACCTCGCGCTATTTTTGCAAGAAGACGAGTGTCTAGAGTTTCAAAAGTTTCCTTAAAACGACTCACTTCTCTTATAGCAAGTCGTAGTCAAATTACGCGTTGGAAAGACAAAACTATTGCTTTTAAGACTCAAAAAAAGGGTGTTATTTTAAGTCCACTTGCAAGAAAACACTTGCATAGAAGAGTTTTGTTTAGGTGGAGCGCAGCAATTTGTGCATCTCTTCTTGTTTTTGCAACCGTAATACTTCTTTACGGAGCGCCAATTAACAAGATTCTTTCTGGCTCTTCGCTTTATTCAAGCCAGCTTCTTTCTACTGGAACAAGTTTTAGCGATTTATTTAATGCTGCGATTGGAGCATACATTCCAGACGACGGTTTTGCATCTCCTCTTCCTCCATCTCCGCTTCTTATGATTTGGATGCTAGCTTCCATTGTGTTTGGTGGTAACACGCTAGCTGCAATAAACGCCATATTTTTCCTTGCTGCCCCCGCTATGCTACTAAGTTTTTGGGCGCTCGCAGGCGTCTTTACTAGATCAGACATTGTGCGAGTGTGCTCTGGTCTTTGTTGGACAATGATTGCGATGGCTTTTGGCGTTTTTGCTAGAGGCGATTTGCCAATGATTCTAACAATGGTATTTTTGCCAGCTGCATTTGCGTTCGCTTTCCACGCTGTAGGAATGTACGTTACAGAAGACCCTGTTGTTCCAGTTGCGTCAATCCAAAGCGCAGCTTGTGCATCTTTGTGCTTTATGGTTCCACTTGCTGCAAGTCCTCAGCTTTTGCTGCCAATGTTTGTTATTTTTGTTGCATCAATAATTATGGTGCGCTCGCATCGTTTTATGCTTGCGCTAATGCCTGTTCCATCTGTTTTGGTTCTTTTGCCAACACTTGGTAGCGTTGTGCGCTATTTTGGAACTGGAATGTGGCGTCAAATTTTTGCTAGTATGGCTTTGCCTTCTCAAAAAATAAATGGCGCTCCTAGAGCTAGTAGTTATATAGATGTTTTGCTTCGAGCGTTTAACATTGATTTGAATCATTTTTCTTCGGGTTCAATGTTAATTTTGCAACTTCGCGGAATAATCATGATTGTGTTCGCAGCCTTAGCTGTACTAATGGCTTTGTGCGCGCTTGCTCTTCCGTTTGCTTTAAGAGCTTCAAGAATGATGTGGGTTGTAATAGTTAGCGGAATGGTGCTTTCTTTAGTCGCTTGCCGCGTTGTTGTTGCATCCGATTTTGACGGTCCTATTAGTGCAAGTGTTCTTCCAGGCGTAAGCTTGAGCGCTCTTGGTGTTCTTGCATGCATGTGCATGGTTGCAGGAAAAGCAGTTCGTAGATTTGAGCCTTTGCGAAAATCTAATTCTGCTAATCAAGACAATAATCCAGACGATTACACTACTCGCGTTTCTAAGCGTGCAGCTATGAATCGTTCTGCTAAAGCAATGATGAAAAAGCTTATTCATCTTGCAAGAGGAATTTTAGCTTTTGGAATTTTTGCAGTTGCTGCTTTGCTTGGATTATTTGCGATTATTAGCGGACCTGTAACCTCCGTTTACGCAAGCGATAGTGGCCTGCCAATGGTTGTTTCGGACTACCTAAATAAGAATAGTGCAAATCGCGTTCTTGCGATTAAAGCTGTGAATAGTCGTGAGTTGAATATTTCGCTTATGCGTACCGCTCGTGGCGATTTAGTTGACTTATCTCCATCTTTACAAGTTAGAGATGTTTTATATGGGCATTCTCCTAGTACGAATACGCTTTATTACGCGGCTTCTAAGCTTCTTTCTCACGCAAGCGATGAGTCGATTGTAACCTTAAAGCAGCTTGGTATTGGCGGAATTTACATTGTTAATGATTCTAAAGCCAAAAACGATTTAGCGGCTAATAATTCAATGATTAGCTTAGAAGGAGACGCAAATAAAGACGCAACAGAAAAATTGATTGCAAACGTAAACGCTTCGGAAGGAACTCAGCTTGTTGTTTCATCTAGTCATGGAACGTATTGCAGATTCGACGATGTAGCAGATATGTCTTCTTCTAAAACTTCGATTTATAGCCATTCGCGTCCGCTTTCTTGGAGAATTCCATGGATTGTTGTTTTTGCTTTAGTGCTGCTATTGTATTGCCTGGTTGCTTTGCCTCGTTTTAACAGCAATAACGTAATAGAGCGTGAATAATTAGAGCGTGAATAATTAGGATGATTAGTTAGAAGCTATGATTGATTAGACGGATAAATGGCAGGTAGATTAATGAAGTCAGATACGAATTCTAAAAATAGTCATCGTCATGCACAAGATGCTGCTTCGATTAGCGCTTCTGTTCGTTTTAGAAGATTCAAACTGTGGTCTTTGTCTATTTTAAGCGCAGCAATACTGGTTTCTTGTGCAGTTGTTGCGTCTTGCGTATGCCCACTAAAACAGCTAACAGACGACCCGATTTTTCCTATTGGAAGCGTAGAAAAGCGTGTTGGTTCTACAAATTTGCAAACAGTTTGCCCTAGCAGAATAGCTCTACCAGATTCAGCAAAATATGGCGATAGCGAGTTTCAAGAATCCGAAGGAGACTTAAAGTCAGTATCCAGATATGCGTCTTTTGGAAGCGTTTACAAGTCCACTCTTAATGGCATAAAATATGCTGGCGATTCTAAAGATTTAGTTAACAAATCTTTTAACAATCCTTCTAGTTCTTCTAGTGATCCTAGTGATTCAAGCGAAAGCCAAGATAGAGCTTATTTTGCAGAAAGTAATGTAGATAAAGACGCTCAAGTTTTGGAAAGTAGTCTTTTAAGTGCGCAATCTGGAACTGGGTCTGCTGCATCTGTTGCATCTTGGGCTAAAAACGGCGACTTAAAAGGCTTATCGGCCACTTCTTGCGTATCTCCTTCAATGCGCCAAAACTTTATTATTCCAAGAATAGCGGAAGGTGTTTCTGTAAGATTAAACTCTGTTAATCTTTCGTCTAAGCCTACTGTTGTAAGCGTTAAAGCGTGGTCAACTAATAAATCGGGCGCGCAACTAAATCTTTCTACAGGAAGCACTTTTACTGTTCCAGCGCATAGTGACGCTTACTTTAACATTTCTGCAGCTGCAGAAAAGTCGGATGGCCTTTATATTCAAGTTTTAAGCGAACAGGCTCCAGTTTCGTCGTTCGTTAAGTTTATTCGTTCATCTGGTCTTGTTTCTAAAGGCGTGGATGTTATTTCTCCGCAAGAATCAGCATCTTTAGAGCCTGTTTTGCCAGGTGTTATTGAGGGTGATCAAGCTAAAGCTTATATTTGGTCTAATAAAAGCGGAAAAGTCGATTTGTATTGGCTTGATGATTCTGGAAAAAAGAGCATAAAGCAAGTAGATTTTAGTGCAAGACAAATTCAAGTTGTTGATTTACCAGAAGTACCTAAGGGCGTTGGGGCGATTTTTGCGCAAAGTAGCGTTCCGATTTTTGCTATGGCTTCTGTTGAAAAAAGTGGCAAAGATGGTCAAAGCGATATTGCTTTTGTTAATTCAGTTCGTTCTATTACAAATAGTGCGCTTGTTTCCCCATTTTCTGCAGACGAAACTTCGCTACATATTGCAAACGGATCTGTTGATAATGCCAATGTAAAGATTAGTGCTTACGATTCTTCTGGCTTAAAAGTAGCGTCTAAGACTATTGAAGTTAAGTCTTATACTGTTTCAACGATTTTAGCGAAAGATATTAATCCTAAAGCTGTTATGTTTACTATTAAATCTAAGTCTGGCGTTTCGTTTGCGTCTAGGATTCAATCAAAAGCAGTAAACGATGCTGGTTTTGCAGGCGTTGCATGGATTCCTTCTAAGTCGCTTGACCCTAACAGTATAAGTGTTAAAGTTCGCTCGAATCCTTCGATTGTAAAGTAGACTTAGGGCTTTTTAGGCTGTTATTTACAATCCCCAATCTGGGTCGATTTCTTCTGGTCTTCTTCCGTACAATTCTGCTAAACGTTGCACTATTTCGTCTCTAATCGCGTATTGAAGCTCAGCTCTGCTAGTAACGTGTGTGCATAGTGGAAGTCTGTACAAAACTATTCTTTGTGGTATTCCTTTAGATGCAGGAAAAGCTTGAGACATTATTCTTTTATTACTTTCCCACAAAACTGGCTGGCTTGGAGGAACATCTTCTACAGCAAATTGAACGTCTTTTATAAGATTTGACCAAGCACTGTTAAGTCTTCTAATTTGAGCTGCTACCATTGAATCGAACATTCCGCTGGCTGTTCTGTATCTAGGAAGTCGCGTGCCAAACATTGGCGCACGCATGCCGCGTCCGTGGCGGTTTCTATATCTTTTTTGTTCCCATACTAAAGACGTCATACACTTAACTTTATTTGTACGCTAGGGCATTTGATTAATATGCAAACACAAAACGGTGTAGTAAATATGTTGATAATATGGAATACTTGAATTGCACAGTTTGTACAGGAGGAAAGCGTTGGAGCCAAATATTCATGAGTACAATGAGCAGGGGATTTGTGAGCGTCTTGCTTTGTGTTCGCTTATTGGTTTTGACTTAGACAACACTCTTGCATGTTCTAAAAAGCCTATGACTAGTCCAATGTGCAAGGTTTTTGGCGATTTAATCAATAAAATGCCAATTGCGCTAATTACGGGTGGAGACTTGCGACTTGTTAAAAGTCAAGTTCTAAGCGTTTTGCCTGCTTCTACGAATTTAGACAATTTTCACATTATGCCAACTAATGGAACAAGCTATTATCGAATTGTTGATGGCAGTCTTAAATGCGTGTATTCTCACACGATTTCCGTAAAAGACGCAAATCGAATTATTTGCGTTGTTAAAGATTGCGCTAAAAAAATGGGATTGCTAAAAAGTAGTGGAGACAAAGACCTTTGGGGTAGTCAAATAGAAAATCGTGGTACTCAAATCACTTTTTCTGCACTAGGGCAGCTTGCTCCAATCGAACTTAAAAAGGATTGGGATCCTAGCGGCAAGCTAAAGGAGCAGCTAGCTGAACAAATTTCTGCATATTTGCCCGACTTTTCTGTGCGAGCTGGCGGAGAGACAAGTGTTGATATTGTTTGCAAAGGAAACAACAAGGCTTATGCTCTTGATTCTCTTTGTAGTATTTGCGAAATTTCGCTAAAATCTGTTGCTTTTGTGGGAGATCGTATGTATAAAGGTGGTAACGATTACCCAACTTCTTTAACAGGAGCGCTTGCGATTTGCGTAAAAAATCCTAATAACACTTTTGAATTATGCTCTAAGCTATTGGCAAGTCTTTAAGTAAAGTCTTAAGTAAATACTTAACTAAAGTCTTAAGTAAAAAGCCTTTAACCACATTGCTCTAATTTTATTGCCATTTGTTTTTAGCATTGTTATCGTCTTTTTATGATTTACAAAAACCTTAACAAAAGCAAACAAAATCGGCTTATTTCCAACGTTTCTTGGGTAAATTTGCTTAAGACCATTCTTAATCTTGCTTTTCCAATTTCTTGTGCTGGCTGCTCAATTGCAGATTGCGTACTTTGCAAAGAATGCAAATCAAAGTTTAGTAAGTGGCATATGGATCCGTTTAGCGGAGTGTTTTGCAAAAATATTTATTCTTGTGCAACATACGGATGGGCTGTAAGAAGGTGTATTTTGCAATGGAAAGATCATGGAAACCAACTTTTAGATAAGCCTTTTTCTAACTTGCTTTTTAGCTTGATTATTAGTGTTGTTGGAAGCTCAAGCAAAGTGGCCATTATTCCAGTTCCTTCGTCTTTTGCGTCTAAAAGAAAGCGCGGAAGAAGTCATATGGATCCAATAGCTAAAAATGTTGTTAAAAGTCTTAAAAAACAAGGCATCGATGCTACTTTTGTTAAAGCAATTAAAATGATTAATGTAAGGGGAAAATCGGTTCAAGCAAGGGGGAGTAGGCAAAGGTCTTTGCGCACGTCTAAAGGTTTATCTGTAAACGTAAAGGGCATTAAAAGCGGGTGCAAAGTGATTATTATAGACGACATTATTACCACGGGGTCTACGCTAAAAAACTGTGTTAAAGAGCTAAATAAAAGCGGTGTTACTGTTTTTGCATGTTTTGCGCTGGCTGGAGTGTGGTCTAAAGAAAGCGTTTTATACTCTTAGATTTGCGTGATTATGGGCCTTGCATGATTATGAGCCTTGCGCGATTATGCTATTAAAGTTTGCGCAATCTTTCTATTCGCTATATGTAAGCGGCAATGTTATCTCAAAATTAACTCCGCGCTTATCGTCTACAACTCTAATGTTTCCGTGATGAAGCAGAGCAGCCCATCTTGCAATAGAAAGTCCTAATCCAGTTCCTCCAGACTCTGTTCCCATTCCTTGATTTCCCTTAACAAATCTGCGGAAAATGTCTGCTCGATTTTCTTCAGGAATTTGTGTTCCAAAATTAATAACATTGCAAACTAAAATATTTTTTTCGTGATTCGACTTAGCGCTTATAAGAATCTTAGTGTTGTCTGCAGAATGTTTGATTGCGTTAGATACTACGTTTGTAAACAATTGAGATAGGCGATTTTTGTCTCCAACAAGCATAATGTTGTTCTCAATATTAAGACTTATGCTGTGATTGTGACCCGCGTCTGCGATTTTTACTGTTTCTACAATGTTGTTAATAAAGTCTTTAAAGTCAAAGCTTGTAATAACAAGGCTTTCTGCGCCTGCTTCTACTCTAGATAAGTCAAGAAGAAAAGTGATTAAATCAGCTAATTTATGTGTTTGATTTACGATTGCTTCCATATTGGAAGGCGTTGGCTCCACAACGCCATCTGCAAGGTTTTCTACCATTGCTTGCAAAGCGCTAACAGGCGTTCTAAGCTCATGGCTAACGTTTGCTATAAGGTCTCGGCGCATGTTGTCTGCGTGCTCTAGTTCTTCTGCCATCTCGTTAAAAGCAAGAGTGAGTTTTCCAACTTCGTCTTTTCTGCTTTCGATTTGAACACGCACAGAATAGTCGCCATCTGCCATCGTTTCTGCAGCATCGCGCATTTGTCTAAGTGGGGAAGTTAATCCTCTAGAAAACGCGTATGTTATTCCTAATGCAACTGCAAGAGTTAGTGGCATTGCAATCCAACCACTTAATCCAACTTTTAGTAAAAACCATGCCATAACAAATGCTATAGCGGTTGCAAAAACAATAATCGCAGACAATTCGCCTTTTAATGACGTAAAAAATCCTATTGCGCTTTTAGGATGAGGCAGTGGGTTTTTTAGTGGGCTTTTTAGAGTATTCTTCATTGAATTTTTTAATGAACGCTTTAGCAGATTGCTATTTTTTATGTTCTTATGATCTTTGCTATTTTTGAGAATCAAATTCTGGCTCATAATCTTCTTTAGGTGGCTCAAAAGCGTAGCCTACTCCATGTATTGTGCGAATCCAATCAGATCCAATCTTATGTCTTAAAGATTTAACGTGGGAATCAACTGTGCGCGTTCCCGAAGCATCTGGCCAATCCCAGACTTTTTCTAAAAGCGTTTCTCTTTTTAACACTTCGTGAGGATGATTTGCAAAAGTCGTAAGTAAAGAAAATTCTGTAGGCGTAAAGTGGATTGCTTTTTCGCCAATCGTAACAAGTCTCTGCTTTGTGTCAATAATCAAGTTTCCAAACTTAATTAAAGTGTTGTATTGTTCTCTTTTTGCTATTATTGCAGCGCGCTCAACTCTTCTTAAAAGCGCACCGCATCTTGCAATAAGCTCTCTAGGGGAGAATGGCTTTGTAACGTAGTCGTCTGCTCCTGCGCTTAGTCCAGCCAACTTATCTGCTTCTGAGTCTCTTGCTGTAAGCATAAGAACAGGAATCGGGCATTTAGATACTATTCTTCGCGTTGCTTCTATGCCATCCATAAGCGGAAGCATAATATCCATGATTATAAGGTCTGGTTTTAAGCTTAACGCTGCTTTAACGGCAGACACTCCATCGCAAACAACTCTAGCTTTCCAACCTCTAGCAGCAATTCTTTGTGCTATAGCTGTAGCTAAATCTGGCTCGTCTTCTACAACAAGAATTGTTCGAGGAGCACTTGTTTGTAATGGAGTGTCCAACATTTTACCTAGTTTAGATTCCTTTTTAGCTATTTAATTATTAACTTAATCTAGTGGCTTAAGGAATACAGCTCCAAGTGCTGGAACAGTAATCCTTGCAGAATACGGCCTGGAATGATACTCTTCGGCTGCAGCAGTAAATGTGCCGTTGTGAATATCGGATCCGCAATACTTAGCGTCGTCTGTAGTAAGAATCTCTTGCCACTTTCCGCCCTTAGGTAATGCCACTTGGTAATCTTGCCAAGCTTGACCAGAGAAGTTAACAACAACAACGATTTCTTCGCCGTTGTCTCCGATTCGCATGTAGCTTAATGTATTGTGGTCGGAATCGTCGCTAGTAAGCCACTGGAATCCGTCTGGCGTAAAGTCTTGGCTCCAGAATGCCCTAGAGCTCTTATACAAAGCATTAAGATCTGCAACCAGCTTTTGAACTCCTTGATGGAATGGCCATTGAAGCTCGTGCCAATTAAGCGAATTGTTGAAGTTCCATTCGCAAGACTGGCCGATTTCTCCGCCCATAAACAGAAGATTCTTTCCTGGGTGAGACCATTGATACGCCAAGAGCGCTCGAAGGCCAGCAAACTGTTGCCATTCGTCTCCAGGCATCTTTCCAAGAAGAGATCCCTTGCCGTACACAACTTCATCGTGGCTAAGTGGCAACACGTAATGCTCGGAATACGCGTAAACCATAGAGAATGTGATTTCGTTGTGATGCCAACGGCGATTAATCGGCTCTTCTTTAAGGTATTGCAAAGTGTCGTGCATCCAGCCCATGTTCCACTTTAAGCCAAAGCCTAAGCCGCCCATGTCTGTAGGAGCAGTAACGCCTTGGTATGCAGTGGACTCTTCTGCAATCATCATAATTCCAGGATTATTCTTGTATGCAGTAGCGTTTGCTTCCTTAATAAAGTCGATAGCTTCAAGGTTTTCGCGTCCACCATACATGTTTGGACGCCATTGGCCAGCTTTGCGGCTGTAATCCAAGTAGAGCATAGAAGACACGGCATCTACTCGCAAAGCATCAACGTGATATTCGCTAAGCCAGAAGCACGCGTTAGCAACCAAGAAGTTGCGAACCTCGTGTCTGCCAAAGTTAAATATGTACGTTCCCCAATCTGGGTGCTCGCCGCGAAGTGGATCTGGGTCTTCGTAAAGCGCAGTGCCGTCGAATCTACCCAAAGCAAAGTCATCCTTAGGGAAGTGTGCTGGAACCCAATCCATAATCACACCAATGCCAGCCTTATGGAGCTTGTTTACTAAGTACTTAAAGTCGTCTGGGCTTCCGAGTCTGGAATCAACAGCGTAATAGCCAGTAACTTGATATCCCCAAGATCCCGAGAATGGATATTGTGTAAGAGGCATAAACTCAACGTGAGTAAAGCCTTCTTGCTGAACGTAGTCAACTAAGTGATCTGCAAGCTCGCGATAATTGTCGTAATCGCGATTCCAGCTATTTGCTTGAACTTCGTAGATGCTAACAGGACCATCGTGTGCATTCGTCTTTGCGCGATGCTCAAGCCACTCGTTATCGTGCCACTTAAAGTCGGAGTCAACAACAACAGAACCAGTGTTAGGTGGAACTTCGTGCGAGCGCTCCATTGGGTCTGCCTTCATAATCCAGTTTCCAGCTTGAGTCATAATCTCAAACTTGTAAACCTCGCCTGCGCCTACTCCTGGAATAAAAAGCTCCCAAATGCCACTAGAGCCAAGTGAACGCATTGCGTGACGGCGGCCATTCCAATAGTTAAAGTTGCCAACAACTCTTACAGCGCGAGCATTTGGAGCCCACACAGTAAAGGATGTTCCAGTAACTTTTTTAACCATTTTGCCTGTTTCTGGGCTTACAAGACCCCAAGAATCAGTAATGCTTTTAACATGAGCACCTAGTGCTTCCCAAAGTTTTTCGTGCCTGCCTTCGCCAAACAGGTACATGTCCATATCGCCGATTTGAGGCAAGTAGCGGTACGGATCGTCGTCTACAGACTCAGTTCCATCTACCTCTACAGTGCGTATGCGGTAGCTAGGAACAGACCATTCTTTGCTTTTAGCGTGCTTAGTTGCAGGAATAGTGGCAACAAAAATGCCATTGTATTCGTGCTGAGCTTCGTATTCGCCGCTCTTAGTGAGAATTGTTACTTTCTTGGCCATTGGTCGTAAAACGCGAACAGTGGCAGTACCAGCGCCTTTGCCAGTTCCGAGATGTCCACCAAGGACCTCGTGCGGATTGTAATATTCTGCGTTGCTCACCGCAGCAAGCACGTCTTGACGAACGGCCACTGCGATTGCATCTTCATTGATGTTAGATACTGTACTCATGTTGTCTATCATACAACATTATTTGCGTATGTCTTGTGTGTTTTGAGTAAACTTTGGCTAATAAGTCAAAAAAATAATTTAGCAGCACTCAAGTCTTTGCCTTATGGGAAACTGAAATGAGTTTTTCTGTGCATACGGAGGGTTCTGTGGGTTATCAAGTCGGCGATATGGTCGTCTATCCTCGTCATGGTGCGGCTAGAGTCGAGGAAATTAGTGAACGTACTGTTAAGGGTGTTACTAGGCAATATTTGCGCTTAGTCGTATTGTCTTCAGATGGTTTAGAGATTAACGTTCCAGTAGATAATGTTAAAAAAGTTGGCGTTAGAGACATTGTTGGCGCCAAAGAAGTTGCTAAAGTTTTTGAGATTTTGCGTACGCCAATCATTGAAAAAGAAATGAATTGGTCTAGAAGATACAAGCTTAACGTTGAGAAAATTGCCACGGGCGATGTTAATAAGATTGCGGAAGTTGTTCGCGATTTGTCGCAGCGAGACGTTGACGAACACGGACTTTCTGCTGGAGAAAAGCGTATGCTTGCTCGCGCTCGCAGTATTCTTATATCGGAGATTGCGCTTTCGGAAAAGATTGACGAGGCTCAAGCAGAGCGTTTGCTTAATGTGAATCTTGGTTATGCTAATCCTTTGCCTGGAGACGAGGAACACCATACTCATGCTCCAGAAGAAGCAGCTGCAGATACTCTTAGATTGCTTGCGGAAAAGTCTAAAAAAGCTAAGAAGAAGTAAGTCTATTTTTATTAGCTTAAATTTTATTAGCTTAAATTTGCTACGTAGGAGCGCATTGTGTGCAAACCGCCGAAAGTGATTTCGATTGTAGGACCAACAGCATCTGGCAAAACGAGTCTTGGTATTGCGATTGCAAAGAAATTTGCTGAACGTGGTGTAAAAGCGGAAATTATTAACGCAGACGCATATCAAATGTACCGTTATATGGATATTGGTACAGCAAAAGCCACTAAAGAAGAGCAAAGCGCGGTTAAGCATCATTTAATAGACATTATTGATCCTCAAGAATCTATGAGCGTTGCAAAGTTTCAAACGCTTGCGCGCCAATGCATACGCGATTTGCAAGAAAAAGGTATTCGCCCGATTCTTGTTGGAGGTTCTGGTCTATATGCTCGCGCTGCTGTAGATGATATAACTTTTCCTGGCACGAATCCTGATGTTCGCAAAGCTTTGGAAGAGCGCGAAAAATCGCAAGGAGCAATGGCTCTTTTTGAAGAATTACAAAGGCTGGATCCAGTGGCTGCTAAAAATATGGATCCAAGAAATTCGCGCCGAACAATTCGCGCGCTAGAAGTTATTGAGCTAACAGGTAAGCCGTATTCCGCAACTTTGCCAAAATACAAGTATTTGATTGATTGCGTGCAAATCGGATTGGACTTAAGTAGAGAAGATTTAGATGCACGAGTGGATCTTCGCACAAAAATGATGCGCGAGCAGGGTTTTGTAAACGAAGTTAAAGAGATTCGCTCAAAGCTTGGTGTTACTGCTATAAGGGCTTTGGGATACAAGCAAATAATGGACTATTTAGATGGGGTTTGTAGTGAAGATGAAGCATTTGACGATATTGCGCAAAAAACTAGGCGACTTGCGCGCAAGCAAATGGGCTGGTTTGGAAGAGACTCGCGTATTCATTGGATTAATGCTTTGAAATCAAATGTTGTTGACGATGCTATGGAAATAATCGACGCGGCGGATAATGGCAATTTCAAAGATGATTTGATTGCCGAATCAACTTCCCATCATCTCGGCGCGTTAATTGTCGAATAGTAATAATAGAATAAGTTTTTAGATAATTAATCTTTAGATGTTTATGCGTGAACCCTAGCTTAGGCTGGGGTTCATTTCGTATAAGGCATATTGGGAATGATATTGAGAAACGATATCGAGATACTTATTTGTATGAACATAGGAGATTTGTGTGAATAATCATCATTTGTCAAACTCTTCCAGTGAAATCTTAGAGAAGAATGATTTAAGTACTTCTGGAACTAATGCCGCTTCTTTGCAAGATGCTATTAGCGCAAGTCACGCGCATCAGCATAAGCTTTCGCTATCACTAGCGTTAACGTCAATTGTGTTTTTGGCAGAAGTAATCGGATCTATTTTAACTAATTCGATTTCTTTGCTGATTGATGCTGGTCATATGCTAACGGATATTTCCGTTTTAGCTGCATCTACGGTTACTGCGATTTTAATGCGCAAAAAGCCTAATGCAAAGCGCACTTGGGGGTGGGCAAGGCTAGAAGTGATTACTGCTGCAGCTGGCGCTCTTGTGCTTCTTTTTGTAGGCGTTTATGCGATTGTGGAGTCGGGGATGCGTCTTTTTGGCGCAAGTCATAATGAAATTCACGGTGTAAGTCAGCTGCTTTTCTTTGGTATTCTAGGTCTTCTTGCAAATATTGCTTCGCTTATAATTCTTGTTTCTCAATCTAAAGACAATATGAATATGCGAGCAGCGTTTTTGGAAGTTATGAACGATGCTTTAGGCTCTGTAGCAGTAGTTGTTTCTGCATTAGTTATGATAGCTACAAATTGGAGCGGTTTCGACGCTGTAGCTGGCGGAATTATAGCAATTTTGATGATTCCTAGAGCGTTGCACTTGCTTAAAAATGCTGTAAAAGTTTTGCTTGAGCAAACTCCAGAAGGATTGGATATAGAAAAAGTTCGTGACCATCTTGAACACGTTCCGCACGTTCTTGCTGTTCACGATTTGCATGCAAGCACTGTTTCTACAGGAATGCCTATTTTTATGGCGCATGTTGTTGTTGAGCGCGATTTGACGATGGGGCAGTGTGCGGATATTTTAAGCCAGCTTCAAGATTGTTTGCGTGAGCATTTTCCAGTTTCTGTTTCGCACACAACATTCCAACTAGAACCTGAAGGATATACCACTCAAAGTTCGTCGGAACATCATGAGTAGTTTCGTTGAGTAGTTTTGTATTGCAACATTTACGCGTGTTGTAACTATATGTAAAGTAGAGTGATATTATGCCGTTAAAAGAGTTAATAGACAACGCGCATAGCGATCGCGTTAAGCGTATTTGCGCAATAAGTCGTGCAAAATCGCGAGTGGATGGGCGCTTTTTAGTTGAAGGACCGCAAAGCGTTAGGGAAGCTGTACGGTACGTGCATAAGTCGATTTTAGACATTTATGTTTTGCAAGATGCTGTTAATAGTGGCAGTAATCGTAGATATAGTAGCGTTAGTAGTGGTGGCCCTATAGAAGTTATCGCTAAAATCGTTGACGAATCATTAAAGAATAATTGCTATGTTCATCCTGCAACAGCAGAAGTTATGCGAAAAATCAGCACGGATTGCCAGGGGATTGTTGCACTTTGCGATTCTAAGGTTTTAGACGAAGAATTTAGTAAAGAATTTAATAAGATTGGCAAGATTAGCGAAATCGATGAGATTAGTGAGATTGATGAGATTGAGAAAGAAGTTGTCGATGATGCTAAATCTTGCAACAATAAAGACATATTAATTGCATCATGTTGGCAAGTAAGAGACCCAGGCAACGCTGGGGCGATTATTCGCGTTGCAGACGTAGCTGGATGCAATGCTGTTGTTTTTGTTGACGATTGCGTAAGTCGATTTAACTCAAAGCTTGTTCGATCTAGTGCAGGATCGTTATTCCACTTGCCAGTAGTAAAAATGAGCGAAAACGAATGGTTTGATTGGGCAAAAAATGCAAAAATCAAAGTGATTGCTGCAGATATTTACGGAACGGAAAATAAAAAACCAAAGTCGTTTGCGAGTGTTTTAGATTCGTTTAGAAATTCGCATAATATCGCGTCTAATAATGTGTCTAATGCGCATAATATCGCGTCTAATAATACATCTAATAATCCGTCTAATACCGCAATATTATTTGGAAACGAAGCCAGAGGATTGCCGCAAGAAGTCTTAAATAAAGTAGACGAAATATCGGTAATACCAATCTACGGAAAAGCGGAATCAATGAACTTAGCAACCAGTGCAGCGGTAATGCTAATGGGCTTGGCTATGTCTAGTCATGAGCGAAAAATGGGGATTTGAGACGTTTTTGAATGCTTCACAAAAGTACGCATACACGGATAGGAAGGGTGCTGTGGCAAAGAGTCAGCCATTTGACGCAAAGTCAATTACAAAGGTAGTAAAAGAGGGCATTGCTTGTGTTCAAGCCGCTAAAACAATGGAAGATCTAAAAGCGGCAAAAACTAAGTATGCTGGCGCTCAGTCTGCAATGACACTTGCTAGCAAAGCTATTGGAAGTCTTCCAGTAGAAGAAAAGAAAGAAGCTGGCAAAGTAATGTCTGTTTTGCGTGCTGATTTTGGTAGGGAATTTGCGGCTGCGCAAGAGCGTATTAAAGCTGTTGAAGAAGCAAATATGCTTCAAAAAGAAACAGTTGATATGACTTTGCCAATAAATCGTAAGCCGCTTGGCGCTCGCCACCCGATAGCGCGTATTATTGAAGATTTTGAAGACTTTTTTGTGTCTATGGGTTGGCAGATTTCTGCAGGTCCAGAAGTGGAAACTGAGTGGTTTGATTTTGACGCGTTGAACTTTGGTCCAGATCATCCTGCTCGCCAAATGCAAGATACTTTCTACGTGCAAGGAAATCAGGCAAAGGATGCTGCAGGATTTGTTGGATCTAACATGGTTTTGCGTACGCAAACTTCTTCCGACCAGGTTCGCGCGCTAATTGAGCGAGGCGTTCCTCTATACATTGCGTCTCCAGGTCGCGTGTTCCGCACGGATGAGCTTGATGCAACGCATACGCCAGTTTTCCATCAATGCGAAGCTTTAGCTGTAGATAAGCACTTAAGCATGTCAGATTTAAAGGGCGTGCTCGATCGCCTTGCTGTTGCAATGTTTGGTCCAGATGCAAAAAGCCGTTTGCGCCCAAGCTACTTCCCATTTACGGAGCCTAGTGCGGAGTTGGATCTTTGGTTCCCAGATAAAAAGGGTGGCCCAGGTTGGATTGAATGGGGCGGTTGCGGAATGGTTAACCCGAACGTTCTTAAGTCTGCAGGCTTAGACCCAGATGTTTATACGGGATTTGCTTTCGGTGTTGGCTTGGAGCGCACTTTGCTGCTTCGTCACGATATTAACGATATGCACGATTTAGTTGAAGGCGATAAGCGCTTCGCAGAACAGTTTGTGATGGGAGAGTAACTCATGCCAATGGTAGATATTGACTGGCTTAAAGATCATGTTGAAGTGCCAGAAGGTTTGACTTATAGTCAGCTTGCTAAAGATTTGGTGCGAGTTGGCTTGGAAGAAGAAGAGATTCACGATTCTCAAGTTACAGGTCCTATTGTTGTAGGTTACGTTGTTGATGCTACTCCAGAGCCACAAAAGAATGGCAAGGTTATTAATTGGTGCCATGTTGATGTTGGAGATAAATACAACGAGGTAGATGAAAATGGCAATAAGGTTCCTCGTGGAATTATTTGTGGCGCTCCAAATATGGCTGCTGGAGAAAAGGTTGTTGTAACTCTTCCTGGCGCTGTTTTGCCTGGCGATTTTAAGATTGAGCCTCGCAAAACTTACGGCCACATTTCTAATGGAATGTGCGCGTCCGAGCGCGAGCTTGGTTTGGGAGATAGTCACGATGGCATTATTTTGCTTCGCGAATATGGATTCTCTAAAGCAGAATATGAGGCGTTAAAGCCTGGAGATGACGCAATGTCGCTTCTTCACTTAAACAAGCCTTTGCTAGAGATTAACATCACTCCTGATCGCGGATACGCGTTCTCTTACAGGGGTGTTGCGCGCGAATATCACCATTCAACTGGTGCTGCATACACGGATCCAGTGGTGGAACTTAATAATAAGGCAAGTCAAGTTTCTGTTGAAAACGCGTCTACAGATATTGAAGTTAGCATTGAAGATACAAACCCTATTCATGGCGTTGTTGGATGCGATCGATACTATGCGCGTGTAGTTCGCAACTTTAATCCACAAGCTGCAAGTCCTAATTGGATGCGTAGGCGTTTGACTCGCGCTGGAATGCGTGGAATATCTCTTGCAGTAGACGTTACAAATTACGTAATGCTCGACTTAGGTCAGCCTCTTCACGCTTATGATTTAGATAAGATTGAAGGCCCTATTGTTGTTCGCCGTGCTAAAGCTGGAGAGCATTTAACAACTTTAGATGGCAAAGATAGAGAGCTTAACGTTGAGGACTTGCTTATTTGCGATTCTCCAAAGGGAAATCACGGTTCGCGTGTTCTTGGACTTGCTGGCGTAATGGGCGGAATGTATGGAGAAGTGACGAGCGAAACAAAGAATATTCTTGTTGAAGCTGCACACTTTGATCCCGTTTCTATTGCTCGTACAGCTCGTAGACACAAGCTTCCAACCGAGGCTTCTCGCCGCTTTGAGCGCGGAGTAGATACTCAGCTTCAGCCTGCAGCTGCGCAAATGGCTGTTACAATGCTTAGCGAGATTGGCTCTGGAGAGCCTTCTAATACGCCTACAGACGTAAACAATACTGTTGATAGAAACGTTATTGTTTTCAAAGCTAGCGAGGTAGAGCGCGTTTCTGGATTAAGCATTGATTTGAACCGCATTAGCGATATTCTTACGGATATTGGTTGCTCGGTTGCTGGCGGCGGAAATGGTTCGTTCTCTGTTTTGCCTCCAACTTGGCGCCCAGACTTGAATGATCCATGCGATTTGGTTGAAGAAATCGCGCGCTTGGTTGGCTACGATGAGATTCCTGTTAAGGTTCCAGCTGTTCCTGTTACTGGCAAAACTGGTTTAACGCAGGAACAAGCAACTCGTAGAGCTATTGCTTACGAGCTTGCAGAAATGGGCTTAGTTGAATCTTTGAGCTACCCGTTTGTTGGTAAGGAAGATTTTGATGCTTTCCGCGAAGATGTTGATTCTGTTGCTGAAGTTAGCGTAAAAATCGCAAATCCTTTGGCTGGTGATCGTCCTTGGCTTCGCAGGAATGTTCTTACCACTTTAGCTGGAACTGTTCGCAGAAATATTCGCCGCGGTTTGAGCAATGTTTCGCTTTATGAGCTTGGCCACGTGTATTTTGCAGATCCTAATGCTCCTGCAATTCCTGCTTTGCCTGGCTCGGTTCGCCCTACGGATGCTCAACTTGCAGCTTTGGATGCTGGTTTGCCTAAGCAGCCTTTGCACGTTGCAGCGCTTTTTACTGGTAAAGCAGAAGAAACTGGTTGGCTTGGTACGCATCGAGACGTTGACTACAGCGATGCTCTAGAAGCTGTTCAGCGTTTAGGAAAGCGCATCGGCGTTGATTTTAAGATTCGTCAGCTTAGTGCAAACGATGCTCCTGCTTCTTGGCATCCAGGACGTACTGCCAAAGTGTTTGTTGCTGTTGATGGCGGTGACGATGTTGAAATTGGCATTGTTGGCGAGCTTCACCCTAGCGTGAATGAGAATTTGGATTTGCCAAAGCATTCTGCAGCATTCGAGCTTGATTTGAGCGCATTGTTTAATGCTATGCAAGTTAAGCCTGTTCAAGCAAAGCCTGTTTCTACATTCCCACCTGTTAAGCAGGACTTTGCGTTTGTTGCTCCTTCTTCTTTGAGTGCTAGCGACTTAGAGAAAGCTATTGTTAAAGCTTCTGGCGATTTGCTTGAGTCTATAGAGTTGTTCGATGTTTATGAAGGCGAGCAGCTTTCAGATGGTTTGCGCTCTCTTGCTTATTCGGTAACGTTTAGAGCTGCAGATCGTACGCTTTCTGGCGAAGAAATGGAAGCGGTTCGAGAAGCTATTACAAAAGCGGCTAAAGATTTGCATGCAACTTTGCGCGTGTAAAATCGTGAATTAGCTTTTGATTAATGCGGCTGAATAACTATTCTTTAGTTGTTTGGCCGCATTTTTATTGTGATTTTATTGTGATTTTTATTCAGTATATTCGTTATATCCAATATGCAAATATTAATAAAGATCAATAAATATTAGTAAATATTAGCCAATCTTGGTAAATATACGGAAAGTTATGCATATATACATGTATATTAGATTGGAATAGTTTTTTTAGAAAGGTTTGCCAGCTATGACTCACGCAAAGAAGAATTTTGGGAATTTTGATGATAATGACTCTGCTGGCAAGCAACGTCCTGCAACCAAGGCTGCACGATTAAACGCGATTGAGCAGGCGCTTTTAAGCGAGGTTATTACTTCTCAATCGCAGCTTGCTTCTGTTTTGGCTCGTAATGGTTTTGATGTTACTCAAGCAACTCTGAGTCGCGATTTAGACGAGATAAATGCTGTTAAAATTCGCCTTACAGATGGCAGAATTGCGTACGTCTTGGGAGATGGCACTGGCAACCGTCACGCAATGGATACGGTTAGGATTGATCAGCAAGTTGCAAGAACTCTTTCTGGTCTTATTACAGAAGTTGGATTTGCTAATAATATTGTTGTAATTCACACTCCTTCGGGTGCTGCTCAATATGTTGCTAGTGTTATTGATAGACAGCCGTTAAAGGGGATTTTAGGTTCGGTTGCTGGCGATGATACCGTGCTTATGGTTTGTGTTTCTAACGAAGAAGCGGAAAATCGTGCAAATTGGATGCTTTCTGTTGCGTCAAGGTAGTGGAAAATCTGTAGCAAAGCTGTGTGCAAAGATTAAAATATTTGTTATTTAATATTTGTTATTTAATATCTTCCATTTAATACTTGCTATTTTGTAATACGCATTTGTAATACGCATATTCGATTAGAGTGGATTTTATGATTACAATTACAACTTCAAACTTGAATGGTATTCGTGCTGCCGAGCGCAAGGGGATGCTTGATTGGGTGGAAAATCACACTCCAGATGTGTGGTGTATGCAAGAGGTTCGTGCTCCGCAAGATGCGATCGACCCGATTATGAGCAAAATCAAGGATTTGTATGCGTCTAAAAGTGGCGAATCTGTGCAAAATGAATATGTGCAAGATGAATCTGTGCAAAATGACGGCCAATTTTGCGTTACAAATCAGATTTGCAATATAAAAGGGCGTGCTGGAGTAGCGCTTGTAACGTCTTTGCCAGTTGTAGAGCAGCGTTACGGTTTGCCTTGTTTAAGCGAAGATGTGGATTCTGGCCGCTGGATAGAAACCGACGTGCATACGCCTGAAGGGTATGATATTACGGTTGCTTGCGTGTATGTTCACGCTGGAAATGTTGACGATCCGCAGAAAATGCATCAAAAATTCCGCTTTTTAGACACTATGCTTACGCGATTAGGGGAGCTTAGAGATATTGCTGCAAGTGGCGGAAATCAGGCGATTTTGTGTGGTGACTTTAATATTGCACACACCCCTTTTGATATTAAAAACGCTAAAGCGAATGAGAAAAGTGCTGGATTTTTGCCAGAGGAGCGCGCGTACATCGACCGCTGGATTAACGAGTATGAATTTGTAGACGTTATGCGAATGCTTGCTGGCAATATTCAAGGGCCATACACGTGGTGGAGTCAGCGCGGCAAGGCTTTTGATAACAATGTTGGATGGCGTTTAGACTATCAATTTGCTACTCCAGAGCTTGCGGAAACTGCTTGCGGATTCGTGATTGATCGCGCGCCAAGCTACGATTCGCGTTGGTCGGACCATGCTGCGCTAAGCATAAGATACAATGTGTGATTTTGCTTTGCTTGTGGTAATCTGGTGAAGTTGAGTAAAAGTGGCATTGGCCGTTAGAAAAGAGGAATTATGGGATGGTTTAAGTCGAAGCGCAAGGCTAAAGCTGATAGTAAAAATGCTGGAAATCTTGCGGATTTGCAATCCCAAAATTCGGCCTTAAACGAGCTTATTGAAGGCGGATACAGCGCAGACACGTATTTGGGTCGAGGAAATCTTAGAGGACCTTGGAATATTTCAGACGAAAAGGTTCCTGATTTAAGTACGTATATTGACTTCGGAGCTATTCGCATTCCGTATTTGCAAGGAATAGAGTTGCGCGTAAAAAAGCAGCGCGAGTCTAACCAAGTTCTTGGCATAACAGTTACGTATAGGTCTTCTAGCGTAGAAGTTGAGGCGTTTGCGGCTCCTAAAACAGAAGGAATTTGGAGCGAAGTTCGCGCGGATTTGCTTAAGGGAAATTCTGATGCCAGGGAAGTGAATGGCGTTTTTGGCAAAGAGATTATATTGCCAGTTGAAGTGGAAGATAAAACTGTAGATACGCGAATTGTTGGAGTGGATGGCCCGCGTTGGATGCTTCGTGGAGTCTTTTCTGGTGTAGCTGCTGGCGATTCTTCGGTTGCTGGCGATTCTTCGGTTGCTGGCGATTCAAAAAAGGCGAGTGATGAAGCAGTTTTGCTTAATAAGTGGTTTAGTGACATTGTTGTAGATCGCGGAAGCGAGCCATTAGCACCAAGAGATATGATTCCAATGCATGATGTTGTGGTTCCTAGAGATTCTGACAATGGTGGTTCTGATAATGTTGATTCTAACAATGGTGATTCTGGCGAAATTCCAGGCCGTCCAAAGGGGCCACTTGGCGCAGATCAGCAGGTAGAAGTCAAAACTACGCTAACTCGCGGTCCAATGTTCTCCGAAGTTCGTTAGTAAAATAAAACAGCAAAAGTCGAATAGCAAAAGTCATGCAGCAAAGGATATTGTCTTGGAAAAAAATGCGCGCAACAAAAAACGCTCAGGATTAGCCTCTTTAGCTTCCATTGGATCCGAAGAAAAAGCGTTTTCTGTGATTGACTCCATTGGCGGAGTTCGTGGCGTAATTGAATCCATGCTGCCAGGCTTGCTGTTTGTTATTTGCTTTGTTGTAACGCGGAACGTACAAACAACAGTTATTGCGTCTGCAGCTCTTGCAGTTTTGCAAGTGGTGGCGCGACTTATTCAACGTCAGTCGATTATGGGCGCGCTAAGTGGGCTTGTTTCCGTTGGAATCTGCCTTATTTGGGTGTGGACGAGTCATCAAGCGCGCGACTACTACATGATGGGCTTTATTACAAACGCTGTGTACGGTGTTCTTCTTGCGATTTCGCTGATTGCGCGTGTGCCAGCTCTTGGGCTTGTGATTGAGTCGATTCGCAAAATGCCTACGGAAAATTTTGGCGCTTGGCTGCACGAATGGCTTGATTATAAGCCACTTAAGCGCGCGTACATGTATGTTACTGGATTATGGATTGGCGTTTTTGCGCTGCGACTCGTTTTACAAGTGCCATTATATTTGACAAATCACGTTGTGTGGCTTGGCACTGTTCGATTGCTTATGGGATTGCCGTTCTGGGCGCTCGCGATTTGGGTTTCTTACTTGATTATTGCAACGCCGTTTATGCGTCTTCATCATAAAAATCGCGAAGAAAATTATCGCGAAGAAAAGCAGATTGACGAAAAACAGATTAGCGAAAAGCAAAGTGAAGAGAAGCAGAACTAAGGGGTAGTACATGCAAGTGACGATGCGAATCGAGCGTTATGCGGATCAAGGAAGATGCGTAGGTCATCTTGACGGACGCGTTGTATTCGTGCGATTTGCGCTGCCTGGTGAGCTGGTTGTTGTGCGTATGGATGAGCCGATGCGTGCAAAAGCGCACTTTTTTACTGGCGAAGTTGTAGAAGTTTTGGAGCCTAGTGCGGATCGTGTGGAGCCGCAATGGAAGCTCGCTGGCCCTTTGGCTCAGGGCGGCGGAGTTGGCGGCGCGGATTTAATTCACGTTTCTTTGCCTGGTCAGATTCGTTGGAAGGCTTCCGTAATTGCCAATCAATTCCAGCGCTTAGCGCATATGGATGTTGCGGAAAGCGATGTTAGTGTTGAGCGCATTCCAGGGGACGAGGAGCTTAACGGATTTAATTGGCGTACGCGCATGGAGTTGGTTGCGGATGATGAAGGGCGATTGTCTATGCGTAAGCGCGAGTCGCATGATCGCATTGCGATTGATACTATGCCACTTGCGTCGCGCGCGGTTTTAGCTGTTGCGGATTCTTTGGACTTGTGGAATCGTTCTTTCTCGCCAAATGCGCAAATTCGTCTTGCTGTTCCAGAGCCTCGGGTTGAGGGTTTGGATTTTAATGACAAGGCTGCGCTTCTTGATGCGATTGGCGAAAATTATGCGCTTATAGTAAATGATGAGTTGGTTGCAGGATCGGCTTTGTTGCGCGAGCGCGTGCGCGTTGTGGCTGCTTGCGATTCATCGCGTGCGCGTACTTTTGATTACGATGTTGACGCGCGCGGTTTTTGGCAGATTCATCGCGCAGCTCCAGAGCATTTGGTGAGCTACGTTTTGGGACTAGTCCGTTCTGCGCTTGGGGGGCGTAGTAAGAATACGGTTTTGTGGGATTTGTATTCTGGATCCGGTTTGTTTACGATTCCGCTTGCGACTTTGGCTAATGTTGGCGGGAATTTATCTAGTTCTGCTGGCGATTCTGGTTCTGCAGAGCCAGCGCGCGTGCTTAGTATTGAAGGTGCGCCGATTGCTGTAAAGAATGCAAGGCGAAACATTGGGCGCGCAGGTCTTAGCAGAGATATTGTTGAAGCTTTGCAAGGCGATGTTGCGCAAACGCTTGAATCGCAGGTGTTTAAGGCGAGTAAGTCGTCTAAGATTGTTCGCCGATTTGCGCATCCTGATGTTGTTGTGTTAGATCCTCCGCGCGCTGGTGCTAAAGCTCAAGTTTGTAAGCAGATTGCGAAGTCTGGAGCAAGAGCTGTTGTGTATGTTGCTTGCGATCCGACTAGTCTTGCTCGCGATGTTGGCACGTTTAGGGAGCTTGGCTACAGCGTTCAGTCTTTGCGCGCGTTCGACATATATCCCAACACTCATCACGTTGAGAGTGTCGTATTGATGTCAAGGGCTGATTAGGTGGGTGCATTTTTGCCCTTATGTAGCAGGGTTTAGCGAGGGCTATCGTTAAAAGGTTTAGCGTGTGGCGGCTGTAAGCTGGCTTGGCGCGGTTTTTGGGCGCAGTTTGGCTGTTTGAGGAAACATGTCGACGCTCTAGGGTCGAGTGCACAGGATGGATAACGTTAAAAAGTGCACCCACTTTGCACCCAGGGTGGTGAAGTGGGAAAATAAGGTTTAGGCTAATTATCATGGAGAAGAAATCTAAGTTTCGTTAGTCTAATAATAAGGAGAGATGGCTATGGATAAGATAGATGAGCTAAATAAAGATGTGATAGTCATCCATCCTCAGCGTGTAATTAAGGATTATGCGGTTGGGGTTTATGCTCGTGTGAGCACAAATCGTAAAGAGCAGTTGGATAGTCTTGCTGTTCAGGTGTCTGGTCTTACTCGTCTTGCTGCTTCTCACATGAGTTGGTTTGTTGCTGATATTTTTCTTGATGTTGCTTCAGCTAAGGTTGGATCTTCAAGAAACGAGTTTAATCGAATGATTGAAGAATGCGAGAAAGGTAATATTGATATTATTCTTACTAAAAGTGTGAGCCGTTTTGGTCGTGATACGAAAGAAGGATTAGAGGCTATTAGAAAGATTCGATCATGTGGCACGAGAATTATTTTTGAGACAGATAAGATTGATACGGAAACTGTCGATGATGAACTTTTAATCAGTGTGGTTCAAGCTTGTAGTCAAGCAGAGAATGATTGGCGTAGCGAGAATATTGTTTGGGGATTAAGACGTAGGGCAGAAGATGGCACATCAGGTCTTTATAGCAGGGCTTGTTATGGTTATAAAAAAGATAAGCATGGCATGCTTATTATTGATGAAGACCAAGCACAAGTGGTAAGAGATATTTTTGACTGGTATTTAAAAGGATTAAGTATCGGCGGTATTATTAAAAGGTTAAAAAGTAGAGGTGTTAAGTCTCCAAAGGGAAAAGATATTTGGAGTAAACGGGCTGTTGAGAGCACTTTGACTAGGCGTAAATATACAGGCGATGTGGCGATTGCTGTTCCGGGAAATGCGGATTGTCAGTATTTGAATACAGATCATCATGCAGGCATTATTTCTAAAGAGAAGTTTGAAGCGGTTGAGCTTGAGATGGCGGCTCGGAGTAATGTGGAAGTTGGAGAGGACGGAACTATTATAAGAAAGAAGAAAAAATATAGCTCGAAAAGATGAAAATCATAGGAGAAAATATATGAGGGATAAATTTTCTAAGTCAAATATTAACACTGTTTCAGGTAATGTTTTTAATGGACCTACTAATATTGTTTCAGGAAACAATACAGATTTTAATGGGAGTTCATCGGGAAAGACTGCTACATATACGACTGAACCTGTTTGGAGAAGCCCTATAACAATGGCAATTCTATCATGGATGGGAATCTTCATTTCCCTGATAGGAATTTTCCCGTTTTATAAACTATTTGAATCTTTTTATAAACTATCTGAACCTTTAATTAATTTATTTACCAATAAAAGTATTCAAATAAATGCAAACAATAATATTATATATTTGGGGATCTTAGTTATTATATATTTGGGGATCTTAGTTATAGTAATTATACTTTTGGCAATTATTGCACGGTTAAGAAATATTACTAAAAGAGAAATTAGGCACCCGCTATTCTTTAATTATGCAATTAGTGGTCTTGGAAGAAAACTTACGATAGAAAAAATTCATATTGACAAATGCCCTATATGTGGTGGCACAATGAAATATTTCAATAAGGCTGTAGAATGGAGAAATACAACATATCCTGATGGAAAAACAAAACGTAAGGTTACAAAAAAAGTGCCTGCTTTGCAGTGCAAGCGAAACCCAGATCATTGCTTTGAAGTGGATCCAGCTGCAGATAGAGTAAATGAAATAAGATAATGAAATCATAAATAGCCTAATTAAGATTCACATAATCAGTCTAAATACTATAGATGTAATGCTATTAAAATAAATACTTTTATAAGTATATTGTCTAGTTTGGAAATAGCCTAAAAATCTCACGTGGAGAGTGTCGTATTGATGTCAAAGGCTGATTAGGTGGGTGCAAATTTGCCCTTGTGTAGCAAGGCTTAGCGAGGGCTATCGTTAAAAGGTTTAATGCGTGGCAGTTTTAAGCTGGGTTCTTGCGGTTTTTGAGTGCGATTTTGCTGTTTGAGGGAACATGTCAACGGTGTAGGGTCGAGTGCACAGGATGTTAACGTTAAAAAGTGCACCCACTTTGCACCCAGGCTGTGAAGTGGGAAAATTTATGCAGAAGGAAATGTACCGTAGCATATGTGTGAGAAAAAATATGCGAGTTTAGTGAACAGGTTTAATACTGTAGAGTCGAGGCTTAAGGAAGTTAAAGCTCGTATTGTTGAAAAGCAAGCGAGGCGTGATGAGGTTGAATATTTTATTGATGGCTTGAAAAAGCAGGACTTGTTAACAGCGTTCGATGAAAACGTCTGGCTTAGCATGGTTGACTATCTATGCGTGCATAAAGATGGAAAGGTTGAGTTTACTTTCCTTGATGGGAGCAAAACAGAATTAAAGCGTTAAGCTTATAGGAAATGTTAGAAGGCAAAATAAAAGCATATCAGCAAGCTGCTGACGTGCTTTTTTGCTGTTAAAAGAGTTACACGTTGAGTATAATAGGATAGATGTACATGAGATTCTTGAAATGAATTCAATTCTTCCTAACTTCTAAATCACGCTGTTTTAAAAATGTCAACCATTGCAGTATCACATCTAAAGCCAGTTTGGCGTTTCCTAAATTGCAATGATTTCCCGCATTTTCTTTTTCAGTAAAAAGGCGAAATGTGAGAGAGTTCGCATTGGTAAGTGCGTTGATTTCTTTGCTGATCATTCGGTAATCAACGAGGTGGTCTTGGTTGGCACCAAGAATCAATACATCTTGTTCAATCATGGAGGCCACATCCATAATCTGATATTTACTCACTTTCTTCAGATAATCATAAATGCTGTCAGCTCCATAGGCGTACATTCCATGATTGACACCCCATTGAAATAATGGGTCATTCTTCCGTATCAATTTCATCATGCAAAGAATAGGGCTGAGAACGATGCGAAGATTATGTTTCAACATAAACCGAACGATACCGGCTACCTTTTTTGGTATTTGGTCGAGAACCACGTCAAGAAAGTCCGGAAAAACAGACCAAGATACAGCCCTTGTAATTCTCTTGTCAAGTGCAGCAGCACGCAGGGCCAGCATAGCTCCCAAAGAAACACCAATAATAATGACGTCATTCAAGTGAAAGAAATCTAATATTGCTTTGACCGGACGTTCCCAAGCATATGTAAAGTGTTTACCTTGAACACGAAGAACGTTGCCTTGTCCAGGACCTTCAAATAGATATACATCATACCCGTGTTCAGAAAGATATAACATCGGCAAAAACATTTCCTCAAAGCATGAATCGTTGCCACCGTGTAAAAGAATGGTGCCCTTACATTGTTTTTGAGTTTTTGCAACCATGATTGGCAGCATAACATCTTCATATGGAACTTGAATTTTCTGGACACGTCTCTCATCGAAATAAGAATGGTAATACTCATAAAACAGTCCTGTGGCTTTTATATAGTATTCCTTGTTGCCAGTATTTCCATCAAAAAATTCGCTCATCTGGTAATATGCAATTGCCTGAGGGATTCTGTTTTGAGAGAGTGCATGATCCCCAAGGTAAATCATTTCCTGTTTCCAGCTTGTGCTGTCTGTAATCCTTTTGGCAGCCTGCATCACATCGTTTAAATTCCCTCCATCCCAAAGAATGACACGGTTAAGCTGAAAGTTAAAATTAGGATCAGGATTTAGGTGATACATACCTTGTTTAAATTCCAACTCCATGCAAAAGACCTCCTTAAAAATTTGCTATTTGTGGGTAATTAAACTTCCCACTTCTTGATAAAAGTTTCAAACGATTTCATACATCTATGCAAAACAGCCACCATTAAGAGCATCAAAATAGCGCCTACTACACAACTGATCCATAATTGAGCTGTGGTAAAAGAAAGGAATTCATTTGAGACCCAAAGGATATAAAAGCAAAACGGAAGTAACGGGACTGCTGTGACCACTCCGGGTACATAGCCTTTAAATTGCGACGCCAACATACAATGCACAATCAGGTGAATGGTAAATCCAAAAAATAATCCCAGCCACAAAAAGTACCAATCAAAGATACAAGCAGAGAGCGATAAAGCTGAAATAATGAAAAATTCAATCAATACACCAATGGAAAATGACGGGGTGCTTCCCAAATCGGCAAATGGAATCTTCTTCATTTTTGTTGTTTGTATTTTTCTTTTATATTTCCGTTTCCATGCCTCCACAAAAATAATCTCCTCGAAGTCATGCAGCATAAAAATAACCGGGAACAGCCAAACAATCGTATTTATTGTATTCATAAAATTGAGCCTCCTTTATCTGTCTCACTTGTGTCACTTTCTAATTTATATTATATTCAAAAAGACATGATTGTTAATGGAAGAAGTTCAAGTGCTACAATCCCGAAAAAGTGTGACAGGAGGACCAAAATGAGTTTGGTAGAAAAGGAAAAGAATCCCATCGCTGAGCAATCCCGTCAATGGTTGATGCAGTCCTTGTTGGATCTTATGAGCCAAAAAGACTACGCTCGTATTACCGTAACAGAAATCGCCGAACATGCGCTTTTATCAAGGAGAACTTTTTATCGGATCTTTGATTCGAAGGAGCAGGTATTACAGCAATGCTTCTTAGAAAGATGTGAGGACTACATTACTTATTTTCAAAAAGACAGGCACTATACACTGGAGCAGATTGTGGAAGTGTTTTTTACCTTTTGGGAGAAACAGATCAACTTTTTGCGTCTTTTGCAGCGGAATCATCTGTTCTATTATCTGCTGGAAGAATTCAATCGGGCCTTACCTGTGATTTATGACACCGTTCGTGGAAATCAAAATTTGTACGATAGCATCTTTGAAAAGAAAGCTGCACTGCTTGTCAGTGCCGGTGCACTTTGGAATCTTCTTTCCGAATGGATGCAAATGGAAAATCGCCCGTCTCCAAAAGAAATATCTAAAATGATGCTACAAATAATTGCATCTAATTCTTGAGTTTTTTAATAGTTAATCTGATACACTAACGGTAGTAATTGCGCGAAAAAGGCTGACAAAATCTTTATAAAAAATAGTTAAAACAGCCGGTCAATTATTACAATCGACCTGTTTTTATGCTTAAGGCACTTAGTTTTCAAGATATAATAAGTGCTAGACTGATTTCAATAGATGAAGGAGGTGCTTTTTATGTCCAATTCAAACTCAAATTACACTAAGCAACTCATTGATGATTACTGTGTGCTGGATACCGAAACGACCGGCTTATCTGCGTATTACGATGAAATTATTGAAATTGGTATTTTAAGGGTCAGGAACAATGAAATTGTAGATCGTTATGACCAGTTGATTAAACCAAACTTTGACATAGACGATTTTATTACAGCATTAACAGGAATAACTAATGACATGCTGGAAGGTATGCCATCTATAGACAGTGTTAAAACGGATGTACTCTCGTTCATAGGTGATGACATTATCCTTGGTCATAACACCTCTTTTGATATGCGTTTTTTGAATGAAGGCTTTAAGGAACAATTGTCTAATCAGTATATGGATACGATGCAATTTGCTCGTAAACTGTATCCTGAGTTGAAGCATCACAGACTCTCCGATTTAACTGACTACTTAGGCTTACACAATAATGAACACCGTGCTTTATCAGACTGCACATCAACGAAAGAACTATATGATGCTGTAAAAGCTAGTATGGCTGAGAAGAATCTCGCTATTGAAGATTTATGGATCGCCGGCGAAAGCCACGGCGGCAAAGGAATAGATATCAAAGCCATTAAGCCTACTGAAGCGGTCATTGATGAAGATGGATTTTTCTATAATCGACATGTGGTTTTCACTGGTAAGCTTGAGAAAATGCTTCGCAAAGATGCGATGCAGATTGTAGTGAATCTCGGCGGTGTCTTAGATAATAGCGTGAATAAGCAGACGAACTATCTGATCCTTGGTGACAATGACTACAATGCAATTCTTAAAGGTGAAAAGTCATCAAAGCATAAAAAAGCAGAAAAGCTCAAGCTTGAGGGTCAAGATATAGAAATCATAGATGAGCGGACTTTCTATGATTTGCTAAATGTGTGAAGTTGGATGATTGAGAGGTGATTACGTGTCTAAAATAAATGTTGAAGGTTCAGAAATCAGCATTATTGCCATTGACAATAGAGATTATATTTCTTTAACGGATATGGTTAGAAATATTGATAACGGTTCTGCTTTGATTGAAAAGTGGCTTAGGAATAAGAATACGATAGAGTTTCTAGGTATTTGGGAAGAAATGTATAACACGAATTTTAATTCCACCGAATTCGAGGGAATTAAAAATGAAGCAGGACTTAACCGTTTTATATTATCTGTTAAGCAATGGGTGTGGAAAACCAATTCTGTCGGTATTGTTGCTAGAGCGGGAAGATATGGTGGAACTTATGCTCATAAAGATATAGCGTTTGAGTTTGCTTCTTGGGTATCGCCATACTTTAAATTATATTTAATCAAAGAATTTGAACGTCTAAAGGAAGAAGAACAGAAGAAGCTAGGATGGGATATTAAAAGAAATTTGGCAAAAATCAATTATAGAATTCACACAAATGCCATTAAGAACAAACTTGTACCAGATAAACTTTCAAAAGAAAAAATCAATTTTATTTATGCAAATGAAGCGGATATTCTTAATGTTTCTTTATTTGGAATAACAGCTAAAGAGTGGCGTGATGAAAATCCGGATTTAAAAGGCAATATTAGAGATTATGCAGATATATCTCAGCTTGTTTGCCTTTCTAATCTTGAGAATCTTAATGCTGTATTTATAAATGAAGGTATGAGTCAATCTGAAAGATTGGAGAAATTAAATGCAATAGCTATTGAACAAATGAGGATACTGTCTGAAAGTGAATCAATTAAAAAATTACAATAAGCTGCGTCGTATCATTGGGAAACAGTGGCGGTGTCTCAAGAAGAGTTTCGTATACCAGAAAACTATATTCAAATAGGAAGGCCTATGCGATAAATTCAGGTATTTTAGGAGAAAAGGAATATATGGATATTTGGGATACAATGTATGAAAAGGTGAAGACACAATTTCATCCGGAGGAAGTTTCTCCATTCGTTTACGCACATCATGTTGTATGTGCAATAGAAGCTGAAAACGGAGAAATTTTCACGGGTTTCTGCATTGAGAGCTGCAGTGGGGTTCTTAATTTGTGCGCAGAGCGCGTAGCCGCTCTTAATATGTATGTGAATAGCGGACAGACGAAGGTGAAGCGCTTCATCGCATTCCGCGACAAGGCACCTTATGGCGCGGGAAGCGGTATGCCTTGTGGGGCGTGTAGAGAGTTCTTTTATCAATTGAATGAAGAAAATGAAAAAATGGAGATTATGGAGGACTTTGAACAGCGGAAGACTGTCACATTGAAGGAGCTCATGCCAAATTGGTGGGGCAAAGATAGATATGCTGAAGCGAAAGCAAAATGACCCTCCCGCTTGTATAGACGCCCACACTGCCATTTCGGTTTCCT
Source organism: Gardnerella sp. c10Ua_31 (assembly GCF_055700915.1). Classification (NCBI taxonomy): domain Bacteria; kingdom Bacillati; phylum Actinomycetota; class Actinomycetes; order Bifidobacteriales; family Bifidobacteriaceae; genus Gardnerella; species Gardnerella sp. c10Ua_31. The sequence goes on along the minus strand of NZ_JANUYG010000002.1, from coordinate 6,609 downwards.
ATTTAGTCCCTATGGGTTTCCGATGATAGGAGTGACTGTGATATCGTTTATTGAATTGATAAATTATAAGATTAAGGCAGTGTAGGTAAATTTGAATTTCTGGAGGAGAAAATGGTGGATGAATTAAGAAAAGAAATTGCAATTCAGCAGAAAAAAGGATTGCCATTTATCATGGCATCGGTGATTATATGGTTTCTGATAGTACTTGTGTCAGTTTTAGATATCAATGTGGATATGAAAAATTTATTGGTATTTTGCTGTTCATGCCCATTATTACCGCTGGCTTGGTTCATTGGTAAACTTATAAAGGTTGATATCTTTTCAAAACAAAATCCACTTGGACAATTAGGCTTCATTTTCACCTTAAATCAAATGATTTATTTATTAATCGTTATGTGGGTGTTTAGTGCGGTTCCGGAAAAGATGATTATGGTATACGCTATGGTGTTTGGAGCACATTTATTTCCCTATTCATGGTTGTATCAATCAAAGGGATATACGGTTGCTGCAATTTCCATTCCGATGATTTCCTTGATTTTAGGATGTGCATTAAACGGCACAACGGTTGCTGTTGTGGCATGTATTATTGAGATAGTATTTGCTTGTGTATTACATATGGAATTAAAGAAAATGGGAGATAACTACAACAAATCCCAGTTTGTAGAGCTTAGCAAGGATCAAGTTTCTATGAAATAGAAATCTAAATACGTTATGTGTAAATAATTAAGGCGGTAGTAATATCGTCTTTTTTGATGCCTAAAAAGGTTTCAGAATTCAAGGCTAAAGTTTCAGAGTTCAAAGCTAAGGTTTCATTGTATCCAACACGTGATGAAACTATATACGAAAACTGTCAACGAGATTGATGAACTGAAAGTTAAGAAACAGCAGCTTCTTATAGAAAAAGCAGGTCAAGAAGATGCTAAAAGACGAATCAGAGAAATGGAAGATTTTCTGAAAAGTGAGTGTCATGATATTAGTGAGTATGACGAGAAGCTGGTAAGAAAGTACATCAAGAAAATAAAAGTTTACGAGGACAGGTTCAGTATAACTTTTAAATCAGAGATTAGTGTGGATGTTGAAAGGGCATCGTAAAAGTCAAAAGAATGTGAGCATTTGAAATGTTACAAAACTCAGCCTAGGGGGAATCCTCTCTAAGCTGTTTTTATGCTTAAAAACCAAGTTATCAAGCCAATCTTAAACCTTTTAACGATAGCTTTTCCTATCGTTAAAAAGTGCACCCACTATCAATAGTGTGCACTCAAAAAAGTGTAACTATACTTGGAGTTCTCTCAATCCACGTCGAGACTGTCGTATTGATGTCTAGGGCTTAATAGGTGGGTGCAATTTTGCCCTTGTGTAGCAGGGGTTTGCGAGGGCTATCGTTAAAAGGTTTAATGCGAAGCAGCTTTAAGCTGGGTTCTCGCGGTTTTTGAGCGTGATTTTGCTGTATGAGGGAACATGTCAATGGTGTAGGGTCGAGTGCACAGGATGTTAACGTTAAAAGGTGCACCCACTTGCACCCGGGGTGGTTTATTCAAAAGTAACTATAAAAGTAATTACAATAGAAGTCCAAAAAAGTCCTAGTTTTTGCTGCAGAATTCCCGTGAAAGGGACAGCATATGGATGTTACTAATTAATTCTATATACTTAGTAGATATTTATGCAGATGAAGGTATTTCTGGGACTAACATGAAGAATCGGTGAGAGTTTAATCGAATGATTGAAGAGTGTAAAGCAAGGTATATAGATCTAGTGATTGCTAAATCTATTTCACGCTTTGCCAGAAATACTTTAGATTGCTTACAATACGCTCGTGAGCTAAAGGCTAAACAAGTTGCTATTTACTTTGAAAAGGAAAACATCCATACGATGGATGCTAGTTGATGAAGTACGAGCGAAAGATGCTAGTTTAGAGTTAAAGCTGAAAACAGGGCAAGTTATCAATATTAAAAAGTAAGAGAGTCATAGACCTATGTAGGATTGCCTTCTTTACATAGTTCTGTGTCTCTCTTTTTTGTATAGTATAAGTGATGAGCATGTATAATATATAACAAATTAAAAGTTGGTCGGAGGGGGGTACAAATTTTGACTAATTATCTTTTGAATAATGTGATACAAATAAAAAAATATGAGGATTATTATAAATATAATTTTGATATCGATAAAATTAAGCAGGATATTTGCACAAACAAAATAGATATGAATTTAGTAGATTTATTCAGATTTCGAATTTTTTTAGATTCTTGTGTGATGTTGTTTAACAAAGAAAAATTAGAAAAAGATTATTTAAAAGATACTTTTGATTCTAAAAATTATATTGCTAGTATTAAGAATAAATATGGAGAAACGATTAAAGAAATTGAAGACAGATTTAAAATAACTGTTGATGACACGTTTTATTATGAATTTAATGAATCAGAATTAAAATATAAACCTAAGTCATTATGGGATAGTAGAAAAATTTTAAGAAATTCATTTGCACATATGCAGTACGGATGTTTTATGAGTTATGGAGAGAACGGCCCAATTCCATATTATTTTGCATTCAATAAAGATAAGGGGATTTTAAAAAGCAAGGGATTGGTTATAGAACCACTTTGTCATGAATTAATAGGAAAACTATACTTAAATCAAATGACAAAATCTATTGCCTACAAACATACCTATATTAAATTAAGTGAAGAAATTCCATATTTTATGGAAGTTAAATATAAAGGAAAGCGAAAATATACTCTTGATAATCAGCTACATCCTATGAATAATAAGGTCTTTTCGAGTGGAGAATTTCAAGCTTTAAAAGAATTTTTAGTTAATAATGAGGATTGCTTTGAAATTACTAAAACGGAAATTACAGAAAAAGAATTAACGAAGTATTGTGAAATGTTACATAAATATCTAGGTAAAGATATTACAAAGAATGAGCTAGGATATTTTGTCAAAAGCATCTATGATATAGAAACCGAATTTTCAAATTTTTTAACTCACCTAATTCAGTTGAATGATAGAATCATAGATTATAAAATTGCTATAGATTCAAAAAAAGCTAAGATGATCGATCGAATATTGAAAAGTATTGATGAATTAAAAGAAGACAGTGATTCATGGATAGAATTCCGATGGTTCTTTAAAATTATATATATTATTAATTTTTCATTGAGGTTGGAAGATACTGACCTAGAATCGATAAAATATTCTGTTTTAAACGTAGATGACTTTGAATATGATAGTTCACAAATGGCATTGTTTGTTAAAAAGAAAATATCAGATGGTACGATTAGAAGTAGGGATGAAAAGTTTGGAAACACTATATATATTCTACATAAGATAAGAAATGCAATAGCACATGGTAGAATAAAATTAGAAGTTATTGATAATAAAGTATATTATGTATTTGAAGATTGTTATTATAAAAGAACTGAATTAATAAAAATTGCTGTGGAAAACATGAATCAATTTATAAATAATGTGAATGCGTTAATAAAATAGCAACATGTTTAAGTTGTGTAAATGATGAGTTTAAATGTAGGAAAATAGTATCAGTAATTTGTGGCATCTAAACCACCTACACAACATATCAAATTCAATCCATAGTTATAACCCGACACACGTGGAGACTGTCGTATTGATGTCACGTGTGGATTAGGTGGGTGCATTTTTAGGCTTTATGCTTTTGGTTTCTTCTTCGTAAAAACTCTTTAACAATGATTGGAATTATAGTTGGAATACATTCAGTGGTTAAGAAATACGTAATGTATAAGTAAATCCAGCTACTACCCAATTGTTGAGGAGACTCTTGTAATATCAATAAATCAATGGCTGGTGCGATAAGCGCTATGGCAATGGTTTTACAAACTCCTAAGTTTTCGAGTGTTTTTTGATTGACGATGATTGAGTAAAGGACAAGCGTTGTTAAACCAAATACGTGAGCTATACCGATAAATAAAACAGGTGAGTCATAAACAATTTCTGGATTAAACAATCTAAGTGAGTTAAGGATTAGTCCTAAAAGAGGTAATAATAATGAAAAAAGGAATAATCGTATAGCCTGATACACAGATTTCTTCATTACAACCTCCTTAAATTTATATAGCCAAGCAGATGACTGCTGTTGTAGACGGACTATTTTTCACTCATTTTACGTTAATTTATCTTACTTAGAAAGTTGGGATAATCATATCCGATTAAAATCTGGCGGTCATTGGCAGACAGGACTTAAAGAACTGGATAAATACGGCATTGAGTATCATATCGTGAAAACATATCAATGGGGTGAGGGTTGGATATGGCCGAATTATAAGGCACTGAAAAAGAAGAATGGTGTTAATCAAGCGTGGTTTTCGGCTAGCTGGTAAGCAAGGGCATGGTCTTTTTGTTACAACGTCTAGGTTTTCGCAGAAAGCTAAAGATTACGCTGACAATCATCATATTATTTTGGTTGATGGTGTGAAGCTTGCAAATCTTATGATTAAGCATAATTTTTGTGTTTCAACAAGAAAAACGTTTGAGATTAAAACGATTGATACTGATGCTTTGCTTGAATATCAAGATGAGTAGTGTTTTTGTGTAAGTTTTGTGACTTGATTTTGTTATGTTTTAAGTTTATTAGCTGAGTTTTTTGAGATTTTAGATATGAATTTGCTATTTTATCAGTTATAAATTATAAATTATCGATTTTGCCATTAAATTTCGCTTATAAGCGATGTGTGCGGTGAAAAGTCTTGGTTTGTTTTTTGTTTTACTTTTGGCTTTGGTTGTGGATATTGGTTAATCGTACATTTTTTACGATTACAGGTTGAAGAGGTCTGCGTGGCTACCAGTATCGATAAGTGTGAGGGTGAGAATATCATCCTCTAGCAGATAAACAAGTAACCAGTCTGGCTTGATGTGGCATTCGTGAAAACCGTTGAATTTTCCTTTGAGTATATGGTCTTTGTATTTAGGGTCAAGTGGAATACATTGTCTTAGATTATCTACTACTTCATCCAAAAGAGAAAGATTGATTCCTCGTTTAGCCATACGCTTATAGCTTTTCTTATAAGCATTCGTGAACTTAACGTTGTACATCAGTCTTGCAACAGCGCTTTCTTAAGGTCTTCCATAGAAGAATACGATGGTACGTTAGGGTCTCTGGAAATTCTTTTGGCTTCTTGCATGGCCGCCAGTGTTTCAGTATTGAACTTTGGGATTTCTACTTTAAAAGGAAGTCCTCCATGCAAAACGCATTGGCGTAAGAAGATGTTTACGGCACTTGACATATCGATGCCGAGTTCGCTAAACAGTTCATTTGCTTCTGTTTTGACATTACTATCGATACGAATTTGAGTAGGACTTGTTGCCATAATATTAGCTCCTTTTAAAATGATTATGATACAATCAGTATACGTTGTCAAGCATAAAGAGGGAATAGTAATATTTTGCACTCAATGATTAGTGTTAATGTTAAAAGAGTAAAAAATTGCAATGGGAAATTACAATTTGAAGTACATCATGCAATTTGTTGATTTTTATGATAAAAACGCTGATTGACTTTAATATTTCAGAGAAAAACGGATGTAGAGTTATGCTATATCAACAGATGAAGATGATTGTATTGGATTTTGTTAAGTCGTATTTTAGTTGTATACGAATAATGGGAAACTGCTCATTAGGAGAAAACGATGGATAGATTTTCAGAGAAAAGTCTTCTTTCACTTGGAGATTATTATGTGTATGGACTTATCGATCCACGTAGTAAGCGAATCTTCTATATTGGAAAAGGCGCAGGAAACAGAGTATTTGAACATGAGAAAAAAATCCTGGGTAGTTCTGAAAGTGAGAACCTGAAACTTAAGACAATATCAGAAATTAAGGCTGCTGGACTTGAAGTTGAAAAGATTATCATTAATTCAAACCTTACTGAAGAAGAGGCGTTTGCGTCAGAGGCGTCTTTAATCAATGCATTTAATTACGTCAGTGACACAGGCCTCACTAATATTGTTGCCGGGCATCATTCTGCAGAGGCATTATCGGTTGATGAATACGAAAGAATAAATGGCGCGGTCGAACTTGAAGAAAAAGACATAAAGCACAGAATTCTTGTTATAAAAATAAATAGGCTTTATCGGAGATGCATGGATGAGAATGTATTGTATGATGCTGTTCGTGGTATCTGGAGAGTATCAAAAGAAAAAGTAAAAACCGTTGAATATGTTTTTGGTGTATACAATTCTTTGATTGTGGCGGTATATAAGCCGTCAAAGTGGTTTGTTTGCAAAGAGGCAAAGGACAGACTTCCAAGGCAGGATATCATTCTTGAGCCAAAAAAGGCGAATAGATTATTTTTTGTGGATGATAGATATGAACAAGGATTTACACTTGATGAAAATGAAGCTTTTTATCTAGGGAAATCTATAATCAGATTGAAATTGAATCAGTCGGCGCAGAATCCGATTACATACCTAAATCCGCAGAAGTGAGATAAATTATAGTTTATTGTAGGAAATGATTTATTAGAAAGTGCGTTTGTTTTGAAGTTGAACTTGAAATTTACGCCCATTATTAGAACATCACGGCTTACAGACAACAAGCTGATATCGCATGGGTATGGTGTTAATAGAATGGATATCGCCC